>NZ_JAOCZL010000006.1:0-889467 GCF_041414825.1 Pseudoalteromonas sp. 68 DY56-GL68
CATGACTAAAGTCATTCCTACGAGTTGCCAGCATGTAGCAGCGATTTCACATCGCATATTTGCTCAAACAATAATACAAGCACGCATCATTAAAGTGCATTACAGCACTTACCTTTCACTATTTTAGTGCCTGTTTTTAAGGACGCCCTAATCACCAAAAATTAACCGATTGATTTTTAATACATTTAAATTTAATAAAGGTTTGGCACAGATCTTCCAATATTGAGTATGAACTGGCACTAACAAGGAGACTAACGTGACTAACTTTTTTCACACTCTTTATCTACTTTGGCGATTAGATATCAGCACATGGCATATTCATGAAGCACACGATCCGCATAATGTTGCTGATTTGGAGCGTCGCTATGTTAAATAATGACCCCGCATTTATCGAAGCATTAAAAAAGGTTTCTGTACATCAACTTACAATCACCGAAGCAGCAGAACAATACGACATCCCTAAAAGAGCTATTTACAAAGCATTAAGGCAGCAACAGACAAAACTAAACAAGCAAAAGGCATATTTAATTGCTACTCAAAAACGTCTTAAGCAAAACCTACGTAATGTAGAAATGGAGTTAGCTAGCTTCAGCTAAACAACTTCTGTATGGTTAAAATACACGCACAATAATGACGGATTAAGTATGCACGCAGTAGAAGTAAACTTTGATGGCTTAGTGGGGCCTACCCATAATTACGCGGGATTATCGTATGGCAATGTTGCTTCGCTAAGTCACGCCTCTTCGCATTCAAACCCAAAAGAGGCGGTGCTACAAGGCCTTGAAAAAATGAAGGCGATGCACGAATTAGGACTTGAGCAAGGTATTTTTGCACCTCATGCTCGCCCCGACATTAACGTGCTAAAACGCTTAGGTTTTACAGGCACTGATAGCCAAATTATTGAAAAAGCATTTAAAGCCGACCCTGTTTTACTGCGAGCTTGTTACAGTGCATCGGCAATGTGGACAGCCAATGCTGGCACTATCTCACCTTCAGTTGATACCCTTGATGGCAAAGTGCACTTTACGGCTGCAAACTTAAATAATAAGTTTCATCGTTCGTTAGAGCCAGTAACAACATCCGCGTTGTTAAAAGCCATGTTTAACGACGAGCGTTACTTTAGCCACCACACACACTTACCTGAGCAAGGCTTTTTTGGTGATGAAGGCGCTGCAAACCATAATCGATTATGCGACAGCCATGCAGATGCAGGGCTTGAGATCTTTGTTTATGGTGCAAGTAGTTTTAATAGCGCCTTACCAAAACCCGTAAAATTTCCTGCAAGACAATCTCTTGAAGCATCGCAAGCCATTGCCCGCTTACATCAACTAAAGCCTGAAAATCAGTTATTTATTCAACAAAATCCTGATGTCATAGACCAAGGCGTGTTTCATAACGACGTGATTGCGGTAGCCAATGGCAATGTACTTTTATGCCATGAACAAGCGTTTTTGCATCAAGCTGATACGCTAAAACAGATTAAACAAGCCTACCTTGGCAATAAGCCGCTACATATTATTGAAGTGCCGACCAATAAAGTGAGCATTTCAGATGCTGTAGGCAGCTACCTATTTAATAGCCAGTTAATTACCTTAAGTGATAACAGTATGATGCTGGTTGCACCTAAAGAGTGTCAGCGCAATCAAGCCGTTCACGATTACATTCAAGAAATGATTTTGGCAGATAACCCTGTTCAGCAAGTGCGCTTTTTTGACTTACGCCAAAGTATGCAAAATGGCGGTGGCCCTGCTTGTTTACGTTTACGTGTTGCACTCAATTCGGATGAACTGGCAGCGGTCAATCCGGCTGTACGATTTAGCGAAGAAAAATATAACCAACTAGTGAGTTGGGCGAATAAGCATTACCGTGACTCTTTAAGTAGTGACGACTTTGCCGATCCAATGCTTTTAACCGAAAGCTATCAGGCACTTGATGAGCTAACCAGCGTGCTTAACTTAGGCTCTGTGTATCCATTTCAACAAGAATAAATAATGAAAATTAAAGCAGTACATTCTATTAAAGGTGTGTCTAAATCACTTAATGCATTGCTGATTGATAGCGTCGCCAATGGCGCATCAGTCGGCTTTATAGCCCCGTTATCATTACAGTCGGCACATGACTACTGGCAAGCAGTCGATGCCGATTTAGCCACTCCCTATCGTCGTTTATACCTTGCTTTCGATGGTGAAGATGTAATCGGCTCTGTGCAGCTTTCTTTATGTGCAAAGGCGAATGGTAGCCATCGAGGTGAAGTTGAAAAGCTGATGGTACATAGTGATTATCAGGGCAAAGGAATTGCAAAACAACTTATGAATAGCCTTGAAACAGATGCACAGGTGTTAGGTCTAGCTTTGCTTGTCCTAGACACACGACTTGGCGATACCGCATCACATCTTTATCGAAAGCTAAGCTACATAGAAGCAGGCACAATCCCTGGGTTTGCTAAAAGTTCAACAGGGGAGTTTGATGCGACTGTGTATTTTTACAAACAAGTCGCTTAATTTAGTCAATTCAGGTGAATATAGCCATAAAGTCGACTTATAAAATTCTATAAACCCACTACACTAGTAGTAAGAATTCTATAAGGAGAAATTAATGGCGCTATCAATTCAGCAAAGGGTACTGCTTCTTGCCCTTCTTCCACCTTTACTCATTGCTATTATGCTCACTATTTATAACTATGTGCAGTCAAAGAATAGTGGTGCTCAAACAGTGGAAAGCTTTGCTTCACAGATGAAAAGTGATCGCAAAGCAGAAGTGAGTAATTACCAAAAAATTGCCATGAGCTCTATCTCTCACTTAGTAGCACAGGATAACGGTACAAATACTCAACAATTACAAGCTCAGGCTAAAGATATTCTTAGAAACTTACGCTTCGATGATGCCGGCGATACCGGCTATGTGTTTGTTTATGACCTACAAGGTGTCAGTGTTGCCCATGGTGTAAATGCATCATTAGAAGGTAAAAACCTCTACGATTTTAAAGATCCCAATGGGGTTTATTTAATTCGAGAGCTCATTTCATCAGCGAAAGACGGGGGTGGCTTCGTCGAGTATGCATGGAAAAATACCCAAGGTGTTGTTAGCCCTAAACTTGGCTACGCCGCACTTATCCCAAAATGGAATTGGGTGCTAGGTACCGGATTTTGGATAAGCGGCCTTGAGCAACAAGTTGCCAGCACAGAAACAAGAGTTAATGACGCGATTGATAATGCATTTGTGAACACCATTATTGCCTCGGTGCTTGCTGTTGCTGTAACAGCCGCGATTGCCGTTGTGGTATCTCGCAGTATCACAAGTCCGCTACATACAACTGTGCTTGCCATGAATGACATTTCTCAGGGTGATGGTGACCTCACTCGACGACTCATGGAAAAAAGAACTGATGAGCTTGGCCAGCTTGGTAGTTCATTCAATCGCTTTGCTGATGATGTCGGCAAAATGGTCATCGATATTCGCCAATCATCACAATCGATGAATCACGCCTCACTCAAGCTCAATGAGCTACTTGCTAATATGCATACAGGTATTAATCGTCAACATGAAGAAAGTGAGCAGGTTGCAACCGCTATCAACGAAATGTCGGCAGCGTCAATGGAAGTTGCACGTAGCGCTCAAGAAGCATCAACCGCGGCTGAACATGCTGATCACTTGGTAAAACAAGCTAATAATCAGCTTCTTATTGCTATAAAAGTGATCAACGGACTTGCTAAACAAGTCGACGAAGGGGCGAATGCGGTTGACCAGCTCAATCAACAATCAAGTCAAATAGGCAGTGTGCTTGATGTGATCAGAAATATTGCTGAGCAAACAAATCTACTAGCACTCAATGCAGCAATTGAATCAGCACGCGCAGGCGAAGCTGGTCGTGGCTTTGCAGTAGTAGCCGATGAAGTTCGTACGCTTGCAAAACGCACCCAAGACAGTACCCATGAAATTGAAAGCATGATTGAACAAGTTCAGCAAGGTACAACAACGGTTACAAGTATAATGCAGGCAATAAAGAGTGGTAGCGCAACCAGTGTTTCTGAAGCAAGTGAAGTAGAAAAAGCTTTAAATGAAGTGTTGCACTCGGTTAACACGATTACATCACAAAATGCACAGATAGCCACCGCAGCTGAAGAGCAAACATCGGTCTCTGAAGCGATAAACCAAAACATGACAACTATTGTTGAAATTGCAAATAAGACGGCCAGTGATACCGATGTAGCAACCTCTTATATGCACGAGCTTACTGATACAGCCACTCAATTGGAGCAGAACGTTAGCCGTTATAAGGCTTAGGTTAGGTCACACTTTTCAGCTGAAAAGTTATTTTTCTTAAGTTCAAGTTGCATTAAGTTTAATTCATTACACTTAATGCAACATTTAGAACACAAAAGGGATCAATCATGAACTTCAAAACAACTTTATTAAGCAGCGCCATTTTATTTGCACTTGTAGGTTGTGGCTCAGATAACGACGATAACGACACGCCAGATCCAACACCTCAAACAGCTCAGTTCACACTAGGTGTATCGGATGCGCCTGTAACAGGTTTAAAAGCGGTTAACGTTGTCTTTGATTCAATCACACTGAGAAGCCAAGGCGGTGAAGATTTTACATTTGAGACTCGTGAAGAGAGTGATGACACACTACCAGAGATGGTTAACTTACTCGATTACACTGGCGATGATGTTTTCTCACTACTTGATGATGAAGAAGTCCCTGCTGGCGACTATCAATGGATCCGTGCTGATGTAATCAATGGTGACAGCAACAACCTAACGATGACTTCACATGTTGTATATGAAGATGACAGCATTGCCCCACTGGTTGTAAAACGCAAAGGCAACGATGGTATAGGCGAAATCCAGCTAGATGGTTTTACACTTAACCAAGCTGGTAACGATTTTGTAATGGAATTTGATCTTAAAAAGTCATTGGTTGATCCACAAAATAGTGACGAGATTTTCTTAAAACCTCGTGGTGTACGTCTAGAAAACCTTGCTGAATCTGAAGATATTGAAGGTACAGTAAGCGACGTATTAATCGCTAACTGCGAAACAGATAACATCGATATTGCTCTTGAAGATGGCTCGTTTGGTCATGCTGTTTACCTATACAGCAGCGACGTAGAAGTACCAATGGATAACTACGAAGAAAATGAAGATGAGACCCCTGCTGATGCCCCGCTTGCAACAGCTGATGTCGTATTCGATAGTGATGACAATCAATTTGAGTTTGAGCTTGCATTCGTACAACCTGGTGATTATCAATTAGCATACACATGTGCAGCACATATTGATGATGCAGAAGCGCAAGACGAGGCTTTCACTCTTTATCAGGTTAAACCTGTAACAGTGACTTCTGGCGACGATTTAGAAGTTTCATTCACTGTATCTGAATAATATTACAGCTTGCAAATTAAGCCCGCTATGCGGGCTTAATTACTTGCAATCCACTTCGCTACTCCCAATGCTTCCATAACAAATTCAACAGACAAAGCGGCCAAAATCAACCCCATAATACGTGTTAAGATTGACGCACCGCCAGTGCCTATTAACTTTAAAATGCGACCACTGAGTAATAACAATACAAGCGTTATTAACAACACCCCTAACATATTTAGCGCCGTTATAACTTGCTCTTTTATGGTGTATATATGGTTATCCGTTATTAAGATAACTGCCAATATTGCTCCTGGTGAAGCCGTTGCAGGAATAGCTAAAGGAAAAACGGAAATATCATGTTGCGGTTCAATATCGCCCTGTGAAGAATCATCAGCAAATATCATTTGCAGGCCAAATAAAAATAAAATGATGCCACCTGCAACCTGAAATGATAACAAGCTAATGCCCATTGCGCTCAATAGTAATTGGCCAATAACAATAGCTCCTATAAGCACAATAGCAGCATATCCCACCGTTTTAAAGGCTGTTTTACGCCGCTTTTTAGCAGGTAATTTAGCCGTTAGAGCAGCAAACAGTGCCATCGTGCCTATTGGGTCAATTGTGGCCCAAATAACTAAAAAATCATGCAATACTTTATCTAACATACACACCTTAACATTTAAAAGCTGTGCCCTTAGATTAGCAATAAAGCATGGGAATAAATATCAAAAGTGACTCTTTTTCATACTTTCGCAATGCTTGCTTGCTTCTTTGTAATGATTTAATGAGGCGATAACATGAGCAATAGTGCCATTATTATTCGCAATAGGTTGAACATCACTCGTGTTAAAAGATGCCTCTATTTGCTTGTAAGCCTGTTGCCACTCAGGGATTGATTCAATAACCTTTTGCTGGTTGGTTATAAATTCTCTCCAACGGCTGACTTGTGACTGCAACGTTTCTTTTAGCTCTGTAGCGCATTGCTGTCGAAAGTCTTCAACTTGATAATTAAACGCACGTAGCTGCAAACTTTCAACAGGGAGTACATCAACAAGCTTATCAAGTGGCGCATCATGGTGATATTCATTTCTCAAATAGGCTAAATGGTGCAAAGTATAATAATGTGCAGGCTCAATAAACGTACTAAATGTTAGTAGTGTATTGATATTAGCCTGATTGGCATTATCAGCTAACACGTTTTCAAGACGAGAAATAAATTGCGCCTTATGTTTACTACCATGTTGTATAGCAAATTCATCCATAATCGCTAAACGGCGATACATATCTCGCTCATCGGTCATACTCTTGGGTGACCAAAAACGCTCAGCAATAGCATAAACGCGTGGCCAAAGGCGTGTATCGATGGTATCTGTCGTGACTAGCTCCGCCCATATTGTTGCCTCACCGCCCAATACTTCGCCTGATTTTTTAACCTGCTGTGTATCGTGTAATGTTTGATTAAGCACTTGAATGCTAGGTTTCTCATCAGGTGTAGTCTGTAAGTCATACGGGGTATTGCCAACAAATGCTGGTAAGTTACTCACTTTGTTAGTCGCAACAACCAGCATCGTAGGCCCCATCCATGTATCAATTAATACTTCGAACCCTGCTGCTCGTTGTTTCACATTTTTTGTTATAAACGCCCCTTTGCCTGTTATAGTAACTAAAGCGGCAAGCTCTGAATCGGCAGTTGTAAATACACTTATGTCGCCGGTAACAGCACTGCCCTTAAGGCGTGTTAGAGTGAACTGTGCGCTGCTTAAAATGTTGCTTGCGGTTAATGGATCACGCTTTAAAGGCTCAGGATGATTACGATAATGATAATTTGTCCATTGTGGCTGATCGATGTAAAAACCACTGGATAATAAACCATCAAACCCCGCCTTTTGAATGGCAGCAAGAGAATGATGACCACGCCAAGACTGCACTAATGTTTGCTTAGGTAGTGTTGGATGTAGTACTTCATCCCAACCAATCATTTTGCGATTATATTTAGCTAAGATTTTAGCAACACGTTGATTAAAATAAGCATGTAATGCGTGACTATCTGGTAAGTCATGCTCAGCCATAAACGCTTGTATTTTTTTATTTTCTTGCCAGTCACGGGCATCCACTTCGTCACCACCGATGTGTAAATAAGCGTCGGGAAATAACTCCGTTAGCTCTTTTATCACGTCCTCTACAAATGTATACACTTTTGGATTACTAGGGTCTAATAAGGGTCTAAATACCCCCCAATGGCGCTCTATCGACGCAGGGGTTGTCCCACTACCTAGCTCAGGGTAAGCAAGCACAATACTGCTCGCGTGCCCTGGCACATCAAACTCCGGCACCACTCGAATACCTAACTGTGCGGCATAGCTAACCACGTCTTTAATCTGCTGCTGTGTGTAATAAAGCCCATCCGAAGCGTGTTGATGTAACTTAGGGTAACTTTTAAGCGCTATACGCCAGCCTTGATCATCTGTGAGGTGCCAATGAAATACATTCATTTTTGCTAAAGCAAGCCCTCTAAGGGTACGCTTTACATCTGCAATTGGTAAAAAGTGTCTAACGCTATCAAATAGTAGTCCTCGCCACGGGTATGCTGGCGTATCATCAATTTTGATCGCACTCAGTAAGTAAGGCTGCTTTGCTGAAAACACTAACTGCGACAAAGTACTAAATCCTCGGAGCATACCAAACTGAGTCGCGCTCTTGAGTAAAATACCTTGCGAACTAATACTCAACTGGTAGCTTTCATCCACTCCTAAAGTAGGGACTGCGGGTAACCAGTTATCAACGTCGATAACCAGCTGTGCTTTATTTTCTTCTGCCCAATTGACCTTGGCAAACTGCTGAAAAAACGCAGAGTGCTCAAATAACCCTTCACTAGGGTCTCGGTATTTCTCGGCTAAATAGACAGTTAAGTTTTTTTGATCTAATTGAAACTTGCCTTCAAGTTCTGTGATATTTGCAGGCATCGGCATTAAAGGTAATGATTTAGCATGCGCAACACTTAGTATCCAAAGGCTACAAAATACAACGCGTAAAATAAATGACATGGTTTAACCCTCACTATGCTCTAATTGAATGCTGGTTGCGACTATCGCCCCTTTAGCAACGATAACTTGACTCGCCAATTGCTGAGCAATATCTACGGCGTATGTAATGGATCCAGTGTGTAAAAATGCAGCTAAAAAGCCAGCACTAAAAGCATCTCCAGCTGATGTTGTATCTATAACCTGTGTTACAGGCGTCACTGGAAAACGCTGCAATGTTCCATGCTCAAGCACCAGTGTATCTGCCAGCCCTTGCTTTATCACAACAAGGTCAGATGAATATTGTTGATAAAACGCGACTAAATGCTGCTCTGTGCATTCACCAAACACCCCATAATGATCATCATCAGTAACAAACAAATAATCAGCAAGCTGGAATGCTTTTTTAAAGTAACCAGCAGCATCGTCTGATCGCCAAAGTACAGAACGATAATTACTATCGAAAATCACTTTGCCGCCTGCGGTTTTAAAGGTATGCAGTGCATCTAACAATAACTGTCGGCTAGGTGTATCTAAAATAGCTAGACTAATCGCTGAAAAATAACAATGACTCATATGTCCTTCGCGCAAGGCATTAACGAACCTGTGTTGTGTATCTAAATAAAAATACCGCTTGGCAGCGCTGTCATCACGTTCGTAACTAAAATAACGCTCTCCTTTTGTATCGGTTGTTATACCGTAGCTACCAAGGGTTTTATTCGCTGCTATTTGCAAGTAATCAAGCGATAAGCCCTGCTCCTGCCAAAGGCAACGTGCAACGTCACTTACTTCATCACTGCCCAGCGCCGTTACAAAATTTACCTTCATATTTTTTAATTGTAAGCGCTTAAAATACACCGCAGTGTTATAAACATCGCCACCAAATCGAATGCTGTTATCACCGCTAAGCTCTTGCATTGCTTCGCCAAAAAAGGCCACATTAATCATGATGCATCGCCTCTCTTTGCTTATTTAAAATTGCTAATGCTTGTTCGCTACTGCAGCGTTGTTTTGGGGTGAGTAAGGTAACAATAATACAAAGTAGCATTGATGCAGAGGTTGCTGGAATGATGGGATTACTCCAATAGGCTTGCCAATGTGGCGTTAAAATTACCGCCATTGACACAATAAATGACACTGATAATGCCGTCATAGCGCCCTGCCAATTAAATCGGGGCCAAAAATGCCCAAGCAGCACACAAACACACAACCCCGACATCAATGTCGCAATCATATTGGTGATGTAACCAATAACATCGTTAGTAAGTAACGCCAAAAGTAACGCCGTGCCAATTGTTAGCACTAAACCTATACGTGATAGCAAAACGACCTCACTGGCATGTGGCATCCGTTTAAATACCAGCATATAGATATCACGAATCAATACGCTTACCGCCGCAATGGCATCGGAACTGGCACTTGAAATAGTGGCTGAGAGTCCAGCAATTATTACCAACGCCGCCAAGCCAAAAGGAAGAAGCTCAAAGGCCATATAAGGAAATGAAAAGGCACTGTTTTCAAGGGTTGGGTTGAGCTTGTATGCAGCCATACCTATTATGGCAGGCACAATAGCAAACAGCAGATATAAACCGCCAGATAAATAAAATGACTGACGAATACTGCTCACATGCTTGCCAGAATATATTCGTTGGCGAAATGAAGGTGCAACGAGTACGCCAACCAAGACTGCAAAAAACAACGAAATACCATGTACAACACCTATTTTATCGAGTGATAAAAAGCTTTGATTCAGTACAGGTTGTGCTTCGTTGATCATCATCAAACCATCCGCTTGATAGAGCGCAACACCCGCCATCAAGAAAAACCCAATAAACAATACTAGAGCTTGAATAGAGTCTGTCCACACAACGGCAACATAGCCACCTATTACCACATAAATACTAAAACCAAGAGCAATGAACAATTTAGCACTCAGTGGTGATAACCCCGTTAACCAAGCCAAATACATTCCGCCGCCTAGAATATGGGCGCCAAGCCAGCCAATACTGGCTACAAAAATGAATATAGCGATAGTATTTTTAACAAGCGGATCAGCCCCTACATAAAAAGAAACCTCTTCGCTCATAGTCATAAATTCATGCTTTCTGACAGGTGCAAATAGCTTTGCTAGCAGCAATATGCCGCATGCTCCACCAAGCCCATAAATCATCCCCGCCCAGCCATTGTTATAAGCAAAGCCAACTGCCCCCATTGAGGAGCCCGTGCCAACCATAGTCGCAACGGTTGTACCCAAGGTTAAAATAAAAGGAAGATTTCGTCCGCCTAGTAAAAAGTCGTCACCGGTTTTGCTATTCCGACTGACCCACCAGCCAAACCAGATCATAAAAATCAGGTAGCCTAAAAAGGCCATTAGTAATTGCCACTTCATACAACATCCTGCTTCACCTCAGCCAAATTATTATCATTGCTTTATGCTTATTACACGGCTTTGGTGCTTATAATTATTTTTATGTATGAGTTCAACAGCCTAGGCTGTCGAACTTTTTTAATTTATGGGGCTTTATAACACGTCACATCGACTTCAACTTTGCAGTCAACAACAAGGTCTGCGACGGCACAAATTCGAGCAGGCGGGTGCTCACCAAAAAACTCTTTGAACACCTTATTAAATGATTGAAAGTAACGCGCATCCGTTAAAATCACTTTGACATGCGCAACATGTTCAAGGCCATAACCCGCTTCATCCATAATATCGATGCAGTTTTGAATCGCTAAACGAGACTGTTCGATAATGCCACCTTCAACCACTTCACCGTCTTTCATTGGCGTTTGCCCAGACACCATCAACCAGCCTCCAGCTTCGATGGCTCGTGCAAAAGGTAAATGCTGCCCACCGGTGCCTGTACCGCCCTCTGTTCCTATACGTTTAATCATATTACTCTCCAGTTGAAGTTAAAAACTTGCCCGAATATGCAGGCACTACTTGGTCATCAATAAAGGTTGGTTGACCATTGGTCCACACTCTGTGAATACCTGATGCTGGTAATTCAGAGTCAATAAATGTGGCGTTATCGCAAATGGCATCGCTGTCAAAAAGCACCAAATCAGCAAACTTTCCTACGCTAATCTCACCACGGTCAGTTAAACCGTAATTACGAGCGCTGAGTCCTGTCATCTTATGTATTGCTGTTGCGAGTGAGAAAATGCCCTCATCACGTGCGTACTTACCTAATACACGAGGAAACGATCCCCACAAACGAGGATGCGGATGGGGATCACACGGCAGACCATCGGAGCCAATCATGGTTTTTTCAAAGGCTAGAATCATTGCCACATCTTGCTCATCAAGCCCATGATAAACAGCACCAGCCGGTTGCAGCTTCTTAGCACTTTCAAGTAACGACAACTGCCATGTATCTGCAATATCTTGCAGCGAACGCTCCGCCATTTCGGGGTGAGGATCTGACCACGTTATAAAAATTTCGAAGTCGCTGGTCACTTGTTTTAAGTCCAAAGTGCTTGAGCTGGCTGCATAAGGGTAAGCATCGCAACTGCAACGAGAATGCGAACCTTGTCTTGAAAACCGATTAATCAGCTCTGGCGCACGTCCCCAGTTATTTTTACCAGCGCATTTCAAATGTGAAATAATAACTTTTATATCAAAAGCTTGCTCCATCGCAAACGCTTCATCCATCGCCTCAATGACAGCGTCAAACTCAGTGCGCAAATGAGTTGTATAGATTGCGTCATGGGCTTTTAAAACAGGGCCAAAGGCTTGAACTTCATCACTGGGGGCCTGATTCGCATTTTTATAAGCAAGCCCCGTACTCAAGCCAATCGCGCCAGCTGCAAGAGCAGCATCAAGCTCTTTGCACATATGCTTAATCTCTGCATCATTTGCACCTCGCAAAAGATCATCCATGACATTATTACGCAATGTGGTATGGCCCACTAAAGCCGCTACATTCACATTTGCAGGTCTTGCTTGCAAAGCGTGAATATAATCAGCCATGGTGGCAAATTTAAATTCACTGAGTGCCCCCAATAAGTTCATCGGATCTGGGGCTGCTTCACTTACCACAGCAGGGGCTGCACTGATCCCACAATTTCCAGTAATGACCGTTGTGACACCTTGGCTGATCTTCGCTGCCATATTAGGATTGCGCAGTACTTCCAAGTCATCATGGGTATGTACATCAATAAAACCAGGCGCTAAGCATAACCCTTTTGCATCTATAACTTGTTTAGCAGGCAATTCGTTGAGCTTACCAATTGCAATAATGCGATCATCGCTTATCGCTACATCAGTGACTGAGGCTTCATTACCTTGGCCATCAAATACCTTCGCCCCTAGAATCAATGTATCCACAGGCCGTGAGTCTTTGCTGTGCATTATTAATCTCCTAATGGGGCGCGATCAGGTCCTTGGCGATATTCATCTAACTCGTGTTTAATACGACGTAGTTTTTCGCGTGATTTTTTCTGCGTTAAAATTGCCACTTCACTTGCTAGCACATCGACTGCGGCTAACATGGCATAACGCGCTGTACTTGGTGTGAAAATATAGTCAGATTCATTTGTTTTTATTGGTAAATGAATAGTGGCAGTGTTAGCAAGTTCACTCTCTGGGCAAATCGCAATCACTTTTGCTCCATAATCTTTCGCGATATTCGCTGCATCAATTAAGTCTTTGGTATAGCCTGTTAGTGATAACACCACCACAACATCACTCACATCGACACTTGCTGCAGTCATTCGCATCATTACAGGGTCACTGTAAGCATTGCTTAAAATATCAAGTCTGAATAATCGGTTGTGGCACTCTTGCGCAACCACTGAGCTTCCTCCACCCACACCAAAAATTAAACTGTGGCGACTATTTGCAATGTAATGAGCTGCTTGCTCAACATCAGTTTGATTAATTAGCCCTGCATTGACATCCAAAATGTCATGAATGGCCTGATAAATTGCCGGTATATCTTCACGCTGAGTGTTATTTTCAGTGATAAAACGCTCACCAACCGCTAAAGATTGCGCTAACTGTAACTTCATATCACGGACATTATTACAACCGAGCGCTTTCGCTAGCCGTGTAATTGATGCATGACTCACGTTTGCTTTGTCAGCCAAATCACTAATGCTTGCCGAGGCTGCAAATTGCAAATCAGCTAAAATTAACTGAGCAACAGCTTGTTCTGATTGGCGTAGATGACCCAAGCGCTCTTTTATTCTTGAAACTATATCCAAACGTCTTTCTCCTAAAAATAAGTCTCGACGACATCAACCACATTGTAGTTATCATCTATTACGTTGATGTAGCGCCACTTATCGAATGTTAAGCACGGATGAGAGGTAGCAAAGGCTACCATGTCACCAACCCGAAGTGTGGTATCATTTGGTACTTTCATCATGGCATGCTGGTCCATCATTTTTTCTATTTTCCAATTGCTATTTGCAGCGCTTATCTGCCCTTGCTGATCAACATGTAGTGTTGGGATTGGAAACCCTGCATCAAACGCTGCATCCCGTTTACCAAAGCCGACTATAGCCCTTCCCGCCTCTGGCATTGACTGCACATATGCCCAAATTTCTAAGCAAGATGTCAGCTCACTCCCTAAAGAGCATGCCAATTCATTGCGCGCTAAAATTTGTTGTTGGGCTTGCTCATAAATTCCCTGATCGTGAGTGACGTAACAACCAGGTCGCAACACGGCTATCATATTCTCGGTTAAATTATCAGGATGAAATGCCTCACACACTAAATCGTAGTATGCCGACCCACCAGCGGTGATCATCACTTGCTTAGTATCAAACGCATTATCGGCAATAAGCTGTTTGCAGGTCGCAACCGCATACTCAAGAAATTGACTCACGGCAAGGGGATCGCCCAGCACACCTTCATAAACCTCTATACCCGCTAGAGCTAATGAATCGAATTTTGCTATTTCTGCGATCAACTCTGCCAATAACTGACTGTTAACCACACCACAGCGGCCATCAGCAACACCAAGCTCAATCAGTACATGAATAGTGTGCTGAGTATTAGCAAAATATTCACCAAGCATACGTACGTTATCAAGGTTATCGACCAAGCAATAAAATACAATTTCATTGCTACTGAGTAAGTCATCAAGCTGTTGATAGTTTGCCCGACCAACCAATTGATTAGCCATCAAAACTCGCTCAGCGCCACTCGTTACTGCTGCAACAGCTTGAGCTGTGGTTGCCACAGTAATTGCATATGCTCCAGCCGCTAATTGTTTTTTAAAGATGGCAGGTGTCATGGTTGTTTTACCATGCGGAGCAAATAACACATGGCTTTGGTTGGTATAGTCAGCCATCCAGCTAATGTTATTCAATAGGCGTGATTCATACAGACACAAACATGGCAAACTGACATCTTGCTGTGCAATGTTCCACCCTGATTTGTGAAGCTGCTGAACATTACCGAGTCCTTTATTGGCTCGGCTTACGGTTTCCAAGTTTGCAACGCTTAATTTTTTCATTCAAAAACTCTTCATATAAATCAGCTGGTTAATTACTTTTCATTAAAAACCATACAAAAAATGTGACTTATTTAATGTAATGGGTATTGCAATTTTGTTAAATCTAATGTTAATTAATAACACACCAACAGTCAATACATGTTACAAATTAACAGAAGATAATAATTAACTTTAAAAATACAGGATGAGGAACGTTTAAAATGAAAACTAAAACCCGTCACCAACATACACTCTCGCCAAGCATAACGGCTAAGGCTGTGGCAGCTGTCATTTGTGGGCTAAGTGGCCTAAATACAGTAGCCGCGCAGCAAAGTGATTTGACAAACGATGAAATAGAAACCATTGAGGTACGTGGTATTGCAGCCAGTAACAAGCAAGATATTAATAACAAACGCTTTAGTACTGGTGTGATGGATTCAATCACCGCAGAAGATATTGGTAAATTACCCGATGTGACCATTGCAGATACTCTACAACGTATACCCGGTATTCAAATTCGTCGCTCAGCAGGCGAAGGCTCAACGATTAATGTTCGTGGTATGCCGCAAGTGACAACGCTGTTAAATGGCGAACAATTTTTAAGTGCAGGCTCAATTACAACACTTCAACCTGATTTCACTGACGTACCTGCTGCGCTTTTATCGGGTATTGATGTACTCAAGTCTCCCCAAGCCGATATTCTCGCAGGTGGTATTTCAGGCACATTAGATCTAAAAACTCGCCGCCCATTCGACTTAGAACAAGGCACGACTTTTTCATTTACAGGCGAAGCGACACGCGGCAGCTTATCCGAAGAAACCGATCCTAAGTTAGTGGCATTCGCGGGCTATAACAATGACAAATTTGGTATTATTTTCACTGCCGCTTATGATGAAAGTACACTTGCTAACTACCGTAATGGTACGATTTTAACCTCCAACGAGATTCAAAATGAAACCTCTCGAGATTTCAATGGTGATGGAGACTTAAACGACAGTTACTACAGTCAACGTTTTTATGGCGTAATGCATCGTGAAACTGAGCGAGATCGCCTCGGCTTAAACACCACTGTGCAATATCAGTTGTCTGATTCACTGACTTTTACCGGTGATATATTCTATACCGACATGGATGATGCGGATCGCAAACAAGGGATGATGGTCGATAATGCGCGCGGCGAGATTTGGGCTTATTCAGATAACTTTATACCACGCCTCGACAACGACCGTGGTGGACAAATTTACACTGTTAACGACGCCACATTAGAAGCACGACGTGTCAGTGCTTACTCAGAAAGCTTAACCAATGATCGTGAATCAACTAACGCAAGCTTACTCTTTGAATATCAAGGAGATGGTCCTCTTTCGGGTGAGTTCAGATACATTCATGGTAGTGCCGAGCGCGGTCATACCGAAAATGTAGCGCATGGTTATTTAACCTCTGGCGCACAACATGGCTTACTTAGAAACGACGGCACAGGTGCAACGCCGGTTAATCCAAATGGTGTTGGCCCAGATCCTGTCATGGTTGATTTCTCTCGTACTGGCGAGTACATCACCCTAGGTTTTGAGGAAGGCTTTGGCAGCGATATCAATCAATATAACCTAGTATCAACTTACTCAGAAAATAACTTCGAAGAAGAAGCAACGCTTGATGTTGCTAGACTTGATGGCCGTTATGAGTTTTCAACAGACCACCTCACTAACGTCGACTTTGGATTACGGGCATCAAAACGCGATGTAGAGCGCGAAACGTATATTTTAGTGGCACCATTTACATCTGGTGATATTACCGCTGATGTCATGTGGAAAGACTCTGGGGCCTCTTTAGGCGATACCAATGGCGATGGTGAAAACAGCGTTGCGGGTGGTGATTTAACTATTGGTCATCCAAACTATTTTAGTGATTTACCAGACGGCTGGGTAAACCAAATAAATGACTTTGGACCAGGTGGTGTAGGACAAGGGTTTTATCTTATCGATCCGAAGGTAATGGATGACCCTATGGCATTTCAAAATGCTATTTACCCAGGCAATAAACGACTGGCTAACCCATCACGCACTTACAAAGTAAAAGAGCAAACCCAATCAGCTTACTTTAAATTTAATTTTGCGGGTGAGTTGGCTGATATGAGTTACACCGCAAATATTGGTGCGCAATACATCAAAACAGAACTCGACATGTTACAAAACCAACTCGGTTCAGCACGTCCATGTTCATTATGTACCGCGAGTGAAAAAACAGGTGAAAAATGGTTAAGTCGTGATTATTCAGACTTTTTACCATCAATGAACTTTAATTTAAACCTCACTGAAGATTTCATTCTACGTGCTGGTTACGGCAAAACAATGACAACGCTAGACATTGGTAAACTTGCGGGTGGCATCAGTGTTGGTCGTACTCGCGCTGGTGATATCCTCGCAGCTGAACTCGGTGTGAGCCCAGATCTACTCGTTGCGGTACAAGGCACGCAAAATGGTAATCCAGACTTGGAGCCTTGGCGCGCAACTAACTATAACTTATCTGCCGAGTGGTATTTTAATGAAAGTGGCTTATTAAGTATTTCTGCTTTCTTAATGGATATAGAATCATTTGTCGAAAGTGGCACTGTAATGCTGGGTCTGCCAGACATTGACGGCGTAATTCGTCGCGAAGTACCTGTAACGACCGAAATTAATGGTGAAGGTGGTGAAATCAAAGGCTTTGAGGTTACCTATCAACAAGCATTCGACTTCTTGCCAGAACCTTTTGATGGTTTAGGTACATCTCTAAACTTTACCTATGCCCCGAGTGACAGCGCTAACGTCGATGTTTACGGTAAAAGTCTACCAATCCAAGACAACTCTGAAAAATCAGCTAATGCTGTTTTATGGTATGAAAAAGGCCCATTACAACTTCGCTTAGCTGCAAACTATCGTAGCGACCGTCTCGATAGCTTAAGCTCCGCTATGGGCGAAGGCGTGGTGCCGTTTTGGACTAAAAGTACACTGTATTATGACATGTATGCTGGTTATGAATTTGCAGAAGACACGAGCATTTATACGTCGATCAGCAATTTAACCGAAGAAAAAGAAGATATATACGCCCAGTGGTCAGACAATGTGATCACTCAAAATATCTTTGAGCGTCGTATTACATTAGGTATTCGTACACGCTTTTAAGCGTTAACTAAATTTGGCTCACTTCTGCCCAAGTGATAAAAGACTAACTTAGTCTTTTTAATGAACAACGCACCGCGTGGTTTAGCCAAATACTAAACCAGTACAGACTCCCCTTGGTGCTGTACTGGTTTTCTCGTTGTTACTGTATGAATATGTTAATATTATAAGCCTAACCAGTTCTACCTAGGCTATGTGATGACATCTCGTTTTTTTAACTCTATTCTGTGTGCTTCTGTATTACTAAGCTCAGCTATTTTTTTACAAGGCTGCCAAGAGCAACCAAAAAGTAACAATATCAAAGTCAATGGTGGATTAATCCAAGGACAGCAACAAGGTCGCGTAATAACTTATAAAGGCATTCCTTACGCCGCTCCCCCTGTAGGTGATTTACGCTGGCGAGCACCGCAGCCTGTGCCCAAGTGGCAAGATGTAAAAGTACTTAACGATTACGCCCCTGACTGTATGCAAAAGCCATTTACTGGCGATGCTGCGCCGCTTACGACAACCCCTTCGGAAGACTGCCTTTATTTAAATGTATTTAAACCCACGAAACACAGCGATACTCCCTACCCTGTTGTGGTTTGGATACACGGTGGTGGCTTTGTAAATGGTGGCGCATCTCCCGCTGTTTACTCGGGTGAAAGTTTTGCTAAACAAGGCGTTATTTTTGTTAGCTTTAATTATCGATTAGGCCGATTTGGCTTTTTTGCACACCCTGCTCTTACTCGTTTTGAGAATGATGCACTAGGCAACTACGCATTAATGGATCAAATTGCGGCTCTTGAGTGGGTGAAACAAAATATCGCTCAATTTGGTGGTGATGCTTCTAAAGTGACACTCATGGGTGAATCGGCTGGTGGCGCATCGGTGCATGCGATGATGCAAACCCCTGCTGCTAATGGCTTATTCCAACAAGCGATTATTATGTCGGCAGGCGGACGAGAGCTATTTAAGCAATTGCCACTTAAAAGTGATAACGACACTGTATTAAGCGCCGAAAAAATTGGCGAAAACTTTGCCAAACAACACACCATTTTAGGCAGTGATGAAAATGCCCTTGCTGCACTACGTGAATTATCTGCCGAAGACGTGGTTGATAACCTCAATCTGAGCACATTAAACCGACAAAATGATGATGAGTCTACCTACGTTGGCGGACCAATTATTGATGGCACTATCATCAATTCGGCGACAGAAGCGCGCTTGAGTAAAGGCACATTTAGCCATGTTGCGACCATGGTTGGCACAACAGATATGGATTTAGGCTTTGCTAATTTTGCTTCAAAAGAGGCGCTATTCGCAAGTTTTACTCCGCACAGTACACAAGCAAAAATGACTTACGATGCAGATGAGCAAATGCCATTGCCTTTACTCAATTACCAAGTTGGTCAAGATACTTTAATGCAAGAACCAGCAAGGTTCGTCGCAAAACGTGTGACAGATATGGGTAAAGATGCCTTTTTGTATCGTTTTGGTTATGTGGCGCAAACCTTAGATAAACCTGGTGCAGAGCACGCCAGCGAAATTCCGTACTTTTTTAATACTGTGGCAGCGAAATATGGGCATGTCACCACAGAGCAAGATAAGCAAGCCGCTAAAATAATGCACCGTTATGTGACTAACTTTATTAAATTAGGCACACCAAATGGCCCAGGTTTACCAACATGGCAAGCATATAAAACTGATGAATCTTTTATACTGCAAATGAGCAAATCAGGGACTGCAGAGTTTTTACCCGACCCCTTACAAGCACGGTTAAACATCACAGCAACAAAAGCTGAAAATTAATTAAACAAGGCGCTTAATATAAGCGCCTTATTTTTTACCCTTGCTGCTGAACATACTCAAGCGCAGTCATCTTGTGGTAGGTTACATTAGGATGAAATACATGAGTAGGATCGGGGTCAACCACTTCTATTGGTGTGCCTTGACTGCGTGCAATATCGAGTGCCATTTGCGTAATATTGACGCTAAACGAGGTGCCGATAAAGACGATTTTATCGGCATCGAGCATACGCTGTTGCGCCTCTGAAATACGATAAAGCTCAGTGTAGTATTCGTCAAATAACAACACGTAAGGCTTAAACGATTCGTTAATCATCGGGCTTTCATTATTAATATTGAACACCTCAAGCAAGGAGTTGTGGAGATTGTCTTCATTAATTTTATCCCACGGCGCGTTAAAAGCCATTACATCGTCACCTTGATGATGAAACAGTGTCATTTGATCTAAGCGACCATGAATAGCAATAAAATCAGTGTTTCCTGCTTTGCCATCAAGACCATCGATATTTTGCGTAATAAGATTTTTATCACTCAACCAATGATGTACCTCATTGGGACCGTGATGGCGGTAGGTTGCAAAACGATGATAATACCAAGCTAAAAATTCGCGGGGGTTGTTTTCGTACATAGCACGGGTTGCCATTTCCATCGGCGTATAATTTTTGCTACCAATGGTCCAAAAGCCATCTTCACCACGGAAGGTCGGTATACCGCTAGCGGCACTCACACCCGCCCCAGTAATATAGAGTGTATTCATAGAGATAACTTTACCTTGTAACCAAGTGCATCGGCTGTCACTTGTTGATTATTGTCCATACCACCAAGACGATACAAGCTTCCTTGGTGCTCTAATAAACCTCGATGATCCATGCTCGCAGTATCGGCTTTTGGCATCACTTGCCACGTGTTTTTATTAACATCAAAGCGCCAAACATGATCACTCGCTGGCGCGGGTTTGCCATCGTATCCCATACCATTGTAGTTATATGGGTTATCAGAGCCGCCCATCATATAAATATCGCCATTGAAATTGGTTGCAGCCATACGGTAATGGGCAACACCTGTTGGATGTGGCACGGTACGCCAATCTATTTTTAATGGGTTATTAGCATCAATTGTGCCTTTTAAACACTGTGCAACCGCAGCAAATGAACGACGCTTATCTGCATTCGCCTGTGTTTTAACGCCATCACACACCAATATAGTGTTGCCACTAATTGCCGCCGCTTGACCAAACACCGGTTGGCCTAAAAAGGGCGAAGCCTGTTGCCAAGTATCTGTATGCGTATCATAAACTTGTACAAGGTTAACATTGCCATCGTTATGCCAACCACTGACTAAATAGATATAACGCTGCTTATAGGAAAGCGCCACACTGTCATCCACCGGCACAGGCATATTGGCAAGTTGCGTGTATGAATCAGAGCGCACATCATAGCGATATACATCAGGTGTAGAGATTTCTTGATGATCAGCGCTAACGGTATAACCACCAAATACATAAGCATGTTGACCAACCCCCACCGCGGTACTCGCTAGGCGACCAGTAAGGGGCAATGTACTTGGTACCGCTTTAGCTGCTTGCCACGCGTTATCGCCCACTTTGAGTACCCATACTTTATTGTGAACATCGGTATGTGCTTTGCCTGAGCTCAGGCCCATAAAGCTTAAAAAGTAGGCGTTTTCATCAATTACAACTTTGGCTACAGCATTGTTAGCAACGGGCTCAGGTAAGGCGGGTATGGTTGCAAGTGCAACAGAAAATAGCAGGCTCATAAATTAAATAGGTAACTTAACACATCGCTTAAGAATACCATTTTATGAGCCTGAAGAAAGGCTCGTTATTAGTAAGCAATACTAATGCGTTGATTTAAATGTGCTGCCGACTGTGCTTCATCAAGCATCGCTTTTGCATAGTCGGTGACTGAAATTTTGCTTTCGCCGTTTGCATCAGTAAAGAAGCTGTCGCCACCGACGCGGTATGGGCCTTCTGACTCACCTGGGTAGATAACCGCAGCGGGTGAAACAAAGGTCCACGACGTATCTGTTGTTGATGCTCTAAATACATCAAGCGCTTCACCTTGAGCAATGGCTTCTGCTTTGTATTCAGCAGGAAAATCTGGGCTTGATACCAGTGTTACACCGGATGCCACTTCTAAGCTTCCTGCACCGCCCACCCATAAAATGCGTGTGCCAGTACCTGCAAACGCGTTTAGTAATTGCTTTGCTGTGTTTGCCACAATTTCATGGTTACCTAAAGCACGACCACCAATTGCAGCAATAACAACATCGCTCTCGGCTACTACACTTGCGATATCATCTTTTGTTAAATCAAATTCAGTCACAGTAACATTTTCTTGCGTTACTTTACTTGCATCTCTTACTAGTGCATTTACTTGATGACCACGTGCGATTGCTTCTGATGTAATGTGACTGCCAATCCAACCTGTTGCGCCAATAACTGCTAATTTCATGAGGAATTCTCCGTTGTTTGTTTCAATGATTTCAGTTTACTTGCTCACTATTTACTGATAAATACACTAGATAGATACATATTGTTTCACTTGAAGATACTAATGGACAAACTCACTTCAATTACTAGCTTTGTCGAAGTTGCCCGTACAGGCAGCTTTACTCAGGCAGCAGAGCATTTAGGCTTAAGCCGGTTACAAGTTTCTAGGCATATTCAAGATATTGAAAAGTGGCTAAGTTTAAGGTTGTTTCATCGCACAACACGAAAAGTAAGTTTAACTGTTCAAGGCGAAGAAGCCCTTAGCTATTGCCAGCAAATACTAAATCAAGTGTCTGACTTACAAAGCCGAGCGCACAGCCATAACAATGAATTGGTGGGGACTATTCGCGTTGCCTCCCCCATTGGGCTTGGCCAACATAAGCTGTTTGATGCCATTGAAGAGTTTACCAAGCGCCATCCACAGACGCGATTTGAACTGTTACTTTCAGATAGTTTATCGCAGTTGGTTGATGACCGCGTTGATATTGCTTTGCGTTATATCCACCAGCCCGATGAAGGTCTTATTGCCCGCAAGCTCATGTATATCGCAACTGCAGTGTGTGCATCACACGATTATTTAGCTGTGAACCCACCGATTAATGAGCCGAGTGACTTAACTGCACACAATTGCCTTATTCATAACAAACACACTATTTGGCAATTTCAACGTGACGATAACACACAAAAAGTGACCGTTAAGGGCAACATTGTTGCCAACGATATGGGCGTACTTTTAAAAGCAGCAAAACAAGGGATGGGGGTTGCTCACTTGCCTTGTGACTTAGCTAATGACTATTTAGCATCGGGAGAACTTGTTAAAGTACTGCCAGAGCACATAACAATTGGCTCTCACTTATGGGCGGTGTATTTATCACGTAACTTCCAGCAAAATGTAGTGAGGGCGTTCATCGACTTTTTAGCAGAGCACTGGCAACAAGATATCTTATAATCTAAATCCGCTGCAGCTACGTATAAGCTACAAAAAGGAGCCGAAATGCAGCACTTAGATCATGAAATATCTCGTATTATAGAGATGGCGTGGGAAGACAGAACCCCGTTTGAAGCAATAAACCAACAGTTTGGCTTAAATGAAAAAAGCGTTATCACGTTAATGCGTGAGCAATTAACAAACTCAAGTTTTAAACTTTGGCGAAAACGCGTATCTGGGAGGCAAAGTAAGCATATAAAACTTCGCCACCCTGATATTCTACGTGGTTATTGCAAAACCCAATACAAGCACAGGTAACACTATTTAAGTTGGTCAGCGAACTGACCAACGGCATCCACTACTTTTTGCGCGCCATTTTGAATGTCACTCATCACTTTTCCGGATTCAGTCGCAAGGCTGTAACCCTGCTCAGCTTTACTTTTTCCTTGCTCTATCACCTCTACCGTATTTTGCGTCAGTGCCCTGTTTTGCTGTACAACATCAACAATTTCAACTGTCGCTTTCGAAGTGCGTGAAGCTAGCTGCCTTACTTCGTCGGCAACAACCGCAAAGCCTCTGCCTTGCTCACCGGCCCTTGCAGCTTCAATTGCCGCATTTAGAGCAAGTAAATTAGTTTGATCTGCGATACTGCTGATGCTCTGTACAATATTAGCTATATGCTGAGATTGCTTATCAAGTGCTGCTATTTCCGTTGCTGCTTGCTCCATTTTTTTTGCAAGTTCGTCCATTACATTCACCATATCACCTAATACCTCAGCGCCTTGATGAGCGATTTGGTCAGTTTCTGTCGAGGTGTTATATGCAATTTCAGCAGCTTGAGATACAGCTATTTCACGATTAATTTGCTCTGTTATCACTGTTGCAAATTTTACGATTTTATAAAGCTCCCCCTGCTCACAAAAAACAGGATTGTAGCTTGCTTCAAGCCAGACAGGTTCACCATATTTATTAACACGTTTAAAACGTGACGCAATAAACTCGCCCCTTTGAAGCTTTTTCCAAAAATCGGCGTAGTCTGCTGAGTTTGCCTCCTCGGGTTCACAAAATATACTGTGGTGTTTTCCCACTATTTCTTGTTTTGTGTAGCCAACGCCTTGTAAAAACTGCTCATTGGCAGTAATTACATGGCCAGATAAATCAAACTCAATCACCGCCATTGAGCGATGAATCGCTTTTACTAAATCTTGGTTTTCTCTTGATGTTTCTATGGTTCGGGTAAGTGCACTGGCATGCAAAGTAAACTGCTGGAACTGCTGCTGCCTATTAATAACCGGATGCAAAATAACCCGCAACCACGCTTGTTCATTATGGGCATTTACAAGCTGTACAGCACCTACCCATGCCTCTTTATCATCAAGCGCTTTTTTAAAGCTGTGGTAATGGCGTGTCGTTCTTGCCAGTTCAGGCACTAAACTAAGAAGTGGTTTGCCTATCAGTTGATTCTTCTCATAACCTAGCTCAACGGTTGCTTGTTCATTCAGTGACAAGATATGTGCATTTTTATCTAATTCTAAAGTAAGCATTTTACTGTCGAGCGTATTTTTTACTTGTGAAACAGTAAACAACTCATCGTCTAATTCAGTAACTTTATTCTTTAATGATTGACTAAAAAACATGGGACTCTTCACGTTAAGGTAAGAAAAAATACACCTTGGTCTGATGTATAGGCATGCACATAGCAAAATAGTATATGCATGCTTACTTTAACGTATTCGTTACAGTAAAGTCCCTATTTTTGCGATAATAGGAAAATTCTTAAGACGAAATAAGAATTAACTTAACAATTTGAATAAAAAAAGAAAAATACGCATATTTAACTTGTCAGCTGATTAGCAAACTGCCCAACGGCATCGACAACTTCCTGCGCTCCTTGCTGAATATCTTCCATGACTTTTCCTGATTCATTGGCTAATACTTGCCCCTGCTCAGCTTTAACTTTACCTTGCTCTATCACTCGCACGGTATTTTGCGTAAGAGACTGATTGTCTTTTACAACATCAACAATTTCTTCTGTTGCTTTAGACGTACGAGACGCCAATTGCCTTACTTCATCAGCCACAACAGCAAAACCACGCCCTTGCTCTCCGGCACGAGCAGCTTCAATCGCGGCGTTTAACGCCAATAAATTGGTTTGCTCAGCAATACTACTAATGCTTTGCACAATATTGGCTATTTGTTGTGATTGCTTATCAAGCGCTGCGATTTCCTGTGCTGCCTGCTCCATTTGCTGCGCAAGCTCATCCATCACAGCCATAGTGCTTTGTAAAACGTGTGCACCTTGTTTGGCGAGCTTGTCTGTTTCTGTTGAGGTGCTATATGCAATTTCTGCTGCTTGAGAAATAGCATGCTCACGGTTCACTTGATCAGTAATGACAGTGGCAAACTTCATTACCTTATACAACTCACCAAAATCATTCGTAATAGGGTTATAAGACGCTTCAAGCCATACGTCATTGCCATAACGGTCAACGCGCTTGAAACGCTCAGCAATAAATTCCCCCCGTCTGAGGCGCTGCCAAAATGCTTCATATTCTGCGGAGTTAGCGACCTCGGGCTCACAAAACATACTGTGATGTTTACCTACAATATCGTCTTTTTTATAACCCATGGCTGCTAAGAAAGGCTGATTCGCATTAAGTACATTACCATTTAGATCAAACTCAATAACGGCCATTGAACGGTAGATAGCATTGATAACATCCCGTTGCTCGCGAGAACTGGCAATTGCATCAGTTAACACAGTGCCGTAAATCGCAAAATAATCCAGCTCACCTTCTGCGGTATGAACTGGATGAGCAATTAAACGTAACCATTCGAGCTTGCCATCGAATCGAGCTATTTGTAGATGACCGACGCCATGCTCTTGACGATCAATTGCACGTTTTAGCGCTATAAATTGATCACTACTTTTAGATTGAGGTGTAATTATGTTTTCAAAAGGAGAGTTAATTAGCTGCTCAAGAGAGTAGCCTAATTCATCTAAAAAGTTTTGGTTTATATAAGCCATAGCCCCATCGGCATTGAGCCTAAGAACCAACATTTCTTCATCAATGCCTGCTGTTAGATCTTTAAGCGGGTAGAGCTCTGCTTTTAATGCTGCAATTTCAGCTTCTAAAGACTTACCAAACCACATAACACACCTTAATTAATAATAACGTATTGTTGTACCTAGAATTGTAGAACAATTAGCGCAAGCTGCTACTTTAAAATCATTAAAAAGAATGAGTGTACAATACTAAGACGCTTGAGAAGTGAGTTTGACGTACTTATCAGCAAGTTCATCAAGTGATTCTCGATGATTTGAATCAGGTTTAATGCAATCGATTGGGCAAACACTCACGCAAGTCGGATTATCGTAATGGCCAATACACTCCGTGCATTTATTAGGATCGATTTGATAAATCTTCGCGCCCATATAAATAGCCTCATTCGGACACTCAGGATCGCACATATCACAGTTAATACATTTGTTATTGATGAGTAATGCCATGACACACCTTTAAGCACGAAAATGAGTATTGCCATTAAAATCCACATTATGGATTTCGGACGCGACAAAATTGCAGCCGCGTAATATAGATTGCAGCGAATGAAATTTCTTTGATCTAGATCAATCTTAGAAGTACTAGGGATTCTCTTCGACTGATGTTTTAGAAATACCGCGTCAGCGATTTTTTACCGAGCTTAGTTGTTTGATAAGGAAGTAAGATGCTTTTTATGGAAGCTAAACAGATTTTTGGTGCCTGCAACAGTTATTAAGAAGTAACTCGTTTCTGTTCCAAAATGAGTTAACGTAATTGATTTAAAGATGGCTTTAAGCAAACAGCAAACATTGAATATTTTCTTTTGATATGGTTTTTATATTCAGAATTTACAACTTCCCCTATATTCAGGAAAATGAGCAATTTGCGCATTCTTGTCGTAAGACCACTTTACTAATTTAAATTATTTTGTTAACTAGCAAAAGGTTAGCTAATTTGATAAAAACGTAGTAATCAGAAAAGTGAGCAGTTGTGTGGTAGAAATATGCGTGATTTGCGCACTATTAAATTTTAGTGCCATTTTTGGCAACAAATAGAGTTAAGAGTTAAATGAATATAAAGAAAGATAAAATATTCCGTGTTAAACATGCAATATTATCTGCTGATAAAAACTCGTCATTAAAAGATATTGTTGATAGTGATAATTCCGCCTTTGATGGCATAAGAATGCTGTACTCCACCAATGCTAGTGGTGCCCAATTGCAGGTTGATGACTCACTAAATCACATTGTTTCAGGTATATTCTCTAAAAAACGATTGCTTGCTTACTCAGATTCAATCAGAAAAGAAATGGAAACTGGGACATCGGTAATTTGTTTTAAACAAAGAGCATTGTTCGATACGAATTTACTATCAGACCTACCAAAATATCTTAAAGGTAGTGATATATCAACAAAAGAGAAAGTTGAAGAAATTTTAAATGTGATTGAAAGTACCTATGGGGGAGGGTTCGATTATTGTTTCTCCATGCTTGAAAATTTAAGGCAGTTTACATCTGACAATAACCCATATCCTGTTAACAAGGTTTCATCAGCTATATATTTAGATCATAAACTGCGAGGCACCCTAAAGCCGTTAAGTGAAGAAGAGGACATATTTGAACCGTATTTTGAACAAGCAGAAAATGTTTGGTTTAATTTTAGAGCCAGTAAAGAAATGTGGAACTTGATAGACAAAAGAGACCTCATTTATGCAGTTATGCTCAAAACTTACCATTTATGCTGGACGAATGAACAGATTACCTTAGAGGTTGCACTCAACAAGCTTGTAGACTACTGTTTGGAAACATTAGGGGTTGTACCTCTCAAGGAGTTATATTTTTCTTGGAAAGTTATAATTGGCTATAGTGTTGGTTATTTTACTCCTGTTTTTGACGAAAGTTCTTTAAAGGCTCCCAAAAAGGATTCTATCAAACGGATAGGAGCTCTCTCATGGGATTTATTTATATTTAGATTTGCTGAAACTTTATTGACAGAAGAAAAAGGGAACAGCTTCTACATCCCTAGCATAACAACTTTAGATAAAGGTTTGCTCGACACTATTGCTAGTTGCCCAGTTAAAGCCATGATTTCATTTCCTGAGCTTAATTATGTTGAAACTATTTTCGAAGATGAACTTCAATTTCAACAGTGCTTAGATTCTGCGATCACCCCAAAACAGAAGTCAACGATCTTAGATGAAAGTAGAGGTATTAAGGGGGATAAAAATTTGAGGCATTATATATCTATGTCTATTTCTGAATTAGAAAAGTCAATAAATAAATTAAACTCAAAGCGCTAACAAGGCGCTTAAACGGACAAATAACTGCTGGTTGGGTTTCGCTTCGCTACACATTTTAGCCTGCAGTCATTTGCCGCTTAGCGTAGCGTTATGAATCTAGAGTGTCAGTATGAAATCTGAAATAAAAATAGTTATCATCTCTTCCTTGCTAGCTTTTGTAGGAGCTGGTGCTGGCTCATTTTTATCTTTTGAATTGTCTGAGAATGCTTGGGAAAGAGATATCGAATACAAGGAAAAAAGACTGATACTAGATCAAAGAATTAAGCTAATAGAACGAGCCGCAAAGATTTTTGCTTTATTAAATGAAGCGGAGAAGAATAGCGCCCTAATTGGTTTAGAGAAACAACGGCTACTGCTATCCATTAAAGAAGGAAAGGAAATACCAGCAGAAAAAGCTGATGTAAACAAACTTTCTAACCGCTCTATTGAACTGCGAGCTGAATATACGGCTGTTTTGTCTTTACTTAATATGTACTTTGGGCCAGAAACAAAACTAGCTCTACAAAATATTTCAAAATCAGAAAAATGGTATAAACCTTCAAGAGGCGATGTTCAGGCCGTGATGAATGCGGTAAGTAAAGAACTACATTGGTTCGACTCATAACAAGTTATTAAAATCGGACAAATAACAGTTGGCTGGTTCCGCTCCGCTACTAATTTCTGTCCACAAACGAGTTATATACCTGTTTACTCATTTCAGTAAATTAGAATACATTGAGAAACGACTCAATGTATTCTAATAATAAGCGCTAGCCTTGAGAGAGAAGCCATTCTACGGCTGCGTCAAAGCCTTTATCTGTTCCACTTACGCGCTCTTGCAGGTTAAAAAATGACGTTTGAATCATCGGTGGGATACCTGTTTGCTCATATAACACGCGCTGGTTTGATAATTGTTTCATATTAGACAGTCCAAAGATAAAACCATTCGGTAACGATTTAATTAAACTACCCGATAACATTCCTTGCGTTGCCTCTCCAATTAATGTCACTTTTTCTGATGTACTAAGCATCAAAGTTGCAAGCTCAGCAGCAGAAGCCGTTGTGTTACTTATCAGCACTACAACGGGTTTACCATAATTGTGTGCTGCGGGTGTGAGTGTTACAAACTGCTCAGGGGTAAACTGATTTCCGTAACGAGTACTTTTAATGTAGCCCGTTTGTGGGCTGGCAATGAAATACTCAGCGAGTGCTTTTGCCAAATAAGTATAGCCGCCACCGTTAAATCTTAAATCAATAATCACACCATCTGTTGATTCAAAATCAGCGATCACTTGCTTCATTGTGCTATGCAGTAAAGCAAGTGCTTCAGGGTGCTTATTCTCTTCGGTATAGTCGTTAAAGCTATCAATAAACAGATAACCTAACTTTTCGTGTGTCCCCCAAATAATGTGGTCGTTAGCTGCAAATGATAAAGTATCTGAGGATAAATTATTTAAAATAGCAGCCTGAATAAGGTTTTCACTCTCTTTGATGTACTCTGCTAAGGCACTATTTTGAGATATAGTTAACGGCGGCGTTAAATCATTTTTAGTAAGAAATTCGTTTCGTAAGCGCTCATATAATATAGGCTTTTCTGACTGGCGATAAACGGCCACTTTATCGCCGTCTGAGATAAAAGCATGCCCATTTTGCAACGGCTTAATTGCCTCAGACATTATTTCAAATAACTCTGCTCTTGAGGTTTGCTCTGATACAGCCCACCTAGCTTGTTGACCTACCTCGGTCCAATCCACACCCACAGATTCAAAACTATAATGGTATTGCGAAAAGGTTTGCAGAAATATCTCTAATGTCACTTCGGGGGAGTTGTTATCAATCCCTGATGTTAAATCAAAAATGTCATGGCGACATATTTCAGGCAGTTTTGATGATGATTCATACTCAATGCCAAAGTCATTATCATCCATCGGCAAGCCTAGGTATGTTGGGCTGAATAGTTCGTTGTCTGCTATCTGATAACGGCTTAAAAACTCGCTTTTACTTAAGGTTTCAATTTTAGAAAGTAAACAGTAGTCAGGTGTAAACTCATAATGCATAACAGCATCTGCTACGATATGAAGTGCAGAGCCATAAGGCTCAGATACCCAATAACCTTGCTCGGGTTCAGACAGTCTACTTTCATCACACCCTCCCAATAAAAATAGAACAGGTAGTGCTAGTGTACCTAATCGACTCAGTTTCATAACATCCTCTTAATGCCAGTTTATCTAGTTCGTAATTAACCGTTAGAAATTTTACTTACGATGAGCTACAAATCTCATCGCTTCCATTTCATGGCTAAACGAACCAGTATTGATTAAATTGTCTGCATGATAATCAAATGCCGTAGTAAATATCGGGTCGTTATGTGTCGAAATAAGACAGTTTGTGACAGTGCTCGTTATAACGTGTCAGGGTTTACGTTGTCATGGTAAAGCCACACCATGCGGTCTAAAAACCAGCTTTTAGCTAAATAAGTTATTAAAACCCCATAAACACAGTGAGTAATATTAAAGCTATATGCACCCCATAAACTTATGAAAACACCCACTAAAGCCGTTATTTTCAGAATCTGATACAGTCGTATTTGATGATGCTCAGGCAAGCTACTGCGATCACGGTTTAAGTATACCTGTTCGCCAAGCACAGCTTTCGTTGCCCAGCTAGACGCATCTTTAGGTTTTGAGAAAATAATGGGATTAATAAACGTCCAAACAACAGCTAATATCAAAACGACTATCATCAAAGTGATGCTGTAATTTCTTAGCCAAATAGCAGCTAAAAAGAGGGGCAATACGCTGTATCGAGACCACACACTTAAAGGGTTTGCATGCCTACCCCAACCATCGTGATCGAGCCTAAATAAGCGAGCCAACTTGCGTTCAATTGTCATACTGTGCTCCTTGGTATAAAAGAGTTTTGATAAGTTTCATACTATGTACAAATCAAAACCAACAAGTAGCAGTATAACGAATAGAATACAGGCTTAATGTGACAAACTGGGACAGTGTTTTATTCGTCAGCCCCCTTTATATACCTCACATTACTTAACAGCTCACTCAGAGCATCTATGCTCAGATGGCAAGTTAAAAACAAATAGTGCACCACCTAAAGCAGAACGCCCAGCAGTAATAGTGCCGCCATGCCACCTCGCTATATGACTCACAATGGCAAGCCCTAAGCCATAGCCGTTATTTGACTCTGCTCTTGTGCTGTTAAGCTGCTCAAAAGGCATAAAAATGCGTTCCAGATCAGCCTCATTTATACCTGGGCCATCATCGCTTACCTCAATTGTAAATTGCTCCGCTTGTAGGTTATATACAAGGGCGACTTCAACCTGAGAGTGAGCATATTTGCATGCATTGATGACTAGGTTGCTAACTGCACGCTGCATAGCAGTTTTATCAACATAAGCCAGCTTATCTCGACATTGAGGCTCGATATTTAACGTGTGTTGGATTGTCGGGTATAACTGAAAAATATTGTGGCATTCCCACTCTAATATTGAAGAAAGGTTATAACTTGCAAAATTAGCTAATTGTATTTTGTTGCTGTACCGAGATAACTGCAGTGTTTGATTAACCAAATGCTCAACATCATCAATACTATTAAGAATAGTTTGTCGATACTGGTTATTTTGCTCTTTTGACGTTGAGTCATCAAGCATCTCAAACGCAAATCTAATTCGATATAACGGAGTACGTAAGTCATGCGCTATAGCATTAGTGAGTGTTTTTTGGCCTTCAAGCAGCTGCTCTATTTTCTTCGCCATTTGATTAAATGTACTACCTAAACTAGCAACAACAGATATTTTTGATACTTCCGCCCTACTGTGTAGGTTTCCTTTACCGAACTCCGATGCTGCAACCAGCAGGTTTCGAAGATCACGCCATAACGGGTATACCCATAAAAACATACAAACAGAAATCAACAGTACAAACACGACTATCAATATCAGTACTACGGAAAGATCCACAGAAGTCATTGGTATTAAATTAGCGTTCAAATACCCTTTTTTTGCTGGTAGCTGAGCATAAAATGATAGATCCCCTGAAGGCTCTTCTCGCCAGAAAAAACCATCTTGCTCAATTTGTTGTTGTTCATCCAATGTGGGATTAAGTAAGTTAGGTGCGATGATTTCCATATCAAAAGAAAATGTTAACGACAATTGCTCAAGAAGCAACGGCCAGTCCTGCGAAGGTGTATTTTCAAATGCTTGTTGAAGAAGGTATATAGACCCTTGAGCACCGCGTCTGATTTTTTCTTCTGCTGAAACATCAGTAAAAAACTGTAAGACTTGATCATTTTGAGGTACTGTTTTTAAAAGACTTTCAGGCTCTGCATTAATGAATAGTATTTCACCTTGCTGTAAAAGTGCTTTTTGCTTATCACTCAAAGACAAACTAGTTAAAGGCACAAGCCTAATATCAAAACCAAATTTCTGTTTCAGTGAAGCAATACTTTTTTGCCTCTCAGATTCAGGAATAATCGTTAATCGCGACTCAATTAACCTCAGTGTACCTTGATAGATATGAATAAACCGCTGACCTTCAATATGCTCATTAAATCGCACTATCGGATTATACTGGCTAGGATATAAAAGAAAGAATAGAGGACCAAACACCAGCAACCATAATCCTGCAAACGATTTAAGCATACGCCATACCCTCTAATATACGCATAACTGATACCCCAGTCCTCTCACAGTTTTTATCATCTCTTCAGGGTGGTACATATGTAGTTTCTTTCTTAACCTTGACACGCGCCGATCAATAGAGCGGTCTAATCCATCGTATTCAAATCCTCTAATTGTCTGGATTATATCATCGCGTGACACCACCTTACCTATTGAGCGAGCCAGTAACACCAATAGTTCAAATTCTGCACTCGTGAGTTCAACTGAATGACGATTTAATGTGACTGAGCGGTTGCTCAAATTAATGACTAAGGGGCCACATTCTATAGCCGCATGAACTTCGTCATTAGGATGATATGGGTTTGCTCTTTGTGAACGACGAAGTAAAGCATTAATTCTCGTTAGGAGTAACCGAGGTTGAACTTGTTTTACTATGTAGTCATCAGCCCCTATCTCAAGGCCCAACATTTGGTCAATATCATCGTCCAGTGCAGTTTGCATCATAATAAAACCGCGATACTCACTGCGGATCTGGCGGCAAACATCCAAACCATTCATCCCCGGAAGCATAATATCCAAAATAACGAGGTCAGGTTGGCAGCGTAAGATTTCCTTTGCAGCTTCCGCACCATTAGAAAACACCGACACATTAAATTGATATCGCTCTAAAAAGTCTCTGATTAAACAGGATAACGCTAAGTCGTCTTCAACAAGGAAAATAGATTTTTTGGGGTTGGCTTGTGGTGATAAATTCATCCTTTTCCTCTATCAAAGAGCTGAGGGCTTCAAGAACCCGATTAAACTTCACAGCATCATTTAACCTGCAATGTGTACTGAAGAAATGCTAATCTTTGTTATACTATCACTCGGTTTCTAAACTCGCTACTGTTACGATTTCATGTCTAAGTGTGCAGCATTTCCCCTCTTAGCGCTTGTCGACCAATAAGAAATGAACATCACTTCCTGTATAGTAACTATTTAATTAAAGCAAAACAGGCAATTTGGCTTCCATTATCCGCTAAAGTATACAGCTACTCTTCTAGGCAACTAGAACCTGTATCTTCTCTGATAAAAATGAACGACAAGCAATATTATTGTATGTTAGTTAAAATAACCATAAGCACAAACAACCACCACTTCGCTTTTATTTAAATTACTGCACTTATTGTCTTTCGGCATTTTAGACAAACACCCTGTCATTTTAGGCAAACATTTGTTTCAGCCCATTCCTATACTTAATCTCAATGAAGGACGCAAAGCAAACAGCTCTGCAATCGAGAATAGTCTCTGTCCTTACTTATTAACCCAACGAGGATATACGCTCATGAACAAAGTTACTTTTCCAAACACTAACGGTTTAGATATTACTATCGCTGGCTTATTAAATTTACCTGCTGATTTTGATGAAACGAAAACCTACCCAGCCGTTGTCGTATCGCATCCAGGTGGTGGTGTTAAAGAGCAAACAGCAGGGACTTACGCACGTAAACTAGCTGAGCAAGGTTTTGTCGCTATTGCGTACGATGCATCTTACCAAGGTGAAAGCACTGGTGAGCCACGCCAACTTGAAAACCCACATGTTCGTACCGAGGATGTGAGTGCAGTAATCGATTACTTAACGACCTTACCTTATGTAGACAATGATCGCATTGGCGCAATGGGTATCTGTGCGGGTGCAGGTTACACCGCAAATGCTGCAATTAACGACCGTCGTATTAAAGCAGTTGGCACGGTAAGCATGGTAAATATTGGCCAAATGTTCCGTAATGGCTGGGATAACAATGTAAAAGACAGCGACGCTATCCCATATATACAAGCTGGCTCTGATTCTCGCACATCGGATGCAAGTGGTAACGACATTGCAACTATCCCAATGGCACCGCTGAAAGAAGAAGATGCACCAAACGAAGAACTTCGCCAAGCGTGGGAATACTATCACACAGACCGCGCCGCTTATTGCACTGCACCGGGTTTTGCGACTGCACGCAGCTTAAATCAAATCATTACTTATGATGCATTCTTTAAAGCTGAAGCATTTTTAACGCAACCATTACTGACCGTTGTCGGCAGCAATGCAGGCAGCAAGTGGATGAGCGATGACCTAATGGCGCGCGCTGCATCAAGCAGCAAAAACATGCACATCGTTGAAGGTGCAAACCACATGGATTTATATGATGGCGAAAGTGAAATCACTGAAGCTATCAGCGTATTAGCCCCGTTCTTTACAAGCAATCTGTAATTATTAATCCGTATGAGCCCGGACAGGGCTCATTCCTAAACGGCATTTAGGAGCAAACATGAACATTCAAACAGTTAATATTCAAAACCACGATATGGCGTGGGCAATCTCAGCACTTGTTTTAACACCTGCTAATTTTGATGAGTCAAAAACCTACCCAACCATGATCAGTGTTCACCCATTTGGTAGCTGTAAAGAACAAACCTCGAGTAGTGTATATGGTAAAGCACTTGCTGAAGCGGGTTATGTGGTTATTGCCTTCGATGCCAGCTATCAAGGTCAATCTGGCGGTACACCTCGCTTCATTGAATATCCATCACAACGCGTTGAAGATATTAGCCATGTTATTGATTATGCAGTGACACTCCCTTATGTCGATAACGAGCGTATTGGCAGCATTGGGGTATGTGGTGGTGGTGCTTATGTGTTTAACTCAGCACTGACTGAAAAACGCGTTAAAGCCGTTGTGGGCATCACACCAGTTAATTTGGGTCGTTTATTTAGAGAAGCATTCACCGAGTTTAACCCAGTCGGCGCACTTGAAGCGATGGCAGCACAACGGACTGCCGAAGCACTTGGTGGTGATTTACAAGTTAACGAATTACTCCCACCAAGCATTGAATTTGCCCGCGACAATGGCCTGACTGAACGTGATGTTTTCGAAGCGACCGATTACTACAAAACATCGCGTGGTCAAAGCGAAGGCGGCGCAACACGTATGTTATTTTCTCATGCACAAAAAACCCTCACGTGGGATGCCTTCGCGTTTGCCGAAACATTAATGACTCAACCTATGATGGCTGTGATTGGTCAAAAAGTAGGGGCATTTGGCGCGTACCGTGACGGTAAAGAAATTTACGGAAAGTCATTTGCATCAAAAGACCGACAACTCGTTGAACTAGAAGATTGGTCGCACTATGACCTGTACGACAACCCTGAGCCAGTTGCGTTAGCGATGCAGCAAATACTGCCTTTTTTAACCAAGCATTTATAAATCGCGCACTTATAAGCTGAGCATGCATAAAACAAAGAAGTTAGGCCCATGCTTGGCCTAACTTACTTTTGTTGTTGAATTGAATTTGCGATTTTAGGAGTTAACGAATGATTAAATGGCTATTTATAATACTCGCAGTGGTCGTATTAGGGCTTTTATCTCTTGCCATTTGGGTCACACAAACCGAAAAATCTCAGCATGCTAAAAACAGCTTACGTCTACACAATGCGGAGCCGAGAATCACGCTTGATGCCAAAACAGCCGTCGTGGTTTTTTCTCGCTCAGGGAATACTGGGGTTTTAGCAGATCACATAGCGCAAAAGCATAACGCGGAGCTGTTTGAGATAACGGCTACCGATTACGAGTTAGGTATTCCTGGTTGGATAGCAGCTCTCAATGATGCCAGAAGCAACGTAGCAACAATTACCCCGAGCAATATTAACCTTGAGAAGTATCAAACCATTTATTTAGGCTCACCTATTTGGCTTTATAGCCCTGCCCCACCGATTTGGCAGTTTGCAAAAAATAATGACTTTTCAGGTAAAAATGTGATTTTATTTAATACCTTTAACAGTAAGTTCGAACAGCATTTTATTGATGATTTTGAAAAGCTAGTTCGGGCAAATGGCGCAAAAACGTTTTCTCACAGGTACGTGAATCGTGGCCGTATGGGCTCTCAAATTAGTAGCCAAGATATGCTTGATAAATTTGACAGCCAAGATAACTAACCGTGAGTTTTTAAAACATGATAGACACCAACCATCAAGAGATTGCTAAACCGCTCGCGCAAAAGATTATGTTATTCGCTAATAAAGCGGGTGATATTACCTCTCATACGCCAGAGCTCACATTGCACATTCGTAACGCACCAACCGACCCCTTGCATTGTATTTACACATTAAGCCTTGCGGTGGTGCTGCAAGGTGCAAAAATGCTTTCAGTTGAAAACAGTGTACTGTCCTGCTCTGGTGGGCAAACCATGTTAACGACTTTCGATTTACCCGTGGTATCCCATGTGACCGAAGCAACACGCCACCAGCCATTTGTTGCCATGGTACTAAAGCTTGATTACAACTTAATTTTGCAAACAGCCGCAGAACTTAAACTGCCAAAGCAATCACGCAACGAAACGTTTGAGCCGATTTCTATTCATAATATCGATGCGGGGCTAACTGATGCACTTAATCGGTTATTTGAGCTTGAATATAACCATGCACTTCGCGACGGCTTACAGCCATTACTCATGAAAGAAATTGTTATTCGCCTTTTACAGGGGCCTCATGGGCCTCACCTTAGAAAACTAGCATCAGAGGGGTCACCAAGTAGTCATATCGTTAGAGTTGTGAGCTGGCTTAAAACCAACTTTATGCGCCCAGTACAAATTGAAGAGCTAGCAAAACAAGCGCATATGAGCTCATCAACATTTCGCCAACACTTTAAAACCATTACTGGCACCAGCCCATTGCAGTATTTAAAAACCTTACGGCTGCAAGAGGCTCGCGATCAAATGCTGATCAATGGTCTTGACGCTGGTCAAGCAAGTGGTGTGGTCGGTTACGAAAGCCCTTCGCAATTTAGTCGCGAGTACAGCCGTTTATTTGGCCTGCCTCCGCAAAAAGATATGCAAAGGTTAAGGCAACAACAAATTTAAACAAACTCGTTATTATTTGCTAATTAAAGCCAGCTTAGATTGCTTACCTTTCACAAACTCATACAGCATTTTAATTGGCAGGGGTTTACTGAAGTAATAGCCTTGTACTTGGGAGCACTCAAGCTCTTTTAGTATGTTCAGTTGCTGCTCGCTTTCAACACCTTCAGCAATTGACTCCATTTTTAACGCACTGGCTAAATCAATCATAGCCTTAACAATTGCCTTATCAGCATCGCTGGGGTTTTCTAAATCATCAATAAACGATTTGTCGATTTTTAGCTTATCGAGTGAAAAGTCTTTTAAATAATTCATCGACGAATAGCCTGTGCCAAAATCATCAATCGACATTTTAAAACCGGCTTCACGCAATTTTGTGATGGTGTTTAAGGCAAATTGAGGGTTACCAATAGCAATGGTCTCAGTCAACTCGAGATCAATACACTCAGGGCTAACGGAATGTGTTTGCAAAACCGCAATTAAATCACCAAGTAAATGCTTTTTAATGAATTTAGTCGCCGATAAGTTAATCGCAAACGTCAGTTTAGGCATACCACTTTCTTGCCATTGACGAACAGTTTTAACGGCATTTTCAAATACCCAGTCATCAATTTCACTGATGCGCCCGCAACTTTCAGCGATAGGAATAAATTCAGTGGGTGATACATCACCCAGTATTTCTGAGTGCCAACGTAGTAACACTTCTGCGGCAACGGTTATACCCGTTGCAAGTTCGATCTGTGGCTGAAACACCAATGAAAACTCATTATGTTCGATCGCATAATTAAGCGCATTTATAATCTGTAGCTGTCGCAGCCCAGACTTATTCATCTCCTCAGCATAAAATAGCGTATTATTACGACCTAGCTTTTTAACTTCGAACATCGCTGATTCTGCCATTTGCAATAACGGCTCAAACTCTTTGCCATCAATAGGATATAAAGCAATGCCAATAGAGGCCGTAACAACAATTAATTCATCATTGACCAATAACGGCTCGCTTATCACCCTTAATAATTCTTGTGTACTTTTATTTATGGCGCCTGTCGACGTATAGGGAGTAATAAATGCAAAACGATCGCTTTGTAAACGCGCCACCATTATATGCTCCCCTAAAAAGCTGCGGATTCTAGCGCTTAACTTTTGCAGCACAAGGTTACAATGAGCTATCCCCATTGCTTTGTTTAGTATTTTAAAGTTATCTAAGCCAATTAATATAAATGCAGCTTTCGAATCTTCGTGTGGTTTGGCAATTCCTTCAAATTCCATTTTTAGTCTGTCTTGATTTGCCAGTCCAGTTAGTTGGTCAAAATATGAAAGTTGATGAATGCGTGTTTCACTCTCAACTTCTTTAGTCATATCATGTTGAAATGATATGTAATTGCTCACCTTGCCTTGTTTATCTAAAATTGGATAAATGGTTGTTTGCTCAACAAGGGTTTTGCCATGCTTAGTCATATTAACTAACGCCCCTACCCAAGCTTGTTTATTTTTAAGCTGCTGCCACATATCTTTATAAACAGAGGGGTCTGTTTGCCCTGCACTGATTGTTTGAGGGCTTTGTCCTATTAACTCATCGTAGTCATACTGGCACATGTCTAAATAAGCGCGGTTCATATACTCAATTTTGGCATCTGTGTTAGTAAACATAATGGGGTGTGGGTTTTGTTCAACCGCTTGTGACAGAATATGCATGCGTTTATTTAGGTTTATTTTATTAAACCACTGCCAAACAGACTCAGCCCATACTGTAAGCATGTTTTTGTCATGCACTGTGAAGACTTTTTCGATATGTTGCAAAATGATAGCCATATGACATTTTCCATACCGAAGAATTGGCACAACTAAAAAAGAGTTTGAATCGCTTGGTAAACCAAATTCTTTTGCTTGTTTACGATTAACAATAACAGCTTCGCCAACGGCCACTTTTGCTTGTAGTTTTTCGGTACACACGGCAAATGTAGAACCGTGTTCAGCTCTATAGGCAAGTTGCTTTTGTTCATTACAGATAAACAGCGCAGCACCATCACAGTTTGTTATCGCACGTGCTTGCTCGACGGCATAATTTAGCAATACATCTTGGTCATCTTGAAAAGAGATTTCGGTCAAATGTAGCAGACCTCGATTAAACTTACTTTGCTGTATAAGTGCAGCTACGCGGCCAACTTTTTCAGATACATCGCGAGCATTCACTAAATAGGTAGGACCATTATTATCATATTCAAATAATGTGATAGAAAACTCAAAATGAATCACACGTCCCTTAAATGCAATAGGTAATGGATTCAACAAACACACCCCAGAACGTTTTGACTCTTTTAACCCCTTTATAAACTCTTGCGCATCTAAATCCGAAAATAGCTTTAGGATGTTTTTTCCTATCATGCCTTTAATAAAAATATGATTATCAGAATTATCACTAAAAACCTCACGAAATGTGCCATTTTCTTCAAGCTCGAATACTGAATCGGGTAATGCAGTCAGCGTTGCTGATAATTGCTTAGTTGAGTTTTCAAGTGCCGCATAGAGCTTAGTAACGGTTTCTACAAAGAGAATTTTATAGAGTAATAAATAAGTTAACCCTTTATAAACGTGACCAAAAAAGTTAAAGATATTGGTCGTGTGAGAGGTGTCATTAAATACTACAAAACATGTTTCGCTCAAAATAGCGAGTACGCACACAAGGGTTTTACCTGCTATGTTCAAATTTGCTCTAGGCTTACTTAACTGAGAGGCGAACATAAAAGCTGCACTGGTATAAAGGACTAATACACTCAGCTCTATTATAAATTTTACGTGGCTTGCCCCTTTTCCTTGAATGTATATAGTTGATAACCATTGCGGCGAATAGAACATTGCACTAGCAATACAGAAACTGAAGAGCAGTAATGAAGTTAATAATATATTGGCATTAAGAGGCTTATATTTAAACCAGATCCCCATCGCAATAATTAAAAATGCTGCGGCATTAAAAAGTCGTGCAATTAACCAAAAATTAAGCACTAAACTCATTTGCTCTGCACTTTCATGCATATTGTCATAAGCTAAAAAGTGCAAGGAGTCGAAAATAGCAACACACAACATTGTGCATGCAAGCAACAGCAACTGATAATTTTTAGTAAAATGCCAAGTATTCCAACCAATGGCGAAAATCAAAAACGAAATAACAACCGAAAACAACTCTACGCTGGTATGCATAGCAACATAAAATGGTATTTCAGCAATTAAACCAAACCACTCTAGTAGCAATACAACTGCACTCAAAACGATACCCGCAGCAATATATGGCAGCGTGTGTAAAAGCTCTCGATGATGGGATTTATGGACTAAAAATTTCACCACAATTTTTAATTAAATTTGTTAGTTGCCTTATAAAAAAGGATAGTAAAAATAATTATTAGCGACAGTGAAATAGCAAAAAAGGTGAATAAAATGCGCTAAGTATGACCTAGCGCATCTTGTTGTTAAGCTTTATTGAATGGATTGCGGGTATCTTGGTCGGCATCTAGATTACGCATCAAAATTGCGTGATCTAAGTCGATGTCTTCTGGCAAAGGAATTTTTACAATATGGCCCGAGCCTTTTGCATCGCTAATGGCTTCGCCTTTTTTATTTTCCATAAACTCAAGGTTAAAATTGATATTGCCTTTTGGCGTCATTAGCTCAAGTGAATGACCAGTACAGAATTTATTTTTCACATCAATTTCAACTAAACCATTGTTAGTGCGGCCTAATACTTCACCGACAAATTGCTGCTTATCAGATACCGAATGACCGTACTCATAATTTTGATAGTCTTGGTGCGCATGGCGCTTTAAAAACCCTTCGGTATAGCCTCGATGCGCTAAGTTTTCGAGGGTTTTAAATAAGTTTGCATCAAAAGGACGGCCTGCAACCGCATCATCAATGGCTTTACGATACACTTGCGCAGTACGTGCAACATAATAGAAAGACTTAGTACGGCCTTCAATTTTTAAACTATGTACGCCCATTTTAGTGAGTTGATCAACATATTGAACTGCACGTAGGTCTTTTGAATTCATAATGTAAGTACCATGCTCGTCTTCAAAAGCAGGCATGTATTCGCCAGGACGCCCCTGCTCTTCCAGCATAAATACTTCGTTACTTGGTGCGCCATCCCCAAGTGTTGGGATCACCGCTTTAGGGTCGATTTTATGTACCATTTCACCGGTTTCATTTTCGATGCCTGGTTTCACATCGTAGTTCCAACGACATGCATTAGTGCACGTTCCTTGATTTGGATCGCGTTTATTAATATAACCCGATAACAAACAACGACCAGAATACGCCATGCAAAGTGCACCGTGAACAAACACTTCAAGTTCTGTATTCGGGCATAGCTGGCGAATTTCAGCAATTTCTTCAAGCGATAATTCGCGCGATAAAATGACTCGTTCAATACCTTGCTTTGCCCAAAAATTCACTGTGGCATAGTTCACCGCATTGGCCTGAACAGATAAGTGAATTGGCATGTCAGGCCATTTTTCACGAACCAACATAATAAGCCCAGGATCAGACATGATCAGCGCATCAGGCTGCATAGCAATGACAGGCTCAATATCGCGTAGGTAGGATTTTACCTTGGCATTGTGGGGAGCAATGTTCGACACCACATACAATTTTTTATTTTGTGCGTGCGCTTCATTGATACCCATTTGTAGGTTATCTAAGTCAAACTCATTGTTACGAACACGAAGGCTGTAACGAGGCTGACCTGCATAAACAGCATCTGCACCATAGGCAAAAGCATAACGCATATTCTTTAAACTACCCGCAGGTGATAACAACTCAGGCGTAAAAGGACGAGGGGTCAAAATAGGTGACGACATGAAAGCTCCACACATCGAACCGAGTACAAGTCGGTTGCATGAATTAATAGAATAATTGAGCGCGGGAGTATAATAATCTGCCTATTTTTTTTATTGATCTAGATCATAATTGGCGAAGCTCTCTTATCACACACCATCGATTACACAGCTATAAAGAGATGCCCAAATCGGTCGCCATCTCTTTACGGCAGACTCAGTTTTAACTTAATTAAGGTTATACACCACTCAAACGGTCACGACGCTTGTTCCACAGTAAAAATTGATAGCCAAGTAAACCATCTGCTTGAATATTGATTCGTCCACCTGCTGCTTTCATCACTTTTAAAGCACCATTTTTATCATTAATCTGAAATTCAAACGTATAGGTACTTTGCGTTTGTTGTTGTAGGCGAATATCTATTTGTTGCTCATGCTGACCTTGCAAACTAATCAGCTTGCCATCTACAAAGCGGTATTTTATGGGCTTGGTTGTTGCAATTAATTTGGGCATTAATTTAGCAATATTCTCATCCCAGTAAGCTGATTTTTTAGCGTACTCTAAAGACGCTGCTTCATCTAACTCCCACACTGTAGCAAGCTCTTCAGGGAAGGTTTTGTTCGTGTTGAGTTTATCTTGCTGTAAGCTCGATTGCGCACCTGAGTTAAATGTAATGAAGCAAAAAATCAACAGATATAGTGTGTGCATCGCATGTTTATACATTACCTGCTCCTTTTATAACTTAATTAGAAAAGGCTCACTGTAGCAGTGAGCCTTTGGGATCTTACGGAGTAAATACTAGTCTGCTATATGTGCGCAGCGACCAAATTCAGCGCCTTTCTCAACCGCCTTAACAACTTGCTTAGGGAAGCTGAGCTCATAATCAGTGCCGTTATCACACACGAATGCTTTGTTGGCATCAACCTCAATTGATAAGGTTAACCCTGCAATACCGGCCATCATCTCAGAACCATTGGCACTTAAACCAAAGATATTGTCTGTTAACAAGCCTTTCGCTTCGCTTACACCTTGTTTTGAGAAAAACTCTTTTGATGACATCCAGCCAATTCCCTCAAGATAGATAGCACCAACAAAACCACCTGCTAGCGGGCTGCCTGCACGGCCAGTGATCATTGAAAGATCTTCATTTGCATCAAGCACTATCACTGAAGGAAGGCCAAAGCCTAAGTCAACAAGTTCATCATGGCTGTAGCCTAAGCCACAATAATCAGTCCAAAGGTTAATCGCAGGCACATGTTCACACCAACGTAGGCTGCCAATTTCCTTCGTGTTACCCGTTGTTGTATCCCAAACTTTAACACCTTGTGGACGTCGATTTTCAATCGAACCAAATGCAACGTAACGACCATCTTCAGAAATAACAGAGTTATCAATTGCCCCATACTCAGTGTATGTATCAACTAGTTGACCATTTACCCATGCTATTTGGGTGTAGCCATTAGTCGAACCGGTAATCGTTGTGCCATTGCCTGATACCCTATCAGCTCTAACCCAAGCAGTACGGCGGATCTCTGTGTCTCCATCCATGATTGCAGCTTCCTTACCTGAGCCATAGGAACGATCTACCGCTTTTACACCTTCTAAAAGAGTCGCCTTACCTGTACTGGCATCCCATACGGTAGGGATACCTATTGAAAACGAGCCTTCACCTGGCGCACAGCTGTTACTGCCATCGTATGGGAATCGCGTAGTACCAACGACAACCTTACCTGAGTCATCTATATCCCAAATACTATGTGAACTATTACCTTGCTGGCTTGAAAGTGAGCAGGTGTTGCCTGTTAAATCTTCGAGCATGGAAACCTTGCCTGAATTAATATCCCAAACACCACCTTGCATAATACCGTTATCATTAAAGTGAGCTGTAATAGCCGCTTTAGTAGCCGTTTTATTCATAGCTGCATTTGTAGAACTAAGTAATGCATACCCTTGAGGTGTGGTAAGTGTATCTATTTCGTTGTTAGCACTGTCATAGATAAATGGAATACCTGATGAAGTTACACCAAGCGCCTTCTTACCATTTTTAGCATGGTCCATCACAAACGCTGAGATAAGTGGTGTATATTGGATACCATCAAGATAGCCATTGAAAACCATCTCCACTTCTTTTGTTTCACCTGCCGATACAACAATTTCTGTCATTGCACACGCATTATCGACACTTGGATCTGCGCTTTCGTTTTCATTCCAATACTCTGACTCTGAAAGAATATTGGTTTGTGTTGTAGGGTAACCACCGGCATTAATCTCTTGAGTATACAGAGCATAGCGCGCGCCAGGCTTTAAACCATTGATGGTAAATGAGCCATCAGGACCAATTAGGCCTTGCGTCATATTGCCTGATTGTTGACTGATCACGTCTTGATATGGGTCATCTAGATTACGTGCAATTAAGTTAACCCCCGAATATTCAACGCCTTCCTTGGTAAGTAGCTTACCTTTAATGCGACCGAACTGAGATTTATATTCAGCCGTTGGATAGAGATCTGAAATATTAACAATATCGTCTTTCACATTGACCGTATGCTGGTTCGCACCGGCTGAACCACGCACATTAATGAATGGAAACATTGTTTCAATACCTGAATGGTCAAGCATAGATCCATTTGTGAATTTAGTAACGCCAGCACAACCTGGTACACCATCATATTGAGGGCTATAACTTGCCGACATATAAACTAAGTGACCATTGGCTTGCGAATGCGACATATTAATCGCATGACCAAATTCATGAGTGAAAACACCCCCAACCTGCGTACCTTCTGTGTCACTAATATCCACAAACCAGCCATTCATCAGCGCTGTTGCTTCTATAATTTCGCCTGTTTCTTCGTCCGCCCACTCAGGAAAAGCAATCCCCAGCACTGAGTCTCTAGGAACACCGAAGTAATTCTCAAGAATCGATCCATCGGTATCATAGTTAACCCAGAAGCCATAGCCATTCTCAACACCATAAATTTGATCCACATTATCAGCTGTAACATCAGCAATACCTGTTTTCTCAAAAATAGTGCCCTGAATAGACATTTCAAATGTCGATGTTTCAACATCAGACCATTCTTTAACAGCTTTTGCTGTTACTTTATTTGCTTGCTCAATTGATAAGAAAGTATAGTCACGTTCAAGCTCAGTATTGGCAGGAAGCACAGTGCCGTCAGGTAAAGTCACATCAATATTAAATACTGTGCCTTTCTCAAGTACAGTAAATGTTTGTACATCATTACCATCTTTATCTTTGATTAGTTGACCACCATCAGTCCAAACAGGAATACTTCCTTTTGATGTATCCCATTTGTAGGGGGTCATTGTTGGTTCATGAATATATAAAGGACCGCCAGCGAAGGCACCAGATGTGACGGTCGCTAAGGTTAAGGCTGCTGCAATTTTTGAAAATTTCATTATTGTTGTGCTCCAGTCAATTTACCCACTAATCCCATAAACACGCCTACATCTACGGCGCCTGGTGTTGTTAAAATATTTTGCTGCTCAGTTGTTAAATCACTGGTGTCAACGCCTTCAAAAAGGCCATCGTTAGCAAAGCTGTTCTGAACTTTTCCGTTACGTACAACAAACTTACCTTGCGCTAAACCTACCGTGGTTTGAAAACCTGTCATTGCAGCAGGTTTATACATAAACGCAATAACCTGCTCGCCTTCGCGCCATTTAGAAAATCCTTCCGGTGTAGCACCTAGGTAAACCTTACCGTTACCCATAGAACGCGGTTTCAGTAAGCCAAACTGTCTAAATGTGTAAGTAGAATCATTTTTTAATTTTCCTTTGGCATCAGATGCTACTTGCAATGTCACCTCTGTGTATGGGCGCTTATTATCAAACCCATCCGTCACTTTAATAACTTTGCCAGAAATAATATTTTTTGACTGAACCGCCATCTCTTGCAGATTTTGTTGTTTTAATTTCATTGCATGAGCAACAGGTGATAATGTCAGCACGGCACTTAACGCAATAGCGGATGCGCAAGACAGCTTAGAAAGTAGGCTGCGTGATCTCATTTTTCTCTCCTTTATATTTATTTTTAATCGAATGCATACTTAAGAATTCAGTTTCTTAATAGAAAACTAATTCACGTATATTTTATGATTGATAAACCCCTAAAATTCACGCAAAACCATGTAGCGTTTTGTACATTAAAATTAACATTTCGATTACAATTTAAAATTAGGAAAGACAGTTGAAAGTGGTAAGATAAAGTTGAGAAAAGATTTAAAAATACAAAAAATCAAAAACTTATATTTATGGCATTTTATTTAAAACAAAATACACAATAAAAAGTGAACACTAAGTTAACAAAATAAAGAAAGCCAACCGTTGTTAATAACTGATCAATTACCAATCAAAAAAATGGCTTAGCCAGCACATAAAAACTGACCTGCAATAATTCCTCAAATAAGGTCATGAAAATGACATTAATGCGCTATTTAATAAAATTAGGAATTTTAACGTAAAGCGCGTATAATTCGCGGCCGTTAATATTTAACCTTTTAAATTTAAAATTATTGGAGCATAAAGATGGCTTTAGAGCGTACTTTTTCAATCGTAAAACCTGATGCAGTTGCTAAAAACCACATCGGTGCTATCTACAACCGTTTCGAAACTGCGGGTCTTAAAATCGTTGCAGCTAAAATGGTTCACCTTTCAAAAGAAAAAGCTGAAGGTTTCTACGCTGAGCACAGCGAGCGTCCTTTCTTCGGTGCTTTAGTTGAGTTCATGACATCTGGTCCAGTAATGGTTACTGTTCTTGAAGGTGAGAACGCAGTACTTAAAAACCGTGAAATCATGGGTGCTACTAACCCTGCTGAAGCACTAGCTGGTACATTACGTGCTGACTACGCAGATAGCATCGACGAAAACGCTGTTCACGGTTCAGACGCTGTTGAATCAGCTGCACGTGAAATCGCATACTTCTTCGCTGACGAAGAAATCTGCCCACGTACTCGTTAATTTCGAGTTCACAGCTAAGTCTGTGATGCAGAAGAAAAAGGGCTTTCGGGCCCTTTTTTAGTCATTAGCTAAGCCTGTTATAAATCTGTTTAGCTAATGACTAAAGCGATTAAATAATGTACAATCGCGCACCCAAATTATTAATACCATCACCGTCACTGATTGAGGTTGTTTCATGGCCACTGAAAAAAAGATTAACTTATTAGATTTAAACCGAGATGCAATGCGCGAGCTATTTGTATCGTTCGGTGAAAAGCCATTTCGTGGCGATCAGGTGATGAAATGGATTTATCATTTTGGTGTAGATAATTTTGACGATATGACAAACGTCAACAAAAAGCTGAAAGAGAAGCTTAAAGCTGAATGTGAAATTGTTGCTCCTGAGATCTCAGTTAAACAAGTAGCAAGTGATGGCACCATCAAATATGCTCTTTTACTACAAGGTGGCCAAGAAGTTGAAGCTGTGTGGATCCCTGAAAAAGATCGTGCAACTTTATGTGTTTCATCACAAGTTGGGTGTGCTCTTGAATGTACATTCTGCTCAACAGCACAACAAGGCTTTAACCGAAACTTAGCTGTGTCTGAAATCATTGGTCAAGTTTGGCGTGTCGTAAAAGACATCGGTTTAGATGGCGACAGCACTAAACGTCCTGTTACTAACGTTGTAATGATGGGCATGGGTGAGCCATTGCTTAACCTTAAAAATGTTGTCCCAGCGATGGAGCTGATGATGGATGATTGGGGTTTTGGCCTGTCAAAACGCCGTGTAACATTAAGTACATCAGGTGTGGTGCCTGCGCTTGATTTATTAAAAGAGAAGATCGACGTCGCACTGGCTATTTCACTTCATGCGCCAAACAATGAGCTGCGTGATGTGCTTGTACCAATTAATAAAAAGTACCCAATTGAAGAGTTTTTAGCGGCGTGCCGTCGTTATATTGATGGCTCTAAAGCAAACAAAGACGTGACAATTGAGTACGTCATGCTGCAAGGTGTCAACGACAGCACAGATCAAGCCCATGAGTTAGTTAAAACACTTAAAGGCACACCATCGAAAGTAAACCTTATTCCATTTAACCCATTCCCAGGGAACGAATATGGTCGTTCGAGCAATAGTCGCATAGACCGCTTCTCTAAAGTATTACAAGCTGCGGGTATTACCTGTATTGTTCGTCGTACTCGCGGTGATGACATTGATGCAGCATGTGGTCAGTTAGTCGGTGATGTTGTTGACCGCACCAAACGCCTAGCGAAAAAGAAAATGCGTGAAGATAATGCAATTTCGGTGAACATTCACCAAGCCTAAACGCGAAAATAAAAGATAAGCCTTTGTAGCAAGCCTGTTATTTTTAAAATAATAGATGCAACACAAAGGCTTTTCGGTAAGATAGGCATACGGAATCAAACAAGAGATTAGGTAATGCGATCTTTACTTGCCATAACTGTTAGTACTTTAGCATTAGCAGGATGTGTCACAGAAAACAGCTACAACGGCAGTAATAAACCCGTTGTAGAGAACAAAATCAACAATACAGGTGCGGCACGCACACGTATAGCACTTGCTCTACAGTATCTAAAAACTGGCAATAACTCGCAAGCAAAATACAACCTAGAACGCGCTGCTGATTTTGCTCCTGAACTCCCTGAAGTCCATTACTCTCTAGCTTATTATTATCAACAGGTTGATGAACCTGAACTTGCAGACAAAGCCTATCAACAAGCATTACGCATTGACCCTAATGATCCTAATACATTAAATAACTATGGTGTGTTTTTGTGCGGTATTGGTGAATATGACCGCGCAGCCGAAGAACTGCTAAAAGCTATTTCGATTCCGAGCTACATCCGAGTAGCAGAAAGTTATGAAAACTTAGCCTTGTGTGCTATTGAATTTGATGACTTTGAAAATGCAGAAAAATACTTAAAATCGGCCCTAAGTCATAGTTCACAACGCCCATCTTCGCTGATCAGCCTCGCAGGCTTATATTACGCTAAAAGCGACTTACATAAAGCACAAGAGGTGGTTGAAAAATATGAAGCAACTGGCAGAGTGACACCACGCGCGCTCATGCTAAGTTATTTAATTCAGCAACGCATGGGACACATAGAAAAAGCCCAAACCACCGCTGGGATTATTTTACAAACGTACCCAGGTTCAACTGAGGCCAAAGCAATTTCATCAGAGCAACTAAAACGCACTGAATTTGAAATTTTGCGCGAAAAGTATCGTCAATCACAGCTCAAAGAACTACAGATCTCAAACAACACCTTTGCTGTCAGTAAAGATCAACCTAAAATACGCATTGTGAAGAAAAAAGCACCGCCAAAAGCTTCGCAGCCACAAGTAATAGCAACAAACGTAGCTGCGCCAGCAGCCCAATCATCAGCTACAAAAGCTGGAAGCGCGGTCGTTCAAAATACGCCAACCGATAATTCAGTAAATCAAAAAACAATAGTAGAAGAGCCAACTAAAGCAACAACTTCGCCAAGCACCACAGAAGCAGCTCCCGTTGCAACACAGAGTGACGATATTACTATTGTTTCATTTGGCGCGCCAAAAAAACCAGCTACCAAGCAGCAAACAACAAGGCAATCTCAAGCGAAAAGTAATGACGCGAGCACGGTAGTTTTTTACGAAGCAGAAAAAGATGAAAGCGTGTTTAATGCAAACTCACAAGGAACTCAAAACACCACCCAAACGCACTTTAGTGTAACGAACGAGCATACAAACTTACCGATGCTAAACCCAAGTGTACCTGCGCTGAATATCCCTTATCATATTATTCAAAATGGCGAAAACCTGTTTAGCATTTCGGTGCGATACAATGTTAAACTACAGAAAATTTTGCAGTGGAATGGCCTTAAGGAATCGGATCGCGTGCAAAACGGCACAAAAATCTATTTAAACGATCCGCACATTTATCACAACATAAATACCGGTGATACCCTTTTTGGCATTGCCACTGAGCACAGCGTATTGATCGATCAATTAATGCGCTGGAACAAATTAAGTCCAGATGTTGCCCTCGAACCTGGACATAGACTCTTATTGGTAGACCCTAACTCATACGCATTATGAATGAAGAAAAAAATACAGAACAACCGCAAGAAACGCTCGGCCAAGTACTAAAACAGCACCGCGAAAAAGCGGGAATGAGCCTTGAGCAGCTTGCAGGTGCATTGAAATTATCAGTGTTACAATTACAACGTTTAGAAAATGACGAGCACACACTTCTTGGCCCTGCTACTTTTGTAAAAGGCTATGTAAAAAGCTATTGTCGAGAGCTAAAACTAGACTGCCAAGAGATTCTCACTCTCTTACCAAAACATGTTGAACCAACTAAAAAGTCCAACATGCAGAGCTTTTCTCGTCGCACAGAAAAAGAAGCACACGACAGTCGACTAATGCTATTCAGCTATTTTATTTTAGCGATAGTCATTGGTTCATCCGTATTTTGGTGGTGGCAAAATAGCGCACCAAACTTAGAAGAACCGGTCAGTGCAGCCATGCCAAGTCAGCTTGAAAAAAATGAGCCTGCGATGCCGACCGAAGATACGACAGCCGCAGCTCACAATACAGAGCAAACTACTGATTTATCTGCGCCGCAAAACGCACCGGTAGATGAAAAACCAGCGACACAAACCGTAGAGCCATCAACACCTGCGGCATCTACAGCAATTGAACAAACGAAAAAAAATGACCCTGAACACAGCACCATTGTTATGAACTTCAATGAAGATAGCTGGGTCGAAATACATGACGGCAATGGCGATCGTGTAGCCTTTGGTGTAAAAAAAGCAGGCTATGTGATGACCGTAACTGGCGCACAGCCGTTTAATATTGTGTTAGGCAAACACCAAGTTGTTGATATTACTTTCCAAGGTGAAGCTATTGACACCTCGCACTTTGCTAAAAATCGATTAGCTAAATTTACTTTACCGTTATCAGAGTAACCACAATGTTTTCAGAATCTCCTATTAAACGCAGAAAATCGACACGTATCAATGTAGGTAACGTTCCGATTGGTGACGGCGCCCCAATTGCCGTTCAGTCAATGACAAATACTGATACGCTTGATGTTGATGCCACAGTGGCGCAAATCCAAGCTATTCAAGATGCTGGCGCCGATATTGTGCGTGTTTCAGTCCCAACAATGGATGCTGCTGAAGCGTTTAAAAGCATTAAAGAGCAAGTGACAATTCCACTTGTGACGGATATTCATTTTGACTACCGAATTGCGCTAAAAGTAGCGCAATATGGCGCTGACTGTTTACGTATCAATCCTGGTAATATTGGTAGCGAAGAGCGTATTCGTGCTGTCGTTGATTCTGCGCGCGAGCATAATATTCCAATTCGTATTGGTGTAAATGGCGGCTCATTAGAGCGTGACCTACAAGAAAAGTACGGTGAACCAACACCAGAAGCCCTGCTTGAATCAGCAATGCGCCATGTTGAGATCTTACAACGTTTAGACTTTGATCAATTCAAAGTGTCGGTTAAAGCATCTGATGTATTTTTAGCTGTGGGTGCGTATCGATTGCTTGCAAAAGAAATTGACCAACCATTACACCTAGGTATCACCGAAGCAGGCGGTATGCGTTCTGGCTCTGTTAAGTCAGCCGTAGGTTTAGGAATGCTACTTGCCGAAGGCATTGGTGACACATTACGCGTTTCCCTTGCTGCCGATCCGGTACAAGAGATAAAAGTGGGTTTTGATATTTTAAAATCACTGCGCATTCGCTCACGCGGCATTAACTTCATTGCCTGCCCTAGCTGCTCACGCCAAGAGTTTGATGTGGTAAATACCATGAACCAGCTCGAAGAGCGTTTAGAAGACGTTGTTGAACCCATGTCGGTATCAGTGATTGGTTGCGTGGTAAATGGCCCAGGCGAAGCGCTGGTTAGTGATATTGGTCTTGCAGGCGCAAATCGCCGCTCTGGCTTATACATCAACGGTGAGCGCCAAAAAGCGCGTATCGATAACGATAACATTGTTGAGCAACTTGAAGGGTATGTGCGTGACTTTATCGCTAAAAAAGAAAAAGAAACGCCAATCGACATCAAAATCGTAGAATAATTCGCATATAGTCGGCAAACCCTTAGGTTTGCCGTTTACCTTTACCGTCCAAACGGTATAATAACGGGTCAATTTTTCAGTTTTCTTGATGCGCGATTTTTTCAGCGCAAGTACAGTATTTAGGATTTATCAGTGGCAAAACAAATTCAGGCAGTGCGTGGTATGAACGATTGTCTGCCAGGCGATACGCAAATTTGGCAGAAAGTAGAAGACATTTTACGTGAAACAGTTTCATCGTTTGGTTATCAAGAAATTCGTTTTCCTATTGTTGAATCAACCGACCTCTTTAAGCGTTCAATCGGTGAAGTAACCGATATCGTTGAAAAGGAAATGTACACCTTTGCTGACCGAAATGGCGATAACTTAACTCTTCGTCCAGAAGGGACTGCGGTATGTGTGCGTGCAGGTAATCAAAACGGTTTACTGTACAACCAAGAACAACGTTTATGGTACATGGGTCCGATGTTCCGTCACGAGCGTCCTCAAAAAGGCCGTTACCGTCAATTCCACCAATTTGGCTTAGAAACATTCGGCATCGCCACTGCTGATATCGATGCAGAAGTTATTTTGCTAACAGCCCAATTATGGAAAGAATTTGGTATCAGCGAGCACGTTCGCCTTGAACTTAACTCACTAGGCTCAAATGAAGCACGTGCTGAATACCGTGATGCACTCATAGCTTACTTAGAGCAACATGTCGATGTGCTTGATGAAGACTCTAAACGTCGTATGCACACTAACCCATTACGCGTTCTAGATAGTAAAAACCCTGATGTACAAGCTATTTTAACAGATGCTCCTAAGCTATCTGAGCACTTAGACGCTGAATCAAAAGAACATTTTGAAAATTTATGTGAACGTTTAGACGCCGCAGGCGTCGAATACACGGTAAATGAAAAGCTCGTGCGCGGCCTTGATTACTACAACCGCACCGTTTTTGAGTGGGTGACAGACAGCCTAGGCGCACAAGGAACGGTTTGTGCCGGTGGCCGTTATGATGGCCTAGTTGAACAACTTGGTGGTAAAGCTACGCCAGCCGTTGGTTTTGCAATGGGTCTTGAGCGCTTAGTACTGTTACTTCAAGCGTTAGAATCCGTTGGTGACATTCGACGTAGTGCTGATGTATATTTGGCAGCCATGGGCGATAAAGCCAGTATTCAAGCACCGCTTATTGCCGCTCAATTACGTAAAGATGTTGCGGGCTTACGTGTGATGGTGCACGCTGGCGGCGGCAACTTTAAAAAGCAATTAAAACGCGCAGATAAGAGCGACGCATTAGTCGCGGTAATTATCGGCGAAGATGAATTAGAACAAGGCGTTGTGACTATTAAGTACTTACGAGAGCGTAAAGAACAAGTCACCCTAAAATTAGAAGAAGCGAAGACGCTACTTGCTGCGCTTATATAAGCCCAGTGAGCAACAGAGGTAAGCATGGATATTTATTCAACAGAAGAACAACAAGCAGAAGCAATTAAACGCTTTTTTCGTGAAAATGGTGTCGCACTAGCTATTGGTATTGTTGCTGGTTTAGGTGGTTTATACGGTTGGAAAGCGTATAACCAAAACCAAATCACAACGGCTGAAACAGCATCAGACTCTTTCACAAAACTTGTTGATAGCGGCGCAGTGTTAGACAAAGCAGATACGTTTATCAATGAGAATAGCGAATCAAGCTACAGCACCCTAACAGCATTTGTTGCAGCAAAAGAAGCGGTAGAAAAAAATGATCTTGATGCAGCAAGCGAAAAGCTTAACTGGATCATCACGAATGAGAAAAACCCTGAGTTAAAAGCAACAGCTACAACACGTCTTGCACGTGTTCATATTGCCCAAAAACAATATGAGCAAGCCCTAGCTACTTTGAACTCGCAGTTACCTGAATCATTTGCAGCAACTGTCGCTGAACTTAAAGGTGATATTTTTTCTGCGCAAGGTGATAAGGCTCAGGCTCGTACACAGTACCAAGCAGCTGCTGACAAAGGGGGTCTTGAGAATAACCCTTTATTACAAATTAAACTTGATGACTTAGCACAAACTAGCCCAGCGGCGTAAGGGGTTAAGATGAAGAAGTTAACAGCGGCTACACTTGCTCTGTGTATTGCAACCCTAACAGGGTGTTCGTCAAGTGATGACGAAGAAGAGTTAGTGCTGCCAGAAATCGTTAATCAATTTGAAACAGATATCATTTGGCAAGAATCAATCGGTGATGGTGTAGAGCATTACTTTTCTCGCCTAACACCTGCGGTGCATAATGATGTTGTGTATGTAGCAAACCGTGAAGGTGAAGTTGAAGCCCTATCGCTTGAAAATGGCGATACACTGTGGCAAACAGACGTACGTGAAAACCCAGCGTTTTGGCCATGGGAAAGCACTGAAAGCGCAAAGCTTTCAGGCGGTATTTTACAAGCATATGGCAAAATTTTTGTTGGCTCTGAGCATGGCTACTTAACCGCGCTTGATCGCGAAACAGGTGAAATTGTCTGGCGTAAAACCATGCCAGGTGAAGTGCTGTCTAAACCAGCCGCCGGTGATGGTCTTGTGTTCGTTAACTTGGGCTCAGGTAAACTATTAGCTGTTCACCCAGATACAGGTGAAGAGCGTTGGCGCTTTGAACAAGAAGTTCCACCTCTTACGTTACGCGGGCAAAGCTCCCCAACCGTTGCAAATGGTGGTGTTCTACTTGGCCTTGAAACGGGTCGATTAAGCGTGCTTATTTCAGAAAATGGCTACTCTGCATGGAGTGCTGAAATTGCAACGCCAAAAGGGGCTTCTGAATTTGAGCGTCTTGTTGATGTTGATACACAAGCATTAATTAGTGGCCCATATGCTTACGCTATCGCCTATAATGGTAACTTAGCAGCTGTTGATATTCGTTCTGGTAATGTTGTCTGGAAACGAGAGTACAGCAGCTATCGTGACTTATCTATGGATAGCCAACACATTTACGTTGTCGATAGCGATGGCGTAATTTATGCCCTAGATAAATCATCAGGCATTGAACGTTGGAGTCAGCCAGCACTACGCGGTTGGTACCTTACAGGACCAACCATTGCAGGAAATTATATAGCCCTTGGCGACCAAGAAGGTAACCTACATTGGCTAAATAAAGAAACAGGTGAACTTGTTTCTCGTGAAGACTTTGACAGCTCAGGTTTCTTCGTTGAGCCTGTTGTGGCTGGTGACAAATTAATTTTATACACCCGAGATGGTGAAGTTAGCGCGGTTAAAATTCCAGACTAACTTATTAATATTACTTGTACTTTTTATAAGGCTTCGCTTAGCGAAGCCTTTTGTTGTTTTTTTAAGAGGTAGTTTATGCTTCCCGTGATCGCTCTTGTTGGGCGACCCAATGTGGGCAAATCCACATTATTTAACCGTTTAACACGTACTCGTGACGCCCTCGTTGCCGACTTTCCTGGCTTAACACGAGATAGAAAATATGGCCAAGCTGATTACGATGGCTATGAATTTATCGTGGTAGACACGGGCGGTATCGACGGCTCTGAACATGGTATCGAAACAGAAATGGCTGAGCAGTCGCTGCTTGCGATTGAAGAGGCTGATATCGTGCTATTTTTAGTTGATGCCCGTGCGGGTATGACTGCCGCAGACCAAGCAATTGCTAATCACTTACGTAAACAGCAAAAAAAATGCTTTGTTGTTGCCAATAAAGTAGATGGTATTGATGCAGACTCATACTGTGCAGAGTTTTTCCAATTAAGCTTAGGTGATATTCATCATATTGCGGCGGCTCACGGCCGTGGCATCACACAACTACTTGAAACAACTCTGCAACCTGTGATCGCTGAACTTGCTGGTGAAACAGAAGAGCTTGAAGAAAGTGATGACGAACTCGTTGATCTTTACAGTGAAGATGAAGAAGGGGAAGACAACACGCAAGCCTTTGCCGATAAACCTGTAAAGCTCGCTATTATTGGTCGTCCTAATGTAGGTAAGTCAACACTAACAAACCGTATCTTAGGCGAAGAACGTGTTATTGTTTACGATATGCCGGGTACAACACGCGATTCTATCTATATTCCGATGACCCGTAACGATAAAGAGTACATCTTGATTGATACCGCTGGTGTTCGTAAGCGTAAGAAAGTAAGCGATGTAGTTGAAAAATTCTCAGTGATCAAAACCCTTAAAGCAATTGAAGATGCCAACGTTGTATTATTGGTTGTTGATGCACGCGAAGGTATTTCTGATCAAGACCTAAGTTTACTTGGCTTTGCCTTAAACGCCGGTCGCTCGTTGGTTGTTGCGGTAAACAAATGGGACGGCCTTGACGATTACGTGAAAGAGCGCATTAAGTCTGAGCTTGACCGTCGTTTAGGTTTTATTGACTTCGCTCGTTTGCATTTCATCTCTGCGCTACATGGTACCGGTGTTGGTCACTTATTTGAATCAGTAGACGAAGCGTACGAGTCAGCAACTAAGCGTATTAGCACAGCGATGCTACGTCGTATCATGGATATGGCGCAAGCAGATCACCAGCCGCCACTCGTTCGCGGTCGTCGTGTTAAGCTTAAGTATGCGCATGCCGGTGGTTATAACCCGCCACGCATCGTTATTCATGGTAACCAAGTGCATGACTTACCAGATAGCTACAAACGCTACCTGATGAATTACTATCGTAAAGCATTAGGTATTATGGGCACGCCAATCAAAATTGAATTTAGAGAAGGCGATAACCCATACGCAGGCCGTACTAATAAAGTAACGCTATCGCAAAAACGTAAAATACGTGCCTTTGCGAAAGAAAACCGTAATAAATCTTAACGACGGTATCTACTAAGATGAAAACCTTGTAATTAACACTTACAAGGTTTTTTTATCTCTGCAAAATCGTAAAAAGTATGCTTTATTTAAAGAATCAATAATCACTTAGAGTGTACGAATGGAGTTTATAAGTCAGGTTATTTACGTCGATAACGTAGAAGAAGTACTCGACTTTTACTATCAAGCATTTGCTTTAAATACCAATCATATCAGTGACGATGCAGAGTATGGCGAGCTCGTAACGGGCACGGTGAAATTAGCATTTGCCACTCACCCATATGCCCAATCGTATTTTAAACAAGGCTACATTCGCGCCCACCCAAAGCAACCTGCGCTTGGATTTGAGCTACGTTTTAATTGTAAGAACTTAGTTGAAAGCTACGATAAAGCTGTGCTTGCTGGGGCAGAACCTTTATGCCCACCAACCAAAAAAGATGCTCAGCACTATGCCTATGTTCGCGCAATCGAAGGCACTCTCATTTGTCTAATAGAGATTTAAATTACCATTTTTAAGTAATTAATTACGCTTAAAAACCCTTGATCTTTGAACAATGAATTTTCTAAAGTCTAACTACTGAGGTTATAAAGTAATCACTCATTCAACAACGACAAATACGCAAGCTCTGCGAGCTTTTGCAGGTTTGAATTTTCACCGGCAGCAGACTTTTCTACATGAATATGATGACGCCGTTTTGGGATTTTAACTTGAATAAAGCCATTGTTATTTGCCATGTCGATACGCAGCATTTCACGCTCTTTTGGGGTTAGGTGATTCTCATGAATTTTTTCAAGTTCACCATTATCTAGCCAAATTGCAGCGCAGTTCGGACACTCATCAATTTCCACCACTTTGAGCGGCGTAAAAAAGCGCCGCATCATGACAACATCAGGACACTTAGGGCAATGGATCCGTTTTTTTAAATCTATTGACTCTAGTGGCAGAGTTTGTAAATGAGCCACCAGCACTTGTGCGGGCTTTAACCTTGGGTCGCTGAAATGAAAGATTTGTCGATTATCAAAAAACACACCGCCAGTTGGGGATAAATAAACCTTAATATCACCAATAGTTGTTTCTTCAAGCGCTACTTTTGTTCGCGGGCAATACATTTTACATCCTTGTTTGTTACTTTAGCTTAGTGCTTTTGTAATTAATGGTTTAAGCGGCTCTGGTAATTTAATGTTACCAGCGAGTACAAATTCATGTGCCTCGTCCGACATTTTTTGCCATGTTTTACGAATAATGCCCAGCCATTTTTGCTCATCGTAATCAGGTTTGCTACTTGCAAAATCAAGCATGTAATGTTCAATAAACACAAGACTTGCGATATCTTCAATGAGTTGGCTGTCGGGGTTACGTTTTATATTCTTTTTAGCGACTGCCGCATAGACACGCTCGCATTCACTTGACGAATAGCCTGCCTGTTGCATTAACGTTGTAACACGTTCAGCATGAAAATCATATAAAGCAGTACGCCATTGATAGTAGCCTTGTTTTCCTAATGGAAAATCACTTCGAGGAGAGCGCCAACGTTCAATGTGTTGTCCGTGGGCTGCGATACACATCAAGTCATCTGCCGATGGATTAAAACGCTGCAACATCTCACTCATACGCATCGCGTAGAGACTCTCTTTGGCATAGGGATTCCCATCTACAGTCACTTTATTAGGGTCTGCAGCATTCGCTTTATCTATGGCTTTAATCACACTTTGGTACATTGCTTTTACACTTCTAAATTTCAAGTTACTGTTTCTCGGTACAAATATTTGTACTTTAAACAGTAATAAACGTCCAATTTTATGCCTACTAACTAGACAATAAAACAACCCTAAACTAGTATTTTTAAGAGCCTGCTCAATACTTAAATTGCAATATTAATCGGGAATACGAACTCTTTGCGAAATAATAACAAATCCTCACTTAGTGTAATCTCTTTCATTCTAACTTTTTGCTTATTTTCGATTATTGCATTTAAAGTTTATCTCGACAGACAAGCAATGCATCGTATTGAGCAAGAGTCTGTTCTTGATAGTTATACAAGCGATTTAAAAACAAACCTAGAAACAGCATTGCTCGGCCCTTACTTAATTAGAGATGCGATGCGTGATAACAGCTATACCAAAACACAGTTTGAAACACTCGCCAAGCATATCCTTAAACATAGTGACGGTAGTCAAACCATTCAGCTCGCTCCAAATGGTGTTATTACTTATAGTTATCCGCTTGTTACACACGAAGGAGTCATTAACAGTAATTTGTTTGCTGTCCCTTCAATAAAACCCTCTTTAGAAAAAGCCATTCAAACTGAGCAAATGCAGCTTGATGGCCCAAAGCAACTCTCTCAAGGGGGAGCAGGATTAGTTGCCCGCTTACCTATATTCAACAAAGACTCTTTCTGGGGATTTAGTATTGTAGTGCTTCGCTTTCCTGAGTTTATTAATAAAATAAAATTAAAACATGTATCCCACTCCCATATTATCGAGGTGTGGCAAAACAACGATGGTAATTACATTCCTTTACTAGGAGAACATGCGTTTAATAATGCTAAATGGGAAACACGTTCACTACCGGTCAAAAATCAATTATGGGTTGTAGGGATAAAAGATGAATTTGCGTATCGTGCTTATGCTGAGATGGGCATTTTAACCTTTATTGTTTTAGTTTTTTCATCTTTAATAAGTTACTTAATTAGCATTACTTTTCGCCTGCGCGAACATGAAAAAAACTTAGAATCATTGCTAACAAAGCGAACCAATCAACTTTCTGAACAGGCTCTAGCCTTAAAACAAGCCCAAACACTGAGCGGTGTAGGCAGTTGGTACATTTCGCCTTACAGTGAATCGAGACACCTTTCTGCGCAAGCAACTAAATTATTTAAAACGAAGTCACCTAAGCAGCCAATCCAACAAGTATGCGACCAAATCGATAATACCTACAAAAATGCATTTCTTAATTTTATTAACGCTAAACCAGCCAGCCCCAGTGAGCTTGAGTACACAATAAAAATCAATGGTGAACAACGCTGGTTTCATGAGTATGCTGAATGGAATAACAAAACAAAAACCTTGGTGGGAACAGTAGAAGATATTAGTGCTGAAAAGCAAAAACAGCATGAACTGTATCAACAAGCTCATTTTGATCCCATAACGGGATTAGCAAACCGCCACTACAGCGAAAAATATATCACCAGCCTTTGCCCTAAAAACCAATACAACTCAGGTTTAACTCTAATTTGCCTAGAAATTAAAGGCTATAGGCAAATTGAAGACATGTACGGATATAAGGCGTCAAATGAACGACAAAAAGCCTTAGCCAATCGCTTAATTGAGTTTGCAGAGCAACACCAAGCATTCTGCTCTTCTATTAAATCAGGCTGCTTTATGCTCTTGCTAAAAGAAGGCGTTTTTGACGAAGAACTTGCGACTCTCATCGATGAACTACAACACCGTGTCGCAGGGCTGATTGAAACAGCGGGCACAGCTCATTTTTATCATTTTTATGTTGGCATAGGCTATCCGCACCTACAGAATTTAGATGCAGCAGAGCAAATTAACACAACGTTAATTGCCATGAATGAATGCCATCGACAGAAAAAAGCCTACACCATTTACAGTCAGTCTCTTAAAGACAAATTAATCGCACAAAGTGATTTAGAAAGTGACTTAAGGCATGCACTTTCAACCGATAAACAACTTAGTATGGTGTATCAACCCATTGTAAATACAAAAGATGGAAAACTGATAGGTTGCGAGGCACTTGTTCGCTGGCAACATCCTGTACGAGGTTTTGTATCTCCACAGGAGTTTATCGCCATTGCTGAGCAATCTGAGCTAATTAACCTCCTTTCACGCTGGATTGTCGCAAGAGTCGCAAAAGATTGCCACAGCCTTGTGGAGAACAATATCCATGTAAAAATGTCGATCAACTTATCACGCAAACAGTTTTCAGATGCGCACCTTGTTAATCGACTCACAAGTGAAAAAGCACAGCTATTTCCTGCTACACAAAAAATTAATTTAGAAATTACCGAATCAGCGCTATTTCAAAATACACAGTATGCCATTAGTTTAATGCATGAACTCAAGGCCGTTGGATTTGACTTATCACTTGATGACTTTGGCACTGGCTATTCATCACTCGCCTCAATTCAACAATTCCCATTAGATAATGTAAAAATAGACCGCGCCTTTATTTGTAACTGTGTTGAAAATCCACGCGATGGTTTATTTTTGCAGACCATGAGTGACTTAGCCCATCAATTGAATCTGACTATCACAGCTGAAGGGGTTGAGAGTTCAGAGCAGTGGGAGCTGGTCAGCGATAAAAGCATTGATTATGTGCAAGGGTATTTAATTTCAATGCCTTTACCGATTGAGGAGTTTATAAAATTTGACCCTGAATTGTGAGATCAACAGCAATACTTTGCTTTGGTTTCTCAACCATACGCACAAGCTCTTTTTCACCATCGCTGACAATGATGGTAGGCGTATAACGTACATCGAATTGCTTAGCCAGACCATTAGGGTCGAGTTTATCATAGCCTACCGCCACTAAACGCAGCGAATCTAACTGTACCTTTGCAGCATTGAGTAATTTTAAAAAGCGCGGTACTTCTCGTTTTGAGTCATGACACCAAGTACCCAAAAATACCAATACTTGCTTACCTTGCAGTGCTTTAATTTTTACAAGCTCTTCTTTGCTTGGCGAAAAGCTCTCATACTCTTTATTAAATGCAGGGTAATCTTTAAGTAAATCATCGGTGGTAATGTCTCCTCTGTGAGGGGCATCCGTTGCATAAACCATACTTGAAAATAACACTAACAAAGCAGCTAAAAATCGTATCATTATTATATTTCCCTTTCATAAAGCTGTATCACATTAACTTAGACAAAACTCGTTAATTTAATAAAATCAACGCTCATAAATGAGCAAACAATCGAATCCTTTTGCCAAAACGGTTAAACTACAAAGAATCAAATGATTAAGAGTGAAGTGTATGTCTTATCCTCCCTGCCCACAATGTAATTCGGAATATGTTTATCCGGAACAAAATAATCTTATCTGCCCAGAGTGTGCCCATGAATGGAATCCTGATACGGTCAATGAAGATGACATCATCAATGTAAAAGACGCTAACGGCACGTTATTGGCTGATGGCGACAAAGTAACCGTTGCAAAAGACTTAAAAATCAAAGGCAGTTCACAAGTCATTAAAATCGGCACAAAAGCGTTAATCCGCCGAGTGCTTGATAAAAAAGATCACGAACTCGACTGTAAACTTGATGGTGTCGGTGAAATGATGGTGACAGCTAAGTTCGTTAAAAAAGCCTAGTATTGAGCCAACCTTTTGCTCACTTAAAAGTGGCTCAATAGCCATATCAGAAAACTATTTGCTAAAGGCTAAGGACTAAGCTTGGCCTCTAACAAGTATTACAATTTCTAAAATTAGTAATCCCTTTGTTCTTTAGCTTATTTTATCAGCCTCTATTAAGCTTCATTAATTCAATCAGAAAACGTCAATATTGAAATAAATCAACATGTCATAAGCCATCGCCATGTTAAGGTAAATATATTCGCTGAAAAACTGTTTGACCTTCCCCTTGTGGTAAGGTTTAGCCTAGCACTATCTAATTATTTAGGAAGAACTATCATGGCAACGAATATACAGCTGATCATAAAAGGTATGTCCTGCGCTTCATGTGCAAACCGAATTGAAAAAGCATTAAACTCTGTTGCAGGTGTGACACAAGCGAACGTAAATTTCGCAACAGAAACAGCCAATATACAAGGCGATATGTTGTTTAGTGAGCTTCAAAAAGCAGTTAGTTCTGCAGGCTATGAAATAGAAACAACCGAGAAATCTTTCAAAGTCATAGGTATGACTTGCTCATCCTGTGCAGGCCGTGTAGAAAAAAGCTTATTAAATGTGCCTGGGGTGATCTCTGCTAATGTAAATTTAGCGACTGAACACGTTAACCTTGTTCTAGCCTCTTCCGTTTCCGATGAGAGTTTACAACTTGCTGTTGCTAACGCTGGCTATGAATTACTTATTAAAGATAAAGCCTTTAAAGCAGAGCATCAAAAAATAGAGCCTAGCTTTTTTAAAAAAGACAAATGGCCTGTTGTTGGCGCGGCAACTCTAACAATTCCATTAGTGATGCCTATGATAGGTATGCTATTTGGCGCTGATTGGATGTTACCTGCATTTTGGCAATGGCTATTAGCTACGCCTGTACAATTTTATTTTGGTGCGCGATTCTATAAAGCTGGCTGGCATGCACTCAAAGCACGCACGGGCAATATGGACTTACTAGTCTCGATTGGGACAAGTGCCGCGTATGGTTTGTCTTTATACACATGGCTCAGCTTTGAGGGCCATCACGGTGCACCTCATTTATATTTTGAAAGTAGCGCGGCCGTTCTTACTCTTGTACTGCTAGGTAAATATTTAGAAAAGCGCGCCAAAAAACGTACTACAGATGCATTACAAGCATTAGAAAATTTAAAACCGACATCTGCAACAGTATGGCGTGATAATCAGTGGCAAGCGATTAGCGCAGCTGAGCTTAAAAAAGATGACTTAGTCAAAGTTCTCCCCGGCGAGCGGATCCCCTCTGATGGCATCATATCCAAAGGCACTAGCCACGTTGATGAAGCTTTAATAAGTGGAGAAAGCATTCCACTTTATAAAGGGAGTGGCGATAAAGTAACGGGTGGTGCAGTAAATCTGGATGGCGTATTAGAGTTTAAAGCCTCAGCCGTAGGCGCTGAATCAACATTAGCCAAAATAATTAGTTTAGTAGAACAAGCACAAGGAGCTAAAGCTCCCGTTCAAGCCATGGTTGACAAAATCAGTAGTGTCTTTGTGCCAGTAGTACTAATTATTGCTCTGGTCACATTTTTAGTTTGGGGTGTGATTTTTAATGATTGGACGCAAGGCATTCTGCATGGCGTGGCTGTACTTGTTATAGCCTGTCCTTGTGCCTTAGGTTTAGCAACACCCGCAGCTATTATGGCAGGTACAGGCACCGCAGCACGTCATGGTATCTTAGTCAAAGATGCAATAGCGCTTGAGCAAGCCACAAAAATTAACTATGTAGTATTTGATAAAACAGGCACTTTAACTGAAGGAAAGCCTGAACTTATGCAAATAACGCCATTGCAAGGCACTGAAGAAAATACGCTAACTTTAGCCTACGCACTATCACAAAATAGTGAGCACCCACTATCGAAAGCCGTAGTTAACTATGCTGAAAATAATCAATTTAAACTTGAAGACGTTTCAGCGTTTTTAGTGGTTGCAGGTAAAGGTGTAAAAGCCAAAATAGGTGAGCAAGAGATATTGTTAGGCTCAGGTAACTGGATGCAAGAACTAGGGCTCACACTACCAACAGAACTGATTTCTATTCAAGGGGCGTCAGTTTCTTGGTTAGCAAAAAAGAGCAATGATAATGTTGAACTAATAGGGTTATTCTGTTTTGCTGACAAAGCTAAGCCTGAAGCAAAAAATGCGATAGAAAAGCTGCAAAGAGCAGGCGTAAAAGTTGCAATGCTGACTGGCGACTCAAAGGCAAGTGCTCAGTATATCGCCGAACAATTAAACCTTGATGATGTGCAAGCCGAGGTGTTACCACAAGGTAAAGCGAAGGCTATTGCTGAGTATCAGCAACAAGGTTATAAAGTTGCTATGGTAGGAGACGGTATAAATGACGCTCCTGCTCTTGCCAGTGCAGATCTTGGTATCGCCATGGCAACTGGCACTGAGGTTGCCGTGAGTGCTGCTGCCATCACTTTAATGCGTGGTAACCCAGAGCTAGTTTCATCGTCTTTAAAACTAGCTAATGCAACCTATCGAAATATTCAGCAAAACCTATTTTGGGCTTTTGCATTTAACACAATAGGAATACCTTTAGCCGCGCTTGGTTTTTTAAACCCTATTATCGCCGGTGCAGCAATGGCATGTAGCAGTGTATTTGTTGTAACTAATGCATTGAGATTACAACGAATGTCGCTTTAGTGAGGAAGTTAAATGTCCGAGTTGCTGACAATAGGTGAAGCCGCTAAAGCTAGCGGCTTAACAGCCAAAATGATCCGTCATTACGAAAAGTCGGGGTTGCTACAAAAGCCACCTCGCACCGAATCTGGCTACCGCCTATATAATACAGAACAAATTAATCAGTTAAGCTTTATTCATCAAGCCCGTAAGTTAGGCTTCTCTCTTAACGAAATTCATTCGCTTATTGAACTATGGCAAAATCCTGAACGCGAAAGCAGGGCTGTAAAACAGCTAGCAGAACAGCATTTACATGAAGTCTCCACCAAGATATCAGAGCTTCAGCATATACAAAAAATATTAACCACACTTGCAAAAAGCTGCCGCGGTGACAGCAGCCCAAATTGCAGTATTTTAAAGCAATTAGCAAAGCCGAAATAATTTATTGAAAGCGGCTTTCTTCAGGCTGTGTCTCTTTAGGCTAACTGAATGTAAATAGGCTATTCGTAACTATCACTCACTAAATTTGTTTTGGCAATTTAGTCGAAATAAATGCAGTAATAACAATAAATAACAGTGAGATAGCTAAACAGGCTTCTAAGCCATAAAGCTGAAATACTAAGCCCGACAACACAGTACCAATTAAGCGTCCCATGGCATTGGCCATATAGTAAAAACCGACATCCAGTGATACGCCATCGGCATCAGCCATGCTAACAATTAAGTAGCTGTGTAAAGATGAGTTAATCGCGAATAACACACCAAATAACATCAACCCGCCTATCAGCATTGGTTTTACAGCCCAGTCAAAGCCAATAGCAAGGGTAATGACTAAGGTGACTAAAGCAAGCAATGATGCCCACTTAACTGTTTCTGCACTTGGTGATGTTTGCTTATTAAGCTTAATGATTTTGGGAGCAAAAGATTGCACAGCCCCATAACCAATGACCCAACTAGCTAAGAAGGCACCCACGGTCCAGTGGTCCCAACCAAAGGCTTGCGATAAAAACACCGGTAGTGCAACTACAAACCAAACATCACGCGCACCAAACAAGAACAACCTTGCGGCTGACAAGATATTGATTGAACTGCTTTTTGAAAATATCTCGTTAAACTTAGGTTTGTTTTTGGCTTTGCCTAAATCATTTTTAAGTGCATAAAGACTAAAACACCACACCACCAGCAAAGTGGCAGCCATAGCAAGCATTGCGCCTTTAAACGACATTAATGTGAGAAGTAAGCCACCTAAAAAGAAGCCCACACCTTTTAAGGCGTTTTTAGAGCCCGTTAGTATCGCCACCCATTTAAACAAGGTGCCTTCTTGACCACTGGCAACCAGCATTTTAATTGAGCTTTTAGCACTCATTTTATTAAGATCTTTTGCAATACCCGACAGTGCTTGTGCCAACATCATATAAGCAACACTCAACCATTCAGGGGGGACTGCCAACATGAACAAGGCTGCAACCTGTATGGCAAGGCCAATGTTCATGGTTTTGTTTAAACCAAGCCTTGCGCCTAAATAGCCACCCACTAAGTTAGTGACAACACCAAAAATCTCATAAAACAAAAACAGCATGGCAATACTCAAAGGCGAGTAGCCAAGCGCATGAAAATGCAGTACTACCAACATTCTCAATGCGCCATCTGTTAGCGTAAATGCCCAGTAATTCCCGGTGACAATTAAGTACTGCTTTATATCAGCGGGAAGATTAGCCAAACGCGTCATTGCTTTTAACCTTGTAGTGATCGCGCAACTTTACGGGCAAGTTCGGCGGTGCGGTTTGCATAACCCCATTCGTTATCGTACCAAACATACAACTTAACTTGCGTCTCGTTCACAACCATGGTTGATAACGCATCAACAATGCTTGAGCGTGGGTCGGTTTTGTAATCGATAGAAACAAGTGGCTTTTCTTCATACCCTAAAATACCTTTTAGCTGGCCCTCTGCGGCTTCTTGCATCCACTGGTTAATTTGCTCTGCGGTGGTTGGCTTTTCAACTTCAAACACACAGTCAGTGATTGATGCATTTGCTAAAGGCACACGAACCGCGTGGCCGTTTAATTTGCCTTTGAGTTCAGGGAAAATATGTGTAATCGCTGTTGCTGAGCCGGTTGTAGTTGGAATTAAGCTCATGCCACATGCGCGAGCACGGCGTAAATCTTTATGCGGCGCATCTAAGATAGTTTGCGTATTAGTGATATCGTGAATAGTGGTCATTGAACCATGTTTGATACCAATTTTTTCTTGCAGTACTTTAACCACAGGTGCTAAACAGTTGGTAGTGCACGATGCTGCTGTAACAATATCGTGCTGCTGTACATCGTATAAATCATCATTTACACCCATCACTATATTCAGCACGCCGTCTTCTTTTACAGGGGCAGTGACAACAACTTTTTTCACACCTTGATCAAGATAGGCTTGCAGTAATTCGGTTTTTTTCATCACGCCAGAGGCTTCAATAACAATATCGCAACCAGACCAATCAGTGTCTGCAATTGCTTTATTTTGTGTGACGTTAATTTCGTGGCCATCGATGATCACAGCATTTTCGTTACTTTCAACCTCATGAGGCCAAATACCGTGTACCGAATCATATTTTAGTAAGTGAGCCAGTGTTGCTGCATCACCCGCAGGGTCATTAATTTGCACAAACTCAACGTCGTCCCATGCAAACGCTGCTCTAAGCGATAAACGACCCATACGGCCAAAACCATTAATGCCTACTTTAATTGCCATTGTTAAGCTCCTACTTTTTGAAATTGTCTAACTTGTTTTACAGGGTTTGTCGACAGTTAACAGCAAACCGCTTTGTTTAATTACAACAGCGAGCAACACGGGTTGGACGATCATCCCCCATCGCATTTAGCCTTGCTAACTCGTTTTCTATGAAATTTGGTTCGTTTACCACGGTCGAGGTAATTGTTTGTTTCATCCATATTGGTAAGGTCGGATTTAAAGAGTAAAACACCCACTGCTGGTGTTTTCTATCCGACAAAATGCCCTGCTTTTTCAGCTGCGCTAAATGCCTTGAAACCTTTGGTTGGCTTTGCTCATTAAGTGCCGTCATTAATTCACACACGCAAACCTCTTGCTCAACGGCGATAAGTAATAAGCTTTTTAAACGAATATCATCTGCAAGCGCTTTATAAAATGTGGTTGGCGAAATCGATGCTGGTTTTTCTTTCTTATGGGATTGCACAAACTGTTTAATTCGCTCATTGATCTCTTGCAAGGTTTTTTCGAATGCGTGAGGTTCGGAGCGAGTTTTAGGATCTGCAAAATCCCACGCAAGGCAGTGATTACCATCGACTCGATTGGCACATTCTTTTGCAGCGTCATCACATAAGGTAATGACATACTCAAAGTGTGCATGCAAAAACTCATTAATATGCTTTGAATAAAAACCATCGGTATTTAAACCAAAATGCGCTATTGCAGCCAAAGTGCGTTCATCAACTACTGATGGCTGAGTACCCGCACTGTGTACTTCAAACTTATCTTTACCATGATGTTTAAGTAGTGCTTCAGCCATAATTGAGCGTGCTGAGTTTTCTGTACAAAGGAATAGAATGTTCACGGCTCACTCCATAACAATTTTGTTATATAATATTTTTGTTATATCAATAGTGCAAGCACTATCTCCGTTTCTAAATAAATCGCTCCTACTGTAAATAAAAAAAGCAGCGTAGCTGCTGCTTCTTGAAAACATGAAAGTTTAACTTTCGATACTCGAATAGTATCGAATTAACGCAATAACATATTAATAGCCATAATGATTAAAAGCGCAGCAAACACTTTTTTAACTGTGGATACTGGCAAGTGATGCGTTGCTTTTGCACCTAATGGCGCGGTAAACCACGAAGTACACACAATACCGAACAAAGCTGGTAAATAAACAAAACCAGCAAAGCCCTCTTTTAACGTAAAGTACTGACTGCCCGAACTGATGTAACCCACTGAGCCAAATAGTGCAATAACAATACCGCACGCCGAGGCGCAGCCAATGGCTTTTTTCATATCGACCGAGAAAAACGTGAGTAACGGTACTAACACGGCACCACCACCAATGCCTATCATGGCAGATAAACCGCCTGTGATTGTTGTATAAAACGTTAAAAGCCCTTTATTCGGTAATGCGCGAGTTGTTTGGGCATTATTTTTACTGCCAAAAATCATTTTCAATGCAATAAGCACCACACTTACTGCAAAGACAATTCGTACCACATCTTGCGGTAATAATGCTGCTAAGAAGCCACTTATCAGTGCGCCTAATGCAACTCCTGTCATAACCCAAGGAGCTAATTGCCAAGGCACATTGCCATTTTTATGGTGAGCAATGGCTGATGATGTTGAAGTAAAAAGGATTGATGCGAGCGATGTTGCAATAGCCACCAGCACAACTTGTTCCGCTGGTAAAATCTGAAAATGCAGCAGTATCATACTTAATATCGGCACGATCACTAAGCCACCACCGATCCCCAAGAGCCCTGCCAAAAAGCCAACACCACTGCCGAGTATCGCGCAGGCTAGTATTAACACGATTAATTCATTCATTTTACTTGTCTTTGTTATTAGTTAGGGAGCTGAGTATAACAACTAAAAGCAGTACAAATGACTATGAAGCCAATGATAAGTGGTGAATATTACTCACGTTTTATATGAAAAAATTACAACACCGCTAAAAACATCTAGCCATCTAGACATTTAAAATTATTTTTCCATATATTATCCTCTCTTTGTTACTCAATAAACTAATCCCCCCATTTAGGTATGAATCAAATTCATGTTTTACCTGAAATAAAAACGTTTTTCTTCATGATAGTAAGCACGTATAAATTCATTACCGCTGCAGAGCAACCTAAGGTTAACGACCTAGCAATTAAAGGAAGGTGAGCAGCAATCATTTATCTCAGGACATTAGGTACATTGCCATGAAACACAATTTCTCATTTACAATTAAGAGTATTCGTCTTGACGAAAATTACCATCCGTCAAACAGCACCCGTATTACCACTAACTTCGCTAACCTAGCACGTGGCGAAAGTCGCCAGCAGAACTTACGTAATGCATTAAAAATGATAGATAACCGTTTCAATGCACTGGCAAATTGGGATAATCCACAAGGCAACCGCTATTCTGTTGAGCTTGAAATTGTCTCAGTTGATTTAGATATTGCAGGCAGTGGTGAAGCGTTTCCTTCAATTGAAGTTTTAAAGACCAACATCATTGACCATAAAACCAATGAACGTATTGAGGGAATTGTTGGTAACAACTTCTCATCATATGTCCGTGATTATGATTTTAGTGTGTTATTACTTGATCACAATAAAAGCAGAGAAGAATTTAGTATTCCAGATAACTTTGGCGATCTACACGGTAAGTTATTTAAATACTTTATTGATTCAGAAACGTATAAACAGCACTTCAAAAAGCCTCCGGTTATTTGCCTAAGCGTTTCTGACAATAAAACATATCACCGTACTGAAAATCACCACCCTGTTTTAGGTGTCGAGTATCAACCTAATGAATCGTCACTCACAGAACAGTATTTCAAAAAGATGGGCTTACAAGTTCGTTACTTTATGCCACCAAACAGCGTTGCACCTTTAGCATTCTATTTCTTTGGTGACTTATTGAATGATTACACTAATTTAGAGCTAATCAGCACAATCAGTACCATGGAAACATTCCAAAAGATTTATCGACCGGAGATCTATAACGCAAACGCCGTAGCGGGTAGCAAGTATCAACCAAATTTACGAAATGCCGATCACTCTATCACACAGATAGTTTATGACCGCGAAGAACGCAGCCAACTTGCCATTGCTCAAGGTAAGTTTACTGAACAGCACTTTATTAAGCCTTATCAATCAGTTTTGGAACAGTGGTCGGCTAACTACGCGATTTAATGAGAGTTAACATGAAAAAAATATTACCAACATCGACAGCGGGCAGCTTACCAAAACCTTCTTGGCTCGCTGAACCCGAAACTCTATGGTCGCCATGGAAGTTACAAGGTGCAGAGCTTATTGATGGCAAACAAGATGCACTACGTGTAGCCCTGCAAGAGCAACAACAGGCTGGCGTTGATATTGTCAGCGACGGTGAGCAAACACGCCAACACTTTGTAACCACCTTTATTGAACATTTGAATGGTGTTGACTTTGAAAACCGTAAAACAGTCACTATTCGCAATCGCTACGAAGCAAGTGTGCCAAGCGTCGCTGGGCCAGTATCACGCAGCAAGTCAGTGTTTGTTGAAGACGCTAAATTTTTACGTTCACAAACCAAACAACCAATAAAATGGGCACTGCCAGGCCCTATGACCATGATAGACACCTTGTATGACGCGCACTATCAAAGCCGAGAAAAGCTGGCATGGGAATTTGCCAAAATACTCAATCAAGAAGCCAAAGAGCTCGAAGCCGCGGGCGTTGATATTATCCAATTTGATGAGCCTGCGTTTAATGTATTTTTTGATGATGTAAATGACTGGGGCATTAAGTGCCTAGAAAGAGCAATCGAAGGGCTAAACTGCGAAACAGCCGTACACATTTGCTACGGCTATGGCATCAAAGCAAATACAGATTGGAAACAAACGCTTGGGAATGAATGGCGTCAATACGAAGAAGTGTTTCCAAAACTACAAAAATCGAATATCGATATTATTTCGCTGGAGTGTCACAACTCTCGCGTACCTATTGAACTGCTTGAACTTATTCGCGGTAAAAAAGTAATGGTTGGTGCAATTGATGTGGCAACCACTGATATTGAAACACCCGATGAGGTGGCCGCAACGTTGCGCGAAGCTCTCAAATATGTCGACGCTGACAAGCTTTACCCCTGCACCAACTGCGGTATGGCACCACTTTCAAGAGATGTAGCTACGGCTAAACTAAGTGCACTTAGTCAAGGTGCTGAAATCGTAAGAGCTGAATTAGGCGCGTAGTTAATAAGCTCGCTCCCCACGTTATTATTTAATCTACACATTAATCGATTCATTAAAAGTGCTTCATCATACCTTGAAGCACTTTCTTCCCTTTTACGGCTCACGCTTTAAACTAAAGATAAAATTCACTCTAAAGTACATAAAATTCCCTCCTCATTATGAGCCGGAGTGTTCCAAACAACAGGTGGCGTTGTTTTGTATTGTTTTTTAGACTATTAATGAGTTTAATGGGTCAGCTTTAATTAAAAATATGTCATGGATAAGACAATGAAATACATAAAATATAGTTTCCTTACTTTAGGCTTGATAATCTTAATTGGTATGTTGATACCAGAAAAAACCATTATTCCTGTTAAAGGTGCGACACCGAATGATTGGAACCATGAAACTTTTTGGTTCGAGCCTTGGGGTTCTTCTGTTGTACATAAAGGTATCGATATATTTGGCAAGAAGGGAACCACCGTTTCAGCTGCAAGCTCTGGTATTGTTGTTTTTTCGGGTCATTTCAGCAAGGGTGGTAAGGCAATTGCTATTTTAGGGCCAAAGTGGCGTATTCATTACTTTTCTCACCTAGATAGCCTTTCAGTCGCGAGTGGGAGCCTTGTTAAAATAGGCGATACCATCGGCACATTAGGTAATTCAGGTAACGCGATTGGTAAACCGTCACACGTTCACTATTCAATTTTATCTCTGTTACCACTTCCTTGGTTAATGACAAATGAAACCCAAGGATGGAAGAAGATGTTCTATCTAAACCCTCATGAAAAACTACTGTAAAGAGCTGAATTAATTACTCCTTCTACTATTTTATTAACCCTCATTCAGAGAGGGTTAACTAAAAATCTGCAAAATAGCGTTGGCTAGATTTATTATTCTTTGCTAGATTTTAGTTGTACCCAATGGATGGGCAAATATTGAGGGATTAATATGAATGAGTTCGATATTTTCATTAAAAATATAGTCATGGATTACATTCGAGACCATGGTACTTGCAGTGATATTTGTGAAGAAAATGAACAGCTAACCTTCTACGTTGACATAGAAAACCCTGATAACGTCATCTCACATCAGCAGTTTAAAGTCACCTACCCTATTACTTACTCAATTCAGTCAGCTATTAAACATGAAGTTGATTTACTGAGGTATTTAGACTCTGGCGAAATAAGAACACCGTTTACAACCGATATCGTCGAAGTACTTAAATCGGAACTCGAGTCGTTCATGTATAGCAATAAACCTAAAGGTGAATACCAGATTTATTGATGGGTTTGTTTTGATACAAAGATAGTTATTCGTGTATTAAGCACGCCTTAGGTACTTGTTGCATATGCACCTAACAATGATCTTCCCCTGAACAACTAGACATCTTTCAGTTTGGACAGAGAGTAAACGAATATAAGAGTTTGTTGTGATCTTAGATGGCTCATAAGCGACCTTAACCTATTAGCTCTAAATCGTTAAAGGGCAAAAGTCGAGTTATATTTAAAACCCGTTGATGGACATAAACGTGCTAGCTCAAAGCCTATCTGCTTACTCTCAACCAGCCAATTTAGACTTAAATTGACTGAAGTTTAAATTATTAGAGATAACTTAAACGCGAGAAACTTTTACGAAAAAGGAAAGCATAGTTGCTGTAGTAATTAAAATTGCAATTACAACTAACGCAGCTGCAAGTGATGTGAAGTGTGCAATTTGTCCCACGCTTGCAGGCCCCATTAATACACCAACATAGCCAAGTGTAGTCACCGCTGGAATTGCTGTTGCCTGTGACATATAGGTTTGCTTACCTGCCGCTGAAAACATTATAGGGACAACATTGGCACAGCCGATTCCCATAAGCACATAACCAAATAGCGCAAGGTAAAAGTTCATAGATGCAATAGCTATTAGAAGCCCAAGGCTTGCTGTTAAGCCGCTAATAGTAAGTACGACTCTTTGTCCAAAATGAGTAATAATTCGATCACCAAACAATCTACCTAATGTCATTGTGATTGAGAAGCTGAATATCCCCAAAGCTGCCATTCCATTAGATGCATTCTGGTAATCCATCAAATAAATACCACTCCAATCTAGAACGGTTCCTTCGGCTAAAAACATCGCAAAACAAATAACACCTATCAATACAACAGGCCCTTTTGGTAAAGCAAATGCAGGTCCTTCAGTTTGGCTTGCAAACGGTAGCAAATCCCCCCTAGCAATCAGAAAACATAGTAAAACAACCAAAGCCATCGCCAAACAAATTTCGATTGCAGAGAAAGTTGCAATCAACAGCACAGCAACAGCACCAGCTCCAACAATGCCACCTAAGCTATAAAAGCCATGAAAACCAGACATTAATGGCATTTTCGAACGCTCTTCAACTAAAACAGCTTGAATATTCATTACACAATCAGTTGTACCTATAGATAGACCAAAAAGAACGAGTAAAACAGCTAAACTAACAACACTATTGACTAAGGCGAAAATAGGTAAGCAAACAACAATCAATATGCCTGAGACTTGCAAGATTCGCTTACAACCATATTTAGTAGCGAGCGCCCCAGAAATTGGCATTGCGAATATTGCACCTGCGCCAAGACATAATAACAAAAAGCCTAAAGTACTCTCATCTATACCTATACGTGTTTTTATAATAGGGATAAGTGAGGCCCATGTTGCAGTGGCTAAGCCTGCACACAAAAACAGTAATCTTGTAGCTAAAACTTCTCGCTTATTGAATGGACATATTTTTAACGACATTGCATAAACCTTTCATAAAACATCACAATCGAGCAGACTGTTCAAAAATTTTAAGTTAAATATAGCCTAATGATTACAGCAAACGACTTGCATGAGGTTATAACGCTGCGGAGTAATCTACTGCTATTACTTAATAAATCATAAAATTGCTAAAAGAAGCACTCAATGCTACATTAATATCACCAATCAATGCTCAATTATGATTTATTATGCTCGATTATGCTTCATTCCCAAATCAGAGGCAAGCACTGATCAAAGATCATTTACAACAAACAGGCCGAGTTGTGTGCGTTCAACTTGCCAAACAACTCAATGTTTCAGAGCACACGATCCGTCGAGATTTACAGGAATTGGCGAATCAAGGTGTATGTAAAAAAGTTTACGGTGGTGCCGTTATTAATGCGAAAAATGATGGTAGTTTAGTCCAGCGATTAGACTTAAATGATGATCGTAAACAGATCTTAGCAAAGGCTTGTATCCCTTATTTTAAAGAAAAAGCATTCATCTTTATTGACTCCGGTAGCACAAATTTAGCTATCGCAAAGATGATCCCACAACACCTTGAATTAACTGTTGTAACACATACACCATCGGTCGCCATTGCATTACAATCTCATGAGTATTGTGATGTTGTTTTGTTGGGAGGAAAAATAAGTAAGCAACAGGGAGCTGCAATTGGAACGACCTCACTTAAACAACTACAAACTATGCACTTTGATTTAGCTATTTTAGGGGCTTGCGCAATCGATTTGGAAGTCGGTGTTTCTGCTTTTGATATTGAAGATGCTCAATTTAAACAAGCTATTGTGAAACAAAGTAATAATGTGCTAATTGCAGTAACTGAAGAAAAACTGTCTTCCGTTGCAAGACACAAAGTGACAGATTTAGATTCAATCTCAGTACTAATCACTGAAGAAAAAGTAAGAGAAGAAAAGCTCGCCGAATTTAGAAAATTAGAATTACAACTTGTGTTTGCTTCGTAGTCAAATTCCTTCTTTTTTAAAGTGCCTGAATGGCTATACTGTGTAGCTTAATGGACATTCTCTTAATGAAAAACAATTATTAGTATCAACCTGAACAACAATACATTATTTCTCAACTCTTGTTGCACTCATTGAAAGTTTAAAATAGGGTTGGTAAAGAAACTATCAAAGTGAGGGTATATTAAAGAAAGGTCATTTCTCATCAAAAGAGTTTGATATCAAAGCAGCTCTCTGAATTACAACTACAATCGTAATCATCCTTTCAATCTATACACATCAAGGCTTACGTTAAAGCATTTTGGGATAAAGGCGAGCTATATTTATAACTCGTCGATGGACAAAAATGAGTTAGAGCCAACGGGCGGCTCAATACAATTTCATAAGGTGGTAACGCTCTTATTAGATATTAGACCTCGCCTCTTTTAGGCTTAAGCTGAGTTTACTTGTTAGAAGTTGTACTTTTTTTAACATCCTCTACTAACCTAGGTATCATTTGTTCAACAGAGGCTAGCTGAGTGCCGATATCCAAATTACCTTTCTCTGCTATCACCTCGATATCAGAGAATAACTCTCTTAACTTATTAGCGCTGATTTCACCACACATCCCTTTTAACGCATGCGCTATTTGACGAACTTCTTCACTATTCCCTTGTTTGTGTTGCTCTATTAGTTCCTGCACTTTAATAGGTGCTTTAACAACAAACACTTCACAAATTTTGTTTAGTAAAACTTCTTTATTTAATAATCGTGTGAGGGCTTGTTCACGGTCCCACAGCTTTTCTTCTTTGAGTTCATTTACAGCAATAGGAATTGCTTTAGATTGCCCCTCGTAGCTTGATAACGACCATTTGACGACCTTTTCTAATACTTTTACTACCTCAATTGGCTTACTCACATAATCACTCATCCCCACAGCTAAGCATTTTTCCTTTTCACCTGCAATCGCGCTTGCGGTCATAGCAATGATAGGAATATCAATAAACGACTCTCCTGCTTTTCCTGTGCGTATTTTTTCACACACTTGATAACCATCTAAAATTGGCATTTGGCAATCCATCAGTATGCAGTTTATTTGCTTCTCATTTGTGTTGAAATGATTTAAAAGTTCAATTGCATCTTGTCCATTACTTGCTGTTAAAATATTTATAGGCAGCTCATCTAATGCGCCTTTAGCAACTTCAATGTTGATTTCATTATCGTCGACAATCAATACTGTACAATCTTTTAATTGCTCAGTGACATCATCTGTAACTTCAAAGGTACTGGTTTCAGAAAGTAGATATAATGGCTCACATTTCGGCACTTCGTAGCCAGCAACTTGCACCAGCTCTGTTTGGGTTATAGGCTTTGTGATTTGAGAAACTTTTGATGCAATACCTTTAGGGAGTGGGTTTCCTGGTTGATGAAGTGTTATAAACTGAGTACTTTGTTTATTTTCGCTTAAAACTTCAATGATTGAACCTATGTTATTAGTTGTATCATCTTCATAGTCTAAGAACACGTAATCAAAAGCTTTGTTTTTATGTGCACCAAGCTCCGCCATAGAGCATGTGTTGACAATACCACCTAGCAAACTAATTGTCTTATCCAAGACTTCCCAAATATTCTGATTACTGCTCGCCACCAAAATAGCTTTATTCTCGTAGCATTTTTCAGTAACTTGAAAGTTCTCTCCATTGCAGCGAACTTTAATATTGAAGGTGAAAGTACTGCCCTGATTTAAAGTTGAACTGACAGAAATGTCTCCATCCATTAATTGACATAATTGTTTACAAATAGACAAGCCAAGTCCGCTCCCCCCAAACTTTTCTGATATTGCCGTACTTGCCTGCTGAAACGCATCAAATAATTGTCCTTGCGTACTAGGCGCTATCCCTATTCCCGTATCTTGGACCTTTACTTTTAAATCATGTAACTTTTCCGATATGCGCTCAGAACTAACAGTGACTTTTATATAGCCTTTGTCAGTAAATTTTATCGCGTTACTGATTAAGTTATTTAAAATTTGGCTGAGTCTGAGCGGATCTGTTTTAATATTCTCACAGTTTAAGTCACTGGTATCTAAATATACATTTAACCCTTTATCAAAGGCTCGAATAGCACTTGATTCAACTAGTCTTTCAATTAGTAGTTGTAGATTGATTGTTTTAAGATTTAGATCCAGTTTACCTGCTTCAATCTTAGATAAATCAAGTATGTCATTAATTAATAGATTTAAATTTGATGCACTTAGATCCATCATTTCAACAAGGTTTCGTGATTTATCAGACAACTCTTCTCGTTTTAAAATATTTAAAGTGCCAATGACCCCATTCAATGGAGTTCGAAGCTCATGGCTTATGTTCGATATAAATGCGCTTTTAATATCGCTATGCTTGATCGCATCATCTTTAGCCTCTGCAAGTGCCTGAGTACGCTTTCTAACTTTCGCTTCTAGCTCTGTATTTAATCGTTTTACTTTTATTTCAGCTTCTTTTTCTTTTGTTATATCTCTAATAATTAAAGCAAGTCCAATTAAAGTACTTTGTTCAGAAAATACGGGACTAACAGATATCGCAAAATGAAACGTTGTTTCGCCAAATTGTTCGGAGAATTCATCTTTAATTTGTGATTTTGAGCTTTGTATATCATTAATGTAGGTCTGGGTGGGTAATTTTGAGAGAAACTCAATGTCTATTGCTGATTTCCCTAATGCTGTCACTTTAGAAATTGATAACAAACGCTCCGCTGTATTATTTATACTTGTTAACTCACCCTCTAGATTTAACCCAACGATTGCATCGATTGACCCATCAACTATTGCAGATGCTTCTCTGCGAGCTTCCGCTAATAACTGGCTCCTCGTTGCATTTCTATAAAACATTATAAGTAATATGGAAGTGAAAACACCAATAGCCGCTAGGAAGCCATAAGTGATTTCACGTTTCTCATTAACTAACATTTCTACGTATTTTTCAGGTACTAAAAGATTAAAGTTAATATATCCATATTTATTCCTAGGTCTTGTTTTCACTTTTGTAGAATGTACATAAAACTGCAAGTTAGGGTTAAGTTTTGATGTTACCGTGTAGAGCCCTTGATATTGAACTTTCTGACTATAAACTTTTTCCCACGTTAGGTCTGGGTTTAAATCTCGTGAAAATTGATAGTCTTCTACAGGATGGTAAATAAAGTCACCTTCAGAGCTACTAATAATTAAATCAGAGTAGTTAAAAACGGTTCGTTTAAGATTATCAATGAGTGCATTAGCATTTACATTCATAATTAAAAATGCATACCGCTTTCCTTTATCACTAAAGATGGGAATAGAAAAACGTAACATTGGCTGGTAAGGAAAAACCACTTCACCAAATTCTTTATTTAAAGTAAGTGGCGACATGTAAATTTGATTCGTTTCAAGCTGAGAGCTTGGTAAAAAGTATAGCTCACCGCTTTTAGCCTGCAATGAGTAATCAGGCACAGCCTCTACAGATGCGCCTACTCTTTGCACGCGTATTAACTCTCTACCCTCGGCAGTAACAGCAATAACACGAAGTTGCTCAACAGCGAGGTTATTTTCCATAAAACCAATAAATATGGTTTCTAGACGCTCTTTCCACTGGTTGTATGTAGTACCATCGTATGGATCAATTCCATCATTAAATTCAGCTCTTGGTAATCCCGATATAGGGGGGGTTGAGTATAAAAAGCGGAGATCTGATTTTGACTCAGCAATTGAACTAGTTACTATTTCTTTTAAGCGCTCTTGTGTCTCAGTAAACTCTTGATCAATTGACCCTAAAACATCACTTTTAACGTGTCCTTCAAAAAAATAAACTGCAAATAAGGCAAAAATAAAAAACACAAAGGAAACTATTGTTAAAAATACCTTCGAACCAACTAAACTTGCACCACCTTTATTATAAATATCCATACTATGTCCGCTTAATATTTGTTCTACACCACTTTAGCAAGATAGACCTCAAAGCGTCATACTCGAGTGGCTTTGCGATATAATCATCCATTCCGGCATCAAAACAGCGCTGCTTATCTGCACTTAATACATTAGCAGTTAAAGCAATAATTGGTGTATGTTTGAAAGCAGAAAACTCTCTAATTTTTACAGTGGCTTGCGGACCATCTAATACTGGCATTTGCATATCCATAAAGATAATATCAAATACACCTAGTTCACATTGTTCAACAGCTTCCTGACCATTGTTTGCCATATTTATAGAGGTAATATTAAATTCATTGAGCATCGCTTCAATCACTATCTGATTAATGTCATTATCTTCAACAACAAGCGCATTAATATTCGATAAATCTATATCTTTTTTAGGTGTAGTTAATGAAGCATCTTTATGATCTAAGTCCATTGAAGATAGTGTGCGCTTTGCTAACAGAGAAAAATAAAAATGAGACCCTTCTCCTAGTGCACTTTCGACTTGTAGAGGTGCTTCCATCAAATCTAATAATTTATTTGATATAGTGAGGCCCAACCCTGTACCACCAAAACGTCTTGTAATAGACGTATCTGCCTGAGAAAATGCTTCAAATAGTGTATTCAAGTGTTCACTTGCAATCCCGATCCCTGTGTCTGATACATTAAACGTAAGCTTTACTTCATCAAACCCAATCTCTTGTATGTTTACAGTTAACGAAACGCTTCCTCTCTCTGTGAACTTAACAGCGTTACCCAGTAAATTTATCAATACCTGCTTTAAGCGCGTTTCATCGGCCAAAAAAGTCAGTTTTTCAACTTCCGGAGTTGTAGAGATATAAAGCTGAATATTCTTACTAGCAGCTTGCTCCTGAAATAGGTGTTTTAGCTCCTCTAAAAGATAGCTTAAATCTACTGGTTCAGACTCAAGTTCAATTTTTGAAGCCTCAATTTTACTCAAATCAAGAATGTCGTTAATAATCACTAATAAGCTAGCACCTGAAGACTGTATGAGGTGTAGCATTTTGCTTTGTTCTTGTGTGAGTGTCGTGCGGCTCATCTGGCGAGCCATGCCTAAAATACCATTCATCGGTGTTCTAATTTCATGGCTCATATTTGCTAAAAACTCTGACTTAACTTTTGTTGTATGCTCAGCACTTTGCTTCGCTTCAGATAGGTCTTTACTTAGCTCTCTAAACTTATTAGCTGCCTTGGCTAAAATACCAATTTCGTCTTTTCTTTTTAAATCATAAATTTGTGCTTCCAAATCTCCGTCTAAGAAATGTGTGAAGCTATTTGTTAAGCGTTTAATCGCACGTATAATTTGCAAGTGAAAGAATGCTGATAGAGAGACAATGTAAATAACAACTATCAAAGCAAGTACATTTAAAATGCTTTCTGTCATTGAAACCGTCTTTTGAGCATCCCGTTTTATTTGTTTTAGTTGCGTTAACGAATCTTCCCTTAAGCTATTCGCAAGCGTACTAAATTCAATTGCATCTCCAGCCATTACTACATTTACTAAGCTTAAATAGTTTCGATTAGCCTGAACACTTTTTGAAAAAGTATTTCGATAGCTATTAGACAAATCGATCATATTTTTAAATTTAGATTTATCTGCAACGTTTTTAGATAGCGAGTTCAGTATTTTTTCAACTTCAGCTCTTTTGGCATAATCTTTTTTTGTTAAAAATTGATAAGCATCACGATGCAGCATATGCCATAGATTAAGGTACTCTGTAACAAACAACTTCTCATTTGTATCAGTAGCCTTTGCTTTTAAATTTTCAAGAAGTGAAATTGCGTTCAAATAAATTTGCGGTAATTCTTTTTCAATTAAGTCATTCCGTCGTGTAAAGCGAAATGTCAGTACTTTTAAGTTAGCGCCATAACGACTTACAAGCTCCGTCATACCATCAAGATGAATTTGAATACTTTCCGAGCCTTTTATTACATTAATTTCAGCTAATCGCTTTTCAATACTTTCAAAATTTTCCATGATTTTTTTAAAAACGGGTGCACTACCTGATGCACCATAAACTGAGATATCCCTTTGCATCTCAACAATATCTTTATTAATTTTTAAAATATCTACAGCATAGTTGCCAATCTTACCGATGTTATTAAAAGAGTCCTCAATCGTTTTAAGCCTTTGATTCATAATCAAATAACTCGCGCTCATAGCGACTAAGACAAGCACCATTGCTAGCGACATTTTGACAGCAAGAGATTTTGAAAAAAAACTTAACAATTTACTTCCTTATGCGCTAAGTAGTTCATACCACTTATCTAAACTGTAATCATAATTTGGCATCACAGTATTCCAAACCGCAATATTCGAAAACCGTTTAATATAACTGCCACCATCCCTTATTTCGCCTGCTTTAATAGATACTTTTCCATCTGTTCCCTTCAAGTCAGTTGACGCTTCTTGTCCTTCATACCAATAGTTCCACTCAGGTTTAGACATAAGCGGTTGGCTACGACTAGGGTTAGAAATGTAATATCCTTGCCTTGCTATAAATGCACCTGGGTAGCCAGATAACCACCAGTTCATATACTCATACGCAGCATCTTTAACATGCCCATGGGTATTTTTTGATAAACACATAACTCCATGCCATGCTCTGTAACCTTCTTTTGGCGATGCATAAGTTACTGGAATGCCTTGCCCATTTAGCGCACTGACACCTGGTGAGAACATACTTTGAATGGTCACTCGGTTCATTTTCATAAAATCAACAGATTGTGGTACTGACGTCCAAAAGCCTGAAAAATGACCTTGGCGTTTCTTTTCAAATAAAACGGCAAATAATTGGTCAATCTCGGCAATAGTCATATTGCCTAAATCATTAAATTTCATTAATCCTTTAGCTTGAGCAGCTAGAGCAGCGTCAAAAATGCCTATTGTTGGTGCATTAACTAATGCTACTTTCCCTTTATTCTTTTCATCTAATAACCATGCCCAAGACTCTGTTTCGTAAGGAATGCCTTTTTCAATTACATTCGTGTTATAGCCAAATGAATCTACATTATGTACATAAGGCATGAAGCTAATTAATTTGGATGGTGTTTTTCCTAACGAACCATCCTGCTGTGCATAAAGAAGCTTATTTGGTGAATCGCCTGAACCTAACTTTGCATCCGGTACAATTTTGCCTATCTTGGAAAGTGGGTTTATTTCATCCCAATAAACAAGTCTATCAACCTCGATTGGCTGAATGGCATCTGCTTGCCACAAAATATTAATAGAGTCAGACCATTGCTCATACAAATCAAAAGAACTAGGGTCTGCTGCTGCTTTTTGCAAAACGGCGGCACTTCCCATTGGCGAAAACTCAATGTTTATACCTAGTTCGCGCATTGCTCTTTGTCTAAGCTCTTCTTGCAACGTAACATGTGTTCCCATTACACGAAGGGTTACTTTGTTCTTTGCAAAAACATAAGGGGCTTTAAACGCAAGTGTTGATGCCGCAGCACCAACACCGAGTGTTTTTAGAAAATCTCGACGCTTTTGGGAATGTTCCATTGTATTTCTTGGTAAGTTAACAATCTCCAAAGTATAGGCTATGTTCCTGAGGTTTCTACAAAAAGCAGTAAGAAAAGCCTAAATCAATCACAAAAGCTAAGCCTAAAACAGTTTCGCCCATCATTTTTAGCCGCATAAAGCGCCTTATCTGCGCAATTAATTAGCTCATTAAAGCTCACCTTATTTTGATGCTCATAGATAACCCCACCGATACTGACTGTAGCGCGGCCCCATAAAGACTTAACATGTGGGATATTAATTGCCTCAAGCTCTGCTGAAATACGATCACATATGAATTTAACGCCGTCGAAGTCAGTGAATGGCAGTATGACAAGAAACTCCTCACCACCATATCGTATTGCTATATCTTGAGGTCTTTGAATAGATCGCTCAATAACATCAGCAATTATTTTTAGGCAAGCATCTCCTTGCGGATGCCCGTATTGATCGTTGTATAATTTAAAGAAGTCGATATCCAGCATTAGCAAGCTGAACGGTTTCCTCTCTCTTGAAGTCTGTTTAAAAACGTTTGCAACTTCTAAATCCAAATAGTGACGGTTAAATAAGCCTGTCAACGAATCTTTATAAGTAAGCTGTAATAGTTTTTCTAATCGAAGCTTATTCTCTAAATGATTTTTCGTGCGGTGTATCAATGTCGATGCAGTAATAGGTTTACCAATAAAATCAGAAGCACCAGCTTCCCAGCATGCATTTTGGTATTCCGTGTCGTAAGTCGAAGTGATGAAAATTATTGGGATATTTTCGAATGTAGGTTTAGCCTTAAGTCGCCTACAAATATCCAGACCACTTATATCCGGTAAATTAATATCTAGTAAAATCAAATCTGGAAGTAAATCCTCACAGGCTTCTAAAACAGCCTGACCAGAAGAGTATGCATCCACGGAAAAATGATCTTCTAAAATAACTCCTAAACTTAGCCTTACCATCTCATCATCGTCAACGATGAATACTTTACATTGTGATAAGGGCTTTAAACTTAAGGGCATAATATTCCTTCAACCTTACTACTTTGTATTAGTTTGTTAGCCTTGTCGATATTCAAAGGCTTACTTAGTAAATAACCTTGACCAATTTGACAACCAAGCTCTTGCAGTCGATCTTTTTGCTCTAAAGTTTCAATCCCTTCAGCCACAATTTGCAGTCCTAGTGAATGAGCTAATTCAATTATAGTAGTAACAATATTAAATGCTTGAGCATCATCAAGCATATCACGAACAAAAGACTGATCTATTTTCAGCACATCTAATGGGAATAATCTTAAATATGAAAGGCTTGAGTATCCAGTACCAAAGTCATCAAGAGCAATACTCACCCCCATTCCAGAAATAAGCTTTAATTGACTTACAGTATAATCAAAATTTTCAATCAAGGCCGATTCTGTCACTTCTAATTCTAAATAACGGCTAGGTAATTGCGTTCTTTCAAGAATCTCAGCAACAGTATCTACAAGTTTAGTATCTGTGAACTGTTTAGCAGATATGTTTACTGCAACTTTAATAGGCAGACCTTTATCAAGCCAATTTTTTGCAGCAATACAGCTTTTTTCTAGAACTTGTTCTCCTAAGCGAAAAATAAGCCCTGTCTCCTCGGCATATTCAATAAAATGAACTGGAGAAATAAAGCCGCCTTGCCCATCTTTTAAACGGACTAAGCTTTCTACACCAATAAGTGTGTCAGTGTTTAAATCATATTTAGGTTGATAATGAACTTCGAGATCATTTTCTTCTAATGCCTTTCTTAGCTTATTTCCAACCTCAAGGCGCCTATTAATTTCAATCTGTAAATCGTCACTAAAGTAAAAGTAACTATTTGCAGATTCACTCTTTGCTTTATACATTGCAGAGTCTGCATGACGAAGCATCTCTTCAACGCTTGAAGCATCGTCAGGATACACACTTATACCTAAACTTGCTGTAAGCACATGTTGTTCACCACCAGACCTGAAAGGTTTGCTAATAACATTGAGAACTTGATTAACAAGAGGCTCTAGGCTTAATGAGTTAGCTGAATGAGGAACAACGAGTGCAAACTCATCCCCACCAACACGTGCGACAGTAATATCGTTACATGCAAATAAATCTAAAGTATGACCAATATGGGCAATTATCTCATCACCAACGTGATGGCCTAATGCATCATTAATAAACTTGAACTTATCTAAATCAAGTAACATTAAACTTAATTTAGAGTCATTAAATTCTGCTCTGGCTATGCCTTGCGTGAGTCTATCATGCAGTAGCACTCGATTTGGTAGTGAGGTCAATTGATCATGATGAGATAAATAAGTCATCTGCATAGACATAGCTAAAGCTTCGCTTACATCTTGAAACACCATAACAGCGCCGCATTGATTATGGTTTTTATCAAGGATAGGAGCTGCGCTGTCTTCAACTCGATGTTCAATTCCTTGCTTACTTATTAGTTGCGTATTTAAAGCCATAGCAACAGGTCTATTTTCATTTAATGCAACGACTAATGGGTTAATTGATGAAGCTTTGGTCGTAGCATCGACTAACTTCATCACCTCTTCAATATGGCGACCTTTCGCTGCTGTTTGTGACCACCCTGTAAGTCTTTGCGCTACAGGGTTCATATACACAATATTTGCCTTTTTATCAGTAGAAATAACAGCATCAGCAATCGAGTCAAGAGTGATTCTCAACTGTTCCTTTTCAGCAAAAAGTTCTGCTTGAGTCTGTTGCAATATCTTTTCTTGTGACCTGATTTTTATATGATTTTCAATACGAATTCGACATAGTCTGAGGTTTAAGGGTTTTGAAATAAAGTCTATCGCGCCAAGAGACAATGCTTTTTCTTCTATCGCAGGATCACTGTGAGACGTAATAACAACAGTTCTAATATGTGCCAGAGTAGACTTTTTCTGTATGACTTCTAAAATATCAAAACCACTGACTTTAGGCATTTCTAAGTCAAGAACTAAGATATCAGGCTTAATTTTTTCTATAAGTTGTATAGCCTCGGAGCTATTGTTAGAAGTTGTAATCTTACCAACATCCTCTAGGGCATGCTCTAACTGTAAGGTATTAATTTCTTCATCATCAATGATTAGAACGCTGCAATTGTCCATTTAAGTTTCCCGCAATACTTTGTACCTACTTACAATAACGCTAAAACAGTAAATTTGCGACACACTTTTTTATTAGTCTTAAAATATTATTTTTTGTATATTAAACTGGTATTTTTGAAAGCATTAGCTAGTTTTTAATTAATGTGTAAGTAATACATATTAACTATGTAATAAAACAAAATGGATAATTTAGGGAGGAATTTTGAAACATTATTACATTAACGATAACGCCCAAAACACAGGTGAGCATGAGGTACATACAGAGTCATGCCCGTACTTCAACTTGATAACAGACCGCACTTATTTAGGTTTCTTCCATAGTTGCAAAGATGCAGTAGAGAAAGCAAAAACCAAATATTCAAATGTTGATGGTTGTAAGCATTGTTGCTCGCTTTGCCATACTCGATAGAGAAATTTATAACTGAGAGACTGACTTGATTTAGTCACATTGTTCAGTCTCTCTCAAGTTGTGATAGCTAAATTAAAGGTTTGTTTTAAATTGGCCTACAGCCTCAACGACTTCTTTTGCGCCTTTTTGAATGTCATCGATTACATTACCTGCACTATTAGATAAATCCAAAGCATCTTTGGCTTCTACTAGGCTAGATTCAATTTGGGTTACAGCGTCCTGAGTAAGTACTTTGTTTTCTGCAACCACACTAATTATTTGCTCTGTAGCTAAACTCGTTCTTGATGCTAATTGTCTTACTTCGTCTGCGACAACTGAAAAACCACGTCCTTGCTCACCCGCTCTTGCAGCCTCTATTGCAGCATTAAGTGCTAATAAGTTTGTTTGATCTGCTATTCCTTTAATACTTTCAACCAATTGAGAGACTTTTGCTGATTGTACATCAAGTTTATTAATGCCTTCGCTCGCAGTTTCAAGTTTCTTAGAAAGCGCATTCATAGTTGAGATAGTTTGCTTTACAACACCTAAACCATTTTCTGCATCAGAGTCAGTTTGTTTTGAGATATCGTAAGCAATGCCAGCTGTTTCTGAAATAGCTTGCTCTCTTCTCATTTGTTCTGTAATGACAGTCGCGAACTTAGCAACTTTATATAAATCTCCATTTTCATCATGAATAGGGTTATAAGAAGCTTCAAGCCATACTTCATTGCCATAACTATCTATTCTTTTAAAGCGGTCAGAGATAAAGCGCCCCCCCTTTAACTCTGACCAAAACTCTTTGTAAGAATTTGAATTTGCTTCTTCTGGATCGCAAAAGATACTATGGTGCTTACCTAGTATTTGGCTTTTAGAGTACCCCATTGCATTTAAAAAATTATCGTTAGCACTCAGAATTATTCCATCTAGAGTAAACTCGATTACAGCAGATGAACGACTAAGAGCAGCAAGCATATCTTCTTTCTCTCTCGAATGAGAGATAGTGCGAGTGAGCTCAGATGAGAAAATAGCTATATCTTCATTTACAGGTTGAACAATGCTTCTAAGCCACAATTCTCTATCAGTTTTCGTTTTTAACTGTAAAGCACCATGCCAATGGTTAGTTTTCTTAAGTGCTGACAAGAATTTTTGTGTATGAGGTTTATTTAATGACTTTTTTAAGATCAAGCTTTCAATGCTTGCCCCTTTTAGATCCTCAACTTCAATTTCGATTGCCGCAGCAAAACGATGATTTGCTTCTAAGATATGCCCACTTTTACTTAATAAAAAATACAGCATCTCTTCTTTCAGTTCCTGCTTAATATTTTCATACTCGGCAGTTTGCTCTTTCAGATAACAATTTTTTATTTGTAAACCACATTTGGGGTGTTTCCCTTAAGAGTCAACTCAAAATTTGAGTGTTAAGAATCAATAGTTTAGACAGTAGATACTAAAAGTAAAGATATGGCAGATTAAGGGCTCATATTATCACTTCAACTGGCCTTCAGTACGAAGTTAGTGAGCAATTGGATCTTTATGTTAGTTCATAAATAAGAGAGGTTATGTAAATAACCTGTTTCTCTGTAATCTGGTTTGAGTGTCCCTCCCATCACTTTTATCCAAGATTAAAGTGCATGTGCGTAAGAATCAAAAATTGTCTTTAACGCCCCCCAAAGAGGCAGATCACTCTAGCGCATTTCTGGACATAAACGCGTTAAAATATTTGAAGAGTCATGACTAAATTAAGGCATAAAAGTATGCCACTACATGGTAGTATTTAGTAAGGAACGCTGTGAATTCATTTCAGCACAATATGGGCACTAAGCCTAATAACTTGTGGCGTTTCTTTTTAACTGTGACAAGATATTATCATTCAATTTTAACCAATTAGTTTCGTATTCCCATGTCTTTTTGAAGTCGTCATTGCTCCTTGAACTTTCAAGCATTTCTCTAAAATCGAAAACACCTAGAAAATTATCAGCCGTAACATCATACCTTCCATAACCTCGGTTTTCAGGCACAATATATTTTAAAAAATTAGATTTAAAATCAGATATAGTGCTTACTAGTTCCTTTGAATCATTTAGTTTTTCTTCTAAGAATTCTTTTTCAAAACTTGTAATTGTGCCTGTCGCTTCTAAAGCACCAGATTGGTTTATAGCGATTCCCCAATTTTTATAGGCCAATGAAGGGTTCTGCCGATTTATATCTGAAAGAAGTGAGTCATAGGGAGACAGCATTTTTTCTACCGCCTTAGGCACACTACCTCCCGGCAAATATAATTCACCAGTAGCAACAGCTAGCTCATGCATATAGTCATCAACTGTTTTAGTTATGTCTATCTGGCTCGATGTCATCGTCAGCGGTTTGGTATACGTTTGGTTTAGCTCTGGAGGCGCGCTTTCATGATATACGTCATCCGCCAATTTTTTAAGCTCAGTTTCTAAAAGAGCCTTGCCATTTATAGGTGACTCTAAAGTCACATTTTGAATATTAAGTGGTTGCGGTAAACTTCCAGAATTAACCTTCATAATACGTCCCTGATTTAGTGATGTAATTTTATATCGGCCTATTTTGATGATTCTTTATATTTATCATTTTTTAAAAAAGGGAGCCAAGCTAATTGTATTATTATTAGGGATGGATTATTCTTGAAAAACTTAGGGGAGTAGTCTCTTGCATTAAGCAAGGAAACTGTCAACAGTCTCCGGGCAACATCGCTCGTGGCAGTTTCGAACCGTATCAGGTTTTGACAAGACTTAAGGCAATGAGTCATTTCGGGCAGAGATGGTTTGTTGTCTTTTTAGTCTAGTCTGCCCTAAGGGTAAATAATGAAACTACATCGCTGCCAAAGTTCACTTCATTTTGCAAATAGACCAGACAACTCTGCCATACACCCTTCAGGTATTGATATCGCGGGGGCTCAGTCATGGTTTTAGCTATAGCCGCTATTATTGCAGGGTTTGCCTTACTCGTATGGAGTGCAGACCGCTTTGTTGAAGGGGCGGCATCTACAGCAGGCCATGCTGGCTTGCCTTCAATTTTAATTGGTATGGTCATTGTTGGTTTTGGGACTTCGGCTCCTGAAATGGTCGTATCAGCAATGGCTGCAAGTGATGGAAACCCTGATTTGGCGTTAGGTAATGCACTCGGGTCCAATATTGTAAATATCAGCTTAATTCTTGGTGTAACAGCCATCATTGCCCCTATCACTGTTCAGTCTAAAATTGTTAAAAACGAGCTTCCCTTATTATTAGTTGTCGTACTTTTTTGTGGGTACTTGCTGTATGACGGCGCTTTATCAGTGATTGATGCAAGTCTGTTGTTGGGCGGATTAGTCTTGTTCTTAGCATGGTCAGTCTATTCAAGTATGAAATCACCAAGTGATACCCTCGAAACAGAATTTGATACTGAGCTTAAAAGTCACGCCATGTCTTTAGGGAAAGCAATTTTCTGGCTCACCGTGGGCTTAACATTACTCATTATTAGCTCTCGCATACTTGTTTGGGGAGCGGTTGAAATTGCAACTGCGCTCGGTGTCAGTGACCTTATTATCGGCTTAACTATCGTTGCATTAGGGACATCTTTGCCAGAGCTTGCAGCTTCTATTATTGCCGCTAAAAAGGGAGAGCATGACATCGCCATTGGCAATGTTGTGGGGTCGAATATGTTTAACATCTTAGCTGTAATTGGTATCGCTGGTATTATTGAGCCTATCCCTCACATTTCTACAGACGTACTTTACAGAGATTGGAGTGTGATGCTTGTACTTTCCGTCATGTTATTGGTTATGGCTTACGGTTTTGGCCGACAAGGCAGAATAAATCGTTGGGAAGGTAGTATCTTGCTTGCTTCCTATATTGCTTACAATGGCTACTTAGTTACCAGTATCATTAAATAACATTTATTGCTAAATTGTTTAGAGCAAAGCGCATATTTTATTTATATTAAAAGGGAAATCACCGATGGACACCATCATAAACTTTTTTTCTGAGCATCAATTGCAACTTATAGCAATAGCAAAGAATACGCTGCTGACTATTTTCATTTTTATTGGGGCAAATATTTGTTCAAAATTACTAAAACGTGCCGTACATAAAGGTGTTTACAGACTGAGCAAGCAAGATGAAATCATTACAAAACTGCTTACCACGCTTTCAGGCTATGTGGTTTATTTAATTGCAATTGTGATTATTTTAGATTTATTTGGAGTCAATACGGCCAGTCTTGTCGCACTCGTCGGTGCCGCAGGCTTAGCGATTGGTCTAGCCCTAAAAGATACGCTCAGTAATGTGGCTGCGGGGGTCATGCTACTTTTCTTAAAGCCTCTAAAAAAGGCAGAGTTTGTTGAAGTGTCAAGCTATACAGGGAGTGTAAAAGATTTAGGTCTATTTACCACTGTCCTTGAAACCGCCGATGGTGTTTTTGTATCAATCCCAAATAGCACGGTTTGGGCAAATGCGATAAAAAACTTTACGAGAAACGAAAAGCGTCGCATGGATATAACTGTGGGTATTTCTTATGGTGATTCAATTGAAGATGGACTTGCGGCATTAAGGGAGCTTGTTAGTGAAGAATCTCGAATTTTGATTGAGCCAGCCCCTCAGTATTTAGTCCACACATTAGCAGATAGCTCTGTGAACTTGCAGCTTCGTGCTTGGGTCGCTACACCACATTACTGGGATATATATTGGCAAACACAGCGTAAAATTAAAGATAAAGTGGAGAGCAAAGGGATTACTATTCCGTTCCCTCAACGTGATTTGCACATAATAAACGGCGATAAAAAATAATGAAAAACCTCGCTCAGTCCTAGCACGTTTTTCTATGATAGAGTGACAGGACTGGGCCTTTGCTTGAGAGCATAGCTCGCGTGTAATAATTTAAAAACAGAATTTACTATGCTCAAATATTGGTATAAAAACATTCCAGCACACCACAATAGTCCTGAGCTATTTTGGCGAAGCCGTTTGATCGCCCATTCTTTATTGATATGTACTGTGTACTTCTTTGTACTGACTGTTATCAATATCTTTAAATTCAACAGCTATGAACTCGCTTTGCTTGATGCGGTTGGGCTAACTTTGTCTATTTTACTATATGTTTGGTTCATTAAAAGCTCAAAAATTAAAGCGGTTTCATGGGCTGTGGTGTTATTGATTAACAGTTTAATACTGACATTTATTATCTCAATTAACGGCGCGGCCTATTCATTATTTTGGGCAACATTAATTCCTCCATTTTCATTTTATTTAGTAGGTCGAAATTGGGGAAGTTTACTTAGTGCGTTTGCTTTTGCAGTGTGTGCTTTTATAGTTTATGAACACTCACAGAATCCGGAACCTCTTAAAATTGGCCTTGGCTCTGTTTTTAATATTATTGAAGTTGCCATTGCTCACATTGTCTTATTTCGTTTCTATGAAAAAACTCGCTGAAACCGATAAACTCACTGGATTGTTTAATCGAGAAAAACTAGATAGAACGCTTTCAAGTTTACTAAAAAGCTCGAATTTTGGTTTCATACTACTAGACATTGATTATTTTAAAGAAATAAACGATACCTATGGTCACTTGGAAGGCGATAAAGCGCTTGTCATTGTTTCAAATAAATTAAAGTCAGTATCTCCAAGTAAAGCGTTATGTGCTCGTTGGGGTGGCGAAGAGTTTGTAATCATCATTGAAGGGGCAACCTTAGATGAAACAAAAGAGGTTGCAACGACCATTATTACAGATATAAATGGTATTTATTTTCACGAAAAAAGATTGTCAGTCAGCTGTGGAGTGACGATTAATCACAGTGATGATAATACGCTAACAGTAATTGAACGTGCTGATTTAGCTCTATATCGTGCAAAGAAAAATGGCAGAAATCGAGTTGAATATAATGAATGAAACTTGGATTAATTTTGTGGTCATTACGTTCATTAATGACCACATTTTGAATGTTTAAAGTTATCTTGCAGAGTGCTTCAATGACGACACAATGAATTGACACTTTTCTTGCTCAATACTTAGAGGGTGATTATTCATTAATTTAGAAATATCATAAGCTAAAAGGAAACTTCTACCACCATCTTTATCTAGCTCACCATAATCAATGTCCGTTTCTTTATAAAAGTCCTTGCTATGTGCCACTTCATTTCGGAGTTTTATTAAGTTAATCAAAGTCTGATAAATTTTACTTTCATTGTCTGTAATGAGCTTACCAGATGATAAAAGGAACCCTAATACATCTAACTTTTTACTTAAGTTCATTGAAAGAAACGCTGTTGCATGTCTTTTGTGATCAGCTTTAGGGAAATGACGAAAAGCCCATGAGATGATGCCTTCATTAAGCAAGCTTTCCAATGAAGCGGCAGCAACTAAGATAAAGGAGTATTTATTTGAATTGAAGAATGCATCATCATCTTCAGTGTGTGCCGGCAGATATTCTGCTGATTCAATTAGTCCTCTAGAGGAAGTAAATACAAAATGCATTTCCAAAATTCTGATGCCTCGTTGCTTTATAGCGCCCCGCACTGCAATGGCTTGTTATGTTTCAACTCGTTGAGTTTTGCTTTTGGCAAATTCTAAGGTCTTTATTAGTAACGTAAAGCCTGAGGCCATTAATAAGCCACCTACAATGAAATAAAATAATACAGGATTTTCATTAAGTTTAACGCTAAATCCAAATGCTGAAAATTGCATTTCGAAAATACTGAACAGGCTATAAATAAAAACTATAACGGATAAAATAAAAAGTAGTTTATTTCCAAATCTATAACTCATAAGTCAACTTTTCCCTTTGAAACATGACATGTCTATAGCGAGCGAATCGCGCGTTTTTCTAACACAGTGTCGCTCGCTTTTCTGAATGACTCATTTGTAACAAACTTCTTAACTAATTGCCATTAAGACTAAAATGCAGTAGTTCTAGCTTTTGTCTCAGGACAAAAAAGAGCGATTGGGTCGCTTTCCTGACTATGCAAGCAATATACTTTGACGAAATAGAAAAGCAATTTTGAATGGCCGAAGTTCGCTCTTTTGAGTAATTCGCCTAAACACGTCTTGGGGCAAAGGCAGCTTAAATTGCCGCCTTTTCTTAATTAACAATCTGTTTCTCTGGATATCTTGATAGCATCTTCAATCTCAATTCCGAGATATCTAATTGTGTTATCGATTTTTGTGTGACCAAGTAGTAATTGAACTGCGCGAATATTTTTGGTTCGTGCGTAAACCAAAGTCGCTTTGGTTCTGCGCATTGAGTGAGTACCATATAGATCAGAATCAAGCCCTAACTGCTCAGCCCAACTCCTGATTATAGACCTGTAATATGAATAGCTTATTGGTTGATTAGTGCGACGTAAACTCCTAAACAAATATTCACTAGGTTTCAATTTACCTTCTTGAACCCAACGGCTAATACTTTGTTGTGTTCTCGGAGTTATCTCAAATTGAACTTCGATCCCTGTTTTCTTTTGTGTCCATTGAACCCTCTCGAAAACTTGATCTTGGGTTGCGACATCTCTAACCCTTAAAGACAGTAGATCACATGATCTTAGTTTGCTGTCTATCGCCAAGTTAAGTAACGCCAGTTGCATCAAGTTATTTTGAATTTCAATGCGAGTACGTATACGCCAAATCTCTTCAAGTTTGAAAGGACGTTTCATCCCAGTAGCATTGTGGTTTAGTTTTTGTTTCATAGTGACCTCCTAATTAAAAGTCACTATTGATAATAGATAGATTGCCAATGACTAAGGTTTGGACAAATGTGAGTTACGCGTAATCTGGTAAGCCGCTAATATCAGACTAGTAAAAGTATCTTGAAACCTTAAATACTTGTTAGCAGCGTTTTCCAAGTATACGCTTTGCCCTTTCTAACACATGATCAAACGTCATAATAGTCAAGTTGTGGTAACTACTATTTAAAACTCGAAATGCCTGCTGCTGCTCTCGGTTCCAGTCATTTGAGCGACCATATATTAACGTACATCGCGGCTTAATCGTTTTCACATAACCAACCCTTTCCATGAATTTGACACTGTTTGCCTCTAGCTCGATTTCATGTATGTAAGACTGGGATTGTGTGATCGCCTTAATTAAATCAGAGTGCGGGTAATAATTATTATGATCAAGACCTGAAGCCCAGAACTTTAAACCGCCCTCTGGTCGTTTGATTTCAACAATATCGAGGAAGCCGTCATAACTTTCCATTAGAAAGTCTGAAATGTTATGAGTATCTATTGCTCTTTCATCTAACACTTTGACAAAGTCGCTACCTAGAACCCAACTATTGGTTTCAAACCAGTTTTGCCATACGTTTTCAGTAAAGTCAGACTCTAGTAAATATTGAAATTCATCTATTGCACGAGATTTTCGTGCATGCTCTAAGCCTAGTTCTAATTCTTCCGGTATTACGTCTTTGTCCAATAGAAACTGAAGCATCCCTTGCTTGTCTGGTAAATTTAAAAGTTGTTTGATTTGCTCTGCATTTGATGTGTCGTACGGGTTATCTAAAGGTAAAAAAGCTTTCGTACCCTGTCTGAAAGGCTCGTAATTGGTTGAAATAAAATCTATAAGATTACTGAACTCTTCACTATCGAGAGTGAGTTCACTTTTGGGTTTATCTAATTCTAGTGTTTCACCCTCAAGCCAACCCTTTGGCTTATTATACCGACCAAGCTTCAAGAACACTTCGTCTTCAGAAGTGTTATGAGGGATTTTCCAAAATATTGCTCGGGTCAATACTCTAGGTTTATCACGAATAATTTTAACTAATCTATCTTTGATTTTTGTCATGATACCTCTTTATCTCCTCATAGCTGCTAACGCTTTCTATACGGCTTTTAGCCGCTTTTCATACTCCTATCATGCAGTCTTTCCAATTACAGTTCAATTGATAATCAATAGGTTAATGAGAAGGAATGGATATTAGATTGCAAAAAGACGCATATTTTTAAAAAGCTTACGACGACACTCCCTCTGATAACTACAAGTAAGGGAAACTTTCATCCAAAAGAAATTAATTAACTTCAGTGATAACAAACAATGGGGCAGAAATGTGCCAGCTCAAAGACCTATGATTACTCTCAACCAGCCAATTTAGACTTAAATTGGCTGAAGTTAAAATTTATAGATATCAGCTCGCTATAAATATCGTGTCCAGATTGGCGTATTGTTTTTCAGTTGCCACCCACTTTCAGAGCTACCGCCGGTTTGAGTACTACAATCTTTTTGAAGCTGACCTTGCGACAAGCCCTGTGTATTGACCTCTAAACCACCTGCTCCTACTGACACACTCGCCGGTGCATTCGAGCCAACAACTAAACCACCATTGATAACTACCTTGGAACCCGAGGTCGTTACAGCTGCACCAAGTGTCACATGACCATCTATAACCCACCCTTGTACATTTAAACCTCCTTGCGAAATGATTGATGAATTAGCAAGAGCTAAACCAGCCTCTTCATCTCCAACCAATTTACCCTCAGGGGTGCATAAGTTTGTTGGCAAAATTCCACCACTGCATAGCTCACTAGGATTAAAGTTTGGCGCTATGAGTTTTCCATGCCCTGAAGAGGTTAGCTCTAGATCTCCTGTTGTAACAAATGTATTTAGTAAATTTTTACCTACATTATTTACGGCATCATTACTGCCAACACCATTAATTTTTAACGATCTATCAAACCATGCAATTCCTGGTGGAAAAGAAGAAATTCCATTTAACTCCCAAATTTCGTTGTTTCGAAAACAATGCCCACTTCCCCATCCACATGAAAGAAAAGGCTGATCTCCAAAAAAACGAAGCTCATCAGTTTGGAGATCATAAACACCATCAAGGTTTGTTCCATCAGCTAAACTTACATTTTGAATCGTTAAATGACGTTTACCATCAACCTCCTCAAAAATATAGTTAGCTGAAGCCTTATAATCATCAGCAACCACTTTAGCTACTCTTGTGTCGCAATACGGCACCCCAGGCAAGCTAGAGTTAATCCCAGTCATTTTTTGGACTAGATTATTTAGCGTTGCATTACCTTGATAATTACCAATACTTAACTCTCCAGCAATTTGGCTCGGGTTTAGAATTTTAGGTAAGTTCCAACAATTTGAATCACTACTACATCCACCTTTATTCGCTCGAAGATTACCACCACCAATCAAAGAACCGATGTTACCTGTGCCTACGCTAAAATCACCATTTGAGAAAACACTTGTATAATTAGCGCCATACCCGTCACTTACTATCTTTTGCCCCCATAGTTCTCCAACTGTAAGGGAGAAAATATCAATGTTTCCCCCGATGACTCCTGTAGCGAAAAACTGTATTACAGAAGGTAATGAATCATCACCATCTAAAACCTCACTTGTAAATCCAGTTACAAACCCTGTTGAACTCTCAATATTGGCCTCACTTAAGTCAACAAGTAACCGCCCACCAGAGGTCATTTCAATCACAAATTTTAGATTCTTTGATGGTAATAAAATTCCTATATCCTTCAATGGGTCTGCGGCCCCAGTATCGTTAATAAGTTTACCACCTATGCCAGCCGTTCCAATCAAATCACCTGTATCATCAAGCACTTCTGCACTAAAAGCACCAGCTCGAAGGTATTCATAGACCCCATTACCACTATTACCAATATCAATATCACTCGCCCAAACGCCCACATGTTCAGGCGTTGACATGCTTTCAAGTGTAAAGTGACCACCAACATACAGGTTTGCATTAGGCTTTATGCCCCCGCCATTCATATAAACATCACCGCTCACACAACCAGAAATACCACTTTTTGAAGAGTTTTTGAGAGTCAAGTTGCCTTCAACAGCGATATCTGAAAGAGCATCACCAGATAAGAAGTCTGTTCCACCTCCTGTTAAGTCAGTTGCTCCCCTGAGAACAGCTGTGCGAACTATTGAACATGATTTTATTGGTGACTGCGTGCCTATATGTTGAAGCTCAAAAACAGCTTCAATTGATGAGTTAGAGTAAGCTTTTGTCCCCTTTGCCGCTTCAGCATTCACTTCAGCATAAAGATATGTTTTATCATCAACTTCCTCTTTAAACAGGGAAAGGTGAATATTTGGGTCACTGACGCTTGGCTTGAGTGTCAGTTGTTTTTGTCCAACTTCAGCTTTAAGTGGTAATGAATCAATTAATTCTTCCAATTGAGAGCTGTTAAGAGCATTTAAATACTTTTTTGTTAAATCTACTCCAACCCAAGCTTTTCGTTGGGCTAGTGTTTGCGCATGCATGGTTAAAGTCTGATTTTGAGAACCTTGGATATAATGAAGTGAGCCTAAAACAGCAATGGAAATTGACACTCCCACTAAGAGTAAAATAGTGATTGTCGCTGCACCACACTGACGCGACCTAACAGTAATTTTGTTCATACTATCCCTTGTATTATGAAACAAAGTTCAGCAAACATGTTGAGCTTTCAATTTGTCGTGCAACAGAGTTATGAAATACTAAAACCAGCTTTAAACGACCTGAAATTTCGGTACTAAATGGATAGCAAGTTACTCTCTTAGCAATAATTGTAATAGGAGTTGCCTGCTCTGCTCCATACTGGGAAGGTAGAATAAGTCTGGAAGAAAGCTTTATATTTTGCATATCTAAGTCACATGATACTTGCCACAAACCACCTTCACCATCTGCCGATAACCCACGACATTGAGTACCATTAAAATCTTTACTTAGCCATAAAACAGTATCCCCCCTAGCAATAGAACCTTCAGATGTAGCCAAAGGAACAAAAGCACTGCTCTTGAAAATGCGTAAATGAGAACCATATGATGAATTCTCGATTCCAAAGCCTGCAGCTTGTAACATCATATTGGTGGATAATAAAGCTGAAACGCGCTCACCATCACTTCGAGAAGATTCAGAAGCAGGAACAACAACTTGGATAGTGTTTCTATATACCATCATCATTCCTATTAGTAGGAATGAGGAGATTAGCAAGCCAACTAGTAAACTGATTAAAGTGAAACCGCCTTGTTTCTTCATTTTATACTCGAACTTTCCGATATTCGAATAACGCCATCAGCTCCAAAAAATGCTTGTGATTCTTCGTCTCCATTCGTTGATAGTGTTAAAACATTTGTTTTTACAGATACATTGGCGCCATTAACACCAATAGTTACATCATTCTCATCACACCTTGCAACTAACTGAATATTCCCAACCCAACTGAGATTTCCAGGATTACTACAAAGAGTTACATCATTATGTTGTTGAAGGCGTTCGCGCATTTCCAATAGCGCTAAACTATATGTATTCTTATAGCGTTGGCTCACTAAACCTCGACCTAAAACTTGTGCAATACCGAGAAATAAAATTGCCAAGATTAACATAGCGACCATCGCTTCGATCAAAGAGGACCCTCTTTGAAGCACTAATCCTTTAGTAAAAAGCCCCATTGTAAGAAACAGCTCCTTTATTGAGAGTAAACGTTAGATTATCACCAACCTGCTGATCATTTTTCAGTATTAAGCCTCGATTATTAATAAAAAATACCGTAAGGCGATTGTTACTTCGAAGTAAAGAAACACCTTCAGGCCAATCCCCCTGCCAAACGATATTTCCAGAACACAAGGAACCTTCAGGTTCTCTTACCTGAAGCACCCCATCATCTGCTAATTTAACGCATGCAGATGATGCTAAATCCCCCTGTGAATTTTGTGGGTTACGTAATGCCAATGCCTTGGCTTGACTATACCCATTCGCAAGTAAACTTCTTGCTTTATTAACTTGAGCTTCATATATCCAAGATTGAGTAAATGGAACGACTACTAATACCAAAAAACCTATAATTGTAATCACTACCATCAGCTCGATAAGAGATAAACCCGATTGTTGTTTTACCAAGACTTCAATCCACCACAATTACCAGACAGTGTTCGCGAACCGGTGTTGGATAAAGTTAATACGCAATCAGAATTAGTTGCTTTAAGGAGGTATGAGTTTGCCGTCACACTCATATTAATAGTGTAGTTTTTAGATGACTGATACCAATTTACATTATCAACTGCAGCGCCTGAGTAACTCAATTGACGTTGAAATCGATTCTCTAAACTTACAGATAGTGCAACTAAATCAGCTCCAGCTACTTGTGCTTGGCTACGGAGAATATAATTTTGATATGCAGGGAATGCGATTGATGCAAGAATCGCTGTAATTGATATTACAATCATAAGCTCTATAAGAGTAAAACCACCGCTCTTTGGTGAGCATTTTTTATAAAAACAAATCATAAAAAGCCAAAATATAAGAAAAAGAGGTACAGCAAAATTATTTAAAACGGGATAGCACTACGAAATTAAAAGAGGTAGCAGCTATTCTTGAAGACTGTGTCTTTAAGCTATCTCTGTAACGAAATTTGTTTAGTCATTGAATACCCATCCTTGGTTTAAAAAACACATTGCTTCCATGCCCTTATTAACTAAGAAAGTTAAAAGAAATTACAGTAAGGGAAATAGTTAGAGTTAAAACTCGAAAACTAGTACTAAAGTACATCATACTTTCCCTAAATTCAATACGTAGAACATATTATAATACTATTTAAAATGCTCAAATTTAGTACTCTGACTACCAACACAAACTTTAGAGCACTTACGTTAACTCACATAGGGGCAAAGGCGAGTTATATTTATAACACGCCTTTGGACAATTTCGAGTTAAAGTCTTAAATCTAACTCGTCTGCTTCGGATAAAAATATCTAAGGGTTAACGCCGTTGTAACCAAAAAGATTGTTGCATAACATTTGAATCGAAAAGAGAGCACAAGCCAAGCTTTTTTTGTCCTAGTGAGTCCAATACAATGTAAAGTTTTGAATGAAATGCTAGATAGGTTTAGAAATAGCTAACTACATCGACTAAATTGAGTTGGAAATATTGTTAATTTAATCTCTAGGTGAGATTTGATTAAGTTGGAGCGTGAGAAAACAACTCACTTCACTTTTTACTATCTCTGGAAAGTCCAACGAACTTTACGTTCATTCACATTTTTTATAACGCCATTTTTCAACTACAATATAATAAGTTATAACTAATTCAAAGAATAAGACTGTTCAAAAGGGCCATGATGATCAAAGCTTTTAAAGGAAATCCTAGCCGTTTAACGGTTTATTTTTGCCTGTTATTTTTGTTATTAACCGGTGCTGTACATTTTTTAGTTAGCTATTTCCAATTAAACTCACAAAAGCAATTTTCTCAATCTCTACTAACAAAAGCGGAGGAAGTTTCATGGGATATTTCAAATTCAATTGAGCAGGCATTAGATGCTAATCTTCAATCTTGTCATCAAGTTTCAATAAATAAACTACGGAAAATATTAGCAAATTATGAATATACTCAAGACATAGGAATTATTGAAAATGGAGTTGTTAAATGCTCAGCCAACTGGGGGGTGTTGGAAGCACAAACACATATCAATGAGCACTTTTACAAATCAACCGAGACTGGTTTCTTTTTTGCCAAAGAAGTGGAGGGAGTTTTTCCTATTCATGCAAAATATGATGCTGCAATGAAAAATGGAATTATTGCTTTCACAGTTCCTAAACCATTTAAGCATTATGACAATTTAAATAAGGAGTTTTCTTTCCAAATTATATCTAACGACAAACAACATACTTTCCATAAGTATTTATCGGATATGCAGTTTCAACATAGTTTCATACTCAAGCCTCAAAAAGTTGTTACTTGCAGTAAAGAGTTCACGTATTGCATTACAACATCGAACAATCGACCAGGCTTACTCTATTTCCCAGCTTACATATCGTTTCTGTTTGTCTCTTCCTTAGGCTTTATTAGCTTTCTTATAGCCTACTCTTTCATTTCTTATTCTGATAAAACCCAATTAATCGAATGCAGATTAAGAGAAGCACTTAAAAATGATGAATTATATGTAGAATATCAACCAATATTAGCTATAAACTCTAAACAAATAATAGGAGTCGAGAGCTTGATACGATGGAAAGATAAAATTCATGGTCAAGTTTCTCCTGAATTATTTTTAAGCATTGCAGAACAGTTATCAATTTATCCAACATTAGCGTATACAATTGTATTAAAAACATTCAAAGAGCTTTCTCCTATCTTAAGCTCAAATCAAATATTTAGTGTTGCGATCAATGTTAACTCATATGAGATTCAAAGTGATGAATACCTAAGTTTCCTACTAGAGTCATGTGAAAAATACAATTTCAGGCCCAATCAAGTAAAAATCGAAATCACTGAGCGTATAGAACTTCCACTATGTGAACTTGCGACCTTTGCTTTAAAAGCAAGAAAACTTGGTTTTAAAATAGCACTAGATGACTTTGGGACTGGTGTCTCTAACCTTGTTTGGTTAACAGAAATTAACTTTGATATTATTAAAGTTGATAGAGTTTTTACCCAAACAATTGATGATGAGTTAAAAAAAGACATGATAACGGCAATCATGTCTCTCATTAAAAACCTTAATAGAACCATTATTTTTGAAGGCGTAGAAACAGCTGAACAAAGCACATTTATTGAGAGTTACAATAACAACTATCAAGTACAAGGTTGGTACTTTTATAAATCACTTCCAATTAAGGAACTAGAAGTTATTGTCTCTAGAGAGCTCAAGAAAAGATAGAGCCGAAATTTCGTATGGTCAATAAATACTTGCGTCCATCGAGAATGATTTAAAGAGCTTAGGATATACGGCATTGAAAATTTACATTTAAATAGACATAAGCCAGAGACTCACTGATTGTTTACTTTAGCTCTACAAACTGTGTATTTAAAAGCTATTTATCGATTCGCCCTCGCCAATTGATACTATGATATTTTTTAATTTCAAATGGTTTTATAGATAAGTGGTATAGAGTTATTAGCTTCTTATTGGACTGTTTCAGGCGATATTCATCCATTATCAGCTTCAGCAATTATTCCATATTCATTCTTTGACAGAGTTAAAGCGTGTGCTGATGCTAGCTTTAATGACATGGGGTTTGTGCATGCAGATTTAATGTCTGATGCGGATGAAATAGGTTTTGAATTAATGTCAGGTTTTCTTAGAAGGCATCAAATTAAACATATTGAGCTAAAATTTCTATCTGATTGGTATCACCAAGGTGAGCGTAGCCGTTTCTCGGATAAAATACGCATGAATTACTAAAAACCACAAATGAACTTGGCGCTTGAAATGTAAAAATAGCACCAAGTATAGATGATAATGAGTTAGACATTCCTTTAGTTGCAAGTGAGTTAAAGCTTCAAGTACAAGAAGCAGCTTATCTTCTCTTGAATAACTAGACACCTTTTATTTTTGGAAGTTGAATAAATGACATCTCTTCTGTGATAATATATTAATTTAAAGCTGTTTACTATTTGCAAAAAATTACTTATCACCTCTAAGGATTTCTGATGATACGCGATGTAAGTATTGGTAAAAGGGCAAGCTTTGCTTTCGGCTCAATAGGCGCAGTCATTTTGCTCTTAGCTAGTTTCTCCATTTTTGAATTAAGTAAGCTTGGTGATGAGTTCGAAGTAGTCGCATCACACAGAGTACCTGCACTAGACACTTCAACAAGCATGCTGGCTTCATTTTTAAACAAGCGACTACAAACTGCGAATGTGCTTATGGCTAAAACGGAACGACAACGTGAAGACTACTTAGTAAACCTTCGTGAAGCAAAAGATAACTTTGATAAATCTTTTGATAAGATGGTTTTGCTAGCTAAAGCAGAGGAAGCGAAAGGTCTGTTAAACAATATTAGAAAGCATATGGATACTTACGACACATCCTTAACGAAGCAATTAGATTTAGTTGCTAACGAGCGGTTTCAAGAAGCTGAAACACTGCAAAATGGTGAAATGAAAAACTTGCGTGAGATGATAACCTCTGATATTCGTAATTTGGTAGATTTCCAAAAAAAACGTATCACTGATAGTAATCATGACATTCAGGGTGCTAAAAGTAATTCACTCACAATTCTCGTTATTACTTCCATAATATCACTGATTATCGTAATTACTTTTTCAATACTTTTTACACGTAGTTTAACCTTGCCTATGCGAGTTGCGGTTGATACCGCTAAGAAAATTGCCTCAGGAAATTTAACTTCTGCCATTAATGATAATGGTAAAGATGAAACTGCTCACATGCTGTCAGCACTAAAAGAAATGCAGCATAAGTTGCGCGAGACTATTAATGAAATTCAACTTTCATCATCTCAATTGGCGGCTACCTCTGAAGAGCTAAGTGCTGTTACTGAGCAGTCAACGCGTGGCATACATACTCAAACAGAGCAATTAGAGCAGGCAGTATCGGCAGTGACTGAGTTATCAGTTGCTGTGGATGAGGTGGCTCGTAATGCTGAAGCGACCTCAAATGAATCAGAAAATGCTAATCAACGTGCAAATATAGGCAAAGCTCGTGTCTTAGATACAGTCAATACGGTTGACACGCTCTTACTTGATTTGGATACAACGACTAAAGACGTAAATAGTTTAGCTGAGCAAGTTGACAATATTGGCTCAGTGCTTGATGTAATACGTACAATTGCTGAACAAACCAACTTGCTTGCACTTAATGCTGCAATTGAGGCCGCAAGAGCGGGTGAATCTGGTAGAGGTTTTGCTGTGGTGGCTGACGAAGTTCGTTCATTGGCATCTAGAACACAAGAGTCAACAACCGAAATAGAAGCAATGATACAGGCAGTGAAATCAAATACTGATAATACAGTGAGTGCAATTAAAAGTAGCCATGAAAGGGCAAAAGCTGTACTTGAGGTGGCTAACCAAGCTGGTGATGCATTGCATGAAATTACCAGTTTAATATCGATTATAAGCGAACAAAATCTTAGTATTGCTAGTTCCACTGAACAGCAAGCAATCGTCGCAAGAGACGTAGATAAGAATCTAGTGACGATCCGTGATATTTCTAGTGAAACAGCTGCCGGAGCAAATGAAACGGCTACTTCAAATCAAGAGCTTGCAAGACTCGCGCAAAACTTGAATGAATTGACGTCTAAGTTTGTTGTTTAAAATAAATAACAATTGGCTTGTAGTAAATATTTTAATCGGCGAGTGAACTCCAAACGTTTTCTGCTCTTTAAGCAAATAGAAAAAGCATATTATGTAACAGGGCTCATTAAGTTCTTTATAGTTCATGACTGTTTGCTCAAGAGAAGAGAGTCAATTGAGCAAAACGCACCTAAATAAAAATTGTCTATCAAGTAAATTAGAAGTATCGCTCAAATTAGACTTTAGGACATTTACTCTGAATTTTTTTGGGGCAATTGTGAGTTAATTAAACCAAGAGATTGTTGCTGGTAATTGCTAAATCACTAAATATTTATATTTTTTGTTAGGTATTTATAAGTAAAAAAAGTTGTAGTTGAGGCAACGAAACCTCCTACTCCATAATAAAAGGCTACTATTGCGGTTGGAAGAAACTGATAAAACACTATCGAAATGACAATTATTCCACATATAGAACCGTCAATTGACATCGTATAGATGTTGAACAAATTTAACCTAAATAACAAAAGAGATGTTGGGTAGCCAATTATGAAGATAATAGGAACAACAAATATTGGCAATATTAACAACAATAAATCAATCCATTGAAACGAATAATGATGCCATGTTACACCATCAATAGAAGTCTGAGGAGTATATCCTCCCAAAAGTGCAAGCGTTATCGTTGCCATAATTGAAGCGAGAACCAATGCTTTCAATATTGCTCTATTATCCATAATAGTTGTGGTCAGAATTCTAGATAAACAAAGACCGTAGCATACCTACATAAATTAGTTAAGATAACTTCATTAAACTCCTTAAAGCTGTCCTTAGAGTAATTACGTTAACTCACTTTGGGGCAAAGGCGAGTCAGCAAGTAACTCGCCTATGGACAAAAACACGTTAGAGTATTTAATCAGTAACGCCTCAAACACCGGCATGGTGAAGATGGCGGCTTTTTTGGTACAAAAAAGGTGACAGCTTTACCATGTCCGCGTGCTTTGACTTGTTATACGCCGCTCTCTTCTTGTTCAAATATTCCCGAGTATTCGAAATCGATTTTTTCAAATTCTTCAGTATTAAGTAAAGAATGCTCGACATCTAAATATATAGTTTTTGCTTTAGCCTTTAAACGCTCTAATTTCTGAGAATCCATACCGCAAACAAATAGCTGTGACTGCTCTGGAAGCTCATCAATTAGCAACGACACGATACTCTCATAATGCTTTGCCGCTTGTTCATGTTGATTTGGGGTGTCAATAACAAGCGGGCATAGAACGTGGTTTCCGAACTTATGAATAAGGTTGTACACGCTAATATAATAAGCAAGCATTGCTCTTGTCGATTCTGCGGCACCACCGCTTTCTGCAACTTTTGCGTGGTTCTCTGGAGACTTAATTGAGCTCGTGTTAACACCAAATGCTTTTAGCTTGGAAAGATATCTCGGGAAGTACTCCTGAAAAGCCTCCTTAACTATTTTTCTGCTTTCCTTCGACGCGTTTGTTCGTTCTTTAACCAACAACTTTTCATCTACATCTAGCTGATGTAAAGATTCGATTTTTAAACTTCGATTAGCTTCAACCTTCTTTCTTACCGATTTAGATGAAATCGCATCAAGAACAGAAGACAATGATCGATTACTATCCTTCTCTGATGAGTACTTCTCATCTAATTGATCTATCTTCTCTCTCACCGATTTAAAGGCAGAGTCCTTAGCCAATATATCTTCTTCTAGGTGCGCCAAATCAGATTGAAACCTTCTAATAATCTCTTCAGCTTGATTTCTATCCTGAAACAATGAGAACCTATTTACTATCGAATTGTCATGAACTACGCCGCATGTGGGGCATTCAATATCCTCATCTAAACATTCGGCAAATTCATAGTCCGCAACAACATCCTCCAGCGATTGTTTAGCTATGACAATTTGTGATTCTACATGGGCTTGCTCTGCCCGTAGGTTTGCCAGCTCTTCAAAAAGAATCTCTTGTTGAAAGTGCAGATCCATTACATCGATACTTATTTCTTTTTCTATTTCATCTAGCTCTACTTCTTCTATAACTATGCCGCTATTGGCTGAAAACTCACTTACTACAGAAATTGCGGTATCAAAACGGTCTATTTCTTTATTAGTATCTGCCATCTCAATTTTTTTTGAGCATATTTCTTTTGTTTTGTCGAAATATTCCTTTCCAATCATTCCTGTATGGTAAGGTATTACGGTCTTTTTCCAGCTTGGGAACTGACCAAGATTATTGAAGCTAGACCAAGCATTCGCCCAGCTTTGCTTTTGGTCTATATAAAATGGTAAAAAATAGTAGGCAGGTGGTGGCGTTACTAATTCATCTTTATCTCGGACGGCCAGCAAAGCGTCAAACTCGAACAATGCCATGATCTCGACTGAGAAATCACCACCTGTCGCAGTGTACACTTTATACTTACCTTCATGGTTCTTAAGAATAAATCGCTTTCCATGCCTAGCAATCTGATAGCGCTTACCTTTCACCTCAAAATCTAAAATCACACGACAATCTAGCGACTTCCAGTTGTCATCAAACTGAGGTTCACATCCAAAGCACCAAAATATATTTTTTACTAGAGAAGATTTACCTACACTATTTTTTTGTTTTGATAGTATTAAGTTGTAGCTCTTTGAGAAGTCGAACTGGGCCGCTTTCTTGGCTGTCTTGCTTAATATTGTCAGTCGATTGAAGTACATTTCTTTCATTAGTTCGCTCCCTCAAACTTCTAATTAATTTCTTATAATCAAACTTAATGTCGCTCATATTTCAACACCCTCTAAAAGTTCATATAAAAAAGCGCCTGTTAGATCTTCTTGGGTTTGAAAAAACCCCAATGTTTTTTCACTTAACTCTTTTTTCACATCTACTTCTAATTCAAGTGCATTAGTATGCTTTTCAGCATGGTTTTCAATGCATCTGACAATATCGTTTGAAACTTCCTTTATAATTAAATCTCTGCTTGAAATTTTTCTCGTATAGTATCTATTAAATCCACTAACAACTTTTCTTCTAGCTAAAGAATTCAATGAATACTCATCATTAAGGATTTGAATCAACTCAGAGACTATATTCTCATCTGGCTTGCGGCTGACATATTGCTCGATAACATCTGATAATTGCCCACTTGTTATGGCTTTTCTTTTAAGAGCGTCATTCCAATTTTTATAGTCAAAGCTATTCTCCCCTTTTCTGTTTAGATCTCGTATTACACATTCATATATAGAGTTGGCATCGTATTTCAGTCCGGGAGCTATCTTGCTTATTAACGAGCTAATTTTTCCTTCAACAACAAGATCAAAACCTTTTTCAGGCAAAGAAGGTATAACAAAAGCCAACTTAGGAATAAAATTTTCGGTTCCAGATATATTTGATATGGCATCTTCTATCTTTTTAACTTCTTCATCGCTTAGTTCGCCAGAGTCAATTACTTCGAAACAATATCCTTCTTTATGGATATTAAAGCTGTAACCTCCAGTTGAAACAAAATTGACTTTAGATATTTTCTGAGAATAAGACTTATCACAACAACTCTCGGCTAGCTTCTCAATTAAGGACTTAGACTCACCCTTGGAGACGCTGGTCAGGCTATGAATTGTATGTTTCTTGGATGTTTCTTTGACTTGATTCAGTTCAAATGTTGTTTTGCTAACATCAAGTGAGTCAGCAATAGTAACGTCTTCGTGCTCTTCAATAAAAAGAGCAAACTCATTTCCAGCCTCATGCTCATCTAAGATGCGGCAGAATGCCCAATGATATTGATAGTTGTACTTTCGGAATGTATCACTGCCTGACTTTTCCCTTTTCGGCTCAAGCCCCAGAGGATTAGCTTGATTCAAATTATCAACATCCATTTCCAATCCTTTTTAATATTCACTAAAGCCGACTAGGCGTATAACATTTTAATAGTGCGCAAATCGCGTATATTTCTACCAAACATCTACTTGTTTTATCATTTCTATATTTTTATCAAATTAGCTAACCATTTGCTAGCTAACAAAATATTTTTATATTAGTAAAGTGGCCTGATGACAAATATGCGCTAATTGCTCATTTTCCTGAATATAGGGGAAAGTTGTAAATTCTGAATATAAAAAATGTATCAAAAGAAATATTCAATGACCGCTCATAGCAAACTTTTAAAGCAATTACGTTAACTCTATTTTGGGGCATTTTTAAGTTAAGAGACAGCACAAAAAAGGCAGGTTTTTGATTAATCCAAACTGAGCTTTGTATTACCTCCAGTACTTGATATTTTAATTATGATTCATCTGTAGCTTTGAGGTAAATATACAGGTATCACGCCTTATCAGAAAACCCCAAATATCGATATTTCTCTCCACCCTAAAACCCTTTACCAGACAAGACTTTCTATTCCAATCTTGTCAGAAACCATTCCAGTTTTGGAACAGAAAGAACAACATTAAACAGACTCTAAAATAAATAATACGCTTTATGACAATAGTCATAATTCTGTCATTTAACTGATCAATAATTGACGCTAATTTAATCACCCACGTAATGAAGAAGTAATGGACAGTGCCTTGGTGCAACTTTCGTTTGCACTCCCCTCTAGTGACGATCCTATGTGTGCTGCACTTGCGCATACTGTAGAATATGAACAATTGCATTTTATTGCCGATGAGCAAAAGCGTGTCGTATTTTGCTGCGTGCTACCAGATGATGCCCATCAGGGCGATGTAATCTCTATCAGTGCAACACATCCTGATGCGCGAGAGTCTGCCTATTTTACTGCCCATACGCTGACGCAAAACGATTTAGAGCAGCACGTTATTATGCTTACACTAAATAATGTGACGCATAGCGGCGAGTTTGTATTGCAACTCATGCTACATGGCAAGCATGCCACCTTAAAAGACAGTGCGCAGTTTGATGTGAGCCTTGCTACTAGCAGCTGTACAGCTCAAAACTTAACTAAACAGCAAGATAAAACGCAAAGTTTACGCCATTACATTAGTAGTATTGGCGCTAGCTTATTGGCTTTTTTTTAGTCAGCAAAGCTAATTTTCCCCATGGTAATATCGGGGATCCCTTGCTCGGTATTACCAAATCGCTGTTGCCCACCCGACAAACATTCATTTGCTAAAATAGCAAATAACACCGCCTCTTTGGCATCAGGGTTTATACCTAATTCATCTGTGTTTTTGATAGCTGAAAGTTGTGGGCAGTTGTCTAAAATAACTTTCATTAATAATGGGTTATGTACCCCACCACCACTTGCATACACTGCAACTTGACTAAGGCCGTCACTACATTGAGTAATTGCTTTGGCAATCATTAACCCAGAAAAATGCACCAGTGTTGCCATGACATCAAAGTGAGACAAGTGCTCGGTGTTGGTACGTGCTTGGGCCGCTGCTAAATAGTCTAAATTAAACACTTCGGGGCCTGTGGTTTTTGGAAAAGCAAGGCCGAAGAATGCATTATCACAGAGCGCATTTAACAAAGGTTCACTCACCTTTCCTTGGCTTGCGATTGCAGCATCTTTATCATAATGCTGCGGCGCAAAATGGCGCTGAATATAGGCATCCATAATAGTATTGCCAGGGCCTATATCTGAGCTAAAAACAGCACGCGCATCGGCTGATTTAGGTAAGTATGTCAAGTTTGCAATACCGCCCATATTAAGCAATATGCGGTTTTCGCTGGTGCTTGTGAAATACAAATAGTCACCATACACCGCAAGGGGGGCGCCTTCACCTCCTGCTGCAATGTGTTTTTGTCTAAAATCGCCAATCGTGGTGATCCCAGCTGTCACAGCAAGATGATCACTATCACCAATTTGTAATGTGGCATTGCCGTATTCTGGGCGCTTGTGCTGACTTTCTGGACAGTGGTAAATCGTTTGTCCATGGCTTGCTATGACATCGACAAGCTCCTTCGCCACATTCCACTTCGCTAGAGTTTTTGCAACCATGTCACCATGTAATTGACCAATCCATGGGTTCAGTAGAGTCACCTCTTCAAGATCACACTCACGTTTTGCAAACACCCGTTTAACTCGTGACTTATAATCATCGTCGTAGTCAACTGTGGTGAATTTTATAACGTCAACATGGGTATTCATACCCTGTCCTGATACCTCACATAACGCGATATCGAGGCCGTCTAGTGAGGTTCCACTCATCAGACCAACAATTAATTTTTTTTCTTTTTTGGCGCTTAAGTACAGTTTTTCAATATGTTGATGCATAAATAAATCACTTAAAATCAGCTTTTTATATCAAAATAAACAAGCTTGGATGTTGGAATAGTTTATATTTTAAAATAATAGATTCAAAGAATAATTATTGCAAAGATTTTTAAATTGCTTTAAAACTGTACGAGTGAACTCCCCAAAAGGAGAACACGGAACGCATCATAACAAAAAGTATGACTCATTAAATTAACTAAATGGTCTAGGTAATAAGCCAACCAGCGTTGATTTAAATGATAAAACGCTAGGGAATCAACATGAAAGCAAAGACAACATCCACAACGCGCTCGCTTTTACTGCTCTCGCCACTTGCGATCGCAGTCAGTTCAATTATAGGCGTAGCCCATGCAGAAGAAGCAGAACAAGTCAAAAAGCCTGAAGTAATCACTGTAACAGGGTCGCGTATCCAACGTGCAGAGCTTGCCTCTAGCAGCCCTGTCGTCAGTGTTGACGAAGCGCAAATCCATCTCGACCGCGCAGTAAACGTAGAAGATATCACAGCAAAGCTGCCGCAAGCTGCGGCGGGTGCAAACAGCACGGGTGCAACAGTTGGTGACTCATTTGGCTCATCAACTATTGATTTACGCGGCCTTGGTCAAAACCGAACATTGGTACTTATTGACGGTACTCGCGCCGTACCATTTAGTTTTCGTAACTCGGTTGACGTAAATACTATTCCTGCCGGATTAATTAAACGCGTTGATGTATTAACTGGCGGAGCCGCGGCCGTTTACGGTGCCGATGCGGTGGCTGGTGTTGTCAACTTCGTTTTAGATGATGATTTTACTGGTGCAGAGTTTTCAACCAGCTATGAAAGTGCTGATGGTGGTAACGAAAAACTAAATTTCGAGGCGATTTTTGGTGGCGATATTGCTGATGGCCGTGGCCACATTACCGGCTATTTAGGTTACACAGAGCGTAAGGAGTTATTAGCAGGTGAACGTGATTATGCACTTAAAAACTCGACACCTTTAATTAATAGCGGTGGTTACTACACTGACGTAGCTTCTGGCAATAGCCTTGCAATTACCGATGCAGGTGCTGTAACAAATGAACGCCAAACCTCTGATTTTACTCCTCACCGCTACTTAACACAGCCAATGGATCGTTTCTCTGCTGGGTTACTATTTGATGTTGACGTAAGCGACAGTGCAATCGCCTATGGTCGCGCTATGTACTCAAAAGTAACCGTTAATGGTGCGGGAGCGAGTGGTCAAACACCTATTTTTGTTAATGAGCAAGTGACTCTTTCACAAGATAATGCTTATATCCCTGATGAGCTACGTGACCAACTAACATTTGACAGTGAAGGCAATGCCCTTGTTAATGTTGAACGTAATTTAGGTTTGGGTGTTCAACACACCAAAGCAGTGCGTGACTCAATGCAATTTCAATTGGGTTTAAAAGGCGATATTACTGACTACTTACGCTACGATGTATACGGTCAATATGGTAAAACCGATGAAGTTGCGACTATTTACAACAACGCTTACCGTAATGATAATAATGGCAACAGCCGCTTTGCTGCACTGGCAAACTCAGTGGATATTTTTGATCCGAACCATGATTTTAGTGACTTTAGCGATCCCTTGCTTTATACCACCCGCGACCGTACACAAAGTGTGATATCAGCAACCTTATCGGGTGATTCTGGCTTCTTATTTGAGTTACCAGCCGGTGCTATCGATTTTGCAATTGGTTATGAATACCGTAAAGAAACCGGTAAACAAACACCAGGCGATGCCTTTAGAAACGGCACCAGCTTTGCTTCAATTAGCGCGTTCGATATGGATGCAAGCTTTAGCTCTGAAGAGTTCTATGCCGAAATTTTAGTGCCAATTTTAGTTGACCAACCCTTTGCTGAAGAGCTTAGCTTTGAAGGTGCGTACCGTATTTCTGATTATTCGAACACAGAAGCAGAAGACACCTACAAACTAGGTATCAACTGGGCAATTAACAGTGATATTCGTATTCGTGCAAACCGCTTAACGGCATTTAGAGCACCTAACTTAGGTGAATTTGCCAGCCCAATCACAGCACTTTCGTTATCGTTATTCGATCAAAACAGTGATCAATTTGTACCTCGTCTAGCAGGGCGCTATAACGGCGATCCTTGCTTATTAGGCACTGGTGATGCAACACAATGTGCAGCCTTTGGCGCACCGGCTGTTGGTACACAGTTTGATTCAAGCACCGCTGAGTATACCTACGGTGGCAACCCGAATATAAAACCAGAGCAAGCAGAGTCAGATACACTTGGCGTTGTATACACACCAAGTTATATAGACGGTTTTGATTTGTCCGTTGATTACTACAGTATCCGTGTCACCGATGCTGTAAGCCAAATTCAACCAGGCGCAGCACTACAAAGCTGTTATATTGACGATCCGAATCCGAACAATCCATTGTGTGGTGCGGTACTTCGCGATCCGAATACTGGCTTTATTAGTACAGCGATCGTGAACGACTTTAACCTAGCCGCGATTGAACAAGAAGGTATCGACGTTGCAGCCAACTACGTGATTGATGCACCAGAGCAAATGGGTGGTCGTTTCAGGTTCTCGTATCAAGGTAACTTTGTTACAAAACAAACCCGCCAAAACAACAGTACAGTGCCAGAAATTGACTGTAAAGGCACTTACGGCAGCGCATGTTCTGGTGACTTTGCGAGTATTTTGCAAGCAGATTACAAACACCGTGCAAGCATTGATTGGCAGTTAGACGATATGAACTTCCAACTTGGCTGGCGCAGAATCGGCGAAGTTGAGTACGCTGTTGACCGCTCAGAAACTATTTCAGCGCAGAACTACTTAGATTTTGCTGCGGCTTGGCAAGTTAATGAGGAACTTGCAGTTAATTTTGGTGTCGATAACTTATTAGACCGTGAACCGCCAACACCTGAGATAGGCGCAAACCACTTTAACACCGTGAGTGATTATAGTGTGATTGGCCGCTCAGTCGGGGTTTCACTAAGATATGCTCCAAGCTTCTAATTAATCCTACTGTTTTAGCTACACAGGATTGATCCCCACAAGCGCACCCTGCCCGGTGCGCTTTTTTATTTCAAACGAATAGTAACTATATCAACTATAAAAAAGGGACAGTGCTTTAATTGTTAGTTATGATATAAGCAATAAAAGCAACAGGGAAGATGTTATGCTCAAGTCAATAAAGTCAAAAATTCCATTTATTTTCCTAATTACTATTAGTCTTTTTTGGGCTATGTATTACCAAGGAAGTCACCCTCTGAATGACTTTGGAAATGCAAACTTTGAATGGTTATACCTACTTGATGCACTAATAGTATTACCAGTACTTTGCTTAATATTAATTAAAAATAAGAAAGAAGCGGCTTTAAAGGCATTGATGTTGTGCTCACTCGCTATTTTAGTGGGGAGTTACATCATTCCAGAGCAAAACAAGTTTTTAATGAATTACTTAGAGCAAGGTCGTTACGGGCTTTTAGCTTTGATTGTAATTTTAGAACTAAGCGCTCTCATTACTGTCTATCTGGCAATAAAATCTGCTTTAAGCCAGCAGACCGATCCAGATATAGCTATTGAACGGCCAATTAACAAGCTTTTCAAACAAAACGCAATTGCAAACTTTTTATGTTTCGAAACACGGATGTGGGCTTTCTTATTTTACGCTAAACACATTAAACCAAGCTATTTCACTGGTGAACTACATTTTAGTTATCATAACAAAGACGGCGCACAAGCTAACTTACTTGGCTTTATTTTTATTATCTTATTAGAGTTGCCCATGATGCATCTCTTTATACATTTTGTATGGTCATCATCAGCAGCAAACATTATCACTGGTTTAACTATATTTAGCCTTTTCTTCTTCATTGCAGAGTACCGAGCGGTTGCAAAGCGTCCTGTGTCTATTAGTAAATCGCAACTCATTATTCGCTATGGGCTATACCCTGCTTACAATATTGCTTTAGCAAATATCAAAACCATTGATTTAAATACCGATTTCATTTCACGCGCTGGCACAATCAAACGTTATAACTACTCTGGCAACCCGAATATTAAAATTAACCTCATTGAACCTATAGGTGATATCGACACTGTTTTTCTAGGACTAGATGCCCCTCATCATTTTATAGACTCAATGAACAAGGAACGAGAAAATGCCATTTAACGATAAAGAACGAGATGCTTTATTAGCACTCAAAGGTGTTGGGCCAACGGTTGTAACACGGTTTGAAGAAATTGGTATTGAATCGTTTGAGGAGTTAGCAGGGTTTGATGCAAACACAATTGCGGATCGAGTCGCATCGATGCTGCATTCAACGTGTTGGAAAAATAGCCCGCAAGCAAAAGCGGCAATAACAGCCGCTATTACGCGAGCAAAGCAAGGCTAAAGTTCTATCACTTCGATAGCGCCACGTTTTTGCATAGTCACATACATTTTAGTTTGTGACTCATTAAATGTTAGATTAGTTGGGTGTTGACCTTTTAGTTTATAAGTTTTTAACACCTTGCCTTTAGGTGATACTTTAAGCACTTTTCCAGCGCCATAACGAGTAATGAAAATGTGACCTTCACTGTTTACTCGCATGCCATCAAGGCCATGGTCGTCAAAGCGTATCAGTTCTTGTTTGTTACTGATGTTTAGCTCATCGTCAAGATCATATTGCCAAACCACACGCTGCACACTTTCATTTACGTAAAGTTTAGTATTGTCACCGTTCACAGCCACGCCATTGGTTGTGCCCATATTTTTTTCAAGAAGTTCAGTGCTGCCATCAGTATTAATACGCCACAGTTGGCCTGTACTTTTTGACCAGTTCGGATCACTCGCAAACAGCGCCCCACTTTTAGTGATACTAATATCATTTGGCTGATTCATTTTAGCGTTATGTGCAAACACTTCGACTTGATGAGTATTTGCAGGTACTTTTAAAATATTATGATTTACATAATCAGCAATATAGAGGTTACCTTGTTCATCAAATTGCAAGCCATTACCAACGCTGTCATTTGGTAAACGCACAAATAATGATGACTTACCCATGTTATCAACACGTCCAATAGTCCCCTGCTCAGCATAATTAACTGCATATAAGGTATCGTTGTACATGGTTGGCCCTTCGACACCTTGAGTAAACACGTTATCTTTCACAAAGTCTTGGCTATCAATTGCCAATGCAAGCGGCGTGCATAAAAAGCTACTCACAGCAATAAGTGTGTGAAGTCTCATAATCGTCCTTTTAATTATCTAAACTGGTGTATACAGCTAAAATTGGATATTCATTTTCACCAAAAGACAGCGTTAACGAACGTTTTTCTCCGTTATCAAGCTTAACACCGCCACTGAAAGAGGATGGGTGTATTCTTGAGCCATCAGCAAACAAAGCCATAATATGATCAGCTTGTAAAATACGCGAGCCTGACGCTTTATTCTCAACTGTGACAACCGCTAAACGCCTGCCACTTTCACTGCTCATCAACACGCTATGAACAATGCTGAATTCACTTTCTTTTGGGTATCGCCTTGCATCATTTTCAAACGCAAATGCACTTCCTGCTGGCAAAGTAGGATCAACCGACAAAGTCCCTGAATTCGCTTGTGCATTGGTTGCAGTAAGCCCCATAACAAGCGCCATTATTATTAAAGAAATACCTTTCATATCAATCCTTTTTGATCAGCTGAATATTTTTTCAGCATACACCGTAATAATACGTGGTGCAAAATGGATTGTTGCTTAACTGCAATTAACATTCCCTACTTGGTAACAATTTAATCATTGATTTCTATTAGCGTGCCCGCACCTCTTTATTACACAGAATTAAAAGCTAAGTCATAGGAGCTAAGCATGTCTGATCTTCAAAACCGTCAATATATTCTCGAGTCACGCCCAAATGGCCCTGCAACGAAAAGTAACGTTGCGTTAAAGACAAACTCAATATCATCACCTAAACAGGGTGAAGTATTGTTAAGAACGATTTATTTATCTCTTGACCCTTATATGCGAGGCCGCATGAGCGATGCGGAGTCTTATGCAGATCCTGTTGAAATTGGCGATGTAATGGTTGGTGCAACCATCTGTCAGGTTGAGCAATCAGCGCATCCCGATTATAAAGTCGGTGAATGGGTATTGGCTTACACAGGCTGGCAAGAATATGCGATTAGTAATACTGAAGGGCTAATGAAACTAGGTGAAAACCCAGACAACCCTTCTTACGCGCTCGGAATTTTAGGCATGCCAGGGTTTACCGCCTATATGGGATTACTGGATATTGGTGAACCAAAAGCGGGCGAAACTGTTGTTGTGGCAGCAGCAACGGGGCCAGTTGGTGCAACTGTAGGTCAAATCGCAAAAATTAAAGGCTGTAAGGTTGTCGGTGTAGCAGGCGGTAAGGAAAAATGCCAACACGCTGTAGAACACTTAGGCTTTGACGCATGTATTGATCATAAAGCTGACGACTTCGATGAGCAACTAAAAGCCGCTTGTGACCAAGGCATTGATGTTTATTATGAAAATGTCGGTGGTCATGTTCTTGATGCAGTGCTGCCTTTACTCAATACAAAAGCGCGTGTGCCCTTGTGTGGTTTAGTATCACAGTACAATGCAACTGAATTACCACCTGGGCCTGATCGTTTATCGATGCTGATGGGCTTGATTTTAAGAAAACGTATCAAGGTACAAGGCTTTATTATTTTTGATGATTACCGGGATCGCTATGACGAGTTTGCAAAAGACATGCAGCAATGGCTAAAAGAAGGGAAAGTTAAATACAAAGAACACCTAGAAGCTGATTTTGAAAATACACTTGATGCCTTTAACGCTATGTTAAACGGTGAAAACTTCGGTAAAACGGTTGTTCAAGTACAAAAGCCACTGTAATACTGATCCATTCAAATTATGTGGGCGTAGTAAAACCACGCCCACAAAAGGATAACTTATGATTAAACTTCATCATTTAAATAAATCACGTTCAAAGCGCATTATTTGGCTTTTAGAAGAGCTAGGCATTGACTACGACCTTGTTGCTTATCAGCGCAACCCCGAAACGTTTTTAGCTCCTGATGACCTAAAAGAAATTCACCCACTAGGTAAAGCTCCCGTAATTGAAGATAATGGCAAAATTATTACCGAATCAGGTGCCATTACCGATTATTTAATAACAACATATGGTAAAGGCAAATACATGCCAGAACCACAATCTGATAGCTACGTTAGTTACCAGCAATGGCTTCACTTTGCCGAAAGCTCTGCAATGGTGCCTTTTTTATTAAAGCTCTTTATTACAAAAGACGGTTGTAAAACTAACTTTATAGGTGATTATGCTGATAATGAAATTGGTAAAATACTAAGTTATGTGAATCAACTACTAAAAGGTAAACAGTATTTAGTTGATGATACATTGACTGGGGCTGATTTTATGATGTCGTTTGTTATTGAAAAGGTCGCTGAAGCTGGCATGTTGTCACACTTTGCTGAAATAGAGCGCTATTTTGAGCAACTTAAAACGCATGAAAGCTATCATACTGCTAATGAGTTGGAAGAAAAGTACGGATAAAATAGGTAAAGGCACGTTATAGTGCCTTTATAACCTTATAGTAACAACATAATAGGGACAATTTTGGTTACGCTGCGTGATTTCATAGAGTCGGATGCCGAACAACTCGTCGCTATACTTAACGATTGCGACGTTACACAATACCTCTCAACTAAAATACCTTCCCCTTATAGTAATGCGGATGCACTGTGGTGGATAAACGAAGGCAGTCGAGGTAGCCTCATAAAAGCAATTGTATTCAATAACAAGCTAATTGGCTGTATTGGAGTAAATCGTGGGGAGTTTGAATATAACCGTTCTGGTGAAATTGGCTATTGGCTTGCAAAAGATTACTGGCGACAAGGCATAACCTCATCGGCAATAAAGCAAATAATCGATATGACCTTCACTCAAACTGATATTATACGAGTGTTCGCCAGCGTATTTTCTAATAATATAGCGTCGATGCAGTTACTTCTTAAGTCAGGTTTCAAACAAGAGGCCATTTTACGAAACGCAATTTTCAAAAATAAGCAATTTTACGATAACCACATTTTCGTTATATTTAAGCAAAGTTAATTAGAAAACATGATATTTAAGGTCAATATTCAAATCTAATTCAGTATAATTGACTAATTAAGCGGATGATTTTATAAAGGATTATAATGGGCGCAGTATTAAAAATATTATGGCATGGCGGAGCCGCCTTTTTTTGGGGATGTAGTACAGTTGCGCTACTTATTTGGGGTATTTCATCTATTACCCCTGATTGGTGTGGCACAGAGCAATATGAAGTATTTTTATCTCCTAACAAAGATAAACAAGCGGTTGTTTCTATAATAAATTGTGGCGCTACAACAAACTTTGAAACACAAATTTCAGTCACAAAAGTAAACGAGCCAAGCGAGAAAACGACCTTTCTAGTACTCGACGGTCACCCAAATCATCTCGAATACAAGGTGACTTGGCTATCTAATGATGAAATTGAACTTACCGACTTCAACTTCAAGGACTTACTAAAGTTTCGCAGTAGAAATACAGCAGGTGATATCGCTATGTCACGGATTGAACCCAAAAACACTTAAGCCTTAATCAACCAACCGATAACCCACTGCGGGCTCAGTTAAGATATGCTTTGGGCTCGCTGCATTTTGCTCGAGCTTTTGCCGTAACTGACCAATGTGTACACGTACATATTCAGGGCGATTAATATACTGCTCACCCCACACCTCAGATAAAATAGCGTTATGCGTTAGCACCTTGTCTTTTTGCTGAAATAACAACAGCAATATAGCGTACTCTTTTTTAGTTAGTTTAACTTCTTCAGCGCCTTTACGGACCACGTGCTTATGTGGGTCTATGTGAATATCGCCACATTGCAAAATTAGGCTTGGTGTTGTTTGTGTGCGTAATAGCACCCGAATACGTGCTAATAATTCGTTTGCGCTGAATGGTTTGGTTAGGTAATCGTTAGCGCCGTTATCAAGCGCGGTGACTTTTTCTGTTTCGCCATCCCGTGCAGAAAGTACTAATACAGGGAGCAGACTCCACTGCCTAAACTCCACCAGCCAATCTTGCCCATCCATATCGAGTAAGCCTAAATCAAGTAGCACTAAATCAAACTGCTGCTGACTTAAAAGTGCAAACGCATCAAGCCCTTTAGCGCACACACTAACTTCATGATTACTGGCTTTTAGCAGTGTTTTTAAAAAACTTTGCAGAGGCGGTGAGTCCTCTAAAACCAAAATATTAGCCACGGCTGTTACTCCAAATTAATTTAGCTGTTGCCTGCTTTGTATGCTCATTGAGGGTTAATTCAAAGCGCCCTTGATGACATTTAGCAACTACATCGCAGATCACACTCCCTAAGCCAACTCCTTCATCTTGACTCGTCTCATGCTTACTAGCAAAAGGGTTGATTAACACTATTTGGTATTCATTGTGTGTTTCAATAAATTGCATACTTGCTGTGCCATCACCATAGCGCGCTGCGTTCTCGAGCATATTGGCAAAGGCAATTTCAAGTAAGGTTTCATCACCAAAACAGAGACTGTTTGGCTGAGCCTCAATGCTCAATTTAAAGCATTGTAATTGCTGCTGGCGACGAGATTTTGCTTCGCTAACAAGGGTCGAAATAGGCAGTTTTTGCCAGTTAATATTCTCAGCTAACTTATTAACTTTACTGAGCTCCATGACTTTATCAAAGTGCTGATTAAGAATTTTACTTTGCTCATAAATATTAGCTGCTTGCTCTTTGATAACCTCAGAGCTTAGTTGAATATCATCATCAGCCAACATGCTTGATGCACCCATAATGGTTGCTAATGGCGTACGTAAGTCATGGGATAAACTGCGCAATAAAGTGTTTTTTGACCTTTCTAGCTCCGCCTGTACTTTTATCGCCGCGGATTGCTCACGCAGTAAGGTTTTTTCTTGAACCTGATACAGTAAAGAGCATGCTGTATTCGCCAAAGCAAGTTGCTCAGCATTAAGTGCTTTAGCAAATGCAATACCGCCAAATTCAGCTTGTTGTTCGTTTAGATAAATAAACTGCCGAGAGCCTGTTAGCTGCCAGTTACACGCAACCTTTAAATGCGCAGCCATAGTTTTTAAAAACAGCTGCTTTTGTTCCTCAAGACTATCGAGATCATTGAGCTTTTTAGCTAACTCATACAATAAGCGACTATTACTTGCATGAGCTTGTACATCGCGAACCTTGGTATTGAGCTCCCCAGCGAGGTGGCTTATCACTAAACCCACAATCAGCATCACCAAAAAGGTAACCACATATTCAATATTTTCGATATGAAAAGTAAAATACGGCACCACATAAAACCAGTCAGTGCAGGCAACACTCACTAAGGTGGTAAGCGCGGCCACACGACGATTACTTCGCACCGCAACCCAGGTCACCCACAGCAGCTGTAACATCACAATATCAGTGGTTGTAAACAGTTCTCGAAACGGAAAAATCGCGAGCACCACTACAAGTGGCATCAACACACTTAAAAATGCGGCTTTTAAATACTGTATTTTGAATACTGACTGCATCATCTTTTCACTTATTTTTTGTTCCTATTAGATTAAAGGGTTTTCAATTTTGTCACTATAAAGTTTTTATAAAGTTTTTTTCACTCAGCATAAAATCTTTATAAAGCTTCTGCCATGTCTAAAGACTTCTGTTTTTTTGCCATTAACATTTAGCGCGAACCCACAATAGCGAGAAAAACTATGGCTCAGTTTGCAGTAATCGGATTAGGACGTTTTGGCGTAACCGCCTGTTTAGAACTTTCAAAACAAGGGCACACGGTATGTGCCGCAGATATTAGCGAAAGCACCGTTAATCACTATGCCGACCAGCTCAGTTTTACGGTGGTAGTCGACGCCAGTGATGAAACACAATTAGCGCGGCTCGATTTACCCAGCTGTCAAGCCGTATTAGTCGCCATAGGCGAAAATATTGAAGCCAGTATTTTATGTGTATTGCACTTAAAAAACTTAGGCGTAAAGCAAATTTGGGTAAAGGCCTGTACCAAAAGCCATCATCAAATCCTAAGTAAACTGGGTGTTGAACGCATCATTCACCCAGAAGAAGAAATGGGCGTGAGAGTTGCACAAGCACTTAACTACCCAATGGTTAATCAATATTTCCCGCTTAACCAGTCCACGTTTATTGTTGAACTGGGCATAGATCTGCAGCTTTCAGGTCGCAAAATTGGCTGGCTGCTAAAAGAGCGCAATAGCGATATTAAACCGCTCACACTACGCCGTGATGATTATTTCAATACTGAGCTGACTAATGACACCGAACTGCGCCACGGCGATAGTCTGGTGCTACTTGGCTCTAAAACTTATTTAACTAAACTAGCAAAACGGTTTCGTGCATTATGATTAACTGGCAAGCCAACGTTTATCCCAAACAATTTAGTGGTGTGAAGTGTCGCAAGCGGCAAAAAATCAACCCGCCATTAGTGCTCACTATCGGCTTTATTGTACTAATCATGTTGGGTACGAGTTTACTTATGCTCCCTGTAGCCAGCACCCAACCGATTAGCTGGCTCGAAGCTCTATTTACAGCAACCTCTGCGGTTACAGTAACAGGGCTAGTAGTGATAGATACAGGTACTGCACTGACAGTATTTGGTCAAAGCGTGGTGATGCTACTGATTCAAATTGGTGGCATTGGCTTTATGACTGTGGCAGTGATCTCAATATTAAGTTTAGGAAAAACCCTCGGTTTACAACAGCGCTTATTGGCCAGTCGCGCTTTTGACACCAACGATTTAACCTCGGTGATCAAGGTCGCTAAATACGTCTTAGTGTATTCATTAATTATTGAATCCGTAGCGTTTTGCTTATTATTTATCAGTTGGTTTGATGATTATGGTTTAGTAAAAAGTGCTTACCACAGTTTGTTTTATACGATTTCTGCATTTAATAATGCTGGCTTTGCCTTAAGTGGCGATAGCTTATCTGCGTTCAAAGGGGATGTGACCGTAAACTTAGTGATCACTGGCTTATTCATTATCGGTGGTTTAGGTTTCACGGTACTAATTGATATTTACAAACAAAAACGTTGGTCATCCCTATCAACCAATACACGCCTAGTATTAATTGCGACTTTAGTGATCAACAGCACCGCATTTTTGCTTATCTTTTTATTTGAACACGCAAACCCTGCTACATTGGCACCACTTACAACGTCAGAGCAAATACTGACCGCATGGTTTCAAGCAGTAACACCTCGTACCGCAGGATTTAATACTTTACCGATCGATGCCTTAAGCCAAGATTCTACGCTACTAACCATGCTGCTTATGGTGATTGGCGGTGGCTCAGTCAGTACGGCGAGCGGCATAAAACTAGGCACCTTTGTGATCTTAATTTTAGCGATGCGCAGTTATTTAAAACAGCAAACAACAGTCACTGTTTTTAACCGCCAGTTGAGCGACAAGCTCGTGATCAAGGCATTAAGCGTCATGATACTGTACTTATTTATCGCCTTTATTAGCATTATGGTTATTGCCAAGCTTGAACAAGGCTCGTTACTGGATATCACCTTTGAGGCGATTTCAGCACTCAGTACCGTTGGTCTTTCACGGGGGATTACGGGTGATTTAAGCGCACCTAGTCAGCTCATTATCATACTGCTGATGTTGATAGGCCGAGTTGGCCCACTCACGTTTGCATATTGTTTTGCTCGTCAGCACAGCCAACCTTTGACCTACCCTACTACCAGTATTCAAATTGGCTAAGTTTACAGTTATGACACTTTTTAATGTCATAACTGTGAACTTAAAGCCCTGCTACAACTGCTGTAGCAGGGCTTTAATGTTACTATAGCGCTGCTGCTCGCAAAGGCCAAAACCTGATAGCTGCCTGACTTTATTACGGGTAAATAAAGGCACGCTCATGCCCGCTAAAAAACGGCACTGGGTGTCGATGCTGACATCATTAAACCCTTTATTTGCTAGGTGCTGCTTAAGCTCTGTAACTTTACTGGCAATCACATTTTGCTCAGGCATTTGATGCACTAATGAATAACTAAGTTTTACCTGCTGGCCTCTACACACTGAACAATGGCCACATTGCTGGGGTGCATGTTGGTCATCAAAATAGCGGGCTAAGTTGTAACTTAAGCAGCTATCTAACTCAAAAAAGCGTACTAAAGTGGCAATACGCTTAATTTCGGCCTGTTCTTTTTCGATAAAATATTGATGAAGTTGCTGTGCTAAATTAGCGTGGCTTATTACTGTGTTATTCACCTCATACACTTGCGTAATACGTTTAGTTTCAAGAGCGATATGGCCCTTTTCGGCCAAATAATCAAGCGCAGCAACCACGCGCTTTCTGTCAACTTGAGTCGCACGGGTTAACGCATCAAAATTAAGTGTGCCCCAAATTTTCTTAAACTCAGTGTGTTTGAATACTTGTTGTAAAAATGCTTGTCGGTCAGCATCAAACTGGCTAAGCAGCGCATTTTGATCCGTTAAAAACTTATATTTAAAATCAGCGTAATAGGCATATAAAGGCGTAATAGCCCCTTGCATTTCTAACTGCACCAGTAAGGTTTTTAACGCTAAAGCACGAATATTACTGTCGCTCGATAAGCTGTACTCTTGCATTTCCCACTGGTTGTTCGTTTGCTCGTTACGAATGTTATTAATGACATACTCAATCCCACTTTGCTCTGGCGTGTCGGCATAAACAAAGTTCTCAACGGTATTTAAGCCATCAAGGTTTGCTAGGGTAAAACAGTTTGAAGGCGCACCATCTCGCCCTGCGCGGCCAATCTCTTGGCTATAATTTTCAATCGATTTTGGCAAATCATAGTGGATCACAAACCGAATATCAGACTTATCAACCCCCATCCCAAAAGCGATGGTTGCCACCACTATATTAATTTTACCCGCCATAAAATCATCTTGAATTTGCCAGCGTTTATCATCGTCAAGGCCAGCATGATAGGCCACCGCATTAATGCCTGCTCCCCTCAAGCCTTCGGCTACTTGCTCGGCGGTATGTTGTAAGGTGACATAGACAATCCCAGCACCTTGTTGGCTGGCTAAAATACTTGCTAACTGCTGAGGTTTTTCTTGGCTTGCAACACTGAGCACTGATAAATCGAGGTTGCTACGGTAAAAGCCAGTTTGCACCACACATTCTGGGGCAATGGCAAAGCGCTCGCACATATCGCGCTTTACTTTTTTGGTAGCGGTAGCGGTAAGTAGCAGTACCAGCGGAATATTAAGCTCTTCACGATAGCGCGGCAGCTTTAAGTAGTCAGGTCGAAAATTGTGACCCCATTCAGATATACAGTGCGCTTCATCAACCACCAGCATTGAAATAGGCACTTGCTTAATGAATTCACGAAAGCGCTCATTCTTAAAGCGCTCCACTGAGATCATTAAAATTTTCACCTTCCCCGCACGCACGTCGCTCATTACCGTATGACTTTGCTCACTGGTTTGGCTTGAATCTAGGCTTGCCGCATAGATGCCTTTACTGTTTAAAAAACTAATTTGATCTTTCATCAGCGCCAATAATGGCGACACGACTAAGGTCAAATTAGGTAAATGCATAGCTGTTAATTGATAACACAACGACTTTCCCGAGCCTGTTGGGAAGATAGCCAACGATGATTGCTGGTTTAATAACTGCTCAATGGTTTGTTGCTGCCCTTGGCGAAATTCATCAAAGCCAAAGTACTGAGTTAGCGATGCATGTAGTGACGTAGTCATCCTGATCCCTTCGTTCATTTCCTTTATTCTGAAATGATAGGTGTTTAAAAAACTGATATACCATACTAACGCGTTTCCTGTTATCGCCCAAGCATGTAAATAGGATAAAAAGCGCCACATTGTTCTTAACTTTTGCTGACAAAACAAGCAAAAAGGCGCACAATAGAGCCGTTGCCATGGGGTATTGATGGATGGATTTGCAATACCTAAGCGCTTTTTCTCAAGAGTGTTTAGGTATTATACTTTTGAGGGCAACGCAATGATTAACCAACCTCCTAAAATCGTGATAATCGGTGGTGGCGCTGGTGGCTTAGAGCTAGCAACACAATTAGGACACAAACTCGGGAAAAAACGCCAAGCAGAGATACTTTTAATCGATAAAAACCGCAGCCATATTTGGAAGCCGTTACTTCATGAAGTCGCGACGGGGTCGATTGATGCCGATTTAGACGGCGTTGTATACTCAGCTCATGCAGCAAAACATCATTATAATTTTCAACTCGGCAGCTTTTGCCACTTAGATCAAACCAACAAAACCATTACCCTAAGCGAGTTAAAAGACGAGCTTGGCCACCGAATTTTACCCGAGCGCCAAGTCAGCTATGACTACCTCGTACTTGCCATAGGCAGTGTCAGTAACGACTTTAATACCCCAGGGGTCAACAAGCACTGTTTTTACCTTGATTCAAACCAACAAGCTGAACGCTTTCAGCATGCTTTACTCGATAACTTCACCCGTTTACATCAAGATGACGACCCACAGCACTCCTTAACTATTGCCATAGTGGGTGGTGGTGCAACGGGGGTTGAACTGTCGGCAGAACTTTATCATGTATCAGACATGCTAAAAATGTATGGCCTTAACAAAATGACCGCCAAACGCTTACACATTGATTTAATTGAAGCGGGGCCGCGAATTTTGCCCGCTTTACCCGAGCGCATTGCAAACTCAGCTAAACGCGAGCTAGTTAAGTTAGGAGTAACAGTACGCGAAGGCACCCAAGTAAAAGAAGCCACAGAAAACAGCTTTATCACCAAAAACGATGACCATATCAACGCCGATATTATGGTTTGGGCTGCGGGTGTAAAAGCCCCTGATTTCATTAAAGAGATTGGTATCTTTGAACTTACCCGCAATAACCAAATTAAGGTAAATCAATACCTGCAAAGTAGTGTTAACGACGACATTTTTGTGATTGGTGATTGCTGTGCATTTACTCAAGAAGATGGAACACAAGTGCCACCAAGAGCACAATCAGCTCATCAAATGGCACAATGTGTTGAAAAAAACCTCATTGCCACACTTAAAAACCAGCCACTGAGTGCGTTTACCTACAGTGACCATGGTTCTTTAGTCAACTTGTCACGATACAGCACGGTCGGTAGTTTAATGGGTAACTTAACCAGTAATAGCTTTTTCATTGAAGGAAAAATAGCGCGCTTTATGTATATTTCGCTCTACCGTATGCATCAACGTGCGATTCACGGCAGCGCTAAAACCTTTGCACTGTGGATCAGTGAAAAAGTTCTGCGGGTTGTAAGGCCGAAGATGAAGCTTCACTAAACCAAATAGGCACTATTGAGCTGTAAAATTAACCTATCGGTTTACGGCTCATAAGCGTATAATGCACTCTTTTTGTGGGGCGCAAAAATTGAATATTATTACTCTGAGCGTTTTATCGCTTGCAATGTCGACTGATGCTTTTGCAGCTTCAATCACTAAAGGCAGTACACTTAAAAACCCGCGTATTCTCAGTGCAATTAAACTTGGGTTACTGTTTGGCTGTATTGAAGCTATCGCGCCGATTATTGGTTGGCTTATAGGTAGTGCCGGTGCTGACTACGTGGAAGCGTTTGATCACTGGATTGCCTTTGTGCTGTTAGTGGGTTTGGGTGTTCATATGTTGCTTGAGAGTCGTAAAGAGGATGACGATGACGAAAAGGAACTTGCACCCAATACCAAGCGCTCTTTTATTGCAACATTACTAACGGCTGTTGGCACCAGCATAGACGCTATGACAGTCGGCATTAGCCTTGCCTTCATGAAAGTAAACATTTACTTAGCGGCAGCAATGATAGGTCTTGCGACGACCATCATGGTGACAATTGGCTCGCTACTTGGCAATGTAATGAGTGGCTGGGTTGGCAAAAAAGCCGAAGCCATTGGCGGTATAGCACTTATCTTGATTGGTTGTGGCATCCTTTATAGTCATACTTATGCTTAATTAAGTAACTCTTCAAAATCAGCCTTGGGCATAGATTCTAAACCTTCTTGCCCAAGCTCTTTACATCACACCAAAAACTAAAACCAATAAAAAATAACCATCGCGCATAATTTGTCTTCAAATTTTAACAAATGCCTTGTATGTTATGACAAACCACTAAAGGAATGACGCTATGACCCCTAAAACGCTGATTTTCAACTTTGATGGCACTGGCAGCGAACCCCGTGATGCAGAGCAATTTAGCGCAGCACATTTCAAAGAAGATGCCAGTATCTCTAACATACTTAAACTTCACTTATTATTTGGCGGCGCACTAAATAGTGAGCCAGAAACACCATTTCCTAATCAAATTAGTTTTTATTATCAAGGTATAGGCACACAAGGCAGTCGTTTTAAACGCCTTTTCAATCAAGCTTTAGCACCTAGAGGGGATGATGTTGCCAGTATCTTAAATCGCGCCATTAATGACTTTAAAAGCTATTACACTGTTGGCGATAAAGTACTGCTCACGGGGTTTAGTCGTGGCGCAGCGTTAGCACGGCGTTTTGCTAAATGCCTTGAACCACTTATTAGTGATGATGTTTACTTATGTGTATTTGATACTGTTGCATCAATAGGGTTTTCTAAAGTTACAAAAGCAACCCGTGGCGCTGAGCATGTGATTTTTGAAAACTATACATTAGCGACAAACATTAAAGCCGCCCTTCATTGTGTTGCACTTGATGAAAAACGCAGAGCTTTTGAACCAACGCTTATTAATAAAGCGCCCCATGTTGAAGAAATTTGGTTTGCTGGTGCCCATTCCGATGTAGGCGGTGGTTACTATCGTGACGGTTTAGCCGACATTTGCCTACGATATGCGATTGAGTGGTTAATTGAACAAACAGTTGCACTAAACCTTTTAACCAGCGCAGACATCAACTACAACACGTTACTTCCACAAGAGCATCGAAACTTAATTGCACAAGACGATGTCACCGTTACGCCCGACCCACTAGCACTCAGTCATCAACAAAACTATTTTTGGTTCAATCCGTTATTCAAACTCGTTGATCGTGAATGTTGTGTACTTATTGAAAACGAACAAAGCGACCACCCGCCAACTATTCACCATACTGTCGCACATAGAATCAACCGCTTAACAAGCTATCGTCCTGAGTCACTTAAAAGCCTAACCTATAACGTACTTTATAACGATGGCAACCTGCTAAAATTTAAGGGGTTATGCCAACATATTGCGCTTGATAAGCAAAATATGACTGTGCTTAGTATTGGCCAAAGCAAGGATGTTTTAGTGTATGGTTCTGAAAAATACAATCACACGGGTGTTATGTTAGAGCAAGGTGGCACCTATCGTTTTACGCCTTACCCTGATCAAATTTGGTATGACGACGGTATTAGTTGCGGCCCAGGCGGCTGGCATCGCGATAATATACAACTGGGCGTGAAAGAAATTCCAATGGCATTACTCGAGCCATTTCGACGTTTAGCACACGCACAATGGTTTGCACTCATTGGCGCAATTGATAACAACGATGAACACCTTTTCGAAATCGCAGAAGGTGCCGATATCCGTATAGCAAAATCAGGTGAGTTTTGCCCATTTGCAAACGATCTTAACCGCTTTTATGGGGCAAATGCTGGGCGTATAAAGCTGCGTGTTACTCGTCTTGGCTAAAGCTTTTAATATGCTCAGCTATCAAGCCTGTAATGGTTTGTTGGTGTGCAATGATGGTGTTGTTTATTCTAGTACGCTCAGACGCTGTTAAGGTTGTTTTGCTGAGCATAAACGACACCCAATTATCGTTAATAATATAATCATGAAGCTCAATTCCCTTTAAGTTAAGGGACCCTATAAGGTAAAGACCTGCAAGCTCGTCATCTATAAAAAAGTCGACTCTTTTTGCTAATAACATACCTAAACGTTGTTGCAATTTAGGTACCGCCATAATTTGATTTTTAAACATTTTTATCCGGCTAAGCGTTGTAAACTCTTCACCGTAGTAGCTACCACTATTAATTAAAATAACCTGACCTTTGAGTAATAATCCTTTTAGACTAAGTGCCGCATACTCTTTTTTGGGATACCAAAATAACCGCATCACCTCTCTCCTATAAGGCTCTGAAAAGTAGCTAAATTGAGCACGTTCCTCACTAAAACTTGCAGCGGGAAGTAAGTCGACTTTACCTGAACGCAGCTCAGCAAAGCCACGCTTTGAAGACGGGAGTAAAACAAATTGTGTGCAAAACCCTGATTTACTTAATACAAACTCAGAGATCTGAATATCAATACCAGAAAACGTTTTATCACGAATAAGCACATAAGGTGCCCATTGCTGAGATATTCCAACCTTTAAAGTGCGTTCACAACCAAGCGCTTTTGTAAAAAGCAAAATCGAACAAAGCAGAAGACACACTTTTAACTTCATCAATATACTTATCAGCGGCTATGGTTAATCATTATCAAAGTATGGTTGATAGTAAGTAAAAGACCAAAATAAACGTCCAAGTATGAAAAAAGCAGCCTTACGGCTGCTTTAGAGGGAAATCACATTATCATGAAACGCATTCAAATGTGGCTAAAAAACACTTAAAGTGCTTTCCATACATCAGCGCTGCCTGGCTCGTCTCCTTGAGTCCTCCACTTCGCTTCGTATTGAGTACCTTGGTAAGTCACTTGGTCGCCGCTGTTATAAGTGCCTGCTGCTTGCCAAATTACACCACCATTTGCATCTGTAGGCTGTGAACTTGCTTCCCATACGCCACCTAGATCTGGACGATCACCTTGTGTCCACCATTTAGCAGTATATAAAACACCGTTATACATCACAGTATCACCACCCACATAAATGGCAGTTTCATCCCATGTTGTATTACCAGGAGGATTAGTCGTACCTGAGTCTGTCACTGTCACGTTGAAGCTGACTGATGTAGCTGCTTGACCATCGCTTACCTCAACCGATACAGGGTAGGTTGTATCCGCAGTAACACTAGCCGCCTGCAAACTCACATTTGCACCAGAACCTACTAACGTCAGGCCTGCAGGTACAGTCCAATTATAAGTAAGGGCATCGTTATCTGCATCTGTTGCAGAAACTGAGACAGCTACGCTTGCCTCTTCTGCAACTGTTTTGTCAGTAATAGCTGAAACAACAGGCGCTGAGTTTCCACCAGTACCAGGCGCAACGACATTGACTGTCACGTTACGGCTTACACTTGCTTTGCCATCAGATACTGTCACTGTTGCAATGTATCGCGTGTCAACAGTGACCGATGGTGCTGTAATAGCAAGCGTATTTGAGTTTGCTCCCGATACAGTAAGTGCATTATCAGCAGTCCAGCTAAAGCTTAGAGGGTCGTTATCAGCATCTGTTGCTGATGCACTGACTGAGACAGTTTCACCCGCATTCACTGTAACTGAACCTGACACAGAGACAACAGGTGCATTGTTAGTCGGCTCAGTCACGGTACCACCTAAACCTTCATGCATTGCATTTAGGATATCACCGTTATCCGCATCAATTTCCCATGCAAATAAACCACCTAGATTATGTTGATTAACATAGTTACCTTTTGCGATAACTGATGCAGGGCTATCATATGTGATGAGTTTACCGGTAGAACGATTCCAAACATACGCGCCTTTTGCTTGTTCATCATAACCAACTTCAAAGCCGTTTATACCCGTACCCGATGCACCAATCATGTGTGCTTTAATGCCTTTATAATCGATTACACCATCTTCCCACACACCTTGTGCGTTACTGCCTTTTAATGGACCCGATCCTGTTGCAGTCATTGGATTACCATCAATGGTTGTGCCCGCAGGGTAAACACCTTCCCAACCACGGCCATACATTGCTGTACCAACAACAATTTTCTTCGATGGAACATTTTGCGCAAGCAGTAATTGAATTGCGTTATCAGTTGTGTAAGCGGGGCCTTTATAAGGAACACCACCAGCATCTACACCCGTACCATCACATTGGCCTGGGCGGAAATGCGTACCACAATAAAGTGCTGTTTGGTGACCTGTTACACCACTCCACGCGCCATAGAAGTCATACGTCATGGCAAAGATATAATCCATGTACTGGCTCGCGGCTTGATAATCAACATCTTCAATTTTATCGTAGCCAGCACCAATTGCAGAAGTGAGCTCATATTGACGGCCAGTTTCAGCTTCTAGCTCATCAAGCATGATGCGAAGCTCTTGCATCAATGCAACATATGCAGGACCATCAGCGACAGGATCACCTAAATTAGGGTTTGCGCCGTCACCACCAGGAAATTCCCAGTCAATATCAACACCATCGTAGAATTTCCACGTTTTTAAGAACTCTTTCATCGAGGCGACGAAAGTGTCACGATTTGCCTTGTTAGTGAAATACGCGAATGGGTCTGATAACGTCCAACCACCCACTGATGGTAAGATTTTTAAATCAGGATAACGCTGTTTTAGCGCCATTAACTGTGAATATGTACCACGGATTGGATCATTAGCATCAACACCCGGAAGTGCTTTTTGAACAGCAGCCCATGGATCATGAATAACCACTTCAAAATCCTGCGAACCAGCACAAGCGGTATTTAACGCATTTTTAGGTCCACCGGTCAGTGAGTCATTCGGACCACAAATTGGAATAAAGCCATATAAAATGTGCGTTAAGTTTTGGGCAGGAATATTCGTTACATCGAAATCACGACCGTAAATGCCCCACTCAACAAAGTAAGCACCAGTGACTAATCCTTGCTTTGTACCAATATTTTTATTGTTTGGATCATAATCCATAGGCAATGGAGCTAAATGTGCGCCGTCGGTATCAGCAATAACAATTGGTTTGCCTTCACTGCGCGCACAAGTCGTGCCGCCTTCACAAAGCTCAACATACATAGTATGACGACCGGCTTTATTATAAGGGAAACTAATTACACCACTTTTAGTACCCGCTGCAAGCGTGCCTTCGTTTACCAGCATATTGTCAAAATACACTTTATAGCTGTCGCCGCCATCACCACTCCATGCATTCCACTGTACATTAATGGTCACTTGTTCAACACGATTCACAAGGCTTTTATATGATCCTGTCCCTTCTAAATTCACCTCAACAAATGAGTATTCTTGTGGTTCCCAATTAAGAACAGGGGTTGAAGGAGCAGCACTTGCTGCACTTGCGAATAATGCAACACCAATGGCTGCGCTTAGTTGTTTTATATTCATGATTCTCTCTTTCTCTATTTTTATTAAGCTTTACGCTGTATTGAAAAGTTTGAACTACAAAACTTTAGATTTCTGTCCATACTTGGCTTTCACTCGGTACATCACCTTGAGTCCACCATTGTGCGCGATAGCGCTTTCCTTGATAGGTTACTTCGGCACTGCCCTGATAGGCTTTGCCACTCGTCCATTGTTCAGATGCTGTCCCCGCTTCAAGCTGCCATGCATCACTGCTGTCAGGCTGTGCACCTTGGTTCCACCACTTGGCACTGTAAATTCCACCGCCAAAACTGACTTGATCGCCCGTGTTATATTGGCGCGTGCTATCCCACGCAGGTACGCTTGGTTCGGTAGGTGTTGTGTTGGTGTCTAGCACATTCACAACAAAACGTGTTTGAGTGGTTAATTCACCGTCTGATACCGACGCTGTCACTGTGTAGCTAGTATCGCTATTAACCTCTGGCGCGACGATGGTGATATCAGCTCCAGTGCTTGTAAAACTCAGCGGTGCAGGTATATTCCAGCTATAAGTTAATGCGCTTTGTTGATCGTCAAAGGCATGTAAATGCACTTTCGTACTGCTATTTTCATTAACTTGTAAATCATCGGGTTGATGGACAATGGGGGCTGTGTTTTCAGGTGCAGCTTGTACACTTAATGCAAAGCTGTAGTTTGCATTGGTTGCAAACACTTGATTTGTTAGTACATCGTTGACATTAAAGGCAATACTGCCATCACTACCTTGAACACCAACTTGCAACAGGTGACTGTAATTAAGATTGAGTAACTCAGCAAAGGCTTGCTGCCAATTCGCTTGATTTTCGCTGGTTATTTGCATTTGTTGAGTCACTAACTCTTGCCCTGCTTCGTCAAACAAACGTGCAGAAACATTGCCACCGACAACAGCATCTTGCCCTTGACGAACAAAGTAACTGAGTGCAGACCAGTTTGTTGAATCTGTTGGTCCAGCGTCGGTTACAATAGTAATATCGCTACAGTTATAAAAACCTTCACCACCGGCATCCTCACGCTGCCAACGCGTATACAAGATTGCATCACCGCTGCGACCAGCAGGAATTGAGACACTCATTTCGTAATAACGATCATTGTTTGCATCAATAACAAAATCGAGGTTGCCGTATTCAGCAACTAACTCTAAGTCATTCCAAGTTAAAACTTGCGTTGCCCCATCAAAGCCTGGCTTTGTTAAGTAAAACTCCCAGAAGCTAGGGTTATGTGGTGTACTTGCTAAAAAGCGGACTAAAATATCGCCATTCGCATTTGGAATAACATCACTGCGTTGCCAATGCGGCGAAGGCAAATCCATACCTCGTTTTGCACTATCTCCTGCGGCACATAATGCCCCATCGGGTACACTTTGTTTTACCGCGGCAATGTTGGTGTAATCAGCGGTATTCGCCGAAAACTCAATATCTTGTACAAACTGTACATGCCCTGATTCAACAAATGCTGCTCGACAAGCTAGATTTGGAATACCACTGCCATCATCAGGCCACCAATAACCACCATCAGCATTACAAATCGCCTGACGTGCTTTAGGACTTTCTAAAAATCCGTGGGCATTAACATGGCTTGATGCAAAGCCAAGCAGCATGGTGCTTGCCACTGCCGATAAAGACAATGCCTTCGATTTAATAATTTTCATTGTTGTGTTCTCGCTGTAGAAACGCGGAGCAATCTCCTTGCTCCGCTTTATTGAGTTAAAGTGTGCAACTCACTGTCCAGTCAGCTGTTGTGCCTGGCTCTGCGCTTGTCCACCACTTTGCTTCGTAAACCACATTGTTGTGATTCATAAGATCGCCGCCTAGAGCATGAGTTGGGTTACCTGCCCAATCCGTTTGCGGCCAGTTTGGATAAACAGGGATACTTGTTACATCAACACCTTCACATGTCGCACCATTTCCACCAGTGTTACCGCCTGTGTCACCGCCTGAATTTGGCGTGCCAGGAACGGCATCTGGTAGCATTGGGTACTCATATTTGAACGCGTATGTTTTACCGCCCTTTTCAATCGTGAAGTTACTTGGACCAGTAATTGGCATGTAATACATCACTTGGGCATTTACGGTTTGGCCTGTATTAAAGGCTTTTTCGATACCGCCCCACTCATTTGTAAGCGTGATAGAAAAACGATGGAACTCATTTTCATAGCCACCAATGTTATTACCAGCCGCATTCGAGCCATTCACATCCACAGCCATACCCAGTTTTTCTTGAGCATTCCAATTTGATTTGAAAATAGCTGATGTAGATACAGGTACATCAAAACTGATTTTCGCACCGCTTAAATCAATATTTGAATTGTTGGTGAATGAGAATGTAGGCGAAATTGGGTAGTTATCATCACCAATTGGGAAGTCTTTCACTGTAAAGCTGACATCAACCGCTTCACTCGGTACAGTGAAATTAACGTTACCTTGATGCGTGTCATACGCAACACCACTTTGATTAAACTTATTGTAAGCAAGTGTCGTTAGGCTTGAACCCATGAAGTACTCACCTTTTGCTGAGTCATAATCAAAGTCACCAGCAAGCTCCCAGAACATGATGCCACCAAGGCCGTTGTTGATAACGTAATCAACTTTGGTTGCCATTGATTGCTCATCTTCGATTGATAAGAATACTTTTTTATCTGCATTCCATAACCATGGAGCCACAGCCACATTGTCGTAATGACGTGTATAAGTGCCTGTTAATACATCATTTGGATCAGTACTTGGTGTTAAACCATAGATTTCAAGATAAGACGGGTTAATACCGTTTTCTAAGTTTTTAGCATGCCATAGTGGGTTTGAGCCAGCAGGCATTTCTTCACCAGCGTCATTTTTATCATGCCACAGGTTATCGATACCTAATGCACCGTTACCACATTTGTTCTTCTCACCAACACCGGTTCCTTTAGCACATTTAGATTGGTCAGGCAGTGCAGCTTGTCCCCATAATCCATTTGTACCGCCAGATACATCTTTGAAACCACGGGTATAATATGGAATACCAATGTTGATACGACCCGCAGATACTGCACCGCGGAAATAACGTACAGCCCAATCTGTATTTAAGTAACCAATACCTTCAAATTCTGCCGTTGTATACACACCCCATTGCGCAAGCTCTGAATCAAGGCCTGTATCGAACAATGCAGCATTGTGACCCACGTGCGAGTTCCATGCACCGTGTAAGTCGTAAGACATAATGTTCACATAATCTAGGTACTTAACACTTTGAAAAGTTTCCATACCACGTAACAAGTAGCCTGAAGATGGAGAAGCGATTGTTAGTAAGTAATGTTTACCCGCTTTTTGGCCGGCAATATCAAGTTCTTCACGAAGTTTTTCCATAAGAACACGATACGATGCATTTAAACCCGCACGGCGTGCATTCGAAATTGGGAAATCATCCGGATGACCTGAGTCATTCATTGATGAAGGGTATTCATAATCAATATCAACCCCATCAAACCCATATTTTTCGATGAACTCAACTGCACTTTTCGCGAAAGCGTTAATACCAGCTTGGTTTATTGAACCATCAGCATTCGTTGTCATAGTGTAAAAACCACCACTATTAACACGTGTACCATCAGCACCAAAGTAGCCACCTGTTTCGGCCCAACCACCAACAGAAATCAGTGTTTTTACATCTGGGTGTTGTTTCTTAAACTTGTTGAGAAGATTAAAGTGACCTGAGTAACTAAAGCTTGGATCCATCTCTGCACCGGACACACCAGGCCAAGTCATATTAGTGGCTGGGTTACCAGGCGCATTAGGGTCGCCAATTGATACCTTGTTGTTAGCATCAACATGAGCAAATGCATAGTTAATGTGCGTGATCTTATCCCATGGAATATCGTTTACTAAGTAACTAGGTTGACCATTTGCACCATTTCGCCAGCTTGTGAAGTAGCCAATAACACGGCGTGGGTGATCTGCACCCATTTTTTCACGACCATTTGCATCATACACAGTACAATACGGCGTATTTACGCCTGGAGTTTGATATAAGCCTTGTGGTTTACAATCTGCACCAGGTGGGGTTGCTTCAACAACATTAACAACTTTAGTTGCTGTGCCAGTCGCACCTTCGTTATCGGTGACCGTTAACATGAAAGTAACTTGACCTAAAGCGGTAGCCTGCCATGTATAGCTTGAAGATGCAGTATTAGCTTGATGAACAGCGGTGCCATTTTCAGACAAACTAAGTCCTGTTACTTGACCATCACTGTCTGAGCCAGATAGTGCAAACACAAGCTGTGAGCCAACGGTAATTTCATTGGGTACAGCACTAAACTCAATGCTGGCTGTGGGTGCTTGATTTGTTGGGTCCACAACATCCGACACACTCACCGTGTTAGCTACGGCAGCCGATGCTAAACCTAAATCGTCCGTTGCAACGGCACTTATAACATGGCTACCAGCGACCGCTTGCCAGTTAGTTGAATACGGCGGTGCACTAACAACAGCAACCGAAACATTATCAACAAAAAACTCAACACTGGCGACACTGCCATCGACATCGCTCGCCTGCGCATCAATGACAACGCTGTCACCACTATTAAATAAAGAACCATCAGCAGGTGTTAAGCTATTGACTTGAGGAGCTTGATTATCAGTGACAACGCTGTCACAAGCTCCCAAAAAACGCCACTCTTGATCCGTGCCAGAATTCTCCACAGGGTTTGACTGTGTCCACCACTTGGCTTCATAGGCATTATTATTAGCCTGAACTTGGCTACCGCCAACGTGCGTTTGTCCTTGTTGCCATACTTCTAGATTACTGCAATCAACTGCAGCTTGTGCTGTAAAGCCATATAATCCAAGTGACATTGCACTTAGCTTAAAGGCATTTTTTATAAATTGATGTGAGCTCATTCGCTCCCTCCGCCCAAGGTTGTTATAACATTTATTTTACATTTCCAACTTAAAAGTAACACAAAAAACAAATGGGTCAACCTTAAAATTACCGATAAAAGGTAAAAATCAAATCCTTTTGGGCGTAAAATGCTTAGTTACAAACCAAAAAGAATGAATCCATTTACTCTTAATGAAACCGAGGGAGGATTCTACAACTAAAAAGTGAACACAAAGTTAACAGCAAATTAACCTTGCTAACTATGATTAACACAGGGTTTTTGAATTAAAGGCAGGGAGAAACGGGTTAAAACGGCAAATAAAATACGTTTCTTATTTGGGTATATAACGAATAATCTAGTTTTTAGAAAAAAATGTATAAAAAATTTGTGTGTTTTTTGTTCTTCTCTGTTCACTTTTCAGCTTAGAAGCAAATTTGAGGTATAAAAAAAGCAAACTTTGCCAGTTTGCTTTTCTGTAAAAATCCTATTTGATCACAACTAAAATCTAAGCAGCGATTAAATAGGACTCTCGCCCTGCATGTTTTGCCTTACGTTGGTAAGCGCCTTTACCTTTTTTAGCTTTTTCTACCTTTGATTTAAATAATTTTGAAGTGACCAATGCCGCATAGACATTGTCATTAATAACACCGCGACCAGTATCAACTTGGCTTTGGTTATGTTTCTTTTTGCTCATTTATTGCTCCTATTTAAAGTGCCGCGATTATATACACGGTTTAAAGCTACGCAAGTGGTTTTTAAAAAAATTTCTTTTTTATTCACTGCTGTAACGAACTTGAGGATGATTTTTTATTTTTCAACCCATTTAGTGTTTTCTTGCTTTCCCTATTGGCAATACTTTTTAAAACAACCATAGTTACTAAATATGCTAATACACTGTTTATCATAAAAAAGGTTAAAAATGGCAGACATCCTCCTAATCGCCTTCATTTTTCTAATAGCTGGTATTGTTGCAGTACCTATTGCCACTAAGTTGGGTTTGGGCTCAGTGCTTGGCTATTTACTTGCTGGTATCGCTATTAGCCCGCTACTCAATGCACTGAATGTCGATGTCATTGCAATTCAACATTTTGCTGAGTTTGGAGTTGTGATGATGTTATTTATCGTCGGCCTTGAATTAGAACCCCAAATATTATGGTCAATGCGTAAGCAACTAATAGGTCTTGGTGGCGGGCAAGTTATTATAACTAGTACGGTTTTAGCTACAGTCGCTATTTTGCTCGGGCACACATGGCAAACGGCTGTTACAATTGGCTTAATTTTATCTCTTTCATCCACCGCCATTGTATTACAGACCCTCTCAGAAAGAGGGCTATTAAAGTCAGATGGTGGGCAAGCTTCATTTAGCGTATTACTCACACAAGATATTGCTGTGATCCCTATGTTGGCTTTTATTCCTTTATTGGCTTTACCCGATCTATCTCAAGGTATAAGTAGTGCAGCTCAAAGTTCTCACAGTGGGCTTAGTCTTGTTGCGGATCTTGAAAGTTGGCAGGCAGCATTGGTAACGCTTGGGATGATTGCCTTGGTCATATTTGGTGGAAATTATCTAACAGCGCCTCTTTTTCGCTTTGTCGCGCTGGCTAGACTTCGGGAATTATTCACCGCTACGGCGTTACTTTTTGTAATCGGCATCGCGTTAATGATGTCCTTGGTCGGGTTATCTGCTGCATTAGGCACATTTTTAGCAGGTGTCGTGCTTGCCAACTCTCCTTATAAACATGAGCTTGAAAGTAATATTGAGCCATTTAAAGGCTTATTATTAGGACTGTTTTTTATCACCGTTGGTGCTGGAATAAACTTTCAACTACTCACTGATAATTTTATGGTGACGGTGTTGTTAACATTCGCCCTTGTTATCACAAAAGCACTCGTGTTGTTTTTACTCGGACGATTATTTGGCTTAAAAGGCGCAGCATCTTGGCTACTAGCTCTTGGACTTGCGCAAGCGGGGGAATTTGGCTTTGTCCTTTTAGCCTATAGTGTGGCAAATAATGTGCTCGATTCGGGCGTTGCTGATCAGCTACTTTTAACTGTCACACTATCAATGCTGATTTCGCCTGCTTTATTCATTATTTATCAACGTGTTATTGCACCAAGGTATATTACAGAGCAAGGCAATAGAGAAGAAAGCTTCCCTGACGATAGCCATGTGATCATTGCAGGATCTGGCCGCATGGGTGGCCTTGTCGATCGTATTTTACAAGCTGGTGGCTATAAAACGACCGTGATTGACTATAATTATAAGCAGCTTGATGCACTCGAGCGGGTTGGAATTCGTAATTTCTTTGGTGATGCAACGCGTCCTGATTTACTTAATGCTGCTGGGATTGAAAATGCAAATTTGCTCATCGTTGCCTTAGATGATGCCGAACAAATAACTAAACTGGTACGTTATGCGATGCATAACTACCCACATTTACATGTTGTTGCGCGCGCAGTAGACCGCCATCATGTTTACGATTTATGGGCCTATGGTTGTCGGGATATCATTCGCGAAACGTTTGACAGCACGATGAGAATGGGGCGTTCAGCTTTTGAAGCTCTCGGTATTGAGCGAGAAAAAGCCCAAGAAATGGTCGATATATTCACTGAGTTTGATAAGGAAATGCTACGTCAAGCCGCTGATGCTTACGAAATTGGCGTTCCGTTTGAGGAAAATCAAGCCTACATTGATTGTATAAATAAACTATTTGATGAAAAAGAGCCGCAAATTAAGCAACAAATGCGTGAAATTTGCGAGCGTGTTACCACATCAGAAAATACATAGACCACATCAACGACTTTAAGTGGCCTCAAAGTTTTGCGGCTAGCCGATTAGGGTAAAGAAAGTTTTGACAATCAATGCTTTGAATACGACTGATATCTTTATGTAGTGGGTTTATTAAAAAGTTATATTCGTCTGGACATAAACTGGAGGGAACTTGAAGCACCGCGGCCTCCATCGAAGCAAGCCAATTAGAGCCTAACGCCTGAGTATCAGCAATATAAGGGTGATCATCCCATGCTTTTGGCAGCTCTGAAGCAACGAACCTGATAACTTTTAGGTCATCGGGTATTTGAATCGTTGTGATACTCAGGTTTTTACTTAAAATATCCGTTGTGTCATTCACTAAACGTTCAAGCATTGCCAGTGATCGTGAGCTGGCGGTATACACTATTGGCTTACCAACAAAATGCCACCGCCCCTGCGCATACAAGCCACCTAATCCAGATAACGCGTTAGTTAGGTCGTTATGTACTTTAGGTGCGATCCGATAACAAATCATTAAGCGGTAAACCCATACTCAAGCCCTAAAATAACACGCTTAATAAGGGCTCGACCGCGAATGGTATGAATCACCGATTTCGGCTCTTGATTAGCAAACTGAATGTTAGGAGTACTAAGCCATTCATTCCAACGTTTAACATCACCAAAATAGGCTATACCTTGTGAAGAAATACGTGCAACCTCTAAGGCGTTTTCACTTAGCTTAGCATTAAGGCGTTTTCTGTCTTTGCTATAGCGCTCCAGAGTACGCGTCGTTGTGCCTATTGACATCGCTAGAATATTAGCATCCCAATTTAGCTCTTTACCAAGAGATTTAATAGCACTGACTGTCACCCCCTGCGTGGCAACATTGATTTCATCTATTGTATTAGAGTGAACGGTCACTCTGCCATCGGTAACAACACCTAGGTAATCTGTTTCAATCACATTCATATTTCACCTCGCCGAAAATCGACACCTGTCATTCATTATAGTGACACCTGTCGCTTTTTACAATTGTCATTGTACAACCATTCCTTATTACGTTTTGTAATAGTGCATGGTGCAGCTTTTGCATCTGTTTAGCTTTAGGAATGAAAATAGCGCCAAATGGCGCTATTTTAAGTTTTAAAATTGCAGCTTGATTGCGTTAAAAGCTAAAGCTCAGTTTTGCGTAATAAGTCATGCCATCAAAACCATAAGGTAAAGCACGAACAGGATACTTAAAGGCTTTATTAGTAATAAAATCAAGCACCTCGTCTTCACCTAACTCATCAGGTGTTACATCAAAAATATTATCAATACCTGCTGATAGCATCAGTTCATCGGTCAATTGATAACCAACATTAACATCAACTAATACCGCTGATTCAACAGTGCTGGTATCTTTGAACTCGCCTGTTGGCGATAGCTCATCAGGTAGACCTATGTGATCATTACCAAAGTATTTAACATCCGTTTCGCCGTAATAATTGAAACGCACCATGCTATTGAAATCACCGCGATCATACTCAAAAGTAAGTGTTGCGCGCTCACCCGGTTGTCCATCAGTTAAAAAGCTACGTTGTAAGTCATCAAGAGCAACTGAATCAGGGATCCCTTCTGGCGCATTAACATCATCAATTTCTGTGTCATTTAAATTACCTGCAAAAGTCGCAGAGAAGTTACCTTCGTACAAATCAGTGCGGTAAGAGGCAATAATATCCACCCCTTTGGTCGTTGAATCAACAGAGTTTGAGAAGTAATTAGCTTGCTGAGCACCCGTTGCATTTAGCGCAGCGACAGCCTCTGGACTAAACGCCACATCATTTGCCGACATCAAGCTGCCTAACGTAATGCGGTCTTTAATTTCAACATGATAGAAATCAACCGTTAACGATAATTCACTACTTACGTTATATACAAAGCCTGCACTTAAATTTTCAGAGCTTTCAAGACCTAAATTATCCACGCCGAGTGCTGAAGGGAAATCAGACCCCGCCGTTGCAGTGAACGATTGTAACAACACACCACCAGCACCTAGGTTAGTGGTGTAGGCAGTGTATGCACTTTGTTGTAATGATGGTGCTCTAAACCCTGATGAAATCGCTCCACGAACGGCAAAGTCGTCTGTCATTTCATATCGAGTTGCCAGCTTACCAATGATGTCATCACCTGCATCAGAGAAGTCTTCATAACGAAGTGCGGTACTGACTTGCCACGCATCGGTAATTAAGGTTTCAGCATTTACATAAAAAGCATAGCTGTGGCGGCTTTCTTTGTTTGACGCTTCTGGACGTAAACCGTTATAAGCTTGAAAACCACACTCAGCAAATACCCCCTCATCATTTACCGCAGGATATGAAGTATCGGTGTTCGCTAAGCCGCATGCGTATGAGGCTGCTTCACCAGGCACTATTTGATAATTCTCTTTTCGGTATTCAGCACCTACCGATACATAAACAGGCTCACTACGACCAATATCTAAAATACCGTTTAAATCGGCATTAACGGTGGTTTGATCAAATCTAAAACCACCAGAGTAACCACCTGTTGGGCCCGCATTTGCGGCAATATCTGCATCACTTGCATCAGGGTTATTCGCTACATACTCAGCAGCATAAGAAGCATTTATGGTATTTTTTGACGTAAAGTCATAGCTATTTTCACCATACACAGCTGATAAGTCATAGCTCCAATCTGTATTCAGCTCACCACGGAACCCCAGGGCTACCGAGATATCTTCAGCTTCATTATCAATACGTGGCAAAAAGCCATCACTGTATACTTGCACTACATTTTTGGCGGCTTCGTTGTAATTACGGTAAAAACCATTGCCTAATGCGGTTCTATTTGAAAAACCGCCAAATGAATACAGCTCAATATCGCCTAGCGGCAAAGCCATATTATAGAATAACGATGTAAATTCGCTGTCAGCATTACCTTGTCCCCAACGTACATCATCAGATAAAGCCCCTGCTGGCTCGCCTAAAGCTCCCCCTGTGTCTCGCTGTGCTCGGTTAGTACCGTCAGCGTCTCGATATTCGGCTGAAAAGTTAATAAAACCCCCTTCGTCGCCTAAATCAAAACCACGATTCAAACCAATCGATATTGTATCGCCGTCGCCTTCGCCTGTACTTCCTGCTTGCACATACCCTGTAGTTATTCCCGTCGAATCATTTAGCGATAAGTTGATAACCCCTGCAATAGCATCTGATCCATACTGCGCAGCAGCTCCATCTCGAAGTACCTCAACCCCTTTTAGGGCTGTCAGTGGAATCGCATTCATATCAGTACCAGCAGCACCCGCGCCGACAGTACCATTTAAACCAAAAATAGACTGATTATGACGGCGTTTGCCGTTTATAAGCACAAGCGTTTGATCTGGTTGCAAACCACGCAACGTAGCCGGCCTAAATAAGTCTGACCCGTCAGACACCTGAGTACGGGAAAAGTTAAAAGATGGTGCGGTTGCTTGTAAGCTTTGACCAAGCTCAGTAAAGCCCCCTTTGTTTAATGTATCAGCATCAATTAAATCAATCGGAGATGAAGACTCTGTAGCAGTCCGATTAGCCACTCGCGAACCAAGCACTGATATTTGCTCTATATTTTTATCGGCTTTTGTACCCTGTGCTTCTTGAGCCTGCGTTGAAGTCGCGGTCAGCGCTAAACTCACCGCTACGGCAAGTAAGTTAAAAGAATGTGTTGTCATATGTGTCCTGTTGATAATTTTAGGCTTGCTTTCGTTAAAGTGAGACGCCCCTTAGAAAAACGAAAGTAACCATTAAGCACGTATAGTCGATTTTAAATCGCTGTGTTGAAAGCTAACTCAAGCCTGCGAGTTAACCTTTAAGAAACATCCTATCAACAAACCAAGCAAATGGAAGAAAAAAAAGTTACGACTTAGGTATAAATTTTTCAAATAACAGAACTTACAAATTAGCATTGGTTAAATTTCACCAAAAACCAACACAAAAAAGGATACTAATGCAAAAAATAAATAATTAACCTTCTAGTCCAATTTGATTTAATACGGGGAATATACAGCTAATTCGTGACCCCATACCCTCAGCGCTTTGGATATCGATCTCTCCTTGATGCTCATGGACGATTGCATACACCATTGTCATTCCCATTCCTGTGCCCTCGCCCACTGGCTTGGTGGTAAAAAAGGGATCGTAAATTTTAGCAATCGTTTGCTCGCTCATACCACATCCATTATCTTCAACATCAATGTGAATACGTCCTTCAAGCTCATAAACAGATACTATGATGTTAGCATTATCATTATTTTTACAGGCTTGGCTTGCATTAATCACTATATTTACAATTACTTGGCTAATTGCAGATAAATTACACCAACTTACAGAGATAGGGCTAAAATGGCTGTGTAATTGACAATGCTTTAATTGATTAGCAAGTAACTTTAGTGCACTTTTAACAGCATCTGTCATATCAGAAAACTGTTTTTCATGACTTTTGGGACGAGAAAAGTCTAATAAATTAGCCACAATTTTACTTATACGCTGAAGGCCTTGCGCGGTGTCGCTTATAAGCTCAGGTAAATCATCAGAAACAGCTCTAAACGAGTGCGATCGATTCAACTGAGTGAGGCGTTGGCAAAACGCTTCTTTATCTGTCGTGCTACATACAAACTCATCACACAGCTCGAGCAATTCGCTGAAATAAGCACAGTGGCTTTTCAGACTATCAATATTACTCATACTGTAGGCCAATGGATTGTTAATTTCGTGCGCCACGCCTGCACACAAAGTTCCCAAAGTAGCCATCTTTTCAGCTTGAATAAATAAAGCCTGATGACATTTCAAATCCGTGATTTTTTGTTCTAATTCACTATTTAGCGCAACTAGAATACGACTTTTATCTGCTAGTAGTTGCTCAGCTTCTTCTCTGGCTGCTTTCTCAAGTAAGTAGGCTTGTTTAAAATCATCCATTTTTAGCCTCAAAATATAAAATCGTCTCTACTAAAACCTAGCACAAGCCCTAATTTGAAGCTATGTTATTGATTAAAGATAATTCATAGTGCGTCCACATGGCAGAACCAGCAGTCAAAGAACATATTCAAGTTTTATGCATTGATGATGATGAAATTGTATTGCGCACTTTGCAAAGGCTACTCGTGTCTTATCACTTAAGTGTTAAAACCGCGCTTGATCCCACCGAAGGATTGAAACTGTTAGACACTTACACATTTGATGTCATTATTTGCGATATGCGTATGCCACAAATGGACGGCGCTGATTTTTTCGCACAAACACTTAATATTGCCCCAGATGTACACCGAGTTTTACTTACCGGCTACGCTGATATAGACAGCACAATTTCTGCGGTTAATAAAGGAAAGATCCACGCCTATATACAAAAACCGTGGCAAAATGAGCTACTGATACGAACGGTGAATGACGGCATCGAAAAAACAACGCTAAAGCGTAAAAATAAACAGCTCGAAAAACAAATAAAAGCGCAAAACAACCAACTAAAAGAGCTCAATAACAATCTTGAGCAAATGGTAGAAAAACGAACACAACAAATACGTAAAGTGCTTAAGCAGCTTGAAGATGCAAACGAGCGTGAAAAACACGAGCATCGCACAACATTTGAAATTTTATATAATTTTATTAACGCCAACCCTTATCTCGATGGCATACAAGCGCAAAATATAGCCACCACCTGCAAACAAATTGCACAGAGCTTAGGGTTAGACCAAAAGCATATTAATATGGCCGAAATGGCAGGTTATTTAGCACAAATAGGCTTACTTGCTATGGAACCTGCACTATATAAGACTCCTACTCGTGAATTACCCGAAAATCAAAAAAAAGTATTCTATACACACCCAAGCACAGCTCAATTAATGCTCATGCCAGCAACACATTTGCATGATGTTTCTGAAGCCATTTACCATCAGTTTGAGCATTACAACGGAACTGGTACTCCCAAAGGTTTAAAAGGTAAAGATATCCCAATCACGGCAATGATCTTGGCCGTTGCCCGTGATTTTTGGCAAGCCGTAGATAATGTAACTGTGCAAGAAAATAAATTTGCAAGCGCACTAGATCAATTGCAGCTATACAGTGGTACATATTATCACCCCAAATTACTTGAGGTTTTAGCGAGTTTAAAAATCACATGTGCGAGTAATCAACAAGTGGGTAGTATGAAAATACTATCTGCAAATGAGTTAAAAAATGGCATGGTACTCGGTCATGCACTAAGAAATTACGATGGCATCCTATTATTACCAAAAGGTCATATTTTTGGTGCCAGATCGATTGCAAAGCTTCAGCAACTTGAGGCGAAAAAACCGAATCCTTTCAGGATCATGATCAAAAATTAACGAACAAAAGTGATCACATAACCCCATTACTTCGTTACAATATGATTTATATTACGTTTACTTTTAAAAGGAGCGCTCAGTGTCGCGATTTTCCGCTATTACAGACAAGCCGCATGATGGCAGATTCAATAAAAAAACGGGCATATTATTGACCAATTTAGGGAGTCCTGATGCCCCAACAACAGCGGCACTGAGAACTTACTTACGCGAATTTTTATCTGACCCGCGCATCGTCGAGATCCCACGTTTTATTTGGATGATCATTCTGTATTGCTTTGTACTGACGCTTCGCCCAAAACGCTCTGCAGCACTTTATAAAAGCATTTGGACTGAAAACGGCTCACCATTAACACATATAACCCGCGAGCAAAGCAAAAAGCTGGCGGCCCTTTTAAAAGAAAAAGGCCATCAAGATACTGAGGTTGTTATGGCTATGCGCTATGGTAACCCATCAATTGAAGCAGGCCTTGAAGAACTTCGCGAAAAAGGCATTACTCGGGTGATTGTGTTGCCACTTTATCCGCAGTATTCAAGCACTACAATCGGTTCAACCTTTGATGCTGTATCGAACGTATTACGTAAATGGCGCTGGGTACCCGAGCTTCACTTTATAAACGGCTACCACGACCACCCTGTTTACATTGATGCGCTAGCAGCGAGTATTAGCGAGGATTTAAACGCTCATGGTACGCCACAAAAACTAGTCTTTTCGTACCACGGCACGCCTAAATTGTTCTTAGAAAACGGCGACCCTTATTACTGTTTTTGTATGCAAACCACACGTTTAGTTGCCGAAAAGTTAGGCTTAGAAAAAGACTTCGCAGTGACCACCTTCCAAAGCCGCTTTGGTAAAGCAGAATGGTTAAAACCATACACAGATGCCACACTTGAGAGCTATCCTAAAGAAGGCATCAAAGACGTTGCAATTTTAAGCCCCGCCTTTAGTGCTGACTGCTTAGAAACATTAGAAGAATTAGAGGGCGAAAACCGCGAAAACTTCGAACACGCTGGCGGTGAAAAATACCGCTATATTCCAGCATTGAATACGCGTGATGATCACATCAACGCCATGTTTGAAGTTATTAAGCCTCTGCTTAAGTAATTTTAGTTAGGCCCTAATACTAGGGCCTTTTTAATATTGATATTTAGCTTCTAATCTTTTCGCGTCATGACCAATGTCACTGTACCAGCTATAATCCCCCAAAAAGCCGAACCAACGGTAAACAATGTTAAGTTTGAAGCCGTCACCAAAAATGTCACTATAGCTGCCTCGGTATAATACGCCTCCGTTAACGCTTGCTGTAAACTACTGGCAATTGTGGCAAACAAGGCTATGCCCGCTAAGGCTAAAATCAGTGCTTGTGGTAAGCTCGCTACTAAACCAACTAATGTCGCCGCTAGTAACGCCATGATGATATAAAACACACCACCAGCAATACTTGCCCAATAACGTTTATCAGGGTTTTTATCAGCTTCGGGACTCATACAAATTGCAGCGGTGATTGCTGCTAAGTTTATCGAGTAACCACCAAACGGCGCGATAAACACATTTACAAGCCCCGTAACATTCAAAGCCGCCGAAACTGGCGCCTTGTACTGATGAGCCTTTAAAACAGCGATGCCCGGTAAGTTTTGCGATGTCATCGTCACAATAAACAGCGGTAAGCCCACACTGATCATGGCATTTAAATCAAACTCAGGAGCAATATACGCAAACTCGCTTAATTTCCATTGCCAACTACTTGTATCGATTTGACCAGTAAAGCCTGCCATTAAAAAACCAACCACAACAACCGCTAACATCGCAAAACGCGGAAAATAACGTTTACCAAATAAGTAAACAACGACCATGACACCAATGACTAATGGCAGCTCATTCATAAAATTGAATACATCTATGCCAAAATTCACTAAAACACCCGCTAGCATCGCACACGCTAACTGACTCGGAATTTTGTTCATCACTCTTTCAAAAATACCAGTGATCCCGCATAAAAACACCAATACCGCCGAGAACATAAACGCTCCAACAGCTTGATTTAAGGTATAACCTTGTGCACTAGAAATAAGTAATGCTGCCCCCGTGGTCGACCACGCAATTAAAATGGGAACCTTATAGTAATATGACAACGCAATAGAGCTGGCTCCCATCGCAAGGCCTAGCATAAGTACCCAACTGGCCACCAAATCAGGCGTACCACCTAGCACCATGACTAATTGATAAATCAAGGCAATTGAGCTGGTAAAGCCAATAATTACCGCTACGAGGCCCGCAGTTGCTCGACTGATCAGTTGACTCATAAAGGGTAAACTCCTTGCAAAATATGCAGATAAAAACCTACCTTATCGCAAGGCGTACACAATGACACTGTACACTTTTGTAGTATTTTAAGATTTATTTACTATACAGAATCAACATTAATTCTCGCTGCAAACATTAACAAAATTTAATTTGCTCTCCACCTTGTAGCAATCCTTGCTTAGTTAAACTACAGACACTGACTAATTTAAGGACTAATCATGACTAAACTAACCAATCAAAATCACTTATCTATTATCACATTAGCGACAATCAGCGCACTCCTTACTGGCTGTGGCAGTAGTGGTAACAGCGAACAACCAGCACAAAATACGCTTACCCTTCCTAGTTTATTAGTCGGTGAAGTTAGTGCGCTATCTGATACCAGTATTACCGTTAATCAGCATCAAATTGCAGCAAATAATGCTGACATTGAAATTGATGACAATCGCGCATCAATCAAAGATCTAAAAATTGGTATGATGGTAGAAGTTGAAACAAATGGAAAAGAAGCAACAGAGATTGACTACGATCCAAGCTTCAAAGGCCCTATTAATATTAACGAACAAGGCGCAACCATTGCGGGGATCAAACTAAATAACCTAAAGACAGAAAACCTGACAGATGGCAGCCTTGTTGAGCTAAGTGGTTACAACAATAACCACAGTGAATTTACAGTTACCTACCAACAACCATTAACTAATAATGCAGAATTGGAGCTCGAAGGCTTCATTACTGAGTTAAATACCGCAGCATCTACATTTAAATTAGGTAATTTAACCATTCAATACCAACATGCAGATATAGACGGCACATTACAAAATAACCAATATGTTGAGCTAGAAGGTTACCTAGATGGAAAATTAATCATTGCACATGAGGTTGACGCTGAGCACAATTTTGAAGGCAATGACAATACTGACACAGAACTACACGGCACAATTACGTTTATTAATAATGACATCACCCTCGTTACGCTGAATAATCAGTGGCAAGTTAGTATCACAGAGCAAACCACGTTCGAAGACATTACCCGCACAACATTAGCGATTGGAGATACAATTGAAGTAGATGCCGTATGGCAACAAGCTAATAACTGGTTCGTAGCTCGCGAAATCGATCTTGAGAAAAGCCATACTGCGCCAAGTTCAACCCCTAGCTTTAGTGTTTCTGGTCTTGCCAGCTATAGTGATGGAAACATCACTATCAACAGGGTCAACTTACAAGTAACAAACAGAACGGTGTTTGAAGATGAGTTAACAGCAGATACACTTTCAGGTGAATGGTTAGAGCTTGAAGGGATTATTGACGGTCAAAACTATATTGTCAGTGAAGTCGAGCGTGACAACAGCAATGAGTTACTGGAGTTGAAAGGCATAGTGACTGCCAATGCATCACAACAAGCTAGTTTATTTGGCTATATTAGCGAAGATAACAGCTTAGCGAGCTTTACAGAGCAATATGTTGACCTAGAATGCCAGTGGGTACAAGATAATATTGTACGTGCATGCCAACTTGATGATTAACAATAAAATTTAATAATGGCAGTGCTAAATGTGCTGCCTAACCAATATCGAAATATTATGAAAAAACTAATTCTAACTTGCTTATGTCTAATTTCAGGCCTTGCTTTTGCCGCCAGTTCAGCCATTTTCAATATGCTGGATTCAAGCTCTGCACCTGCGCCAATTGATGTGCTATTTGGTATCGAACAACGCTACGCTGAAAATGCAGTTATTGTTGAATTTGAGTTTGAAATAGAAAAGGGTCAACGTGTTTATGAGGTCACGCTCTACCAAACAAAAAAACAACGTTTTATCGAGTTGCTTCTTGACCATTCAGGACACATCATTGAACAAGAATACGAACAGCCAGAATTAGATGAACAAGAAGAAATTGCAGCTGCAAACCTGATGACTAAAAAAGGGTATACATTGCATGGCTTGGTCAAACAGTTAGATGACGAACCTACCCATTACCTAATTGAAGCGCAGCTAGAGCAAGATATGGGTATTACCTATATGGTCGCCACATTTGTAACAGATAAAGGGCGACACAAAAAAGCCATTGACCTTGAGACAGGTAAGAATTTGCCATTACTTCGTTGGGGCAATTAATGAAACTGTTATTGGTTGAGGACGACCAACAAAATCGCGAGTTTTTATACAAAGCCTTTGTCGAGCAAGGCTACACACTCGATTGCGCAGAAGATGGCCAACAAGGGCTTATGTTGGCAACTTGTGAGAACTACGACGCTATTATCCTTGATCGCATGCTTCCCAAGCTTGATGGTTTGCAAGTATTACTAGCACTTAGAGCTACAGGAAAAACGACCCCTGTATTGATTTTATCGGCGCTTGATAAAGTTGACGACAGGGTAACAGGCTTAAAAGCAGGCGGAGATGACTACTTAACCAAGCCTTTCTCATTTTCAGAACTGGCTATTCGAGTAGAAAACTTAATAAAACGACATACCTTTCACGCACCGTTAACTACAAAAATTAATCTTGCTAACCTAACGCTTGATTATAGTGATCAACGGGTTGACGTAAATGGCAAAACACTCAACTTACAACCCAAAGAATTTAAACTACTTAGATACTTACTTGATCATCAAAATAAACTCGTCACCCGTACTTTATTATTTGAGTCAGTTTGGGAGTATCACTTTGATCCGGGTACTAACGTGATTGATGTTCATATTGCAAGGCTTCGTAAAAAGCTTGCCGAGGCATCTGCACAATTAGAAATAGAAACAGTACGTGGTGTAGGCTACAGGTTAAAGGCGAATGTAAGTTGATGAATGAAAATGGCCTGCGTTTGTTCGACCCTAGAAAAAGCTCCGTCTGGCGTTTAACGCTCGCGTTTGCAGCAATCACAGCGGTTACTTTACTGCTCGCGATTATACTTATCTATCAGTTATTACTGGGTGAACAAAGTCGCCAAGTTGAAAGGCGTCTTGATGCTGAAAAAACACGTATCGAAGCGCTTGCTTCAGAGTTTGACAAAGGAAGCTTTTTTCAACAACTTGATGTATTTAGAAATGAAGGTGAAATTTTAATTTTTTGGCAAAGCGAGTATGAACAAAGCCAGCAGCTCAGTTTTTTGCCTGATAACATTCCCGCACTACCGCAAACCATTGTTTTTCCTGTTCTAGATACGGGGCGCGGACAAATCCGTCTATTAACAACTGGCAAAGTTAAAACACATCATGGTGATATTGTACTTGCCACCGCCACAGAGCACTTACAACGCTTAATTGTCGACTTTAAATCTATCGCAAGCTGGACTTTCATTATAGCCATCGTGCTGACAGGTCTATTTGGATATTTATTTTCTCGCCGGCATTTACGCCGTGTTAATTATTTTAATGAAACTGCCGAGCAAGTACAAAATGGCAACTTAAGTGCGCGCCTGTGCCATAAAAATAAAGGCGATGAATTCGACCGCTTAGCAGCGCATATAAACACCATGCTTGATGCTGTAGAAGAAAATTTCGCACTCGTTCAGGGTATAACCGACAACATTGCCCATGACTTAAAAACCCCACTCACACGATTAAAGCTTAACCTAGAAAAGCGCTTAGAAGATCAACCCCAAATGGGCTATGAGCTTGAGCAACTCAATAATATTATTAATACATTTGATGCCATGCTTAAACTCACACGTCTTGAGCATGGGCAGTTTCCATTGAAACTAGAAGCAATCGACAGTAGCCAACTTACTCACGATGTATGTGAGATATTACAACCCAGCGCAGAACAAAATGACCAAATAATTTGTGTAAATATCACTTCTCCTTGGCAATTAAACGGCGATAAAAACCTCATCTTCCAAGCAATATTTAACCTCGTTGAAAATGCCATAAAATACGCAGGCAAAGGCGCTACCATCACGTTAGCACTTGATGAAAAAAGTTTCTCAGTCACAGATAATGGTAAAGGCGTTAACGAGCAAGATTTAAAGCAACTAACTAAGCGCTTTTATCGCAGCGATCCAGCTCGTCAACATGAGGGGTTTGGTTTAGGCCTTGCAACAGTCAAAGCAATTTGCAACCGCCATAACTTAAATTTATCGCTTAATTCAGACGATGGCTTTTGTGTAAAAATAACCAATGATTAAGCGGCATCCTCTGCTGCTTTCTCAACATTCTCAAGCTGTTCAGGCTTATCAAAAATACCTAAACGTATACGAATAAAGTGCAAAATTTCTTTTGCAACATCAATTCCCAACGCCCCTTCTAAACCTTCAAAGCCTGGGCTTGAGTTTGCTTCGCATATTTTGAAATGTTGCTCATCAAATAATAAATCAATGCCCGCCACATCAAGGTTAAGTACATTCGCGGTTTGTGTTGCAAGCCATTCGATTTCTGGCGTTATTGGAAATGACTTACCAGTACCACCGGCACTTACATTGGCTTTAAAGTTTTTGCCCTGCGAGTTACGTTCCATACAGGCAACAGCACGGCCACCGATAGTAAGTACTCGCAAATCACGACCGTGACTTGACTTAACAAACTGCTGCAAAATAATGTTTGCTTGTGGATTTGCAGCCTCAATTAACTGCATTAAATCATCAAACTCTTCTTTTGATTTTGATAAAAATACACCACTGCCTTGCGAGCCTGATAACGTTTTAATCACCACAGGAAAACCGATTTGTTTTTCAACTAAATCAATATTAACTGGAAACTTAACGAGCATAGTGTTGGGGGTTGGTAAATTACACTCAGCTAAAATTTGCTGCGCAAATAACTTGTCTTTCACCGTTTCGATTGACTGCGAGCTATTCACGCAATACACGCCTAAACGTTCAAGGTGGCGGATAATTGCCAATGCAAAATAGGTTGTGCTCGCGCCCATACGAGGAATCACAAAGTCAGGTAATTGTACTGACTGGCCATCAATCAGAATACTTTTACCATCTTCGCGAGTAATCGTTAAGTCAAACTGATCAGGCGAATAAACTTGTAAATCAATGCCTTCCTCTTTCGCCGCTGCAAGTAAACGTTCAACTTCGTAAGTTTCTTGCTTTAACAAGCCTTGGCTATCTTTATAAATGATCCACCCGCGCATAAGTCGGTACCTCTAATATTGGAGTTTCGGTGACAAAAAAACGCGGATTATGCTCATCATCGGGGAGTGAGTAAAACAAGTTAATTTTATCGTCACGATGATAAAAATGACTACAAACTGAATAAACATTGACCACATTGTTAAATTGAGGTAAAAAGTCACAGTAAGTTAACAATAAACCCGATTAGAGAAACATGTGAACAGGACGCTTGCATTAATCTTCATTATTCCACTGAGCGTATTTGCCTTAAATGAATGGCATATTCAAAGTGGTGCCTTTAAGTTACAGCCCAATGCTGAGGAGCTTTTTGTTTCCAATGATACGCTGGATAAACACACGATTCCGCAGCCCGTTGTTAACCTAACAGCACCACTTAATCAGCTTTCAAATCGTGCACATGATTACCTTTATAAACAAGGCCGTTTGCCTAAAAGGCTCAATAATACAACGTTTAGCAAGTTTGACCTTGGCACTCTAAAAACACTGCAATCCGGTGATAACTTCATTCTTATCGTTGACGAGTATCAAAGTTATACTGTCGAAATAACTAATATTATTGAAGCAAGTAATGGTAACCGCAGTGTGTTTGGCAAGGTGAATGATCACACTAACGCATTTCATCAAGCTGTAATGACTCTTACCGACAACACGTTGCAAGGGCAGTTTAACGCTGGCGATAAGAGTTATAAATTTGAAAGCTTTGGCGAGTTTGGCTGGGTCTCAAAAATTTAACCGAGCCATTTAAACTTTTTATTTAATGGCTGGCCACAAAGTTTCACCATCACTGTCGATTGGGCTTAAAATTTTTAGTCCTAATAGTTTCGCAATAAGCGGATACACATCTAAGTTATTCACTTCATCTAGCTGTACATGTCGTTTAAATGCAGGGCCCGTGGCAATAAACGTCGCGGCCATATCATCTGTGTATGCATAGCCATGTGTACCTAAATAAGAAGCCATTTTGCTATCGGTAAATACTCGCGGTGCTGTGGTTTGTAAAACAATATCACCAACCCGAGGGCCTTTATCGTAATGATAATCACGCTTTTGCTGGTCAGTTAAAACGATATAACGGCCATCTGCTGCTTTAGCTAGCTTTTTACTAAAACCTTTGATGTCTGCTTTGCTATTTGGTTTTGCATAGTACAAAACGCGAGGGCCGGTGTTTTGCACCATAAAATTGTCATCTTTTGGCAGACTATCTATTTTGATGCTCAGGCTTGGATCAACAGACGCCATACCGTGATCAGACACAATCACTAAGTTAATCTTTTCATCAAGTGCTTTTAAACGCGTGTGCAAGTCTGCCATTAAATTATCTAGCTGCTGAACCGCATCGTATGTCTGTTGTGCATCTGGGCCATACTCATGCCCCATGCTATCCACCAACGAAAAATAACTTATCACTAAACGTGGGCGCTGTGCTTTTGGCAAACTCAACCACTGAATAATTTGATCAACACGCTTTTGATAATCACTGTGTTTGGAATAATGATAAAAATAATCAGGTAGCATGCCATTAAAGCGCGCATCAGACTCTGGCCAAAAATAAGTAGCTGCTTTTACACCTTGCATTTGTGCAAGATTCCAAAGCGGAATACCATTTAGCCAAGTGCTGTCATCTTTACCCTTACCCATTTTGTAACACTCATTACGCTCAGTATCACAAAAACGGTTATCAACAATGCCGTGGTTGACTGGCAATAAACCAGTAATGATAGACAAGTGATTAGGAAAGGTTTTCGTCGGATACACAGGGCGCATTTTGGTGGCTCGTACGCCCTGTTCACTGATTATTTTTAGATTTTTAGCATCATGTTTTTCAATATAATCCCAACGGAATCCGTCAATCGAAATAAGTACAACACTCTGTTCTTCAGTAGCTTTAACCACTGCACTGGATGCCAGTAAAGCGAAAAAAATAAAAGGCCAAATACGCATTAAGAATCCTTGTAAATTAATTTTTTAAGTCATTAAGTTAGTGTATCTAACTCACTTTAAAATTTTGTGATCATAGCTACAGCAACTTTTTAGCGTAACTAAGTACAATCATTTAATAGCAAGTAGTTTGAGCAAAGTACGCAAACTAAAATTATAACTTAAAACTAATATTTTAATTTATGATACAAGCTGTTAGATTAAATTTAATCTTTAAAATCACCAAAAGTAATCTCCACGACTGTAATTTACTTGGTAGGAATAGAAATGATCGATTTTCGAAAAAAAATAACACCCGCTCGTGAAATGCGCTCTACCAATAATTTACATACAGCGCTTGAAAGCGACCGTGGTCGCATTATTAATAGCGCGGCCATTCGCCGTTTACAGCAAAAAACTCAAGTGTTTCCGCTTGAGCGTAATGCAGCTGTGCGCTCACGTTTAACTCACTCGCTCGAAGTACAGCAAGTTGGGCGCTTTATAGTACAAACGATTTTTAATAAATTAAGCGATGCTCAGCAAAAAGAGTATGGCCTTAAAGGGCTAGAAAGGCCTTTAGAAAGCCTTATTGAAATGGCCTGCTTAATGCACGATATAGGCAACCCGCCTTTTGGTCACTTTGGTGAGGCAGCTATTAATCAGTGGTTTGCTAAGCATTTAGATGAACTTGTTCCTGAGCGATGTAAAGAAGTTGGCATAAGTGTTATTTTTAAACACCTTGCGCAAGATATAAAAAGCTTTGAAGGTAATGCACAAGGTATTCGTATAGTTCACTCTTTATTGTCACTAAATTTAACCTACAGTCAAACCGCTGGTATTTTAAAATACACCCGCCCTGCCAGTATGTCTAAAAAAGATAGTCCGACTAACAAAGATTATTTGATGAAAAAAGTCGGGTACTACTTTAGCGAAAAAACCTTCATAGACGCATTACGAACAGAGCTTGAAATAGAGCAATATTGCCGACACCCTGCAAGTTATATAATGGAAGCTGCTGACGATATTTCGTACTGCCTTGCCGACATAGAAGATGCTGTAGAAAAAGGTATCATAAGTGTCGATATACTTTGTGAAAAGCTAAAAGAACAATATACCAAAACACTCACAAATCTGACATTAGACAATACAAAACACGGTGACTTTGCAGAAAAAGCAATTGATTATGCATTAAGTAAAGCCGCTGAGCAGCCATATAACTTTAACAGCGAATTCTTTATTTACCTGCGAGTAACCTTACTACATCCTTTAGTAAATTATGCAGCTGAGCGCTTTATCAAAAATATTGAAGCTATTTACCATGGTGATTTTAATCAGGCACTGCTTGAGGATCGCAGCCACTTACATGCAGTCACAAAAACGCTGAAACAGGTCGCGCTTAACCACGTATTCTGCCACAAAGAAGTTGAACGACTTGAACTTCAAGGTTACCGTATCATTAGCGGCTTACTTGATTGTTATAAACCTTTGCTAGCACTAGATCACGATAACTTTAAGCGAGCATTAAAAGGCGATAACAACTTACTTATTGAAAGTAGACTTGTTAAAAAACTTTCTAACAAGCACTTAAACAGCTACCAAAAAGCCATAGATGCGCTTAAAGCTGAGCCTGGTCACTACGCAGCTTATGAGTTTTATTATCGTTGTCGCTTGGTTCAAGATTATATCAGCGGTATGACTGACCAATTTGCTTACGATGAATATCGCGCTTTAATGGTTCTCGAATAAACCTAATTTGTTAACAAAATGTGGATAAATTAGTCGACTGAGCTTAAAATAATTCAATATATAGTCACCAGCTAAACCTCACTGGTCAGGAATCTATGTCAATTATAAAAACGACCCTTTTTTTGTTATTTACTGGTCTTAGCTTTACCAGTAGTGCCCAGTACAACGAAGCAATGTGTATTTTGTTAAAACAACAAATGCATGAATACCGCGATAATACCAGCAACCGAAACTATCGCTCAGCGGCCAGAAATTTTGAAAAAAACTGTAAAAATCCGACCCCAGTTAATAATACCGCCGCGCTACAAAAGCTCACTTCAGAAGCAACACCCACACCACCTAAAACAAGCATAACAGAGCACTCAGGTGCGATTAAAGGTGCTGCTGAAGATGTTCCTAGTCAAGCACCTGTTCAACAAGCGCCTCTAGAGCCAATACAACAAACACAGCAACCAGCAGAGCCAGAATTAACTGACTCTTCACTCAGTTCTGAGCTTAATAACAGTGAGCCGGTTCAACAAGATAACGATAGCCAGTCAATGCCTAAACTGCCACCAGCAACAGAGCCAGTGACTGAGGCGGCACCAATTACAAACACAGAACCAGCAGAGCCACAAGATCCTGCTGCAATTAAAAACGACGCAAATCAAGCTATAGAGCCTGCTACAAAACCGGCTCCGGTTGTAGTACAAACACCAGAACCAAACTCATTATTGATGCCAAGCCTGCTTGTGTTATTAGTGCTTTTAGTTGGCGGCCTATTTATTTTGCGCCTTCGTAAGAGTAAACAGTCCGATTCGAATACTGAACTTGAAAACACCTTGCTTCAAGCTCAAGCTGCAAGTGCCAAAATAAAAGCGCAACAAGCATTAGATGAACATGAAACAAGCTCAGCAGAATCACAACCACACTACGAAGATGAGTTTGAGAGAGCATTTAATGACACATTTAACACGAAAACGACAACGTCCGATGATGAAGAATGGTCTGAATTTGCACGCTTAAATGCTGAACACGACGAACAAAGCGCCTTCATCAGCACCGAAGAGCAAGCAACTGACTTTGCCCATGCGCATGAATTCAACGAGCTTGAAATTAGCCACGAAGAAACACAGAACGATGAATCTATTCAAAGTGATGAACTTGAGAGCACACGCAGCTCTTTTGGGTTTGATGAGTACAACACCTCAGAGCCAGTAGAAACTACGCCGATATACGACGAGTTAGATAATACCGAGTTAGGTGACGAATTAGGTAATAATGAGCAAGACAATGACATTAAACCAGAGCGCGATGATGAGCCTGAACTAACCAGTACACGCAGCTCTTTTGGGTTTGATGAGTACAACACCTCAGAGCCAGTAGAAGCGGCGTCGACATACGACGAGCCAGGTAATACCGAGTTAGGTGACGAATTAGGTAATAATGAGCAAGACAATGACATTAAACCAGAGCGCGATGATGAACCTGAACTAACCAGCACACGCAGCTCTTTTGGATTTGACGAGTACAACACCTCAGAGCCAGAAGAAACGGCGCTGACATACGACGAGTTAGATAATAACGAATTAGGTAATGAGTTAGGTAATAATGAGTTAGACAATGACATTAAGCCAGAGCTCGATGATGAACCAGAGTTTACCAACACACGCAGCTCTTTTGGGTTTGATGAATATAAAAGCGATGACCAACCTCTAAAAGATGACGTACCTGAGTACGATTTGTCATCTTTAGTAGATGACGATCTGTCTTTTACAGGCGCAATAGATGAGCCTGAACACTTAGCCGAACCTGCAACAATTACGCTTACTGACGATGACATAAGTGATGATGACTTAGCAAAAGCCCTGCAAACACTTGAACAGGAGCTGCAACGAAATACAACTGAGCTTGCTGATGAGCCAAAGACGGCACCCATTATGACTGACACGAACCTGCCAGATAATGATGACGATACACTACCTTTAGATGAGAGTGACATGCCTCAAGGGATCAGTGATGAACAAACAAAAGAAACGAGCTCAACAAACCCCTTTGCTAATTTGTCGCTAGACCCTACGTGGGATCCCAACTCAACCGAAAAGCCGCAGATTGAAAGTAAAGAAAAACAGCCCAAATCACAAGCGCTTATTGACGCAGAAAATAGAGCGAAACAACTCAAAACAGATGATTAGCGTTGATATTAGTTTGGTGCAATAAACTACTCATAGTTTATTGCACTCTAACTTAGTCTTTAATAACAGGACGTGGGCGCATTAAAAAGTGAAAAATAAAGATAAGCGAAAAGAACACCGTTACGGCTAACGCACATAATACAATAATATTTGTTGGTAGAATTGTATCGTTAGTGTAGCTATAACGCTTTAACTCCCGTTCAGCCATTATTCTAGCTCGTTCAGACTTACTCGGTAATACAAACTCGTGAAAGGAATCTGTCGATTTAGCCTCAGCTCTTTCATACTGCGCACTTTTTTGCTGCCACAACATATCAAACTGCTGAAACTGAACCTGTTTATTCTCGATACACCAATCTAAATATTGAATATTTAAAGGCCTGTGTAAACAACGGGAAGGAATAACATAATAACGCTCCCACGCTGCTTGTTTACTAATATAACCTTGCTCAGATAAGGGTTTAGCTAATGGGTTTTCAAGATAAGCAATATCTTGGTTATAAAACGAATGAGTTCGCTTTAATATTTGTTCGTCGGTTAAGCAATTATCTGAAATGCGCGATGAAAGATTATGTAAGCGTTGTTTGTACGAATCAATTTTATCGAGTAGGTGGGTTTTTCGAATGGCTGATTGCAGCTCAGCTCGCTCTGCTTGCATACTTTCGCATTGCTCAACACTAAGAGCTTGCTGCCCCCATGCAAAACAAGGAGCCATGAATAAAGCTGATAATAAAATCCTTTTGATCATAAATTTACGTCACTGTAAAAGTTAGAGGTACAGCCTAACATTTTTATATAATACTGCAACAAAACAGCGCTAAAATGACTAAAAAAGATGATAAGTAACTGCTTTTTTGTTAATACATTTTAACTGCTTATATACTAAATAGCTCCCGTTAATATTTCCCCTCTTGAATTTGCCTTTAAGCTTAAATATTACGAGCAAACTTAATTTTATATAGAGCGTAAGGAGTGGAAATAGACCTGTTTCTTTATCTGTTATAAAGTTAAGCTTCTAAGCATGCTCTATAGGAAACCTATACTCGAGAAAATATTTTAATGTCTATGGCTTATTTATCAGGGTACTTACTAATAACATTCATATGTGTTTGCTTTATTTCATCTCTTTTATTTTCAAGAGTGTCAATTAAGCATATAAAAAAAATGGAACTAGACCACGTGTACCTTCATAGTTGGGACCGAAGTATCGGCGCAAGCGATTCGTTTTATGTATTTGCAATACTTTTTAACAAGTACTGAATTAAAAACAAACTATTTGATGCCTGCTTTATAGCTAACCATACACGACCTATTGATAGAGTGATTACAGCGGCTCACTTTGTCTCAGCTACAGGAATGGCCATTAGTCTTAGTATTGTCTCATATTATCAAAGCAACTGATGACGTAGCCACTACAAAACAACTAAAACTTTATATAGTAGATAACCCTTAACACAAGGTTTTTTTGCAATGGCAGTACTTAACTTTATCCTATATTGTGTAATTTTCTTCTTTGCTCTCATGATGATAATGACTGTGATATTCCCCAGAATATCAATACGACATATCGAGAGTAAAATGCAGGAAAATGGAGTTTCATCTCCTAGTTGGGATAGAGGAATTGGAGCAAGTGCTCCTTTTTACGCACTCGCTATCTTTATAAAAAGAGCTCGTAAGTCTACGCCATTATTTGATGGCAGGTTTGTCGCCAAACACGCAAGGCCAATTGATAAGTTTCTCGCTTTTCTGCATCTTGTATCAACATCTGGCTTTATAATTAGCATCTTTCTTTTGGTAGTTTTAGAGTACTTTTTGTTGTAGCTGAGTTTTTTACTTATTTCTAAAGTAAATATGTGTATTAATACTAATAGCTTCGTAAAAAAGTTATTGATAATATTTATGATCGTAAACTATTCATAGGGGTATTTTATAGATGGATCTTACTCTAGCTCCTATTTTAACTTCCTTATTTTTAACTTTTCTTTTCAGCTTTTTTATTTCATCTCTTTTATTTTCAAGAGTGTCAATGAAGCACATAAATAAAAAAATGGAAAAAAATGGCGTGTATCCACCCAGTTGGGATCGAGGGATTGGAGCAAGCACTTCGTTTTATGTATTTGCAATACTTTTTAACAAGTACAGAATTAAAAACAAACTGTTTGATGCCCGCTTTATCGCTAAACATGCGCGGACTATTGATAAGTTAATTGCAGCAATTTATTTTACTTCAGTGGCTGGCATGATAATTTGCCTCTGTATTATTACTTTATATAAAAGCCTTACCTAAAGGAAAGCTAAACATTAACCTCTACGACAGGAGGCGCTATTATGACGATCTCATTGGAAAAATTAGTTCTAGCGAACATGTTTGTATTCATGGCTTTAGCGTTTCTTTTTGTAGTTTTATTTACACGCATCTCTATCAAGTACATAAATAAACAAATGCTAAACGACAGTGTTACTCCTCCGCTTTGGGACAAAGGCATTGGCGCTAGTGCCCCCTTTTATGCCATGGCAATATTTTTCAAACGCTCGCGATTACCCACACCTATTTTTGATGGTCGTCTTATAGCAAAATATGCAAGGTCAGTAGACAAAGTACTAGCATTCTTACATCTTTTTACAATGACAGGATTCACAATCAGTGTATTTACAGCCATGTATTTAGATAGATTATAAACAAAAGAGAATTAAAAAAATGGATTTTAAAATCTTTATTTTCTACTCCTTCATTATATTTACAGTGGTTACTTTTGCGTCAGGCGTGCTGTTTTATCGAGTATCTGTGAAGTATATAGATAAGCATATGGAGAAAGATGGTGTATCTCCCCCTAGTTGGGATAAAGGTATCAGCGCAAGCGTTTCGTTTTATATATTTGCTATGTTTTTTGAGCGTTCAAGAATCCCAACACCACTATTTGATGGCCGTTTTGTAGCTAAATATGCAAGGCCTATCGACAAAGTTATAGGAGCTGCGCACTTAATCTCGGTCTTTGGGGCGATTATTTGCCTATGTATCGTTTCTTATTACCAAAAAAGCTAGTTCCTTTGCCTAACTAAAAAACTATCGATAATCTAAAAGTGCGATTGAGTAGGCGTGAAACTTGTTTCGCGCGCCATGCCATATGGCCATGCAGTAAAGCGCCCCACAACCAATTTATGAGTAATAAACGAGCTATATTGAGGTGCTTTAATAACCGGATATTTTTATTTGGCTTTTAACTAATACACCTCTACTTTTGAAACCTCAACAGGCTGTGCCAGCGCATTTTCATAAAAAGCGAACACAGCTTTGGTGTATGGCTGCTCGTAATGAACATCAAGTGCAGCTTGCGATACAAACTGCTCAACTAAAAACAGACAACGCTGCTCTTTACTCGCAAACAGCTCAAAACGATTACAACCATGCTCTGCACGAGTGGCGTTTAATATGCCCTGTAAACGCCCTTTACAGTCTTCAAATAATGCTGCTTTAGGGGTAATTTTTGCTACGATATTAATCATACTAACTCCTTAGTGTATAATTTTAAAACCAATGCCCTTATTGGCGGCGCAACCGTAAAAGCCACCACAAATGCAGCAGGCCATGCATTGGCAAACGCCTTCATCCAGCTTGCTAAAAATGTATCGCTTAGCCCTAAATTGACATAGGTAACCCATGCCGAAAGCAAAAACGACATTAAAAACGAAAATACCGCAGTAAATGTAAAATGAATTTTCATATGTCCTCCTTGGCGTTACTATATTTGCATAGCCTAAGTAGCAACAGTCACGAAAATGCAAACTAAGATTGAGGGAGTCGTATGCTGGATGATCTGCATTTATTTATCGAAATAGCCCGCCGTAAAAGCATGAGCCAAACAGCAAAAGATTTAGGACTGAATCTATCAACGCTTTCTAGGCGCATTCAAACACTCGAAGACAAGCTCGGCGAGCCATTATTACAACGCACAGCCAGAGGTATTGTGTTAACCTCCAAAGGCGAGTCACTTTATAACGAATTAGGCGAGCAAGTGCTTGCTCTCAATAGTCAGTTAGCACAATTAAACGACTCGCCTACCGCAAAAGACTTTTACCTGTTGTGCCCACAAAACATCATTGCGGGTCCACTGATGGGCGCAATTAATCAATTTGCGATGGCAAACCCTGCGTTAAACCTCCACATTTACCCAAGCAATGCCAATAGCCAGTTAAGCCAAAAACGTTTTGACTTAGCTATTCGTATTGGCGAACAGCAAGACTCTAGCTACTACCAAAAACGCCTAGGTATGATTGCAATTAAACTTATAACAAAACAAGGCGCACCTAAATCACGTTTAATAATCCCCTACTCTGAGTCACAACTACCCAGTGGTTTGCTAAACAAATTAAAAAAAGAGTATGAACAAATAAGCTTTTGTTTTGATATTACAATCGCCAGAAAAATGATTGAAGCAGGCTATGGTGCAGGCATACTCCCCATGAGTGAAATAGCCTGCATTAAAGACACTAATCAATTTAATTACCTAGATACGCCACACAATTTACCTGCGAGGCCTATTTACGCCCTCTGGCCACATTCACGCACACCCTCTGCCAATGCCAAGATCTTAATAGAGCAACTGCAAAACAGCATTACTCACACCCCTAGCTTACAAGGGGATATAATAGAGCTATAGAGTAAGTAGCGGCGATTTTACATCGCGTTTTAATAGGCTAGTTTTAATAACCTAACGTAGCAGCATAAAGCCACTGCTACGTGTTTAAGAAGGTAACTAAAAAACAGGCCTAATTTCGATTTAAGGCTGGGCATTCCAAGTAGATTCAAACAAGGCTTTTTGCTCAACTTTGTTTTCACTACACCATACAAAATCCGCTTGCTGGATTTTCTTTGCTCTACAGCGCTCTGGCAGCTTATAAAACTCACCCCACGCTTTACGTTTTTCATCATCATTGTATGAATTAGAATAAACCGTAGAGTTATATACTTTCGTATTTAAAAGCCCTGTCGGGTTTGACCGGTAACTATAATTACCGCCATTACCTGCGCTTTTTGTCGGTTTTTTGCAATGTTTTGCCAGCAAAGTAAACAGCTCATCGGAGCGCTTATTCCAACGCTCACCTTGTTGTGCGCTATAACTGCGATTCATTCTTTTACGAATAGACTCACGTTCAGCTTTAATGTTATCGCATTGGTTTTGAGAGTATTGCTCGTTGGCAATTGAAGTTGGGCTCACTAATAAACTAGCGAGTAATAAAATCCATTTATTCATAATTTCACATCAATTTTGTTAATTGTTTTTCCCTACAAATATTATCGACTAAAAAATATAAATAGTCTCAGAATTTTCCTGCCTTTTATAACATAAAATAAACAAAACTCTATTTATTTTAGGGCTATATAAAGTACCCAAAATTTATTTTTAGCATATTAACATTACAAATAATCATGATAGAATTCTGGCCATAGGATTTTAATAAGGATATTTTATGGATATTATAATTGGCCAACACGTGCTGAAGAAAAAAGCACAGTTAACCCAACTTTCAGATCGCGCAATCGGGCGAGAGTTTAAAGATCAAGCAGCCCTAGCAATACAAATGACACAATGTAGCGCAGCTGTTTATCGTCGCTTACAACGAACGTATAAATCAACCATCACACCAAAAGATCAAAAACGTGTAAAAGCGGGCGGCTTAAGTACAGAATCTGTGACTTTTTCAACAAGTAACCGTAGCCAAAAATCTTTCAACAGTTTACTTCCCGCTATGCGAGGAGGTGCATCTGCTCCTGGGAACGTGCCAAAAACATCTAATGATGTTGCTGTTGCTTCTAACCAGCCCCAAGCAACTAACTTACTCGCTTTACTACACCCTATACTCAGCGAAGATATTATGAAAACGGGTAACAGTGTAGAAAAAGCCGCAACAATACTTGGCCTTGTTACAACAACAGCGGGTTTTGTTATTCCTGGCGGTGGCGTTGCTTCTTCAATCGTAAGTTGGGTAGGAAGTGGCGCAACTTATTCAAGCTACTCAATGTCAAGAATTCGCCCCGATGCACCAGACCGCGCTTTTCACCAACTAACAAACTACATTACCTGCTTAGCAGCATGGAATAAAAAAGCGTGTGAGTTAATTGATATTGCCGACTCAAACGGCCAATGGACTTTCCGCGATATTGAAACGGGCTTTGCATAAAACAAAGCCTTTATAGTACACAAACACCACAGCATTGTGCTTGGTGTTTGTGATTTTAAAAAATTAACGCCTCTATAAGGCCGTACACGCTCTAATTGCAGCAGCAATAGCTGACGCACTTTGCTTTGAGTAACCCCCGCCGCCAGTAACGACGGTTGGTATATTTAGGCTTTTTAAACGAGATAAAACACTCTTTTCACGCTCAACAACATCTTCTATTGTAAGTTTAAAGCCACCCAGTTTATCAACGGCCAGTACATCTGTTCCTGCAATTACAAAAGCCAAAGCATATTCATCAATCACTAATTCGAGCGCTTGATTAAGTTTAGTCAAATACTCTTCGCCTTCGACACCGCTTTTTAATGGTACAGGAAAATTCACTCTATTGCGGGTAAAGCTCGATGTTGGGTAAATATCTTCATTGTATACATCTAACAAATGTACGTTTTCATTATCTTTAAATGAATACGCATTACCGTTGCCATGATGAGCATCAACGTCAATAATCAACACTTTATCTGTTTCGCTTAAATGGCCATTTTTTCGTAATTGCTGGTAGGTAATGCCAATATCATTATAAATACAAAACCCTTCCATATTTAAATTGCTAGCATGATGAAAGCCACCAGATAAATTCCACATAGTCTCGCCAGACTCCAGCGCTTTTTCAGCACCTAGTAGAGTACCCGAAACAGCTAAACGCATAGGCGTTAAGATTTTTTTATCTAGAAAATCAAAGCTAACAAAATATCATTGCCGGCCCACTCATGACCGTAATAAACCTATTTGCCTTAGCCAACTATGCGCTTAACCTCCACATTTATTCAAGTAATGCTAATAGCCAACTAAGAAAAACGTTTTGACCTAGCGATTAGATTAGCAGAGCAACAAGATTCAAGCTATTTTCAAAGACGCCTAGAGGCGATTGCCGTGAAGCTGATAGTAGAGAAAGGGGCGCCAACATCACGCCTAGTGCTGCCCTATTCAGAGCCGCAGCTGCCCAGCAGACTATTAACCACATTAAAAAAAGAATTTGAACAAATAAGCTTTTGTTTTAATATTACAATCGCCATAAAAATGGTCAAAGCAGACTGCGGTGTAGACATACCGCCCATGAGTGAAATTAACTGTATAAAAGATATCCGCAACTTTGGTTATGTAAAAACGCTTCGCTGCACTCCATCAAGGCCAATTTATACCACTCATGCACCTCCTCTGCGAATGCGCAGTTATTAATAGAGCATCTACAAACCAGTATTACCGATTCACCGAGTCTACAAGGGGAAATATTAGTGCTTTAATACTTGCTGCTTGTGTTGAGAAGATTGCATATCCATTCGGCGACTAAAGCCCCCCTCATTAAAAGTTATTTTTTAATCGATTTATATAAAAGTGACGCCTTGTAGTAATTGCTTTAGAAGCGAAGCTCTCTAAAAAAACCATAGTGAATAATATCAACTTCTCTTAAGAATCTTGTTATTATTGAGGATTAATACTTGGGTAACTCTTAACATGAAAAAACCAATAAAAATAATTGACTTATTTTCTGGCCCTGGAGGGCTAGGGGAAGGCTTCTCCTCAATTAAGGATAGTGATGGTAATCAAGTGTTTAAACTTATCTCTTCTATTGAAAGGGAGCCTAGTGCCCATCGGACGTTAAAGTTGCGTGCGTTTTTTAGGCAATTTGATGAGGCCCCTAAGGAATATTATGATTTTTTAAAGGGAAAATTAGGCAAAACCCCCGAAGAAAAACTTTATAAACTTGAAAAATTTTCAGAGCAAGTTAAAGCCGCTGAAGCAGAAGCTTTAAATTTAGAACTTGGTAAGGATGATGAACAAATTTATAAAGCTATATCTAATGCTCTAGGAAGCGATAATTGCGTTTTAATAGGTGGTCCGCCATGCCAAGCTTATTCAGTAGCAGGAGTTGCGAGAAATAAATCAAATCAAAAGTATGACCCAACATTAGATAATAGAAACTTTTTATACAAAGAGTACCTAAAAGTTATAGCTCTTTTCCAACCACTAATTTTTGTGATGGAAAATGTAAAAGGCATGCTTTCCGCTAAAGTAAATGGTGAACTCATTTATAAGTCAATTTTTAAAGACTTAGAAAATCCATGTAATTCAGTTGATATGAAACCTACTTTTCACCAAGGTCACGGATATAAAATAGTTTCTCTTGTCACTACTGGAAAAGAAGACATAAAATTACAACCGAAAGACTATGTAATTAATAGTGAAAATTATGGTGTTCCCCAGCGACGACACAGAGTAATACTATTAGGAATTAGAGAAGATATTGCTGAAAATTGGAACAATATAGTATTGCCAACCAAAGATTCAATGGTTTCAATCGGTGATATTCTATTTGATTTACCAAAATTAAGAAGTGGGTTATCAAAAGAAATAAATACTGATGACAATTGGCTTGCATCTATAAAAGATAATGCTTCCTACACTATAAAATCTCTCAATAAAAACAATCAAAAATTAGTAGCAAATAAATTTGCTGAAGCTATTGAAGAAATAGAGCTACCAAAAGATAAGCAGGGTAGCAATTTTGGGTTAAAGAGAACGTCGTCTATAAAAAATAAATATCTTCGTGATTGGTATTATGACAAGAATTTAAATGGATATGTATGTAATCATGAAACAAGAGGACACTTGTCAAAAGATCTACAGAGGTATCTTTTTTGTAGTATATGGGCAAAGACAGGTATTGAAAATGCCTGGGATCGCTTAAGCCCAAAAGCGAATGAATTTCCAGAAGCATTAATACCAAACCACAAAAACTTTAAAACGGGGAAGTTTGCAGATAGGTTTAGAGTTCAACCTGAAAATTTACCCGCTACGACTATTACATGCCATATATCTAAAGATGGACACTATTACATCCATCCTGACTACCTTCAATGTAGGAGTTTAACGGTGCGGGAGGCTGCAAGAATACAGACCTTCCCAGATAATTACTTTTTTGTTGGTAATCGAACACAGCAGTACGTACAAGTAGGAAATGCCGTGCCTCCCCTTTTATCCGCCCAGATAGCTCAATTAATTAGTGATTTTTTACTTCACATCGAAAGATAGTTGTTAAGCAAAATGAAAGCCTTCTTCGAGGGCTTTCCTTTCAATATCCAATAAAGATAAACACTGCTTCTCGGTTGGTATTTTCATAGGAATAGCAGCCGCAATATCTAGTATACTTTTTTCTTTATGGCTTAAGACGAATGAAGCTTTATTCCATGCTTGCATTTTCTTCCAGTATTTATCAGTCTTATCAAAAATATACCTCTGAGCCTCTATACCATTATCAATACTTTGCACATTAGCTGCTTCTTTTTTACGCTCTTTAGCTATGCTCGGGTCAATCAGTAAATTTTCTACATCAGTACTAAGTTGAATATTAGTCTGCTTTAAGTTTTCCCAACAATCTGCTTTTTTACACCACTCACCAATATTAGTTACGTGCAAAGGCGTCTTTTTTATCGCTTCATTAACTTTTTCTGCAATATCCAAAAGGCTACTCAGAATTTCATCTGGTAACGATTGACTTTTCCAAATTGATATCAAGTCTAGTAATTTGCCTTTGCCATCAAGCATTTGTCTGAACTTTGATATAGTATAAGTAACAAGATTTGCTTTGTATCCACCATACCAAGATTGCTTCATAATTTTCTTGTCTAGTTCTTTGAACAAAATTGCTTTTGCAATAGATTCTTTAAAAAATAATTCATTAAATTGTTTTTCGTCCTTGCTCCATTGTTCCGTCATGGCATCAGCGAATCTACCAAAGTTTTTTTGAGCACCTAAACTAACCACATGTGGCATTTTTTCCCAAGAATTAAAATATTTAGCGAGGTCTGTTTTAGTTATCATTTGAGATTTTGGATTTATTTTTTCAAACTTTTTCTGTTCAGATGGGGTCAATTTAGTTTTAGCAGTCATATACTGGCCTCGGGCCCTTTCATAAAACCAGTGCGTATCTTGAAGTCCGCCTTCGGGTGATGGTGCCCAAACTCTTCTTGATAACTCTTCAAAACGCCAATGGAAAGGACTATTAGAGAAAAAATCAGCGGCGTTTACTTTATTTTGAGTATTCGCAAACTCTGATATTTTAGGGACAACCGTTTCGACAAATTCAGGCGGGACAATTGTCAACTTGACTTGAATAAATACTTGGGACAAATCCGCTTTTTCTTTTTTTAATGTGTTGTATATCGATGCAGTCGTTTGACCTCCATTAACAATTTGTAAGTTTTTTAACTTTGATATCATGGTGTTGCCATACTCTTCTAGCGTCGTTATTTCTTCTGCTGTAGCTGTCAAACCATTATTAAATGCAAAAAACATATTAGGTTGATTAATGATTGTATTTCTCATTCCTTTATTTACTTTGCCTTTGAATTGAAGGAATGTTCTTACATTTTGCTCTAATAGTCGTTCAGTGTACTTATCATACAATTGAGATAAAAAAGCTCCCGGTAACACCAATAAATATGACTGATACTCATCAGTTTTTGAAAATGCTTTTAAGCATGGTAAGTAGTCACCAAACTCTTCTTTAAAATCTATTTCAATTGCTTCTTTACCGCTACTTGAAGAGTCAATTCTATAAATTCGCTCAATGTCCCAAATATCGAAGTTAAGTTTAATACCATTACAGCTATCTATAGACTCAATAGATTTAATTGATTTACTAATTTCACAATTTGTAATTATAAGAATTTTAACACTTGTGATTCCTGACGATTTAAGGCATATATCTCGCACAAGTGGATATGCTAGATCTGTTTCTTCCATCGTTTGGTAGAAATTGCTATCTAGACTTTTTTCAAAAAAACGTACAGCTCTTTTTGAAATTTGCGTAGCTAACGAAGTTGTTAATGTTTCTAGCTTATCTTTATAGTGAGAAACAATGAGAGTTAGAACACCATTTTCCTCATTTTGGAGCCATGCATCTAGCTTAAGACCTAATGAATCCTTTTTATAACTACAAAGATTGTAATTTTCTATAACAGCTTGCTCTACTAAATAGTCGCAAATTTTTTCTACAAAGACAGGTTCATTAAACTTACTCCCAACTTCTGCTTCGCTATAAATTTCTTGCATAAAGTTCGCGTAAAATAATTCTAAGCTCATATTGTTGAAATCCAAGGTTCATCTATTAAAAATGGCTCACAATTAGTTAATTCCAAGTCATACGTAACGTTACGAACCCCATTTGGAATATTGGATAAAGAAATTCTTGGGAAATCTCCTGAAACGTTATAAAACCTTTTGGAAGCTACTATATAGCTATATGAGTAATACTCTTCACTAAATATATATCCAATATTTAGCAAAGAGTCTTGGAACTTTTCAAGTTGCTGAGAATGACCACCCACTTCAAGGGCATTTTGTATATTTATAATTAAAGTTGGTAACGATAGTGAATCCGTTGCTTCAGGCTCAGTTCGACCCAAGGTAACTACAAATATGTAAAGTTCATCAAGTTGCCCACATAGTTGTTCAGCGGAAGAAATTTTTATCTTTGGTGCTGATGTACCTATTTGGCATTTAACCTCTAAAGCTGCATTTTGAATATTGAAGTCTTGAGGACTACCTGCTGGCCCAGTCCAAAAGTCTATTGCCTGTGCCATACCATATTTTTTTGCCAAATGGTGATCTAAGTATACTAATTCACCTATAAGTCCTTTAATAACTCTCTCCGGTAAAAGTTTTTCTTTATCTTTTTTGAGGAACTCTCTCCAGCGTTCAATTCTTCTAAAGATTACGGGGACTACAGCTGATGGCTTTAATATCCTAGTAGCTGAAATGATATCGTTACATAAAGAAAAAAATAGCTCCCAGTCGCTAGGATTTTTGAGACTCAAAACTAATTGTTGAGTCTCAAGTATGGAAGCAACCTCTATTCCTAATAGAGAGGGATATTTAGGTGGCAATATACATTCATCCGTTAATTTACAAACAAATAAATATCTACCCAACCTGTCTTTAGCCCAGTAAATATCTAAAGGGTGCTTATGGTCAATTCTTCTTGCAGATAAATCCACTTTTGGTGTTTTAATGTTTTCCCAAGGATTAATCATTTTCTAATTCATCCTCTTCTTCGAGTAAACTAGAAAACTCTTGCTTCCACCATGTAGTATTTACTATGTATTCGACAAGGTTTTCCGGTTTTCCTTTACCTGCTTCACCCGGAAAACTAATACTCCATGCTAAAGCTGTTTGTTCTAATGCAGGCTCTTTGGTTTCACCTAGCTCACAATCTAACAGGTAAACTGTCAGTAATGGACGCTCTCTTAGTTGTCTTAATAATTTACCTGATAGAGATTTTACATTCTCTAGTGTTTCAATATGCGCATCTATAATGGCTCTGTCCACTCCAGCTTTTTCCCACTTAGGATCACTAAATCGCCTTTTATTAGATGTTATAGCACTTTTAGTTTCCTTATACAGACTTACGGTTCGCATTAAAGGGTGGATAGTAATATTTTGTTTAGAGTAAGCCTTATACTCATCATGAGGCCTAGAGTTACTGATCAATTGAACATCCCAATTGCAATTAATCTTTCCGATATAATCTAAAATTGGTTTTGGTTCTGTCACTATAGAAGCAGGATGATTTGTATAGGAATCTATAAACTTTTTAATAGGCTCATCGTTAATATCTTGAAATAAATAATTGGTACTTGATGTATTAATCAGGCTATCAGTTTGCAGTAAATCCTTTATCAAATAATCTAAAGCTGTTTTGTTATTGTCCTGTAAGCTATTAGCAGTACCTAAAACTGTAGTTTCAACATGCCGGCCATGTAAACTAATTTGTCTCAACACACTTGTACCTGTACGCATCTTATTTCTTGCAGTTACAATAAGTGATTCAGGGTGGCTGCGTACACATAAACCAAACTCCTCAGGTGTGAGCTTGGCATTTTCCATTCTTTTAAACTCATCTCTTAGCTCTTCGGTTACATCAGAGATATGTTCATACCAAGAAATTGCCTCACAAGGCATATATAATCTACAAAGTTCAGCAAAACCTTCTCTATAGCCAAACCAACGGCCCATTTGCATTAAAGTATCATACATCTGTGTATTGCGAATAAAATAGCTAACTGTCAAACCTTCTAAAGTTAAGCCCCTGGATAAGCTTAATCCTCCAACAGCTATAATACTCCTTCCTTTAGGGTAATTTTCTTTACTGTAATCTAGAGGTTCTGAACTTTTTGAAGCGTTAACTTCAATTGTTTTAATTGGCGATACTGCTCTTTTTAAAGTTAACTGAACTGTTTTCCAATCAAATTCAACTCCTGAAAACTCTTTATCAAAAGTTTCTTTCAAGCTTCTAATAGATTCATTCTTAATTGCTTGTAATTCATCTAATGCATAATGATTAATAATATTTCTTCTAAGTTCATCAACATAGTCATGTACTAACAATTTTATATGACTTTGCACATCAGTAAACCGACTAACATTTATTAACATAGAATTATGTTTAAATTCTTGATCTCTTAATATACGAATAGCCCTAATTAAGGTAAAAACCCTAATAGCCTCTTCTAATGACACAGGAAGGGCTTCAGGTATATAATCTTTTTTATGGGAAGTTGGAAGCAAATCCTCAAAATCTAGCAGCTCTCTAACTATATCTAAATCAGAATCTGAGCTGAATATTCTCTTCGAACCAACATAATTTGATGGAGCGTCTAAGCTAATAATAAAATCTCTTGGAAAAAGTTCATCACCTATCATTTCATGATTATTATTGGGATCGATAAATATGTTTGCAAAAGGTGTAGCTGTGTATCCTAAATACATATTTTGTCGAAATAGCTTAAGTAACTCGCGGATTTTGCTATTAATTGCTGTAGCATCTGTATCTTCTTTGTTTGTATTAATTGAAGCGTGGTCAGCTTCATCATCAATTAAAAGAAACGGAAACTGGTCTAAATTAAGGTTATTGTTTTTTAGCCAATTTATGAGATTTTGTAGTATGGCTTTATTCTTTTTAATGACTAGGACTACAGGTTGATTAAAATTATCTAGGGTTGAGCCTATTTGTTTAGCAATGCTATTTTTAAAGTCATGAACAGTAGTTGTAAATGAAATTGGAACTTTGTCATGTGAATATTTGCCTACGCCAACAAGTCTATCTCTCAATGGAATATCATCTAATTGCTTAGAGCTATCAACCCCTCTAAAGCCTTCATCAATTCTTTCTTGTGTCTGGCTTCTAAGCGCACTCAATATCCCAGCAAGCACAATGATAACTTTATAACCAGCATCTGCCGCTTTATTTATAACACCAGTATAGTTAGCTGTCTTACCTGATTGCACATGACCAACAACTAACCCCTTTCTTGACCAATCACCTTCTTTTTTAGGATTTTCTAAATGGTCCAATATTTTGTCCGTAACTACATCTAACTGCGTGACTACTTTTGGTGGAAAATTTGAATGCGATAAGTGTCTTTTATATCTATTCCAGAAGAACCAATCAATGTCACCACGGCTATCCTCTAACCACGGAATATAATCTTTTGCTTCAAAATATGACCCTAAAGTCATACTTATATCAAATCGCTCTTCCAGTTTTGTAACTATTACATTAATGTCGTTTTCATCAGTAACTGATAAACTATGCGCCATCATTTTTACTGTCTCAAGAATCATTTCTGAGTCAATCTGATCTAGTTCATTCTCTCCAACTTTAGCGACTAAAAATTTTTCACTTAAATCTTCTATTTGGTTTAGTTTCACAATATCGGTCATAATTAGATTTCCATTCCTTCTATAATTTCAATGCTTAAATCAACATGTGAAGCCATTGGTTCTATCTGAGTAATCTTTTCAATAACTTCTTCTTTGGATAATTTTTCATTTTTGTAAATAAGCAAAAATACTTGAATAATATTTTTCAATTCTTCTGCTGGCACACTTGGTTTAACAACATTTCCAGGTGAATTTGCAAAGTCATTAAAATATAAGTCTGAAGGAAAAGAAGACTCTACAGACGTTAAAATATTGATAAACTCTTTTTGTAAGTCATCTCCGAGCTTATTTTTGAGAGATTCAATTAAAGGGTGGCTTTTGCTTATTTCATAACTCACCTTTCCAGAAGCTACATTCCTATTCCAAAATGGCTCTAAGATTTTAGATTTAAGTCGATGACCCTTCTGTTTAAATACCCGCTTTCCTGAATATTCAACTTCTGAAATAATTTGCTTTAAACCTTTTCTTACCACTTCAGGGGGGCTTGCATTTGATTTTTTAACATCAATTTTCCAAATATGATCTAGTGAATTTGGTATATCTACTCTTACTCGTACTAACTTAGTTAACTCTTCTTTGGGCATTAACCTAAACCAAGTACTTTTGATAATTAATCTTTTATTTCTATATACATAAAAGCCTTGGTTATGAAGGTACCCCCCTTCACCAGAATATTTTTCATACTCTTGAGGAGAAATTTTTGTATAATGAGGAAGTACGAATGGCTGGACTTTAATTTCTTTGGAATCTACATAAATAGACTGTGATGGAAGCTCTAATGTAGCATTATGAGAGGTATTAAAAGGATCAATACCTTCAAGCTTTCCACCATTTAAAAAAATTCGTACAGATTTTTTTCCTGTCCCAGCATTAAGAAAACGATGATATGTTAACTCTAGGTGTGTTCTTGAATGATCAATTATTAAATTTAGTTTTTTCTCTCTAATGGCAAGAGAGTCAAATGAATCTAATCTATCTAGCTTCCTCCATAATACAATAGTGCCAGTCATTTTCTGAACTAAGTTTGAAAGCAACGACCTTAACTCTAAAATTTGTTGCAGATCATTTGAGTCTAGAACTTTTACTTTCCAACCTGTATCAGGATTTTCAGTTACTTGGTCGAGATCCCATTCCATAGCTGAAATGTTATTTTCTTTTTTCGATACTACAGTCAATTTTCTGCATTGGGAAAAAGAGGCTGTTTTAAGTCCTAGCCCAAATCTCCCTAAATCATTATCTTTTCTGGACTCAAGTGGACTTAGACTGCCAAGTTTCATTGCTAGTAGTAATTCTTGATAATCCATTCCGTGTCCATTATCGGAAATTGCTAACCAAGGAGCAGCATCGTTCCAAGAAAAGTCTATATTGATGTCTGTTGCTTGCGCGGTGATGCTATTATCAATTACATCAGCTAAAGCAGTTTCCATTGAGTAACCTATATCACGTAATGATTCTATTAATGAAGAAGGTGATGGGTAAAGGTTCTCATAATGCATTTTTAATCCTTTTCTAATCTTATAGAGCAAGCTTGCTCAACCTTAGTTATAAAATATACTTCAGCTTTGTAGCAGTTTATTCAACCAACCTACCAGCACACTCCTATTCTCCGTGATCACACCTAGAACTAAGTTAATGATGAGTTAATTTACAGCATGGCGGAATTTTGTTCCCGACAAATTTCAAGTACCTAAATCCCTTTAGGCAATGCTGTACAAGCGTAGCTTGGCCATGGATGGCCTATCTACGCTGGTTACGTTCACATCATTAACGTAAGCTGAAGATCAAGTATAACCCTCGTGTGCGCCGAGAGAGATCGGCGGCAGCCTCTCTTTGGTTGCCATCCAACGCGATAAAACCTCAAGTCGAGTTTTTTAAATCTCTTCTCAACTCCTAAAAACACACAAAAATACGTGCCTTAAAACCTGTTATCAAAAAACAAAGCACGATATAAAATCGAGCCTACGCGTTATACCTTGGCTTATCTTCCGCCACTAAACCAAGCTCATTATTTTGCTATTAATAAACAGCACTTTCTGCAAACTCAAAACTATTTATGCCTACCCATAATTTGGCGCTGTTTGCTTGTGCCACCTGGTACGCCCAGTCACTCACTGAGCGTGATTTTTCGGCATCACAATTAAAATAATCGCACAACTCACGAGTTATATGCTGGTTATTTATAACGAGGTTTTGTTCTTGCCAACGCTCGCGGTGCTCTTGTGCAGCTAAAAAGTCGCGTTTGCTGTTATTGCATTTACTATGGGCAGCCACAAAGTTGTGGCCTAAATCATTGGCGTAACGCGTAAACGGAATAAAGTGGTCAACCTCGGTTTTACTGTTTAATGCCTTTTGACAATAAAAGCACTGCCCTTTTTGTAGTTCTATTAATACAGGTTTTGCTTTATTGAGTGCATTGCGATCAAAGCCAAATAAAAAGTCATGAAGTTGGCTTTGCGGGCCAATTAGCGTTTGGTTGTATTTAATACTTTGAATTTTTTGTAGCCATGCATTTTTGGCTAGATACACAACTAAGTCGTAAAAGCGTCTAAAACAACTGGCAATACCTGCATTTAAGGTAATGTATTGCTGGCCTTTAACATGAGGATATAAAAAACACTCTTCCTTGCCATTTAGCTTTTGTAATAACCATAATGGTCCTTCTTTAATGGTTTTTAACGTTGTTTTACGTATGTTTTCCCAATCACTGCACTTTTTTAATTGGCTAACTGAGTTAATGTTTCTTAATTTTGCATCATGCAGTGTGGTGATGATTTTGGCTTGTTTTTTGGAATTAGTGTTTTGTAAAAGCAACAGGTCTCTATTATTACCAATAGCAGCAAAAGGAGATGCTTGGTGCCAATATAAGGTAATAAACTTTTCGACTAATTCGTCAAAGGTTATTTGTAATTGGGCATTCGGATCTATTTGCTGTTTTTCAATGCTGATATCAGCAAGCGCATGTAACAAAGCAAACTTATAAGTGGCACTAAAATCCCCTTCCACCAGCATGCGCTGGATATAAGCGATAAAGTCTAGCTGTTGCTGCATAGCCATCTCTAAACTATGCCTTTAAAAAATTGATGAAGGCTACTTTTAAGCGCATTACTAAATCCTGTTACTGCGGCTTAAAACTAAAAACCGCTCCATGGCTTTAAATCAATACTTATTCACTAGATGTTAAGCTAGCGTTAAGTTTCAAATAATCTAGCATAAGTAGTGATGAAAAATATAGACTTTTTCAGTAAGCGGGGTAATAAATCTAATTTTTAGGGAGGGATTTTATAGTTAAAATGCGGTACTTAAGGGGCGTACCACATTATTTTTAATAATTGACTATAAGACTAAAAGATTAATCAAATAGTTCTTCTGTGCAAAATAGCATTCAGCCATATCTCTGACGCTCGCTCGGGCCGTTGGTCGGCGCTTTGCCACGATTTTAAAATAAACAGGTTGGTGTTTTTAATAATGTTCTCAAGCGTTTGCTCGTTTAGGTCGGTAAATTCGCGGCCGTTGTGCTCGCGCTCGCCGTCGCCGTATTTAAACGATACATACACAATTCCTTGTGGCTTGAGTGCACGGGCTAGGTTGTTAAATGCTTCGGTTAAGTCATTTTTTGCGACATGAATTAAGCTTGCGCAGCACCAAATACCATCGTATTTATCAACATCATCGAGTGCTTGAAAACTGCTTACAGCCACTTTTTGATTTAGGTATTCTGAGGCGAGTTTGGCAATTTCAGGGCTTATATCAAACGCATCAACATTAAAACCACGCTCTTTAAAAATGAAGGCGTCGCGCCCTGAGCCACAACCTGCATCTAACAACGTGCCATTTTTAGGGATTAGCGGTAAAAATTCATCGTAAAGCGCTGTTAAGTCTACATCGAGCGTGGCATCTACAAATGCTTGTGCGTTCTGGTTGTAGTAATCGATTGTTTTGGTTGCCATTTTATATCCTTTATTGTGGCAGCGGTGTTTGCGTTAAAAATATCATTAAAAGGTGAGGATCATAAATAAATTTAGCAGATGTAGTGAGTATATAAATAAGTATTTATATGTAGAGCACCATTTAAATACTATAAAATTACAAATATAACCTTCTACTCACTTTTAAACTACCACCTCAATTTATAATATTAAAACACCTTTAAAGATTATTAATTAAAACAACAATTTTTTATTGCTCTGGTAACAATTTTCTCATACCTTATGTCGCCCATTTCGCAACTTACTACTATAATATTAAGCGAAATCAACATTTTCATACTAAATATTAGGGATACACAATGAAAAAACTTCCTATTGCATTAGCTCTATGTGCTGCTTTTGTGTCTGCAAACACGCTAGCAGAGGTTCGCATAAATGGCTTTGCTTCAATAGTTGGTGGTAAAACTCTTGATGACGACAACGCGACACTGTACGGCTACGATGATGACATTTCGTTCAAAAACGAGAGTATGTTCGCATTACAGCTGTCTGCTGATTTACAAGAAAAACTAAGTGCAACAGCGCAAATTGTTGCTCGTGGCAGTGATGATTTTGATGCTGAGTTTGAATGGGCTTATCTAACCTATGAGTTTACAGATGAGCTACAAGTTAGTGCAGGTAAAATGCGCGTGCCTTTTTATCGCTACTCTGACTTTTTAGATGTGGGCTACACGTATCGTTGGGTTCGTCCACCACAATCGGTATATAACTTACCATTTTCGACTTATGAAGGTTTAAGCCTTCTTCATAATACGCAGCTGGGCGACTGGGATTCTACGATACAGGTTATCTATGGAAGCTTTGACGACAAAATTGCGGTGGTTTCTGTAAACGGTGATACCGAACTTAATGATATTGCAGGTATTAACTGGACGCTATCTTACGACTGGTTTAGTGCCCGCGCTGCTTATTTTGTAGCAGAAACGTCAATCGCGATTGAAAACGATACCGATGCTGGTATTGCACTAAATGGCTTAGAGCAAACATTGCGTAATGCAGGTTTTGTTGATCAGGCTGATGATATTGCCGTTAACGAAGATGATGGCTCTTTCTTAGCGCTTGGTTTTTCAATTGATTACAACGACATTTTATTTGATGCCGAATACACTGAGTTTGAAGTTGATAACAGCGCGCTTGCTAAGCAAACACAGTATTACACGTCGGTGGGCTACCGTATGGATGAGTGGACTGTTCACTTAACTTACGAAAATAACGATGATAAGCACGATAGTAGTCGTTACAACGCTCTTCCTGCTGTACCCGCTTTAAACGCCGGTATTAATCAAGTATTGGAAAGCGGTAAAGCTAAAAGTAATGTTTACACTATTGGTACTCGTTATGACTTCCACCCTTCAGCAGCTTTAAAAGTGGACTTTAGCCGCTTTAAAGATGACATCACTGATACAGACACTGATGTTGTTGCTGTTGCTGTAGACTTAGTTTTTTAATTGGAGCGCATAATGAAAAAATTACTTTTAGCTACAGCGGTAGCGCTTTTATCAAGCACCGCTTTTGCTGATGTTGCTGTGATTGTTAATCCTGCGAATGGCAATGCAATTGATGAAGGCACAATTAAAAAAATCTACCTAGGTAAAGCAAAGTCATTTGATGATGGCACTAAAGTAAACCCTGTAAACCAAGACGGTAACAGTGTTAGCGATGAATTTAACGACAAAGTAGTCGGTAAATCGAGCAGCCAGCTTAATGCTTATTGGTCAAAGTTAGTATTTACAGGCAAAGGCACACCGCCAGAAAAGCTTGCTAATGACCAAGCTGTTATCGATTTCGTATCAGCAAATGGTGATGCTATTGGTTATATTGATGCATCAAAAGTAACTGATAAAGTGAAGGTTGTTGCAACGTTCTAATTGCGTTTCAATAAAAAGAGCCACCTTCTAAAAGGTGGCTCTTTATGAATCTACTAAAGCTGGCGTTGCCAGCTTTTTATATGTAATTTTACTCGACTTTAAATTTAGCCGTAGCGTCTAGTAGTGAGTCAGAAAGGTAATGCAGGTTCTTCGCAACATCTCTTACCTCAGACAATGAATTCATTGTCTCTTCAAATGACATATGCATATTAGAAACATTATCAACCACCATACTCGCGACCGATGTTTGCTCTTCAGTAGCCGCTGCAATTTGTGAGTTCATACCATTTATTTCTAGAATTTGCTCTGCAATTTTTTCAATTGAGAGGCCTGTATTTTCAGCTGCTTGTGCGTTGTTTGTAGCCATATCTCTGGCTGATGTCATGGCATTAACAGACTCGTTTGCTGCCGTTGTTAATGTTGTAAGCAGCTCTCTAATTTCGTTGGTAGAGTGCGATGTTCTTGATGCTAGTTCTCTTACTTCATCTGCAACAACGGCAAAACCTCGTCCTTGCTCACCCGCTCTTGCAGCTTCAATCGCTGCGTTAAGTGCCAATAGGTTAGTTTGCTCAGCTATAGAGGTAATAACGTTTAAAATCTGCGTCACATTTTTTGTGTCATCAGCGAGTCGGTTAATGGTCGTTGCAGCTTGATTAATTTCATTGCTCAAAGTGCGTGACTCTTGCACTGAACGCTGTATTTGGGTGCGGCTTTGCTCTACCTCTTGCTCAGCAGTTTGTGCTGCATGTGACGCACTGGCCGCCGATTGTGAAATGTCAGCAACGCTTTGACGCATCTCTTCCATTGAGTGTTTTACCACTTCTGCATCTGTTGTTTGCTTGGTTGTTGCTTTTTCTGCACGCTCCATACCTTGCACTAAGCGTGTTGAGTTTTCCATTAACGGCTCACATACAGACATCACATCCATCACCGCCGCCTTTAAAAGCTTAATAAAAGCATTAAAGTTAATAGACACTTGGCCAATTTCATCCTTTGCATGAACAGCAAGTTGTGTGCTTAACGAGCCTTTACCATCGGCAAGTAACCCTAAATTATTTGCCGCTGCACTGGCAGACGAGCCAATTCCACGGGCAATCCAAATAGAGGTAATTACTAATAAAAAGAGTGAAATAACTGACACCACAAGCATTAACTGTAACGCATTATCTGAGCGTGCTTTAGTCGCCTGAACAAGTTCAAAGAAACGGTCATCTGCGCGTGTTTGAGCACGCTTAAAACCTTCAAGTACAGCCTCATAGAGTTGTGTTTTTTGCTGAGCTTGCTGCTGAATTTTACTAAAATCAGCGGTACCTGAGATCATTGAGCTTGCGATCGTGGAAGAAATATTAGCGTACTGTTTTAGCTTTTCTTTTGTATCATCATGAACATACGTATCGTTAATGGCAATAATATTTTTTAAATTTTCATTAATTGTTTTATAGGTTTGTGCTGCACTTTCAACTAAGTCTGGCTCACCAAATGTCACTGCTTGTGTGTAGAGTTCGTCTAATTTTTCAAGTAAACCAACATTTGATGACGTTAACTTTACTACTTCGTATGAAGACTTTTCTAACTCATCAAGTGAGGCTCTGTTGTCATTCATTGCGATGTAGTTTACTAACACAATAATGACAAATGCTGCCACTGCTATACATGTAATCGCGTGTATTTTTTTAGTAATACTTAAGTTTTTAAAAGAAATACCTGCCGCCATTGAATTCACCTTTGCTGTCTTGTTATACGTATTATCGCCCGATTTATAAAAACTGTTAACTATATTTATATATTTTCAGGGTTTTTTGTTAGCAACTGGGAAACAGTTTTAATCAAAAATACGTTTAACTTGAATGTAAACTCAGTATAGCAGTAACTTTTAGCTCGCAGCTTTTTGATTACAAAATCAATCCTTTTTTATCAAATTGACTTTATGTTTTAAAATAAGGGAGGAGTGCTTTATTAGTGAGCAAAATGAAAAAGGCCCTTTCGGGCCCCAACGTGGAGAGGGTTATTCATCGCCCTGGTTTGTAGCGATAATTTTCAGACTATTTCCAGCAATAAATAAAGATGCTGCAAACAAACCGATATCTTTAAGTAGAAACTCACCAACAAAACTTAGCACAGGGAAACCTGCTTCCGTTGTAATGCCGGACAGAAATACCATCATGCTAATTGTTACAACAAATAACGCCATTGATAACAGGCCACCAACCACTGATAAAGCAGGATTGACGAAGCGTCCAAAAAATAGCAAACCAATGATGATTTCAAGCGTTCCTAAAAAATTTACCAGACCTTGTTTCGAGAAAATGACATACATCCAAGAAACGAGAGGGTTATTGGCGATCATGCCGTACATGCCTTCAGCCTGTCCTTGCGTAAATTTAATTCCACCAAACCAAATATAAATAATACCTAAGGTAATATATAAAAGTGGTAAACCAGCATTCTCTAGTTTGCTTGCAATTCGTTGTGCTGTTTGTTGCTGCGTTGTAGTTAAGTTCATGAGTTTCTCCTGTGGCTATAGCCGTTTTTGTTTAAAGGCTTTTAGCCTCACTTTGGGTAATTAGGTTAATTCAACTTGTGGAAAGTCAATTTCAATATCAAATGCTTCGTTAAAGTAGTTTGTGAAGCTATTTAGGGCGATATGACCAATCACTTCAACAAGCTGCTCATCGCTAAAACTAGCACTTTTTACACGCTGTAATTGCTCTTGCGACACACTACCGCGTGATTCAATCACTTGCTTTGCAAAGCTCAGTAACACATTTGTTTGATCGTCTGCTGAAGTTGCTTTTAAATTAGCTTTAATTTCATCGGCTGACAGGCCTAGCTTGTTGCTAATATATGAATGAGCAGAAGCACAGTAGCGACAACCATTAGTACCTGCGATTGCTAACGCTAATTGCTCTGAGTGCAATTGTGTTAAAGAGCCTTTATCTAAAGCCGCTTTAAAATTTAAAAAACCTTGTAACGCTGCGGGTGAATTAGCGAGCGCACCAAATAAATTAAGCTCTGCACCCATTGCCTGCTTAAGGTCACTTAGCTGGGTTTGCGCTTGGCCGCTCGTGGTGTTTACTGTCAATGTTGTAATGCGTTGCATAGTAATGCTCCTCGTACAATTTAATTACCTACTAGTAGGTAGGTTTGTTGGGTAAATTTTTTAGAAACAGAATTTATGATCTAAATGATCATAAACTCAGTGTTTCTAAACATGCATCACAAGTTTGTATGAATAAACCTTGATGATGCTCACTTCTATTTAACATTAGTGCGCCTTTAATCGCGCAACATATTATTACAGCTTGCTGATAAGCTGACGTTTTAAAACTAAACTCATTGCTTTCAAGGCCAGCTTGTAAAATAGAGCTAAGTATCTGTAATTCAAGATCAGCCATTTTCGTCACTTGCTTTTGCAATGGTTCTGCCATTAAACGTAAATCTGTTTGCATGGCATATATTCCGCACATTTGCTTTTCGCTGGCACAGCTTTGAAAAACATCAAAATAACCTTTTAAACGCTCTTTAGCTGAAGGCAATGTTTTTAAATGTGACTCAAGTTGCTGAAGCTGCTCACATTTAAGTTGGCAGAATGCAATACCTAAATCAGCTTTTGTTGCAAAATGGTGGTGGATACTCGCTTTACGAATATCGAGCTCTTTTGCAAGATCAGCATAACTAAAACCATGAAAGCCATTACTCTGAATGAGCTTATCTGCAAGTTGCAGAATATTTGTATATGTCGTGTTCATGGCAGCTATCTTACCTACCAGTTGGTAGGTAAGCAAGTTATTTTTTAAACATTTGATCAAAAAGATCCTCAAACTAAATATAGTCTATTAAAAATCATATAGTTAATAGTTTTAAAAATATTGAATAGGTAAACATATTTTTTATAAAGATAGGTAGCAACGGCTTTATGCCGCAAAATGGCAAATTACAACGCGATGTAAAATCGCGACTACGAGGGTTATGCAGACTATGTTTCACGCCTTCAGGTAGCAGCGGCTTGATGCCACACATAGATTCAACTATCTCAAGACACTAACACTTAACCTTAATCATATTTATATTATAAATTTTACAGCAAGATGTTACGCTGTAAGCTCTTTAACCATAATGAGCAAGGATAATAATGTTATTTCGCATATTACTGGTCTGTACACTTACTTTATTTTCTTCTTCAACCCTATTTGCAAAAGCAGCTCCTCTTAGTTTTGATGCCGAGTTAAGCAACTATAACTACGATTTTCCGGTGAAGTTTTTTACGTTATCTTCTCAAAATATGAGCTTGAAAATGGCTTATTCGTATTTAAAGCCCAATGGCAACAAACCTACTGTTGTTTTACTACATGGAAAAAACTTCAATGCTCATTACTGGACAAGTACGGCAAAATACCTACAGAGCAAAGGATATGGTGTTCTAATTCCTGACCAAATAGGCTTTGGTAAATCCTCAAAGCCAAAAGATTATCAGTTTTCGTTTGCAGCACTTGCCAATAATACTCAGCAGTTAATTGCATCGTTAAATATCAAGCAGCCTATTGTGCTTGGTCATTCAATGGGTGGGATGCTAGCTAGTCGGTACAGTTTAATGTTTCCAACACAGGTTAACCAATTAATCTTGCTTAATCCGATTGGTCTTGAAAACTATTTGAACTACGTTCAGTACAAAGACACAGATTTTTTCTTTAAAAATGAGCTCAAAAAAACACCCGAAAGAGTAATTGCTTACCAAAAAAAGAACTATTACGACGGTAAGTGGAATGACAAATACGAGCAATTAACACACTTTATTAGTGGCCAGCTCCAAGGTCCTGACCACGAATTAATCGCATGGGTGAATGCTAAAACATACGACATGATTTTCACACAACCAGTTATCACAGAGTTTAACAAGTTTAAGATGCCGGTTTCACTGATTATAGGTACTCGTGATCGTACAGGCCCTGGCCGAAACTGGAAGAAAGAAAATATAAAATACGAACTTGGTCGCTATGACGAATTAGGCAAAGCTGCTGCTGATAAAATTCCACAATCTCAATTAATTGAATTAGAGGATATTGGCCATCTTCCCCATATAGAAGATTTTGATCGCTTCAAAGGAGCGCTAGACAAAGCTTTATCTTTTAAAGCAAACGAGTAGCAGCGGCTTCATGCCGCGACATGACAAATTATAACGCGATATAAAATACGCCTAAGATTGTACTGTTTCCAACTTTGTCTTCTTTTTAATGGCGTTCTGAAAGGCTGATCTGTATAATCCGCGGCCTATTATTTACCCTATTGCTTGTTTATTTTCGCAGTTGCTGCGCCCATAACCTGTCAGTCTTTTTCTAGGAATAATTCGTTGATTTCAACCGCTAATATCACCATGCAGTTTGGCGCAGAGCCTTTATTTGAAAATATATCAGCCAAGTTTGGTAACGGTAATCGCTATGGTTTAATTGGCGCTAATGGCTGCGGCAAATCAACCTTTATGAAAATCTTAAGTGGTGCGCTTGTACCTACCGCTGGCAATGTATCGATTGCGCCTGGTTTAAAGCTAGGTACCCTTAGCCAAGATCAATTTGCTTTTGAGCAATACTCTGTAGTTGATGCGGTGATCATGGGTGATGCTGAGCTTTGGAAAGTTAAACAAGAACGTGACCGTATTTACTCATTACCTGAAATGAGTGAAGAAGACGGCATGAAAGTCGCTGAGCTTGAAAGCATTTTTGCTGAAATGGATGGCTACACAGCCGAAAGCCGCGCTGAAGAAATTTTGCTTCAAGCCGGTATTGAGCAAGCGTTTCATTACGGCTTAATGGCGAACGTTGCACCAGGTTGGAAACTGCGAGTATTATTAGCACAAGCACTCTTCGCGAATCCTGATATTTTACTTTTAGATGAGCCAACCAATAACCTTGATATTCACACTATTACGTGGCTTGCGAATGAGCTAAATCAACGTAAATGTACAATGATTATTATCTCGCACGACCGCCACTTCTTAAATTCAGTATGTACTCACATGGCCGATATTGATTACGGCGAGTTAAGAATCTACCCTGGTAACTACGAAAAGTGGATCGAAGCTTCAAGCTTACAACGTGAGCAACTGCTTGCTGAAAACGCAAAAAAGAGCGCAGAAATAGATGAGTTACAGGAGTTTGTAAATCGTTTTGGCGCAAATGCTTCAAAAGCAAAACTGGCCAGTTCTCGTGCTAAACGTATGGATAAAATTAAACTTGATGAAGTAAAAGCATCCAGCCGTATTAGCCCATCACTTCGTTTTGACGAAGGCAAAAAGATGTATCGCCAAGCATTAGAGCTCACTAAGTTAGGTCATGGCTTTGATGGTGAAACCTTATTTAGCGGCGGCGACTTATTACTGGAAGCCGGTGCTAAGCTTGCCGTTATTGGTGAAAATGGCGTAGGTAAAACCACTTTTTTACGCTGCCTTGTTAATGAATTACAAAGCAACGAAGGCGTGGTGAAGTGGTCTGAAAATGCAAGCATCGGTTATTGTCCTCAAGATAGTAGTAAAGAATTTGATAACGATCTCACGCTGTTTGATTGGATGTCACAATGGCGCACCGCTAAGCACAATGATTTAATGGTTCGAGCTATGTTAGGTCGATTATTATTTACCGCCGACGATGCCAATAAAAAAGCACGTAATTGCTCGGGCGGTGAAAAGAACCGCTTGTTGTTTGGTAAGTTGATGATGCAAGACATCAATGTATTGATTATGGACGAACCGACTAATCACATGGATATGGAAGCCATTGAAGCACTTAATAATGCATTAAAAGATTATCAAGGTACGTTGATTTTTGTCAGTCATGACCGTGAATTTGTCTCATCATTGGCAACACGTATCATCGATATTAAGGATAAACAGGTCATCGATTTTCAAGGTACATTTGACGAGTATATGGATCATCTGGCCCAGCAAGCATAGTGCACTCAGGCACCATAAAAAAAGGCTACAGAGTTCTGTAGCCTTTTGGGTGTAACATCATATCAAATTAAATATCAAAGCGGTCGGCGTTCATCACTTTAACCCACACATCGACAAAGTCTTGTACAAAACGCTCTTTGTTGTCGTCTTGTGCGTAAAACTCTGCGTATGAACGCAAGATTGAGTTTGAACCAAACACTAAATCAACACGTGTCGCTGTCCACTTGGTAACCCCAGTGCTGCGCTCAACAATATCGTAGAAGCCTTTGCTTATTGGCTTCCACGTGTAAGCCATATCGGTTAGATTGACGAAAAAGTCGGTGCTTAATGTACCCACGTTATCAGTAAACACACCGTGTAACGTACCATCATAGTTAGTACCCAACACACGCATACCACCAACGAGTGCTGTCATCTCTGGCGCTGTTAAGCCCATTAATTGTGTACGTTCTAGCATTAGCTCTTCAGCAGAAACTGCGTAGTCTTTTTTCTGCCAGTTACGGAAACCGTCATGAATTGGTTCAAGCACATCGAACGAATCAGCATCTGTCATATCATCCGTTGCATCACCACGACCAGGCGCAAATGGCACGGTTATATCAACGCCTGCTGCTTTTGCTGCTTGTTCAACCGCAGCTGTACCACCAAGCACAATTAAGTCTGCAATACTAACTGGTTTGCTTAAACCCGCTTGCACAGATTCAAGCGCACTGAGTACTTTTGCTAAACGTTTTGGTTCGTTACCTTGCCAATCTTTTTGTGGCGCAAGACGAATGCGCGCACCATTTGCACCACCACGGTGATCTGAGCCACGGTAAGTACGTGCGCTATCCCATGCAGTTGTAATAAGGTCTGCTTGGCTTACACCACAGTTAAGTAGCTTGGTTTTAAGCTCGCTAATTTCGCTGTCTGATAATGTGTAATCAACCGCAGGGATCGGATCTTGCCAAATTAGATCTTCGCTTGGTACATCTGCACCTAAGTAACGCGATTTTGGACCTAAATCACGGTGTGTGAGTTTAAACCATGCACGTGCAAATACATCACTAAAGTATTCAAAGTCATCGTTAAAACGCTCGATAATCTTACGGTAGGTTGGGTCCATTTTCATCGCCATATCGGCGTCGGTCATAATTGGGTTTAGACGAATTGATGGGTCTTCCACATCAACTGGCTTGTCTTCTTCTTTTATATCGATTGGTTCCCATTGCCATGCACCTGCAGGGCTCTTCTTAAGCTCCCACTCGTAGTTAAGCAACAAGTAGCAATAACCGTTATCCCATTTCGTTGGGTGAGTTGTCCACGCACCTTCGATACCAGATGTCATCGTATCACGACCAATACCGCGTGAATTGTGGTTGTTCCAACCTAGGCCCTGCTCAAACACATCTGCCGCTTCTGGCTCAGGGCCAACGTTTGCTTCGCTGCCGTTACCATGTGTTTTACCTACGGTATGACCACCGACTGTTAATGCCGCAGTTTCTTCGTCATCCATTGCCATACGGGCAAATGTTTCACGAACTTGTTCCGCCGTTTTAAGCGGATCAGGGTTACCATTCACCCCTTCAGGGTTTACGTAAATTAAACCCATTTGTACCGCAGCAAGCGGATTTTCCATCGTGTCGGGTTTTTCTACATTGGTGTAGCGTTCATCACTTGGTGCTAGCCATTCTTTTTCAGCGCCCCAGTATACATCTTTTTCTGGATGCCAAATATCTTCACGGCCGCCAGCAAAACCAAAGGTTTTTAAGCCCATTGATTCATAAGCCATATTACCAGCTAAAATCATTAAATCGGCCCAAGATAGCTTGTTACCGTATTTCTTTTTAATAGGCCAAAGTAAACGACGCGCTTTGTCTAGGTTAGCGTTATCAGGCCATGAATTTAAAGGCGCAAAACGTTGGTTACCTGTACCACCGCCGCCACGGCCATCTTCTAAACGGTATGAACCCGCTGAATGCCATGCCATACGGATCATTAAACCACCGTAATGACCCCAGTCAGCAGGCCACCACTGCTGGCTTTCAGTCATCAAATTTTTTAAGTCAGTTTTTACAGCTTCAAGATCGAGCGATTTAAATGCTTCAGCGTAGTTGAAGTCTTTACCGTAAGGGCTAGTTTTGCTGTCGTGTTGATGAAGAATGTCGAAATTAAGAGAATTTGGCCACCAATCTGTATTTGATTGTGCGGTGACAGTGTTACTACCATGCATAACTGGGCAGCCGCCCGTTTTTCCATTACTCATTGTATGCTCCTCAAAAGCTAAAGATATGACAGATATTTATGTATTAATACTGATACGTCTTTGTCATAAAAAAGGATTTCCTGTTAATAATGAATCACTAATCACTTAGAATTTCCCGTTGTTTTAAACTATAGGGGCAGTGCAAAAATAAAGCTAGGCCTGTCTTTATTTTTAAATCGATTGTATTAATTGAAAAATCTGATTTGAGTTATTGGCAAAAGTCATACATTTTATGAGGGTATTCATTGACGGTGAGAAAATCATGAAAGCCATAAACCCGCAGGTTGCAAGACAACTAAGTATTAACTTTTTTATCGCTAATTTACCTTTATTAATGTTAACAGGAATGCTTGTTGCCTCAATTGTTGGGCTGGTGTTTCGAAGCCCAATTTTATTTTGGCTCACACTGATAATGACGCCTCTGGCTATAAATCACTTATATTCAAGAAGAAAAATCAAGCAATTTTGCAAGACAAACTCATGCGATAATTTATCTTGTCTTGGCAAAGCTGTTGATTAAAAATTAATTTTATTACCCAGTCACCAGATTATTTAACCTGCATTTAGCTTAAATTTTGTTTATTAAGCTATATTAATAGGCAATTTTAAGGTGACTGAGACACCTTGATTAGGCTGACTAGTGACGTTAATTTCGCCTTGCAAGGCTTGGGTTGCAAGGTTATACACTATCGACATTCCCAAACCGCTTCCACCTGTGCCACGCTTAGTGGTAAAAAATGGTTCAAATACTTTATGCATCACCTCATCAGTCATTCCACAGCCATTATCTTTATAGCAAAGTGTGTATATTCCCTTTTCATCATTTAGGTGAACGCTAATATCAATCACATTGTGTTCTTTCCCAATAAAACCGTGTACACAACTATTATTCACTAAATTTAAAATGATTTGACTGAGTGCTCCCGGAACAGTTATTAGTGTAAGGTCATCTGCACAGTCAATATTAACAGTAACATTATGGCTGCGTGTTAGAGGCACTAAACTGTGAACTATATTCTCAAGGTAGGCTTTAATTTGAGTTTCTAATAAATTTAACGAAGATTGATCAACCGCAGTTTGCTTGAAATCGCTGATCAGTTTTGCGGCACGCTCTAAGTTAGTAAATGAAATTTTTATGCATTCATTTAAATGGTTCATTCCTTCTAGCAACGCGTGCTTGGTTAACGTATTGGCACTTATGAGTTTATCAAGCTCAGTAAGTTTATCTTTTGCTGAACTATTTGCTGTAACAGCAATACCAATCGGTGTATTTACCTCATGAGCAATACCTGCAAATAAGTTACCCAAAGAAGCCATTTTTTCAGACTCAATAAGCTTTTCTTGCATTTCTGTAAGCTCATTTAGCGTTTTTTCAAGAGTGCGGGTTCGCTCTGCCACACGGTGCTCTAAATGTTGGTTAGCCCTTTCTAACTCTGCATTTATTCGCTCATTCTCCTGTGCCGACAGCGCACGCCCATACAGATCTGCTAATGCGCCAATAAATGAACATTCATCTTCAGTCCACTCTCGTTCTCCCCCTATATGTTCACAGCAAAATATCCCTATCATTTTTCCTTTGTAGCGTATTGGCGCATCAAGCATGGCACCTATGTTTAAAGGGGTGAGGTAACTTTCACTAAATTCGTAAGTCGCAGGGTCGGTGTGAGCATTAACAGCGGTAATAGTCCGTTGCGTATCAAGGGCTTTAAAGTAATCAGGGTAGGCGTCTCTTGGAAGCACTAGCATTTGAATTTCTTTGCCATTTTCTCTATCAAGTAAAAGGCGACATTCGATAGCCGTATTTTCTTCATTCAGTAACCAAATACCCGCTCTGCCTATTTCTAGACCGTCTAACACTGCATTTAGAATCAAACGTTCAGCTAATTCAACGTTACCACTATCAAGATCTGAAGATATTGATACTCCATAGAGTAGTTGGACTAGTTGTTGGCGCATTACTCTCACCTTTTAGTTGTAAGACCCTTTAAGTCTAGACGAACAAAACTGATCTATCATATTGAAAATAAATTTTTAGAAACTCTTTTAGTATTAAGTAGTTGTTCAGATACAAATAGCTATATTACACCTAACTCCTGTTGATACCCCTTACAACTTTATGTTGTTTATGCAGTTTAACCAGCTCACCCTACGAGCTGGTTTTTTTTGCCTAGTCCATAGTGCTCACGCATGTTACAGTTAGCCTAGAATTCACTATAAATGAATAAGCTATGCGTTATATCTTACTATTAATTACCCTATTAATGAGCCTTTCAACCCTTGCTAGTGCTCAAAACGAAACAGAAAACCGCCCTGCGCTGACAGAAGCCGAGCAACAGCAAGCTCTCGATAAGCTACAAGAACCTATGTATAAACCGCTCTTAGAGCGCTATATTCTTGATGAGCTTAAAGCTGTGCGCCAAGATCAACAAAAGTTACGCGAAGATGTAACAAAACAAGTCGCTCACACTCAATTAGATACTGCTGATCGTGCTTTAACTTATACAACGGACACGATAAATAATGTCTTCTTCATTATTACGATTACTGCATCGATCTTGGTTTTAGTAGGCTGGAATTCATTACGCGATGTGAAAAATAAAGTAGAAGACATCGTAAATACACGCGTGAGTGCGATCACTAAAGAATATGAAGAACGTCTTAAAGTATTAGAAGAGAAGCTACGTGAACGTTCTGAAGAGATTCTGCTCAATCAGCAAAAGATCTCAATCACAAACGAAGTGCACTCTTTATGGATGCGAGCTAATTTAGAAAGTGATGTTGCGAATAAAATTGAAATATTCGACGAAATTTTAAAACGTAAACCAGAAGATGTTGAAGCCATTGCCTACAAAGCAGATGCGCTACTTGAGATAAACGAAACAGGCGAAGCAATCGAGTTATGTAACCAAGCGCTTGAAATAGATAGTGACTATGGTTATGCATACTGGCAACGCGCTTGTGCTTATGCTCTATTGCATAAACATGCTGATGCAATGGCTGATATTCGCATGTCTTTGGAATATTCACCTAATCTTCGCAATGAACTACTACATGAAAGTGCTTTTGCAAGCTTGCACGACAATGAAAGCTTCAATTCGTTGGTAAACGAAACGGCTTAGCCAAGACGCGCGAAGGATACGTTGGGTCGAGCGGAGCGACACCCAACGTAAAGGAGCTTTAAGCCATAGGTGCTAGAACGCGATGTGAAATCGCTGCTAACACGAATCTAGCAATTTTCCCCTTATAACTCGCTAACTTTGTCTCCCTCTCTTGCAAAAAAAACAAATACCGCTAAACTAATCATTAAACACCTAATGACTTATAAAGTAATCAATATGCGTTCTGAGCAGGCTGTAAAAATGGCACAAAAACTGGGAGATTTGATTCGCCAGCACCGAACTCTTCATTATACGCAAAGTACATTTGCGAAAATGATTGGGGTATCACGTTCGACTGTACAAAAGTTAGAACAAGGTGATGTCGTGAAAAGTGATATTCTTTTTGAAGCGCTGGTTGTACTTAACTTACAAGGAGCGCTTCTTGACGAAATAAATGAATTAGCAGCCGACGTAGGTGGATACAATGCTCGCCAACGTAAACGAAATTCACCACAGGAAATTAATGATGACTTCTGAGTGCTATGTATTTATAGATGGTTTAGAAGAAAAACCCATTATCTGTGGTTACTTTAAATTAGATAATCAATCGGGTCGCGGTGAGTTCAACTATGGTAAGAGTTATTTAGCCCGAAGCGATGCCTTTGCCCTAGACCCAATACATCTTCCATTAAAGTCAGGGATTTTTAGTTACACCGCTAATAAAGGAGTGTTTGGCGTATTGAGTGATGCAGGAGCTGACTCATGGGGCCGCAAGTTAATTCTTTCGCTTCATAATACAAAACCTAAAAACGAGCTAGAGTTTTTACTAGCAGGCTCTGGGTATGGTGTAGGAGCTCTTGTTTTTAGTCTCTCTAGAAGTGCCTCAAAACATAAAACTAACAAAAACACCTTGTCTGATTTAGCCTTACTAGACCAAGCTAAAGATGACTTGCTGGCGAATAAAACAATTTCAGAAGAAGCTAAGAAAGCATTTGAGTTTGGCCAAAGCATGGGGGGAGCTAGACCAAAGACCTCTATACAAATTGACAACAAACTCTACTTAGCAAAATTCAATCGCCAAGATGATTTATTCAATTTAGTCAGAGCCGAGCATGCTGCAATGAAAATGGCGGAACAGCTTGGCATTAATACTGCTCCTACCTTCATTCATGAAACACATACCGGTGATGTGCTACTTGTTGAGCGATTTGATGTATGCAATGGTTTACCAACACACCACTTTTTAAGTGCGAATAGCTTACTTCAAAAGCCCAAAATTGCTATGAGTGACCTTTCAAGTAACTACTCATATGGTCAATTAGCTGAATTCATTAGGCATCAAACAATACAAAATGCAGGCGATGCTGAAGAGCTGTTTAAGCGGATGGTGTTCAATGCGTACATAGGTAATACAGATGATCACACTCGCAATCATGCATTCTTATATTCATTTTCACAAAAAAATTGGCGATTAAGTCCAGCCTATGACATCACTCCTATCAACAACTCAAAACAACATGGCCTTGGTTTTGGCGATGATGGGCGTTATGCAAGTAAAAGCAATTTTTTATCTCAGGCAAAACGATTTGGATTAGCAACTTCAGCAGCAAAAAATATCATTAAAGAGATAGAAGAATATTGCAAAGATTGGCCGATTCACTTTAAACACTTTGCAGACGTTAGTGATGAAGATATCACTCGTTTAAAAGGTGTAATTCCCGAAATAAATGAAGGTTGATAGCAAAAAAGTATGAAACAAGTTTCGCGCCTACATGTAGCAACGGGTTTATTCCGCGTCATTAGATGCTTGGTTCTAGGTGCTAGGACGCGATGTGAAATCGCTGCTACCTCAAATCTAGTAACTTTCATCGACCCAAAAAAAAGAGCAGCTAAGCTGCTCTTTTTTTATCTGAAAAATAATACTTTGGTTATTTTACCGTTTTCGATTTGGTAACTTGTAACAAACTCAGCCCGCTTATCAACCACATTCGGATCTTCTGAACAGGTTTCTGATAACTCATGATCAATCACTATATTGCCATGCACAATACGTTTAATTGGCGATGATTTGATACACTTTAACTTTTTAAACATGATGCCGTAGCGAGCTATAAGTTTCTCTTTTCCTGTGAACATAAGCTCGTTAGGAAATGTATAAAACTCAACATTTTCATCATACATTTTTATAAAAGCATCAATATTACGGGCGTTATAAGCGGCAATAACTTGTTCGATAACCGCTGTTGCTTCTCGTGACTGACGCGCCTTTTCTTGCTGTTTCTCAGTGAGTGCCTTTTTAGCTTTAGCAACAGCTTGTTCAGCCTCATTTACAGCCTCTTGTTTTTCCTCTGCGGTCTTAGGCTGTTCTGCCGGTGCTGGGTTTTGTGAACCTAATACCTTACTGTCATCAACCTCAGCCACCGGTTTTTTAGCTTGGGCTGAGCTCGATACTTGCTGAGTCGCTGGCTTCTGTTCAATAAATTCAAGGCTATCAACGTCTTTCTTTTCAGGTTCATTTACTGAAGCTGGCTGAGCTTGCTTTTGTTCAGTGCTTAACTCTGAGGCAGCCAACTGCCATGAAATAAATAGACTTATTGCAAAAAGTAACGGTTTCATAGTTTTCCTAAACAGACCATGCTCATTTGAGGCGCTAAAGTAGCAAATTCTAGCTATTAGGCATAGCTTTTTACCAATATTGCTCAACAGTTATATGACCAGGATCACGACGCCTATTGCGGCTAAAGCCAAGCTCTAGCAAAATAGCTGTTGTATCTTTCACCATTTCTGGGTTACCACAAATCATAAATTGTGTAGTATCAGGCACAGCAGGATGACCTGTAACATCAAACAAACGGTGGTCTTTAATTACATCTGTGATCCGACCATTAAACCCCATTGTGGCTGACTCTCGGCTGACTACAGGAGAATAATGCAAGTTTGGCTGCTGCTGTTGTAGTGCTTGAATGCGCTCTTGGTAGCTCAAATCTTCATTAAGACGCACCCCATGCACAAGGTGAACATGCTCAAACTTTTGCCATACTTCGCCTTGCTCTAATATTGAAATAAAAGGCCCTAGTGCCGTACCTGTACTCAGCATATAAAGCTGCTCACTGCTTGGCACTTCATCAAGGGTAAAAAAACCTGTGGCGCGGCGCTCAATAGTCACAGAGTCACCTGGCTTTAATTGTGCCAGATGCTGAGAAAGTTGACCGTCTTTAACGTTGATAAGATAAAACTCAAGATCTGGGTTATTTGGCGCATTCACATAAGAATAGGCACGTGCTACCCGTTTATCACCGACTTGCATTGCAAGCTTTGTAAACTGCCCTGCCGTGAATGGTTCGACATCGGCATTAACGATTAAGCTAAATAGTGAGTCGGTCCACCATTTAACGTCTTTTACCTTAGCTTCAACCCAATTAGACATACACATCCTCAATTGTTGTTCCTCTATTAAAAGTGGCAACAGTTGGTTGAATTTTCAAGTTTTAAGGGACAGTTGCGAGATACGAAGAGGATTTTACGCGAGGTAAATAAGTTAGCTATAAAAAAAGCCGCATAAATGCGGCTTTGAGGTTAGTCTCACTTCACTTTGGGCGTGTCTCCAAATTTCAGTGAATACGTTACCAAGGAACTTGTTTAAATTGATTCTAAAGCAATTTTAACCATTTCGTTAAAGGTGCTTTGACGCTCTTCACTTGGTGTCGCTTCACCAGTGATTACGTGGTCACTTACAGTAAATAGTGCCATCGCTTTTGCGCCGTATTCAGCGGCTACGCCGTACATGCCAGCTGTTTCCATATCAACAGCAAGTACGCCTAGCTTGTCTAATTCTTGATAGAATGTGTTATCTGCTTGGTAGAATGTATCTGTTGTAAATACATTACCTACCTTCGCTTCAATGCCTAATTCTTTTGCTGCATTTACGCCGTTTAGTAGTAAACCAAAATCAGCAATTGCGGCAAAGTCGTAACCACGTACACGCGCACGGTTTACGTTTGAATCTGTGCTTGCACCTTGTGCAAAGATAACGTCACGGATTTTGATATCGCTACCAATGCCGCCACAGGTACCAATACGAATTAGATTTTTAACGCCGTAACTAACGATCAATTCACGGGCATAAATTGACATTGATGGAATACCCATCCCAGAGCCCATAATACTCACTGGTTTACCTTTGTAGGTACCGGTAAAACCATACATATTACGAACGCCTGTTACTTGTTTTGCGTCATCTAAAAAGTTTTCAGCAATGTATTGAGCGCGAAGCGGATCACCCGGCATTAATACCGTTTCTGCAAATTCGCCTACATTGGCGCTGATATGAGGAGTACTCATTATTGGTTTCCTTTTTTGTTCGCTAATAGCTTGTCGTTAAAGCTATCACCGTATTCAAGTGCAGGAAGATTAAACCACTGGGCAAGGGTTTGACCTATGTCTGCAAAACTAGCTCGTTCTCCAAGCGGGGTGTTTGTCATTCCCGGTTGGTATGCAAGTACTGGCACGTATTCACGTGTATGGTCAGTGCCTGCTGCTGTTGGATCACATCCGTGATCGGCCGTGATAATTAACACATCATCACTATTTAGCTGATTTAAGATGGTCGGTAGGTAATCATCAAACTCTTTTAATGCTTTAGCATAGCCAACTGCATTACGGCGATGACCGTACTTTTCATCAAAATCAACTAAGTTTGTAAAAATCAAACTATGCTCTGGTGCGCTTGCAATCACTTCTGAGGTTTTCTCAAGCAAGTTCATTAGCCCTGGCGCTTTGTGTTTTTGGGTGATGCCTTGGTGCGCATAGATATCGGCAATTTTACCAATACTGATCACTTCACCGCCGTCTTGCGATAATTTATCAAGCAAGGTTGGCGACGGTGGCAGCACCGAATAGTCACGACGATTACCTGTACGGGCAAAATCGTCACGGCTCGAACCCAAAAATGGCCGCGCAATCACTCTTCCTATGTTCATTTCATCAAGCAGCGCCCGTGCGATTTCGCAAACCTGATAAAGTTTCTCCAGTCCAAATGATTCTTCGTGCGCGGCTATTTGAAACACGCTATCAACTGAGGTGTAGCAAATCGGCATACCGGTTTGCATATGTTCTTCACCTAGCTGTTCTAAAATGGTTGTTCCTGAGGCATAACAGTTACCTAAAATGCCAGGAATCTCTGCGCGAGCAATTAGCTCGTCAACAAATTCTTGCGGAAAACACGGCTGTGTATTAGGGAAGTAACCCCAATCAAATAACACAGGTACACCGGCCATTTCCCAGTGTCCTGAAGGCGTGTCTTTACCACTTGATAACTCTTTAGCGTACCCCCATGCGCCAATAGGTGCTTGGCGGTCACTGACTAAACACGGTTCTTTACCTGCGGCTTCGCATGCATCGGCCAAACCTAAACGGGTAAGATTAGGTAGCGATAAGTGCTCACCGGTTTCTTCAGCATAGGCTTTGAGTAAATGAGCGAAAGTATTAGCGCCTACGTCACCAAACTTCTCTGCGTCAGGTGCTGCGCCAATTCCTAGGCTATCTGCCATTAAGATGAGTGCTCTTGCCATGGGTACCTCGTTATCAATATGTGAATACTTTATATGCTCTTCGAATTTTTGGTACAGGACATAAGTCCTGTTTCATAAAACAGAAACATTATAAATTTGCACCTCTGAGCGAAGCAAAAGAGATTAATCGTGTCTTTTTTGCTATTGTGATCTACCTAACAATGTTTCCTTCTGTGTGGGCGAGAACTTTAGTGACACGAACAATTATAGCTATTGCTGGCGCATCTGCGTCGGGCAAGTCTCTTTTTAGCAAGACAATTTATAACGAATTAGTCAATGAGCTTGAACCGGGCGCGATCGCAGTGATCGAAGAAGATGCTTATTACAAAGACCAGTCGCATTTGCCGTTTGACCATCGAACGCAAACCAATTACGACCATCCTGATGCTTTCGAGCATGAGCTTTTGCATGAGCACTTACTTCAATTGCGCGCTGGAAAATCAGTAGACGTACCAACTTATGACTATGCAATGCATACCCGTAGCGATGAAACGCGTCGAGTGGCACCTGCAAAAGTACTTATCGTTGAAGGTATTTTGCTATTGAGTGATCCGGCACTTCGAAAAGAATTTGATATTAAGGTGTTCATTGATACACCGTTAGATATCTGCCTTATGCGCCGTATGCAACGAGATATGGAGCAGCGTGGCAGGACATTACAGTCCGTTGTTGATCAATATCAAGCGACAGTGCGACCTATGTTTTATCAGTTTATTGAGCCATCAAAGCACAAAGCTGATCTCGTAGTCACACGCGGCGGTATGAATCGCGTTGCCATTGATATAATTAAAAGTAAAATAAAATATTTACTGCAACAATAACAACGGGAAACAGTCAGTATGACAACATTTATGAGCTTAGTAGGCATTGTTGTGCTACTAGGCATTGCTTTTGCGGCTTCGACAAACCGTAAAGCAATTAATTTAAGAACTGTAGGCATCGCCTTTTTACTTCAAGTGTTAATTGGTGGCTTTGTCTTGTTCTTCGAGGTGGGCAAAAACGTACTGGCAAGTATGTCACGAGGCGTTTCATCGGTTATTGGTTATGCCAATGACGGGATTAGCTTCTTATTTGGCTCACTGGCATCGCAAGATACTTTAGGGTTTATTTTTGCGATACAAGTATTGCCCGTTATCGTGTTCTTCTCAGCACTTGTTGCTGTGTTGTATCACATCGGGGTGATGGATTGGATAATCAAGATTCTAGGCGGTGGCTTACAAAAGCTATTGAAAACCTCGCGCCCTGAATCGCTTTCTGCAACCGCCAATATTTTCGTTGGCCAAACAGAAGCACCATTGATTGTTAAACCATTTATCGCCAGCATGACCAAGTCAGAGCTGTTTGCGGTAATGGTAGGTGGCCTTGCTACCGTAGCAGGCTCTGTTATGGCAGGCTATGTAACAATTGGTGTAGAGCTTAAATACTTAATTGCAGCCAGCTTTATGGCGGCACCAGGTGGTTTCTTAATGGCAAAAATGATTGTGCCAGAGACCGAAACACCAAAAGAAGATTTAGCAGATTTAGACGTACAAGAAGAAAAACCGGTTAACGTAATTGATGCAGCCGCATCAGGCGCCGCAAACGGTATGCAACTAGCACTGAATGTAGGTGCGATGTTACTTGCTTTCGTAGCACTTATTGCACTTCTAAATGGGTTATTAGGCGGTATTGGTGGTTGGTTTGATCACCCAACATTAACGCTACAAGAAATTTTAGGTTACGTATTTGCACCCGTTGCATGGTTACTAGGTGTACCTTGGGACGAAGCAGTAATCGCAGGCAGTTTTATAGGTCAGAAGGTGGTAGTTAACGAATTCGTTGCTTACCTCGACTTTATTAATTATCGCGATACGTTAAGCGCGCACACACAAGCGATTGTCACATTCGCGTTATGTGGGTTTGCTAACTTATCATCGATAGCAATTTTACTAGGTGGATTAGGCGGTATGGCGCCTAGTCGGCGAAAGGATATCGCACGCTTAGGGCTCAGAGCAGTGTTAGCAGGATCTATGGCTAACCTCATGAGTGCAGCAATTGCAGGTTTTTTCCTCTCGCTAGCTTAGAAACTTAATGAGATGAGCCGTAGTTGCAAAACAATAGGATAGGACTTTAAGGGGTTAAAGGTCTATCTGACTTGAACGATACTTCACCAAGGGCCGCAAGGCCCTTTTATCGTTTTATGTGCTAAGATTTAATTACTAAGTCTTTTTAAGTACATAAATGAAATACTCTCTATTTTTATTCGCCTTATTATGTATAAGTTGGCCTGCTCATAGTGAACCGACATTAACAGTCGTGACCGAGCTTTCTCCTCCCAATCAAACGCTAATTAACAACCAAGTTGCAGGCGACAGTACACAGCTTGTTAAGGCTATATTTGCCAAAGCTAATTTAACAGCCAACATTGAACTGTATCCGTGGGCACGCGCTTATAGCATGGCACTAAAAAAGCCAAATACGCTTATTTATAGCATGGCAAAAACACCTGAACGAGAAAGTAAATTCGAATGGATTGGAGCAGTAGCGACTTACCGTATGGGCTTTGTAAAGCTTACACAACGCGCTGATATTAATATAACAGCAAGCGAACAAGCTAAGCAGTATAAAGTTGCAGTTCAACGTGATGACCTTTCAGCAAAGCAGCTTTCTGAACGAGGCTATACCCTGATATACACTTCAGATATAACCCGCTCTTATCAATTGCTCATATCAGGCAAAGTAGACCTTATTGTCGATGATAAAAACTACATAGCGGCAATGGCAGACCAATTAGCACAAGACGAACACAACTTCACCTTTGCTCATACCATCGACTTCTTAGTTATGAAAGGCTACCTTGCAGCAAATAAGAATACAGATCCAAATTACATTAAAGCACTGAAAGACGCTTTTTTAGATGTAGCAAAGAGCCAAGCTTATCGAAAAGTGATGATGCAAACTGAAAATAATTAGTGCTGATTGACCAAGTACTCATTTATTAACTTGTCTAACTTACCTTGTTTCATTAGCTTTTGATAGCTGGTTTGAAATTGCTCAACAATTTCTTTAGGCATATTTTTATTCAACGCTAAAAAGTTACCCGTCGTATCGTTAAGGGGGAGTTCTATTAACTTTACAACTTCTTGACCCGCATAACCATATTGCATGAGTTGGTAATGGAAGGATAATTCTGAGCCGATAATAAGGTCGAGCTTTCCCTTAAAGAATAAGTTAATGCATTCATAATAGTGGCTAAATTTAAGTAGATTCTGCTCATTTTCAAAACCAATATTTTCTACAAACTGCTCATAAATACTGTCTCTAACCACACCTAGAGTGTAATCTTTCACCTCAGATAAATCTCGCGGATTAACTTGGGGATTCGATTTTAAGCGGTAAAAGTAATTACGGGATGAAGCCATGGGTCCAACCCAATTAAATAAAGGCTCTCTATCTGGGATACGTGCTGTAGACACAAGCCCTGCCATCGGCTCCTCTTGCGCTAAGTGATATGCTCTAGACCAAGGTAATAAGATGAATTTACATTCAATATCTGCATCCACGCACATTGCTCTTACAAATCGAAGGTTAATTCCTTCCAAGTAGCCTTTATTAGAGAAGTTATAAGGGGGAAACTGCTCGGTATAGATGGTCACACTGTGCTTGGCGTACACAACAGGTGTAATGTACAAACACGCTAATACAAGATATCTAAAAATGGTTAAAATACTCAAATACGACGACTGAATTAACTATAGAAATGTTCATGCTACCAGTCAATTTTTAGGCATAAAAAAAGCAAGCCATAGCTTGCTTCTTCTTAATTTTTACTAAAAGTAAAAATTATAACGGAGTGATGTTATCCGCTTGAGGGCCTTTTTGACCTTGTGAAAGAGTGAACTCTACACGTTGGCCTTCAGCTAAAGTTTTGAAACCTTCGCTTTTGATAGCGCTGAAGTGTGCAAACACGTCTGGGCCATTTTCTTGCTCGATGAAACCAAAACCTTTAGATTCGTTAAACCACTTAACTGTACCTGAAACAACGTTAGACATAGTCATATTCCTGATATAAAAAATTAAACAATGCCCTTAATGGGCGGGTATAGCAAAAAATCAGATGGAACTTAAAAACTTCAGGACGGTACTACAAGTATTACTTATACAACAACGAAATAAAGATTTAATTACACGCTTTCTTTCTAGCTGCGCCATACTATATAGAGTTACTAGAATAAGTCAAACACTATCGAACGCTGCATAGGCCATCATAAACAGGGCTTGCAGATACTTTTGAATAATTAAAACTCAAACTCTAGCGCCAAACGAAAGCTATGATCTTTGCCCGACTGACTCAGCTCACTAATAAAACCAGCTTCCCATTTTAATTGATGCTTGGGGCTAAAACGGTGCAAACCTATAAAACCTGGGCCAACACCAAAAAAGTCTTCACCTGCGTAAATTTCAATAGATGGTTGAAACTCAGAGCGATAGCGATAACGATACTGGGCACGAAATTCACTTTCCCACTCGTTTTCAATATCAGCCCCCCACTCATAAACGACAAAGGCATTTAGAGTTAAACTCGTGCGACCAAACTCTTTTTCCCATAAAAAACCACTTGTCGCTTCATATGCATCTAGGGTGTGCTGTTTTTCAAGCTCAAATAATGCGCCCCAATCTGCCCATAAACGGCCTTGCTCAACTAACTGCCAACGAAGCTCAACCTCGTAAGAAGCTAAACCAAAATCACCATTGTCATCGCGTTCTCCTACTAGATAACCTTCTAAGCTCATAGTATCGTTAATTGCACCACCAAAGCCTGCGCGCTGCGCTAGCACATTACCGTTATCAGTTTGCCTAGATACCAAACGCCACTCAACTTCACGCTCAAAGGGAAGTACATAAGGGTGATATACTTTATCAACCACCATGCCATCTGCATGTACGACTTGGCTGATACTTGCTAACAGCAAACAACTTAAACTAACTATTAAGAACCGCATACAGGCTCCTTGGTCTTTTTAATTTTTAAAACGCGAACTATGGTGATAAATGCGAGTGTAGCAACGACATACACCCACAGCGCGGTTTTACTCGGCGTGGCTTCGTAGCCCACTAAGGCTTTTAATACTCGCCCAAGCTCAGAGTTTTCAACTAAAAACCCACGCCAATCTAAATAATTTGCGGTCACATCAAGTAAGTCGACCTGACTTGCTAAATCAAGAAGTACCAGTAACTTTGCTGTTGCATTGAAGGCTAGCAACACAATCAAAGGCTGCACGCCAGCACGCTTGGTAATACTTTCAAGCAAAAAGAACAGTAACACACCAAAGCTAATACAAATGCCAACACCTAGAAAAGTACCCAGTATTAATGGCTCAGCGGTATCTTTACTGTGCCAAAAACTGACTAAATAAATCATGTAATGGCTTAAATACAAAGCCATGGTTGCAATCAAGGCCAGCGCAGCCGCTATGCTTCGTTGCTGACAGCTAATTAATGCAGCGACAAAAATTATGATACACAGCAGCATTTGTATGAACTCTAAGCCTCGATGGTCAAATAACTGGCTAAGCCAAGCAGCAGTTTGTACAAATACCAAACTCATCAAGATACCAATAACAGCATAAATACTCACTTGGCGCTGGCTTAAAGGCACAATCAAGCTCAAAAGCACGGCTAAAATCACCACTGGCAGAAGCTGGTTAATGGTCATCAATAAACTAGTTATCAGCATCTTTCACCTGTGTAGCCACAACAGTTCCTCGCGCCGTATTAGGCGAAAACTCACCAAAAAAGTCATAACGCCCAGGGCTGAGTGGTCCGATATAAATGACACTCGTGCGACCTGGGTAGAGCACTTTTTCGCGGTTTAAGTCAAAACTATCGAATTCTTCTGGGGTGTCATCTTGGTTTTCGATCAAAAGCCGCAACTTCTTATTGGCAGGTACTTTAATTTCAGCAGGATAAAACAAATGCTCTTTTAAAATCAGCTTGTACTCTTTGGCGTAAGCAAGCCAAGACGACATACATAGTAGCAGCATAGAAAGCGCCAATATCCATTTATTCACTCACTTCTCCTTGCATAAAGGAGACACTCACTCGCAAGCCACCAAGGTGACTATCTGCTAAAGCAATATCAGCGTTATAAATCGACACTATGTGTTCAACAATGGCCATACCCAGCCCAGCTCCTTGCTCACCTGATGGATGTTTATCGCCACCCACACGGTAGAAACGGTTAAAAATACGCTGTTTTTGGGCTTCCTCAATACCAGGGCCTGAGTCATCTACTTGCCAGATAAAACGATTATTTTCGGCTTTCAAGGTAATACAAATTTCTCCCACAGCGGGGGTATATTTTATGGCGTTACTTAGTAAATTGCCAAACAAAGTAAGCAAGGTAAATTCGTCACCGGCAATAACAAAATCCCCCCCCTCAATGCTAATGGTATGCTCTTTTTCATCTATACGCTCATAAAGTTGTGCCACTACTTGCTGGCTAATTTCTAATACCGATATAGGGCTAAATTGTGCTTGCCATTGCTCTGGATAAGTACGACCCAAAATCAACATCTGTTCAACGATATTGCTCAGTTTATCAACGCCTTTTTCCATCGCATCAAGCTCAACACTCTCAACACCTTGAGCCACTAAATTATGCACATTGATTTTTAAACTACTCAGCGGCGTGCGCAGTTCATGGGCCGCATCGGAGGCAAAAAAACGCTCTCGTAAATAAGCACTTTCAACCCGTTTGAATAGATCGTTTAAGCGACTAATTACAGGTTTTATTTCTTGCTCTGGGGTTTGCCAGGGGATTGCAGTAAAGTCATTTGCTTGACGATGTTTAAGTTGATTTGATAACCGAGTTAGTGGCGCAAGCCCTTGTTTCACAAACACACTAATAAGGAGAGCAAGGATAGGCACACTCCATAACAGCGGCGTCATGGCCGACAAAATCACGGTTTCGGTCAGCGCCACACGTTTACTCAAAGGCTCTGCAATAAGCACACGCTTATTACCTTCGCTTAAGCGATACACTTTGACGCGTTGCCCAGCCAAATTCTCAACACTAAACCCGGTTTGCCACTGACTTTGATTGCTAGAGTTATGCTGCAATGATTTTGAGCTTGAGGCCAAGCTGTCATCAACCCAAACTTGAAATAATAACTGCGGTAGATCACTCGTATAGGCTGGAGCTTCTTTACTGAGTGGCTGTTCGATTAACACATGCGCCAGCGTTACCAACTCGTTATCGAGCAGTGCTTCAGCCTGATTCATACTTTCACGGTAACCTTTAGTAAATGCCAAAAAGCAAGTTAAGATCACCATAGACAATATAAGTAGAGTCAGCCTTTTACGAATTGACACTAGCGCTTACCCACCACATAACCAATGCCGCGTAAGGTTTTAATAAACTCTTTCGGGAATTTTTTACGCAAGTGATGAATGTGCACTTCGATGGTATTTGACCCCACCTCTTCGCCCCATTCATACAGTTTATTCTCTAACTGCTGTTTTGATTGCACGCGGCCTTGGTTTTCTAGCAAAGCTTTAAGGAGCATAAACTCTTTGCGTGGCAAGTTTACCGGCTCACCTTGAAAACTCACGGTAAAAGCGGCGGTGTCCATTTCAACATCACCGACTTTTAAAGTGCTGGTCTGAGCTTGGGTCACACGCCTGCTGGCAACCCGAAGACGGGCAAATAATTCTGCGGGATCAAAGGGCTTTGCAAGGTAATCATCAGCACCTAAATCTAGCCCCATGACTTTATCATCAATACTGCCCCGAGCCGTTAAAATCACCACGGGCAGGTTTTTACGATGCTTTTTGATGTGTTTTAAAATGTCGATGCCATCACCGTCTGGTAGTCCTAAATCAAGGACTACCAGCTCAATTTCATCATTTTGCAGCCATTGCATCGCTGACTTAACGGTCGAACTATGTTCAACACTGTATCCTTGTTGACGTAAAGAACGACACAGGCCTTCTGCCACTAAATGGTCGTCTTCAACGAGCAATAAATGCATAGTTTATCTCTTTATTTTTTTCTCTACCTTAGCCAATAGTTTAGTAATTTCTTGTTGGCGGTAAAGATCTGCTTTTGGTCTATCAGGGCGCGCTGGCGCTTGCTGTGCAACCAATAAAAACTCTCTAGCTGATTTATACTTGCGCTCGTCATACAGAAATGACGCATATAAATAGTTGCTATCGATACCACGCGGGTTTAGCTCAAGCGCTTGCTTAAACAATTTTTTCGCTTCATCGTCATCACCAAAACCAATTGGCCAACCTGGTACTTTGCCGTATAAGGTTGCAAGGCTAGTGTATGCTGAGCCATCAAGCGCTTTTGGATCTAGGCTTAGCGCTTTTTCAAATTGTGCTTTCGCATCTTTTGCAAGACCTAGCGCACCTAAGCCCCCTTTTGCACCTGCATAGCTCGATAACACAATACCGTACCAAATATGGCTGGCTGCTTGCTGGTCGTTGGCTTTACTAAACTCTGCAGTTTCGCTCGCTAGCTTTTCGAATGCATCTAACTGCGCATCGTCAACTAATTCGTAATTAACCACTGCCCACTGCTTTTGCACCGAACTTAAATCACTATTAAAGTCGGCTTTTGCAGGTGCAGCCATGATAACACCTAACATCATTAGGGCTTTAAAATTTAGTTTAGTCATAATCATTCACCTTAATCAATTTAGTTGGCAAAAAAACTTTTAATTTTAGGAAGTTGTTTTGCTATTGCGTTATCAACGAGTGATGGAAATGCACCGTTAATACGGGCAAATAATGTTTCTGGAAAACCAATAAAACGACGACGTTTTTTTGATTTAATTAAATCTATTAATGCATCAGCCACTTTTTCTGGCGGATCCATGGTGTTACCCAGCTCTTTGTTCATCGCGCGTACTTGCGGCGAATTAATCGCGGTATCGGTGGCACGAGGCGCTAAATACAATACTTTGACATCGCTGTGGCTGAGCTCTCTGGCAAGGGCTTCGGTCATCCCTCTTAGGCCAAACTTGCTAGCGCAGTACAAGGTTTGATATGGATAACCAATGCTGCCAAACGACGAACCAATATTGACAATCGTGCCTTTATTGCGGGTCACTTGTGGTAAAAACAGCTGACACAATTTAATAGGCACATGCAGATTAATATTTAACAGGTGATCAATTTGCTGCTCGCTAATTTCACTAAACCCCTGCATTACATTAACGCCTGCGTTATTGATTAGTAACGTTGCCCCGCCAATTTGCTGAGCAAACTTAGCAAGTTCGTCGCGAGATTCGCTGTTACTTAGGTCAGCCTGAAAATACTCAGCATCATTGCCACATTCCAATTTAAGTGCAGCAAGTTGCTTCACATTTCGACCAACAAGTAATAAACGCCAACCTTCTTTTGCAAGGCGAAGGGCAATAGCACGGCCAATGCCCCCTGTTGCACCGGTTAGCACACAAACTGGGCTACTCATGCGCTTTGCTCCAAGTCAGCCTCGCTAAAGAAAGGCTCGATATCGAGGTCACGGAAAATATTGCCGTACAGTTTATAAAAACATTTTGCGGCGTGAATGATGGCTTGCTGGTCGTCCTCGTTATCAATTTTGTTCATAAGATTTTCGAAAAACTTCACATGTTCAATATCCAGTGCACCGTGCGAAGTAAGGTAGGTAAACGCCTTTTTAGGTAAACCTACAACCTCACGGATTTGCCCTGCTGCATTATCGGCTAATGCAATCGAAGTGCCTTCAAGCACATGAACCATGCCAAAGAATGCCAATGGGTTACCGCGATTAATTGCATCGTAGGCGTACGACACCATTAATTCGGTCGAAAACTGTGGACGAGAATGACGTACTAGCTCTTTATCAAAACCGCATGCTGCAATATCGTTTAGCACCCATTCTTGGTGGCCTAACTCTTCTTCGATGTATTCTGCAACAGCTTCGCGCAGCCACTCTTGTTTATCGCTCAGCTTTGCACCGACTGCCATCAGCAGTGGTACTGTGTGCTTAACATGGTGATAAGCTTGCGTTAAGAACGATGCATATTCACTCAGGCTTACTTCACCTTTAAAAACGCGGCCAATAATCGGCGCAGCTAAAAGGTAGTCACGTTCTTTCTGTGTTTCGGCTTGTAATGTATTGAAAAATTGACTCATGCTCGTCGCCTCTTGATAAAGTGCTGAAATCTCTGTAGCAAAAAATTGATTAATAACATCGCGTTTAGGGCGATTATTGCTGGTTAATAAACCTTGCGTGTGGCTCATAGGCTCTGCCATTCGATGCCATTTTCTGATCTGTGCGTATTCGGGTAGTTGCGCGTTTTGTGCCGTAATATGGGCAGCAAGTTCAGCGTCACTCATCGCTTGGTTTGCATAGATAAGCGCGGCTAAAAATGCCTGGCCTTCGCCAATCACCACCGCTTGTTGTACTTGGCTGTGGCTAAGCAATAACGACTCTGGCCACTCGGCACTGATATTGCGCCCAAAGCTGGTGATCAGCTGATTTTTCAAGCGGCCTTGTATAATCAAGCGACCTGCTTGCTCAGTAACGAGATCGCCGGTTGCATACCAATCGTCAGCATTTTGCGCGGCTTGACCTAAGTACCCCAAAAACAATGAGCCTTTGATATAAAGCTGGCCATTTTCAATTTTGTATTGAATGTGCTTTAGCACTCGCCCTGCGGTGTCGATATCATCATCAGTCTGTGTATTTAGGCTCACCACCGATGAAGATTCAGATAAACCATAGCCTTGATAAACGGGTAACCCGAGCTTACGGGCTTGCTTAATAAGCGCTTGGCTTACAACCGCGCCACCTACAGCAATAAACTTTAAGCTTGTAGGTGCTTGCCAGCCTTGCTTTGCAAAAGCCACTAAACAAGTCAGTAACTCAGGCACTAAAATAAGGGTATTTGGCTCAGTGCGTTCAATTGCTGCTATCAATTTGCGTGGTTCAAGTAACTGTGCACCAGAAAAACCAAGTTCCGCTAAAGGCACTAAGTTAACTGTGCCACCTGCTAATAGCGGCGCATACACACCCGCTAAATTCTCAAGTAAAACCGGTAGCGGCAGTAAACATAAATGGTTTGGTTTTTCTAAACCAATGCTTTGGTAAAGTGATGTCGCTACCTGCATTTGACTCTCAAGCGATAAACACACCCCTTTAGGTGTGCCCGTTGAGCCCGACGTAAAGGTAATCTTTTGCGTGTTTGCAAAATAAGGTACAGACTGTGTATTACTCAATTGATAAACATATAAAGGGTAATGCTTACATACATCCACTAGCGCCACTAATTTTGCATACTCACCTTCGTATGCACGGTCACATACAAATAACCCTGCCCCACTGTTTTGCAAACCAAACGCAATTTGCTGGGCAGTAAAAAACGTTGGTAGTGGAATCGCCACTCTTTTAAGCTCGCTAAGCGCAGCTTCTAATACACACCAAGCGGGTGTGTTATCTAATTGATAAGCAACCCCCTGGGCATCAAATTCAGCCAAAGTAGACAGTAAACGAGTCACTTGTTCAGTAAATTCTTGTTTAGTTAGTGAGCGCACACCCTCACTTTGATAGCAAACCATCAAGGTGTCGCTACCCTTATGCGGTAACTGTGTTAACCAGCTCATAACGCCTCCAAATAGACAGCCAATTCAAGGGATGACTGTAAACACTGCTGTTTGATATTGAATAAAACGGGGGTATTTAATACACGTTGATGTGCTTCGTTTAGGTCAACCACACAAATGGTTGGCTGATTGTCGTAATAGCTACCCCAGCTTGCTGGATCTTGTAGTGCTTGTGCATTGGCAACACCGATTTCTTTGCAATTTACACCCAGCATTTTTAATAGCGCTCTCACTTTACGGGTTGCACAAAACACTAAATATTTTGCGCCCGCTTGATAGAGCGCTTCATTCATTAAAACAAAATGTGCCAAGGTGGCTTTTCGATGCGTTGAGCATAAATTACCTAGCTCAAAAATGTGCTCACGCTTGGCACCAACAAAGTGCTCAATAGACGCAGGGAGGTATTGTTCAATAAACAAAGGTTGTGATGCAGAGCGAAGACCTAACGTACATACTTCATCATCAACATTAAGCTCACAAAGAAGCGGCATGAACTGCGAAATTTTCGCGTCATAAGCTGCAGCAAAACCTTGCTTGATATTACGCTCAAGACGGTCACGGAATTGACCTCCTTCACGCGTGCAAACAAAGGCAGGCTCTTGAACTTGAGTTTGATGTGATTGTTGAACTGAAAGCATAATTGTTCGCTCCACTTAGGTTATGTGTAAAATTTATCGAGCGAAACTTAAATAAAACTTAAGAAAAATTAATTTTTATAAATATTTTTCAACCTTATGAAATTTAATGTTTTTATTTTTATAAAAACAAAAATGCCAGTCTGTTTGACTGGCATTTTAATACTTAAATTAATGTTAAACTTAGATTACTTAACGATAGTCATCTCTTTAAGTAGGTTTTGAGCATTATCAACTTTATCCATCACCCACAACATGTATCGTGAATCAACGTGAATTGAGCGATTTAAGTTTTCATCGTAATCCCAATCACCAATAATGCTTTCGTAAACACCATCAAATAACAAACCAACGAGCTCAGCATTACCGTTTAACGTTGGAGAGCCTGAGTTACCACCTGTGGTATCTACGTTCGATAAAAAGTTAACCGGAACAGTATTCATACCGCCGGTGTAATCGCCATAAAGCTTTTGCTTAATTAACTCGTTTTGTTTCTCTGGTGAGTTGAATGGCTCAACACCGGTATTTTTAGCAAGCAGTCCTTCTAAAGATGTAAAGGGGGTTGCCACTAAGCCATCTTGCGGTGAATAGCCGCCTACCGTACCGTAAGTTACACGCAGGGTGCTGTTAGCATCTGCATAAACAGGCTTATTAAGCGCCTTGTTATAAGCTATGATTGCCTCCATTAATGCAGGGCGAGCAGCTTGCTGTTTACCAGCCAGTTCTTTTTTCGCATCCTCCATGTCTTTAGTAACGGCAAAAACAGCATGTGCATATTGAATAAATGGATCGCTACTTTGCTTTAACTGAGCAAAGTCAAGATCTGCCATCCACAAACGTTTGCTTTCATCTGCAAGAACCGATTTAGCATACATATCATCAAGTAACGCTTGTTGTTTTTGCTTATCAAAACCGCTTGTTAAACCCAGCGCTTTATCGACTTCTACAACGCGCTCATCGTTTGGTAATGCGGCATATTGCTCAATAAAGTACAGTAAGATAGCTTTATCAACGGTTTCATCATAACGACGACTCATGCTTTCTAAACGTGATTTAATGCGTGGCATATCACGCTCTTGATAACCGCTTTCGCGTTCAGCGTCTGGCTTTTGTTTTTCATATGCTAAACGATACAGCATACGAGCCGATGACATCATTTGTGAACGGTGTACGTAACCTAACATACGGTCGCGCTGGTTATGCTCTTGAGACTCAGCAACTAGCGCCGTTAAATCAGCAAGTACATGACCGTATTTAGCTTTGCGTTTACTATCTTCATTGATCCACGCAGTGAGATCTTTTTCGAATTGTTGCTTACGACTATACATTGAGCCTTTATTGAAGCTCTCAATCATTGAGCCATAGTTTTTAATGTAATTGTTGTAACCAGCAATCGTGCTTTCATAAGCGATTCGTGCCTCTGAACCCTCCGAGGCATTTTCTTCAATCAACGAGACATATTTAGAGTTATATTTACGTGCTAATGGGTAAGCTGTATTAAACACGTAATCAACTTCAGGCGAAATTCGGTAACGGTTTGTGCTGCCTGGGTATCCGGTCACCATCACAAAATCGCCTTCTTGTACGCCTTTAGCACTCACTTTTAAGAATGCATCACTTTGGTACGGCACGTTGTCTTCTGAATATTCAGCAGGCTTGCCATCTTTGCCAACATACGCACGATAGAACGAAAAATCACCGGTATGACGCGGCCACATCCAGTTGTCGATATCACCGCCGTATTTACCGACGCCCATCGCTGGCGCATACGCTAAACGTACATCTTTAATTTCAAGCGATTTGATTAGGTAATACTCAAGACCACCATGGAAAGTATACACATTACAGCGATAGCTCTTGTCTTGTTCACACTCACTAACAAGTGCTTTTTCATTTGCTTGAATAGCATCAAAGCGTGCTTTACCGGTTAGCTGTTCAGTCCCTTTGTTTACTTTATCAGTTACTTCAACCACTTCCTCGGTTACATAAACACGAGAACCAGGGGCTGCAGGCACTTCATCATTGTGCTTTTTTGCTAAAAAGCCATTTTCTAAAATGTTGTTTTCGGTGGTCGAGTTATATTGAATCGAACCATAGGCACAATGATGGTTTGTTACAACTAAGCCTTTTGGTGATACAAACGAAGCCGTACAACCGCCAAGACTGATCACCGCATTCATCGGAAACTCAGTCAGTTTTGAAATTGAATCTACATCAATGCTCAAGCCTTTCGCTTTTAAAACTGATTCAAGTTCTGGCAGTTGATGAGGTTGCCACATGCCCTCGTCGGCAACGGCAACATTTGCGACAGCAATACCCACTGCAGCAGCAATAAATTTAAAACGCATAGTCATCCTTTTTTATAATATTTTTGGCAGGCATATCATTAACCTTGTTTTTATTAATAGCAATGATTTGCGACTACCTTTGTCAAAATTTGTAAACACTTAAGGCTATGAGTTCTAATACTTAGACTCATGAACCACGGCATTGTGGCCATGTAAGCTTTCTTGGTGCTCAACCTTAAATTGGTAGTCAGCAATACTCGGCATGGTTTCGAAGCATTGTTTTAATCGCCTTGCCGCATCTTCACAAAACAGTAAGTTTTTTGCGTTAAGGGCTGCAAATGCTTGTTCATCTTCACGTTTAACAGCGGTTTGTACTGGGGTACCAATGGCTTGCTCACATACGGTGATAAAGCCGCTAATATCAGGTAGTTTTTCACTACTAAAGGTGACATCAACGTAGGCATAAGAGCGCTGACTATGAGGAGTTGCAATTGAGCCCTGTTCACTTGCAAGCCAATTGAGTAAAGATGCTTTATCTATACTCGCATCGCTAAATTGTTTATCGACTGCCTCGCTCAATAGCTGCCTTGATAATGCCGCTGAGCATGGGCAGGTGCTGCTGTAGGCAATATCAACTTTTAAGTTAATGGTGAGTGATTGTTGCTTTGTAATCGTTAATACAACAGGGTAAGCATTATAACCTGCATGGTCGCTCAAGAGCGCTGGTTTTAGCAGTGGTAAATCAAAATGCAGCACTAGTTTTGCGCCTTTACTTAAGCCTTTTTGTGATGCTAAAACGGCCTCCATAAACTCGTTAATACGTTGAGTCGATAAGCTTTGATTAGCCAATAGCTGATTAAGTAGTAAATAAAGCCGCGACATATGAATGCCTTTAGCATTGCTATCAAGGCTAACGAACACATCAGCTTTGGCATTAAGGTGCACATCAACATGAGTTTGTGCAAGCTTCAAAGGCAATGCTATTTTTTCCATGCCCACCCATTTTAAAGGCGACTGAAAATCTACATTAGAGTGCGAGGTAATATCGGGTAATTGCATATCAACTTCTTTTAACGATTGAATGTTAAGGCCATAGCGGCCTGTTTGTGCGGGTATACGTGCTTCCCATCAAAGACACACTCACCATTTACAAAGGTATGTGTTATTCGGTGTGAAAAGGTGGTGCCACTAAATGGAGTCCATTGACATAAGTAATGAGTGTTTGTGTGCTCAACGTGCTTTTCTGCGTTTGGGTCAACCAGAACTAAATCAGCAAAATAACCTTCTCTAATAAAGCCCCGCTCTTCGATAGCAAACCGCTTTGCCACGTTATGTGCCGTTTTTTCAACAACTTGCTCAAGGCTTAACTCACCATGTTTTACCTGCTCAAGTAACGACAGTAATGCATGCTCAACTAAAGGGAGGCCTGCTGGCGCAGCACTGTATTGTTGCTGCTTTTCTTGCCAAGTATGAGGGGCATGATCGGTGGCAATAATATCAATGCGACCATCGCGTACTGCTGAGAGTAGCGCTTGGCGATCTTGCTCTGATTTTATGGCGGGGTTACATTTAATTTGATTGTCATAGTTTGCGTAATCATCTTGGTTAAACCACAAATGATGCACGCAAGCTTCGGCAGTTATGTGCTTTTGCTCTATGGGTGCGTTACTAAATAGTTCTAGCTCTTTTGCCGTTGTAAGGTGTAAAACATGCAGCTGTGAACCATAACGCTTTGCCAACGATACCGCATACGATGATGATGCATAACATGCTAACTCATCACGAATTAATGGGTGATGTTCTATTCGTAACTCACCATAGCGCTTTGCTAAACGGCGCTGATTTTGTTGAATCACTTCACCTTGCTCACAATGGGTGGCAATAAGTACGGGGCTTTCGCGAAAAATAGCCTCTAGAGCGTGAGGGTGTTCAACCAGTAAATCCCCCGTTGATGCCCCCATAAATACTTTAACGCCGCATACCATTTTGGCATCAAGGGCTTTAATTTCATCGAGGTTATTAGGGGTTGCGCCAAAGTAAAACGCATAATTCGCAGCGCTGGTTTGCGCCGCTATTGCGTATTTATCTGCCAATGCTTTTGCAGTGGTGGTCGAGGGTGAAACATTAGGCATTTCCATAAAGCTGGTAATGCCACCAGCCACAGCAGCGGCAGATTCACTGGCAATCGTACCTTTGTGGGTAAGGCCAGGCTCTCTAAAATGAACTTGGTCATCGATCATACCAGGTAACAGCAATAAACCGTTCGCATCAATCACCTGATCATTAACGTTGGCTGTGATATCAGTAGCGATTTGAACTATTCGTTTACCAACAATTTTTATATCATGTGATCCACGTTGTCCTTCATTAACAACGCAGGCATGTTTAATTATGATAGCCATACGACTCCTTGCTTATTCAGCAACATTTGCAACTTATCGTAAAAAAATGCACTCCATGGCAAGATTGATTGCAGATTAAATTGTTACAATATAACATACCACATCATTATTCTTAGGTAATAGTCATAGATGAAAATAATTAAGCATCCGCATTTGACTAGCTTGGCATTACTACTGCTATCAGTTATAAATAGTAATTTTGCAAATGCCAAAAGCTTACGCGTGGTCACTTGGAACACCGAACACTTAGCAGCTCACAATGGTAAAGGCTGTAAAGCCAGAGACACTGAAAGTTACACTCAGATGCGCCAATACGCTCAATCACTTGATGCAGATGTAATTGCACTTCAAGAAGTTGACTCTCTGGCGGCTGTTGAACGAATATTTCCTGACTCAAAATGGCAAATAATCATGTCATCACGAACTGATTCGCCCAGTTACACTTGTAGAGAAAACAAGCAAGCATCAACACAACAAAAAGTCGCCTTCGTGGTGAGAAAGCCTATTTTAATAAAACAGGTTAACCACCTAAGTGAGTTAGCTAAAGCGAAAGTGGGTGCAAGAGAAGCGATTCACTTACAAATTGAACAAGCGGGTAAACCATTAAACTTACTTAATGTTCATATGAAAAGTGGCTGCTTTGTTGAAAATTATGAAGTATCAAATAAATCAAATTGTGCAATATACGCTAAACAAGCTGAGTATTTAAAAAGCTACCTAGCCCAGCAAAACTTAGCTCGCGAAAACTGGCTTATACTGGGTGATTTTAACCATCATTTAACAGCCACAGATAACCATTTTAGAGTTGAGCTTTTAGCAGCTTCTGACTATAAAAATAAAAAAGATTATAGTGATGGTTCGCCACTTATCGCAGCTAATAACCTTTTTATCGCAACAGATGGTGTAGTAGGTTGTCATCCAAAGTACCCTTTGCCCATTGATCACATTGTGACATCAGCTTCCATGAGGCGCGCTTTGGTGCCATCTTCTGTGAAATTTCACAATTACAACACAGATCATATGTTAAGCGATCACTGTGCTTTATCAGCGCAATTTAATTTTTAAAAGAAAGAGAAAACAATGAAACACGTACTCGCAACCGCGATTAGCTCAGCGTTATTATTAACGGCATGTTCTGAGCCACAAACAACAGAAAATAAAACAACAACTGAACAAGTTGCAACAACGGCTGACGTTGAGCAAGCAAACCCATTATTAGTAAAAAGCGTATTACAATACGAAACGCCTGACTTTAGTGTAATTAAAGATGAGCACTTTATGCCTGCTTTCAATAAAGGCATGACAGAGCAAATGGCTGAAGTACAAGCTATCATTAGCAATCAAGCTAAGCCTGACTTTCAAAACACCATTGTTGCCCTTGAGCTAAGTGGCGAATTACTGACTCGCACCCGCAGCATTTTTTATAATCTAGCAGGGAGTGATTCAAACCCTAAACGTCGTGAAATACAAAAAGAGCTCGCACCAAAGCTTGCTGCACATAACGACAATATCTTTTTAAATAAAGACTTATTTGAGAAAGTCTCCGCTGTATATGCTGAGTCAGATAAACTAGCATTAACCGCTGAAGAAAAACGTCTTTTAGATGTTTACTACAAGCGTTTTGTACGTGCCGGTGCGAAACTAACCGCAGAAGAAAAACAGCAGATCCGTGACATTAATACAAAACATTCAAGCTTAACGACTCAGTTTTCGCAGAACTTATTAGCACTGACTAAAACGAACGTTGTGCTTGTTGATGACAAAGCTGAGCTTGAAGGTTTACCTGCAGGTCAAATCGAACAACTTGCTAATGCAGCAACAGAAGCTGGCCACTCTGGCAAATACCTAATTAAGATCACCAACACAACACGCCAACCTATTTTAGCGACACTTAAAAACCGTGATTTACGTGAAAAAATTTGGCGTGCTTCAGCTGAGCGTGCACTTTCTGGTGAAAACAGTAACCGTGAAATCGTTGCAGAACTTGCTCAGTTACGTGCTCAAAAAGCTAAGCTACTTGGTTATGATAGCTGGGCGGCATTCGGACTAGAGTCACAAATGGCGAAAACGCCGCAGGCAGTATTTGATATGTTTGCTGGTATGATCCCTGCGTTAATGCAAAACGTCAATGCAGAGGCTGAAGCAATCCAAGCTAAGATCGATGAGTCAGGTGAACAGTTCAAACTACAACCTTGGGATTGGTTATTCTACGCAGAACAAGTTCGTAAAGATAAGTACAACCTAGACGAAAATGCAGTTAAAGAATACTTTGAATTTAATCGTGTGCTAGAAGACGGTGTATTCTTCACCATGAACCGTTTATACGGTATTACTTTCAAACCACGTAACGATATTCCAGTTTACCATCCTGATGTTAAAGCCTATGAGCTTTTTGATGAAAACGGTAACAGCTTAGCCATTTTCTTTGCTGACTACTTTGCTCGCGAAGGTAAGCGTGGCGGTGCATGGATGAGCTCATTTGTAAAACAATCAGGCCTTAAAGAACAAAAGCCTGTTGTTGTTAATGTAATGAACATCCAAAAAGGTGCTAATGGTGAACCTACGCTTATCAGCTATGATGAAGCGACGACTATTTTCCACGAATTAGGCCACGGCTTACATGGCATGTTCTCAAAAGTAAAATATCCTATGCTTTCAGGTACGTCGGTATCACGCGACTTCGTTGAATTCCCGTCAACGTTCGAAGAAGACTGGGCAATGTATCCCGAAGTTATCGCAAACTATGCGAAACACCATAAAACAGGTGAACCAATTCCTGATGAGTTACTGAAAAAAGTAATCCAATCACGTAGCTTCAACCAAGGTTTTGATACGTTAGAATATGTTGCTGCTGCACTTCTTGATATGGAATGGCACTCACTGCCTGCAGATGCACCATTACAAGACATTGAAGAGTTTGAGCAACAAGCACTTACAAAACATGGTGTAAATGTACCATTTGTACCACCACGTTATAAATCAGCATTCTTCTCACACTCTATGGGTGGCGGCTACTCAGCTGGTTACTACGCATATATGTGGAGTGAAATTTTAGCAGCTGATGCCTTTGCTTATGTACAAGAGCAAGGCGGTTTAACTCGCAAAATGGGTGACAAATACCGTAAAGAAATTTTAGAAATGGGCAACTCGCGCGACTTAATGGAATCGTATAAAGCATTCCGAGGCCAAGAGCCAGACACTTCAGCGTTATTAAAACGCCGCGGTTTAAAAGCGACGGTTCAATAGTTTTGTAATGCAACTTTTTGCTTGCCCTGACATGGGCAGGTAAGAAAATACAAAGTCAGCATAAATTAAAAAAGCCCTTACAGAAAACTGTAAGGGCTTTGTTTTTATCACTGTCTGATAATTAACTTAGCGTTTGCGGCGACGACCTACTAACGCTAATGGAGCAAGTAGTAAGGTCAAGAAACCAAAACTACCACTGCTTGAATTTCTAGGCTCTGGGGTTTCAACCACAGGTTCAGCTTCATTTGTAACAGCAACCGTTACTTGCTCTGACACGGATGCAACACCGTCGCTAACAACAACCTCAAAGACGACCTCTTCATCTGCTGAGATTGAGCCTGGAGTGAAACTTAATGTTGCAGTATCTTCGCCTGATAGTGTTGCTGCTGAACCACTCACTTGCGTCCAAGCATACGTTAATTCATCATCACTATTACGATCAGTTGCAGTTACGCTTAACGTACCTGTTGCAGACTCAGAAATACTTTCATCGCCAGACACGCTAATAACTGGCATTGCATTATCACATGCAAAAGTATCACCCGCGATAACATTTGATAGTATCGGTGTTGTTACATTGGTAAATGACACATTATCAATCCACCAACCAAACTCACTTACTGCACTATCAGACGATAAACGGAAACGAAGCTTCGCGCGGTTACCATTTAATTCAGTTCCAAATCGAATTGTTTCGTAATTACCATACGCACCGTTCTCATCAATGTTATTGCCTGTAAACGTATCACGGTCTTGAATTGCCTGTGCATCATTTTCAGTCAGCGGACCATCATAGCCAACATCAAATGTGCCACCCATTTCAGTTACATCAACCCAATTACCACCATTTACACTGATTTCAACAACACCACCATCCCAATTTTCTTCAATTAGATAGAAGTGCCAGAATGACACTGCAAACTCGCCAGCAAAACCAATCTCAAACTCTTTAGTTTCAACAGCAACGTCTGATTCAAAATCATTGTTATTTAGGTACATGGTTTGCTCACCAAGCCCAAAACCAAAGGTATTGAAAAAGGCTACGTTGCCATCATTAGCCATACTTTGAGTGCCCTCTGCTAGGTCACCACCCGTCATTACGTTTTCTTTAAAGTCATGTAGTGACGTCGCTGCGACTTCCATGTTATCTGAAGTTTGAGAACCTACAGGTGCTTTTGCTTCAAAGTCCATGTTAACCGTATATGAGAGTGTCTCGCTTGCTGCTTCAACAATTTCATCATCAGCAGAAAGTTCTGGGAATGACACTTGAATCTCAAGTGTATCTGCGGTGCCCGCATCATTCAGTGTAAATTTAATAGGCGCACTTGTAGCCGATGTGAATGGAGTCATCTCATCAAACGTGATTAAGCCATCATTTTCAAAAGTAACATCATGGTTACTAACAACGCTCAACTGTGCTTGTGTACCTGTCAGTGTTTCACTACCTGTATTGGTAATGCTCACGGTTAGTGTGCCGGTTTCACCTTTATCTAGAATGTTATCATTCGAGCAATAACCTAACTCTGCACCGTTAAAGTTATTGTTTACGCTCACATCTTTAAGAGTAAAGCTGGCAAGCTCCATATCATCAGATTCAACCACACCGGTTAAGTCTGTGCTGAAACGCTCTGGAGCAACAGCACCTAAGCCCATACCACGCTTAGCAAATGCACCTAAAATAAGCTCGTAATCGTTTGTATCAACAGCATAAGCAGCAGCTAGGATTGCATCACGTGCTTCTGTGTATAGCGGCGCAATTGGTGTCAATTTATAACCCGCAACAAGGTAGTTAGCCATGCGGTTTTGTGCTTCTTCAAAGCCATGCTCGTTAATTAGTGCAACATAGCTTTCCCACAACATTGTTGCCCAAATTTCACCGGCAGCATGAGGCGAAGCCACATTTGTTGGCGCGATACCAACGTCCGTTCCTGCATTTTCAGTAATGTGACGGAAAGACAGTGGGTTTACTTCCATGTTTGTAGAATATGGAACACGGCGAATACCAAAATAGAAGTCTTCTACGAATGTACCGCTACCGTAAGCTTTTTGGAACTTGTCGTTGCCAGGAATGTTGATATCACCTGCTTTAGCAATAAACATAAGTGAGTGGAAATCACCCCAGCCTTCACCCATGGCACGGCCTTGGAAGTTGATAAGACCAGACGAGTTACCGACTAAACGGTTACTAATATAGTGACCCCATTCGTGTGCAATAATACCGTTATCTAATGTGCCATCTTTTAACGTTGCTTTGTTAAACATGTTTACAGTTACAGCATTACCTGCATCTATCGCGTCATACATTTTATGACCGTCAGCAAAGTTAAGTCCCATGTTTGGAATAAGCACAGCATCATCTTCACCGCCCATAGGTGCAGGATCATCGGTATTAGGATCATTATTTACAACGATTGCACCAATAGCGCCCGCTTCTTGAGCGTGGAATACTTTTGCAGTGAAGTTACACGAACCACGGTCAACTAAAGCAATTTTACCAGCTAAATCAGCTGCATTAGTCGCAGGCTCACAACCATCCGTTACACTCCCTGAATCAACATCATTACCATCGATTAGGCGAACAACTTCAGCGGCTACGTCTGCAAACTGACCTTGACCAAAACCAGAAACTTGCGTTGATTCAAGAAGACCAATCGTTTCATCAGATGTAACTACAACACCAAAGTCTACACCTACTTTCGCATCTTTTGAGTTGTATAAATACATTTGCATACGAGGGCTTGCACCATCTGCTGGTGTAGACATATTTGCGTTGTTTAGACCGCTGTTATCTTGTGCTTGCGCTTCAATTGGATCGCCTTCTACACCACCACGGCCATAGTTAGATACTTGTGCAACATTTGATGTTTCGTCAAAACCATGATCATAAAAGAAATCATGTAAGAAGTTGTTCATGTAGAACAAGTTAACGATAGCTGCCTTACGGTTGTCATAACTATTAGCAACCTGATCAACTTGATATGGGTAGTCAAAAGTATAATCAGACGTTGTTTCAGCCGTAAAGTCACCCTCAGTAAAACCTTGTGGTGCAATAACATCAGCATACGCAAAAACGTTATTACCTGATGTAGTCGTTGCATCATCCTCAAGCCAAGGGTCCATTGTGCTCAGCTTACTGTAGTAAGATAAGCTAACTAAAGGCGCATCTAGGATTTCAGTTTCATCAACTTGATCAGGGCCGTCAGCTGGGATTACGTCGCCGTGTGGACCTTCCCAAGGGTAACCATCTGCATCAGCCCATACACGATAATTAAAGTCTGCCGCGTGTGCTTTTAAGTCTTTTTTGAAGTAAACCTTATTGTTGTCAGCACCAATAACGTAGCTGAAATAGTCGCTATCTAGACTATTTTTATCGGCAACTTCAACTTCAACATAATAAGCCGACTCAAGTTGTCCATTAACTTCAAAAAATACTTTCTTCGCACGTGGTTGACCAACGACAACTTTTTCACCATTTTGGTTAGTTACATTGTACTTAACATAGTCACCTTGCTCTGTAGACTTAACCAGCGAAACATTGATATCTGCTAGCTCTTTAATAGCGCGCTTGATACTTTGCTCAGCACCCACAAATTTAGCAAGTGGTGCAAATGATTTAGTCGCATTAGAACTAACGTTAGCAAAGTAACCAGAGCCAGCTACTAAGTTTTGCTCTTTGTCCATGATTAAGTTGTATTCACGGTTGAATACTTCAATATCATGTACTTTTTGCTTGTATTTAGCCGTGATTGAGCCCAGTTTTTGCTCAGATAAATCAGTTAATACTGCACTTGATACACCTTTCTTAGCTGTACTTACACCCGTTAGCGCATTTAAATAAAAATCTGCAGCGTAAGCATTGCGTTGCTCTGGTAAAACAACTGACATATCTGGTTTCGCTTGACCAACAGCCTGCCATAAGAATGTCGCTTTGCCTAATTGAGCATCAAAAATAGATTTATGACCCGATACAGTGCGGCGCTCAGCTAATGCACGTTGCTGAGTTATTTGTGGGTTGAATTGCGCGTGTGAGCTTGTACTAGAGGCACTGTAGAAGCGAGTTTGTTCACTTGCTTGTACTTGTGATGATGCCAAAATAGCCGTTACTAATGTTGCTACAGCGCTTACTTTAAATTTAGCCATGCATAAGTTCCCTGTTGTTATATTTTTAATTTTGGTTAACAATTTAACCAACTATAATGTACCTAAAGCTGTTAATAAAAAACAGTAAAAACTGTAAACAAAAGTAACAATAGTAGGAGATTAGATGCACCAGATTAATAAAATACAACTAATTATAGTGTTATCCATGTTAACCTTGGGTTGCCAAGAAGGTGATAATGTAAATAAAAAGGAAGACACACCTAAAAACACAGTTCTTCAAAAAGAGCAAAACACACCACAAACCACAACAAAAAAAACAGAAGAGTTAACGAAAACGAACAGTCGTTCTGTTAATAACAATGGTGAAAAACTAACTTATAACTCTGAGCAGCTTTTAAAAGGAACCATCGTCTTTAACCACGCAAATTCAGAGCAAGGTACGGTGACAGGCACTGTATTTATTACACTCAAAACCGAAGAAGCATCCTTAGCACTACTAGACACCTATAAATTAAAAAAGGTAGCTGAGCATACGTACAGCTTTTTTGTCGATAAAGGTACTGATTTAAAAGTAGTCAAAACTGAATTAGAAAAATACCCAGAAGTCGGTATTGTTGAAATTGCTGTGGATTACACACCCATTAACGAAATACGTTAATTTATTTTATTACAAAGTTAAAATAAGTCGCAGGGTAAGCCTGCGGCTGATAAGTGAAATGCCACCACTCCATTGAATACGGAGCAAAACCCGCATCACTCATAAGTGTTTTAAGCTTATAACGATTAGCTTTTTGAGTGGCACTAATTCGAGGATCATCCGTATTTGAAAGCGTATCAAACATGTCAAACGGTGATGCCATATCAAGCTCAACACCATATGCATCTACTAACGTTAAATCAATGGTTGAGCCACGGCTGTGGCCTGATTTAGCAGCAATATAATCACCTAACAGCTGATCTTTATTAAGGTTAGGATAAAACTCAGCTTTGGTGCGCGTATCACTTAAATCATTAACCCAACGTACAAAATGATCAACAGCGCGCTGTGGACGATAACAATCGAATATTTTTAAATTCAACCCCTCTTTCTGAGCCGCCTTTTGTACGTTTTTAAGCGCATTCGCTGCGGTTTTGTGCAATAAACATTTAGGCGCAGTGTAACCATCAATAGGAGCGCCCACAAAATTATGACGCCCAAAGTAGCGAATATCTAAAACCGCGTTAGGAAGGAGTTCACCAACATCAATAAACTCACTCCGCTTATTCTCACTCGTCTTAGCTTGCACTAGCGATGTATTGAGTAAAATGACACTCAACACACAAGCCATTTTCATTAAACGAGACGAACTGATGGATACCATGTGATTTTCCAAAATAACCTAATGGTATTTACTATTACATATAAAATAACTTATTCCAATACTGGCACTTCAGACACGAGTGGAAGATCTTGGCAAAAGGTGGCATCAAGTACACAACGATTTCGACCTGTTTTTTTAGCTTTGTAGAGTGCTTGGTCAGCTAATTTCATCACATCTTCAATACTAAGCTGCTCCAAAGGCCAGCCTGAAATACCAATCGACACATTAATACAGCCCACAGGTTCTATATAATATTCAGACACTTGCATTCTTAAGCGTTCAGCAAGCTGATAGGCACGTTTTGCCGTAACCTTTGGCATAATAACAATAAACTCTTCCCCACCTGTGCGAGCGACAACATCGCCTTCTCGCGTTGCATCAACTAATAATTTAGCCAATGATTGCAGCACTAAATCCCCAATATCATGGCCAAACTCATCATTGACTCGCTTGAAATGATCTATATCGATTGCTAAAACTGCAAATGGGCATCGCTGTGCCATCAACTGGCTTAACCTGATATCCAAACTTCTTCGGTTGTGCAGGCAAGTCAAGGGATCCGTCTGCGCTTCCTGCCTCAGTAGGCCTATTTTACTTTGCAAAAGCCCAACTCCTTTGAGCATTGCATTTCTTAACTCGTTACTTTCATAATACCAAGAACGAAGTTGCTTGAGCTCTTGCGATGTTGTAGGTCTATCTAATGTGCTTGCTGTTTCTGCCAGCTGTTTCAGTGGCTGTGAAATAAGTCTTGCTAACACCCAAATAAGTATAAAAGTAAACAAACCGATAGGTGCTGTACGTAAAAAGACCTGCCACATAAGATTATCAAGTGGCGCAAGTGTACTTTGAAGGGGTCTTTGCGTGACGACTCCCCATGGAGCCACCGACAAGGGTGCATACCCAGCGAGCATTTCAATCCCCTGACTATTTTTAACGATCTGTGTGCCAGCGTGACCACTTAAAACCGATTCAATAACTTTATTATCAAATACTTGCTCGCCTATACGATGTTTATTAGGGTGGTAAAGTAAGCGATTATTTTCATCAACAACATACAAGTATGAGCCATCTTGATAATAATGAACTTGCAATAATTCATTCAAAATACTGGCGCGTTTTAAATACAATGTACCACCTACATAGCCAATAAACTCCCCTGTTTTATCAAACAAAGGCTGTGACATAAAAATTAGTAGGTTGCCGGCCATGGAAATGTAAGGCTCACTAATCATTGGCCTACGGTATGATAAAGCGGCTTTAGTTCCAAAACTGTCGACTTTGAGGTTTTGTAAGTTTAATGACGCTGGAGACACGCCTAAAATATTGCCTTTTTTATTTACAATAATCGTAGAATTAAAACTATTGGTTTGTAACCTTAAGCGTTCGGTTTCTGCATTAATTAACTCTTGGTTATTAAAATCTGTCTCTAATATTTTACCAACATAAGCAAGCTGTTGTTGAGCAGCTAGCAAAAAGTTATCTGTGGCTGACACCAATTTTGCAGCATAAGCTTTATGGTTATTCAAAGTTTCATTAATAAGTTGCTGTTTTTGAACTTGGTAACTTGAGTAATAACTATTAAGAAAAGTAATCAGCGTTGCTGAAAATGCTAGCAACAAAATTAAACGATGCAGGTTTAAACCTGTTCTAAGACTATTAAGCACGGTATTTTTCTCATATTAAACCCAATATCCGCATCGGGTACATCTAATACCTTTATATTAGCAACTACTACTTTGTACCTCTATAGAACTTTTGTCATAATTTGATTTAGCGCAAGAAAAAGAGCAAATACTCTACTCATTACTCTGCTGATCTAACAAATACAAAATTGATTGATAGCTAATGCCACTGTGCTCAGTTAAACCAATTTCGCAACTACGACTATTTGACACACCGCGACGACAGTTGTTTGGTACTTGTTGTTTAAGGGTTTTTAACGCGTTGTTATTGAGTTCTGGCAAGTTAAAGCCTTTATCACCAGCAAAACCACAGCACTCAATATCAGCAGGTATAATCACCTCATTACTACATGCCTTGGCAAGTGATACCAGGCTTTGCTCTTTACCTAATCGCTTAGAACTACAGGTAACATGGAGCATCACCGGCTCATTTACGGGCGTGACTTGCAAATTAGGCAGTAAATGCTGGGCTGCAAAATCAGCGCTTTCATAAATTTTGAGAGCCGTATTTTGTGCGGCATTAAGAGTAGTAAGTGCACAAGGGCTGGCATCAAAAACAATGGGATATTGGCCATTGTTTGAAAGCGCCACAAGCTCAATAAGTAACTGCTCACTTTTGTTTTTAAACTCGTCATTAAAGCCTTTGCTAGCAAATGGCATACCGCAACAAAGTGAATCTGCTCGTTTCGGCAGCACTACTTCATAGCCTGCTTTGGCAGCGAGTGAATAGATCACATCTAGCAGTGGTCGCTTATCATCAGCAAGTTTATCGGCCGCGAAAACTCGGCTTGCGCAGCTTGGCATATACACCAACTTTTTCGCTTGTTGGGGTTGTTGAAGCTTTCTATTAATTGGCTGCTCAGCCCTTGGCCACGCCGAGTAATACAGCGGTGTACCAAGCAACTTATTAGCAGGTTTACTCAGGCTTCTTAGGTTACTACTGCCGATTGCTTTTTCGAGCACCTGCATCACACTTAAACCAAACCGTGCCCCCGTAGCAACAACCGCAAAATGCTTGCTGGTAAAGCGTGATAATGACCGCGCAATCTTATTTGATGAGGCTTGCTCTGCTCTGAGCGATTTTATAAATTCGCCCGTGTTTATCCCCACTGGGCATTTAAGGCCGCAAAGACCCGTTGCCGCGCACGAATCAATACCAAGGTATTTAAAGTCGGCTTCGATAACACTGAGCTTTTGATTTAATTTCTGTTTGCTTGCTACATCATCAGTTGTTAGTAATTGATTGTGCAGCTCTGTGCGGTGTCGCCATAAAGTAATGCGCTGCCTCGGTGTTAAGGTAAGCCCTTTTGATGGACAAACAACTTCGCAAAAGCCACATTCAATACAGGTATCGATAATATCATCACTTTTTGGCATGACTTTTAAATGCTGAGTGTGAGCATTTTTGTCGTGATTAATAATAACCCCAGGGTTAAGAATATTTTGTTTATCGAATAGTGCTTTAAGCGCAACCATCACCGCAAAGCCATCATCTCCCCATTCGGTAGCAACAAACGGCGCCATGTTACGCCCAGTGCCATGCTCAGCTTTTAATGACCCTTTTAGTTCAACCGCCACTAAATTTGCCACATCAGCCATAAATTGCTCGTATCGGCTTACTTGCTTTGGTGTATCAAAAGCTTGGGTGAATACAAAGTGCAGATTTCCGGCAAGGGCATGCCCAAAAATAATGGCTTCATCATAACCATATTTAATAAACAATTGATGCAGCGCATTCACGCCCTCAGCTAATTTATCAAGAGCAAAGGCAACATCTTCAATAATCACAGTAGTGCCTGTTTCGCGCACTGCGCCAACCGCAGGAAACGTGCCTTTACGGATATTCCAAAGTGCCGCATTTCGGGCAGTATCTGCAGAGAACTCTATCGCTGCCAGTTGGCTTTGCTTAAACTCGGCAAGAAGTTGCTCGGTGATCTTAGTGAGCGCATCGAGAGCCTGTGCATTTTCAGCTCTTAACTCAATTAACAATGCCGCTGATTGCTCTGGGTAGCTGGCCACTTCTTTTGGCATTATGGCATGCTCAGACACCGACATCAGGGCGCGTTTATCTAGTAGCTCAACGGCTGCAACATCAAGTTCACTCAGCCTTTGTACCAGCTCACACACCTTGCTGATATCATCAAAAATAAAGAAGCCTGTGTGTTTGTACTTATGCTCAACCACGGTGTGGTAGGTGATATCGGCGATAAAAGCTAACGTACCTTCAGAGCCAATAATGAGGTGTTTAATGATGTCGATTGGATCAGCAAAATCCAGCAGCGCATTTAAACCATAACCCGTGGTATTTTTTAAACGGTACTTATGGGCGATGCGCTCACTCAAATCTGGGTTTTGCTTTACGCTATCAACTAGGCTCATTAACTCATCAACAAAGCGACTATGGCTTTGCAAAAAGGCATTACAGCTTTGGCTATCAGCCGTATTTAGTACAGTGCCATCGGCAAAAATTAGCGTCATATCTTTTACTGTGTGATAACTGTTTTGCGCTACCCCACAGCACATACCCGATGAATTATTTGCCGCCATACCGGCTATTTTGCAGCTATTAATAGACGCAGGATCAGGGCCAATTTTTTTACCAAACGGGGCTAATACTTGATTCACTCGAGCACCAATGATCGCCGGTTGTAAGCGAATTGCCTCGGCGTCACCAAGTATCTCAAACTTGCTCCAACTGTCGCACAACAAAACCAATACTGAGTCAGTAATTGCTTGCCCAGATAAACTCGTTCCAGCGGCGCGAAATGTGATGGGTACGTGTTGCTCGTTGGCAGCAATGATCACTTGCCGTGCTTGATTTAGATTGCTCACTAATACAATTAACTCAGGAATTAATCGATAAAAGCTGGCGTCTGTCCCATACGCATAACGGCGCGAGTAATCTTCTATTAATGCAGACTCTGGTAAAAAAGGTTTAATTTGCTGTTTAAATGCGTGCAATCGAGCTAAAGCCATCTCGCCCCCAGGCTTGTCATATTTACGCTGATGAATATGGAATATATTATTACTTTAAATTGACCTAAAAAGCGACCTATTAAATTGATAAATTATCAACTTGCCAAGGTTTTCATCAATATAAAGGGTTGGTTATTTAAGCCTATTAGCCTTATTTGGTGATCTAACTTAGCTTTTTGCAGTCGGACAGAAAAACCGCTAGGGTAGCAAAAAAATACTGTATTTATATTTAAAAACCCATTAACATCAAGAATAATTTATTCTAAAAACTAAATAAGCGTTTTGCTTTGGAGCTTGCTGTGTTAAATAAGTTTGCACTATCGTCACTGGTTATCGGATTAGGATGTTTCATGCCATTACAATCATCATTTGCTGAGTCTGCATTAACTTTAAAACAACAGTTAGGGCAAAAGCTCATGCTTGACCTGCGCTATTACTGTGAACAAGACCTAGGTGAGCAAAAATGCCGCACACCGGTGACAGAGCTGCCGGCCGATTTAGCGAATATCATCACTAAACATAACATTGGTGGGGTGATTTTATTTGCAGAAAATATCGATACCGTGCCGCAAGTAATCAAACTTAATAATGATCTACAAAAAGCCGCTGCCAAGTCAGAGTTAGGCTTACCGCTGTTTATTTCGATAGACCAAGAAGGTGGCCGAGTTGCCCGTATTCCTCGTGATGTAGGTACGTCGTTTACCGGTAACATGTCGATTGGCGCGACCTATAAAGAACATGGCACCCACTTCGCGACTGAGTCTGCCCGCATTATTGCCGACGAGCTATTGGCACTGGGTATGAATGTTAACTATGCACCCACAGTCGATGTAAACATGAATCCAGATAATCCAGTTATTAACGTGCGCTCTTACGGCGAAGATCCGCAATTGGTTGCAAAACTAGGTGGTGCCCAAGTGGCAGGATTCGAAAATAACGGCGTTATTTCATCATTAAAGCACTTTCCAGGACATGGCGATACCAATGTAGATAGCCACACAGGCCTGCCAAAAGTAATGCATGATAAAGAAACCATTTGGCAGCAAGACCTACCTCCTTTTAAAGAAATTATTAAAAACCAACAACCGGGTATGATCATGACGGCACATATCCAATACCCAGCCCTCGATAACAGTACATTTGTCAGTAAAGAAGGCAAAACCATGATCAAACCTGCGACTATGTCGCGCAAAATCATCACCGACTTATTACGAGAAGAGCTCGGTTATCAAGGTGTGGTGATCACAGATGCACTCGATATGGCAGGGATCAGCCACTTCTTTGAACCAATTGAAGCGGTAGTAAATACCTTTGCAGCAGGTGTTGATATTGCCCTTATGCCCATCGAAATCAGAAGCCCTAAAGACCTAGCTGTGCTTGATGCTCTGATTGAGCGATTAGAGCAAGAAGTACAACGCGGCACGTTAAATGCCAACGAAATGAGCGCGTCTGCAACACGTATTTTAAAACTAAAAGAAAAATTTAAACTCAGCTCTTCACTTGATGACGAAGCAGCCATCAAAAAAGCGCAGCTTTTACTTGGCGATCAAAGTCATAGGAAAGTAGAAGCTGAGTTAGCATTAGCGGCTATCACCGAAATTAAAAACGAGAAAAACACCCTACCGCTTAGCATTAAATCGGGCAACAAAGTACATATTATTATGCCAGATACCCGCAAATGCTATGCTCTGCAACAAGCGTTAATTGATAACACCGATCAGCTAATCAGCTTTAGCTGCACGAGTTTGCAAGGCTACGAGCCGCTTGCAACATTACAAAAAATTAATGAAGCCGATATCATCATTGCCGCAAATGCGTCACCAAAACAAAGCGCTGTTGAAGTGGGTGGTATGGACGATTTAGCCGATAACCCAGAATTTGCAATTGCTAAGACTGATCAATCAGCTGCATTAGAGTCCTTATTAAAGCAAGCAAAATTAGCCAATAAAAAGACCGTATTTGTAAGCTTACGTGCCCCTTACGATATTGCGCAGTTCGGACAATTTGGCGATGCAGTACTTGCCACCTATGCTTACAATATAGATGTAGATACAGATGAAAAAATTGCTGGTCCTGCTTTTACAGCGCTAGCAAACGTTTTACTAGGGAAAGCCCCTGCAAAAGGGCAGCTGCCCGTTACTATTAATGACCTAAACTGAGTGTTATTGTAATAACCTCGGTTAGGTTTTAATTTTCAAGGAGAGGCACTTGCAAAAAGATGCATCATTAACCACCCCAGCGGCTATTCGTAAAATGGTACGCGAGGGTGATTACAGTGGTAATACGTCTGGGTTTGCGCCTGGGTTTGTACAAGCAAACTTAGTGATCTTACCTAAACAATACGCGTTTGACTTTTTGCAGTTTAGCCAAGCCAATCCTAAATCATGCCCTATTATAGCAACCAGCCGTTTACCAGGCGTTTCCGATATGCCAACTGTTGGCGAAAACATTGATATTCGTAGCGACTTACCTCGCTATCGCGTCTTTAAAAATGGACAAATGATTGAAGAAGTGACTGATATCACAAGCCATTGGCGCGACGATTTAGTCACCTTTTTGATTGGTTGCTCATTTTCATTTGAAGAGGCATTGATTGCCGCAGGCCTTGAAATTAGAAATATTAGCGAGCAAAAAAATGTCCCTATGTATGTGACCAATATAGCGTGTCAGAGTGCGGGGATCTTCCATGCTAATATGGTTGTGAGTATGCGCCCGATGAAACCTGCCGATGCCATTCGCGCCATCCAGATTTGCAGCCGTTTTCCAAGTGTACATGGTGCGCCAGTGCATTTTGGCGACCCTGCAGCAATCGGTATTAAAAATATTAACAAACCTGAGTTTGGCGATGCAGTGACCATTAAAGAAGGCGAGGTGCCGGTATTTTGGGCCTGTGGTGTTACTCCACAAGTTGCGATTGCCAATGCAGCACCTGATTTTTGTATTACCCATAGCCCAGGGCATATGCTGGTAACCGATATTCCAAATAGTAAAATGGCAGCATTTTAAATGACGATGAAACTAAACTGCGACTTAGGCGAAAGCTTTGGTATGTGGAAAATGGGCCTAGATGAGCAAGTGATGCCACATATTGATATGGCTAATATCGCTTGTGGCTTTCATGCGGGCGATGCCGATGTAATGGCACGCACCCTCTGCCTTGCAAAAAAGCACAAGGTTACTATAGGCGCACACCCAAGCTATCCAGATAAACAAGGTTTTGGTCGTCGTTCGATGGCAATGAGCGAAAAAGAACTCACTAACTGCCTTCATTATCAAATTGCTGCGATTGATGGCATGGCAACTGTGCATGGTTTAACGCTGGAATACGTTAAACCACATGGTGCTCTTTATAACGATATGATGCGCGAAGAGCATACGTTAAATATCGTTATGCAAGCAGTTGCTCGTTATCCAAAACCACTAAAATTAATGATTTTAGCCACCAATCAAGCAACCAAACACAAAGCACTAGCAAGTGAATTAGGTATCGAACTCATTTTAGAAGCCTTTGCCGATCGCCAATATACCGATGAAGGAAAGTTAGTCTCACGCGCTCTTGCAGGAAGTGTTTTAGAGAAGCCAGCTCTTTTGAAGCAGGTAAAACAATTAATTGAACATGGTACTGTTACCACTCGAAGTGGCCAGCAGCTCACGCTCCAAGCCGACAGCCTTTGTGTTCACGGCGATAACGAAGCAGGCATTGCCCTCATTCAAGAGATCAACGCATTATGCCAAGTCTAAGTGATGAAGCACTCAGTCTAAAAATAGAAAGCATGATGGTCGAACTAAATCCACGAGGTATGCAGTATTTATATGCCAGGCAGACCAAGGGCACTTATTTACGCGCCGCACAGTCACTTCACAAGGCACAACATACTATTCTGATTGGTACAGGCTTTGCGGTCAACAACACCTTTGAAACCGATGGCCCTGTTGGCGCTATAGCACTTTACAAAGTACTCGAGAAGCTTGGTAAACAGCCAATTTTGGTCACTGGCAACCCCCTTTACAGTGCCCTGAAAAAAGACTTTAACTGTTTTGAGCTGCCAATTAACCACATTGATAATGCGCGCACTTTTAGCATTAAAGCCCTTGAGCAGTTAAAGCCTGATTGTGTTTTATCAATAGAGCGCCCGGGGCTTAATCAGCATCAACGTTATTATAATATGCGCGGCATTGATATTTCGGAACATTGTGGCTGCTTTGATTTTTTTGTGACAGAAGCACACTGCCCCACTATTGCAATTGGTGATGGCGGTAATGAAATAGGCATGGGTAACCTTGCACAGCATATGCAAGATCTTAGTATTACACCTTGTTTAACACCTTGTGATGAGTTGCTGTTGGCTGATGTATCTAATTGGGCCGCTTATGGTCTCATTGGATTCTTAAGCCGCTGGCACAACACAGACTTATTGGCAGATATTGAGCCACTAGACATTCTGCATTACCTAAGTGAGCGCGGTAGTGTTGATGGTGTTACCCATAAAAACGAGCTCACTGAAGACGGTTTGCATGCTATGCATGGCCAACAATTAATAACTCAGCTTCGCCAACTTGGCGGCTTTATTACAGAGAATGAGGTTTAACAATGGGCACGGTATACCTAAACGGTGACTACCTTGGCGCTGATGAAGCAAAAATTTCACCTATGGATCGCGGCTTCTTATTTGGCGATGGCATATATGAAGTGATCCCATCTTACCAAGGCAAAATGCTTGGCTTTGGCGCACATATTGAGCGTATGAATAACGGCTTAAACGAGCTTGAAATTAAGCTCGATTACAGTGTCGATACGTGGCGTAAAATCTGTAATGATTTATGCGAGAAAAACCATGGTGACAACTTGGGGATTTATTTGCACGTAAGCCGCGGTGCCGACACTAAACGTGCCCATGGCTACCCAACTAACATTACTCCAACAGTATTTGCATTTGCTTTTGAAATTCCAGCAGAACCTGTTAGTGACATCGATAATGCGACAGCATATACCGTATCACTTGAGCAAGACCGCCGCTGGCAGCGTTGCCATATTAAATCAACGGCACTACTTGGCAACGTTATTCATTACCAACACGGTGCAGCTGCAGGTAACAAAGAAACCATTTTATTTAATCGTTTAGAAGAAATTACCGAAGCCAGTTCAAGTAATGTGTTTATTGTTAAAGATGGTGTGATCAGTACGCCTCCTCTTGATAACCAAATTTTACCTGGGATCACCCGTTGGTTAATTCTCAATATTCTACACAGCTACAGCGACCTTAAAGTGCAAGAGCGCATTATTAGTAAAGACGAGTTACTTGATGCCGACGAAGTATGGATCACCAGCGCGACTAAAGAAGTTGGCCCTGTCGTAAAAGTAAATGGCAAATTAATTGGCGATGGTAAGCCTGGTGCGGTTTGGCAACAAGTGCAAAGCTTGTTTACCAAGCATAAATTTGATTACTAATTTAATCGCCATTTAAAACAAACGCCCACTAAAAGTAGGCGTTTTTGTTTTATCTACTTTTTGCTGCTATTTGTTGCTTTTCATCTCAAACGGCCAAGCCTGCAATAGGCCGTCACTGGTTTGTGAATATAACTGCGTACCATCGTAAGCCACACTCAGCACTGACGTGCGCTGACGCTGCTGTTTAGCTTCGTATTCAGCGATTAATTCACCATCTGCAACACGGTATAAACGCATCTTCATTTTTGGCGAGCCAGTTAATAGCCATTTGTCTTGGTTGATAAATTGCGATGCGGTGAACTCAATAAAGTTAGAGTATGAGTCCACTTCTGATAGCTCTTTTTTATTGGCTAAATCAAAGAATACACGATCATCAACCGAATCAATTGCAAAGCCCAAGCTTGCTGATTTATTTAAAGTAACGTGATTCACTCTGGTCGCTAAACGCTCTTCAAAGCGAGTGTTGCCATCACTCGTTGACCAAAGCTTAACGTACTTATCGCTTGAGCCAGTAAACGCCCACTGACCATCAGCCGATAACGCCACGCTATTAATATCTAAACGATGAATATCAAAACGCTTAGTATCACCTGTGCGGGTGTTTATCACCTCAGCCTTGCCGCTACGATAGGCAATAACCAACGTATCGCCTACAGCTGAAATAGCGATGTCTCTAGCAATTTCTTGCCCTGTGAGCCAAGTGCCGATACTACGCCCCGTGCGAGTATCGTATAAAGTCACCGATAACCGATTTGAAATAAAAAAACGAGATTTGTTAGCGCTAAAACCCACAAGCTCAACATGCTCAGCGCCCTGCCCTGTTATACAATCGTATAAACGTGCTTTTAACTGATTATCCCAAACACACACTTCAGATTGGGTTGCCACTAACGCGTGGCTCGCATCTTCGGTTAGCGCAGTGGCACTTAATAGCTCATCACCATGAGCAAACTCACTACTAGCAGATGCTGTAAACACCTCATTTGTGCCACATCCAACCAACGCTAATGTAACGGCACATGAAAGTGACTTAAACAGTTTCGACATTATTCTAACTCGCTTATTTTTATAGTTATTTTTTATAGAAGCAGTTTAATGAAAATAGGGAGAATTTGGTAGGTGTATGAGCTTTAAGCTGTCAGCTTTGTAGGCGTGCAATTTATTTCGCGCGAGACTGCAACATGTTGTGGGATGTTGCAGCTGCGACTACATTTGCTAACTTCACTCACCCATGCGTAAAACAAAACACATTAAGTTTGTTACCGTCTAGGTCTCTGAAGTATCCCGCATAAAAGCCTGGCATTTCGCGTGGGCCGGGGGCGCCTTCGTCTGTGCCGCCAAGCTCTATGGCTTTTTTGTAAAAAGCGTCTACTTGGGCTGTAGTTTCGACTGCCAACGCAATCATAGTGCCATTGCCTACGGTCGCTTTTTCATCGTTGTAAGGCTTGGTAACCGCAAAACCAGGTTTATCTTGCCCAGTGTTCCATGCGACAAAGCGGTCAGTTTCTAAAAAGCGCTCGGCGTTTAGGGTGGCGAACAATTCATCGTAATACTTTACTGCTTTAGCTAGGTTGTTAGTGCCTAACATGATGTAACCTATCATTGTGTGTTCCTCACGTTTAAAAGTGTCTGTACTCAACATAAAAGGGAAATGACCATCTGTCTATTGATTTCTCCATTCATCGCAATGGACTATATTTCTGATGGTTGTTACTTTATAACAGGTTAAACACCGCTCACTAACAAGGAAATCAAATGAAGTTTAAAACGTCTTTAGCACTGCTTGCAGCAACCAGCTTTTACAGCCATGCGGGAGCTAGCAATACCTTTGGGCTCGAAAATGTTTTTGATCTTGAATACGCCAACCAAATAGAAATGACAAAAAATGGCGATACAATTTATTTTGTGCGTAATCGCATGGATATCAAAAGTGACCGTAAAGTTAGTAATATTTGGTCAGTAAACCCAGATGGTAAAACCATGCTACCGCTAACGTCTGGCGTGCATATGGATTACTCTCCGGTGTTGTCACCAGATGAAACTCGTTTAGCGTTTATTTCTACCCGAGATGGTAGCAGCCAAATCTATGTAAAATGGTTAAAAACCGGTAACGTAGCAAAAATTAGTAACCTAACGCAAAGCCCTGGCGGATTAACTTGGACACCTGATGGCAAACAATTGGTGTTCAGCCAATTTGTGCCAGCAAAATCAGCAAGTCCAGTGTCTTTACCAGGCAAGCCTGAAGGCGCTAAATGGGCAGAGCCAGCTAAATATATTGACGATACCTATTACCGCGCAGATGGCGGTGGCTACTCTGAAAAAGGCTACCGTCACTTTTTCATTATTAGTGCAACAGGCGGCAATGCCCGCCAATTAAGCTCTGGAGATTTTGATCACAGTGGTGCTATTAGCTTTAATGAACAAGGCGATGCGTTTTATTTTTCAGCTAATCGTTATGAAGACAATGAGCTACATCCGACTGAATCTGAAATCTATAAACTTAGCTTAGCGGATCGTTCAATCAGCCAAATAACAGACCGTAAAGGCCCTGATTCAAGTCCTAAAGTCTCTCCAAATGGTCGTTACCTCGCTTACACTGGCTATGATGACAAAAAGACTAACTATGAAAATAACGACATTTATTTACTTGATTTAAAATCAGGTAAAAGCTCGGTGCTCACTGCTGATTTAGATCGCAGTGTCGAAAGCATTAAATGGGATGATAGTGGCCAAGGTCTTTATTTTAGTTACGATAGCGAAGGTAAAACACACCTAGCTTACCAACCGCGTAGTGGTAAACATAAAGTGATTACCTCACAGATTGGTAGTGTTGCCTTTGGTCGCCCATATTCAGGTGGTGACTTTGATGTGAGCGAAGATGGTGAAGTTGCATTCACACTCGCTGATACACAGCGTCCAGCTGATGTAGCATTAATTAAGCGCGGAAAAACGGCTCGTTTAACGCAATTAAACGAAGATGCGCTGGGCGACAAAGAACTGGCCAAAGTTGAAGAAATTTGGGTTAAATCAAGCCATGATGGCTTGGCTATTCAAGGTTGGATTGCATACCCACCTGGTTTTGATAAAAACAAAAAGTACCCACTTGTTTTAGAGATCCACGGTGGCCCTGTTGCAAACTACGGCCCTCACTTTAGCCCTGAAGTGCAGTTATACGCAGCCAAGGGCAATGTTGTGCTTTATATGAACCCACGCGGCAGTGATTCATACGGTAAAGAATTTGCGCAAACAATTCATCACAACTACCCAAGTAATGACTTTGATGATTTGATGACAGGTGTTGATGCTGTTATCAATAAAGGCTTTATTGATGAGAGTAAGTTGTTTGTTACCGGCGGTTCAGGTGGCGGTGTTTTAACTGCATGGATTGTGGGTCATACAGACCGCTTTGCAGCAGCTGTTGTTGCTAAACCAGTCATCAATTGGATCAGCTTTGTACTAACTGCTGATTTCTATCCTTTCTTTGCTGACTATTGGTTCCCAGGTAAGCCATGGGACAATATTGAGCATTATATGAAGCGCTCTCCAATTAGCTATGTGGGCAATGTAAAAACACCAACTATGCTATTAACAGGCGAATCAGACTATCGCACCCCGATTTCTGAGACTGAGCAATTTTACCAAGCGTTAAAGCTACAAGGTGTTGATACAGCGATGGTGCGTATCCCTAATGCCTCACATGGTATTACCGCGCGCCCATCAAACCTAATGACTAAAGTAGCCTATATTCAATGGTGGTTTGATAAAAACAGTGGAAATGATTAACGACATCGAGCGAAGCGAGAACGCTTCATTTGCGCAAGGTGAACTGATTTCGTGACGCAGTTTCGCTTAACTTATCTCAAATTGTATTAGGCGCGATTCTATATCGCGCCATATCCGAATGATCATTTAATAAAACCATAACGCGGGGTAAACCTGCTGCTACTTGTTAACTTTACTCTTTCTCACTTTGCCCCTTGCTAGTTCCCTCTCTGTAAACCCCCTTTACAGTCAAAAATGTGAGTAACTCCTTACATACCTCTAATGAATATCGGACATTCAATAAAAAGCAGTTGGTAAAAAATCGGTTTATAGCCAAAATCAGTAACTTGAGTTAGTAAAAAATCGGTTTGTGCCGCTAGAAACCTAGCTTCAGTTAGTAAAATTTTGGTTTGTAAGGGTGTTGAGTTGGTAAAAAATCGGTTTATGGCTTAAGTGAGTTAATAAAAAATCGGTTTATAAATCGTAAGATTCTACAAAACAGCCCTAAATTGCCGTTTATATGACCCAATTTTAACCATTCTAGAGGCTGTAATCAGGTAAAAAGCCCTAATTAAGGCTTATAAGACGGAGGTAGTTAAATCCTGATCTAAAATTCTGAGGCTGGTAAATGCGTGATCTGTATTTTTATAAAGCTAGTAAATGACTGATCCAAGACTTGGTTAAAGAGTGATCCGAACTGCGAGATTCGAGATTCGAGATTCGAGATTCGAGATGCGATGTGCGATGTGCGAGGTGAGAGGTACGAGGTGCGAGGTGCGAGAAACGAGTCTGATAGCTGATAGCTAAAATGTGAAAAAGGGCCCGAAGGCCCCTAACAACATTATTGAATAGCTATAAAGGAAATTACAACTTAGTTAGAACTGGTTCATGGTATTTGCTTCACCACCGGCTTTAAGCGCATTTTCACCAGAGAAGTACTCTTTATGAGTATCACCAATGTTAGAACCTGCTAGGTCTTGGTGTTTCACTGATGCTTGCTCACGGCGGATTTCTTGACGTTGTACGTCGCGAACATACGCTAGCATACCTAGGTCGCCGAAATAGCCTTCTGATAGAATATCAGTGCTTAGCGCCGCTGTATGGTAAGTTGGTAGCGTGATTAGGTGGTGGAAGATACCCGCTTCACGTGCACCATCTTTTTGGAAATTTTGCACAAGTACGTCTGCTGCCGCTGCAAGCTCTGTGTCATCCATTTCTGGAGCCATTAATGCCTTGTTGTCATCGATGCTTGGGTAAGCAGATAGGTCTTTACCTTGTTCTTGCCACTCAGCATATACTTGCTCACGGAATTTAAGTGTCCAGTTGAACGACGGTGAGTTGTTATATACCAGCTTAGCATTGGGTACTTGCTCTTTAACGCGGTTAACAAGCTCAGCGATTTGTTTAACGTTTGGCTTTTCTGTTTCAATCCACAGTAAGTCTGCGCCTGATTGTAAGCTAGTTACACAGTCTAGAACTACGCGGTCTTTCTCTGTACCTTCGCGGAACTGGTATAAACCATTATCTAAACGTGTTGGCTTGCAAAGCTGACCATTAAGCTTCATCGCTGTGTCGCCTTCGTTCAAGTCATCCACACTGTTTACTGGTGTTGTTTCAAGGAACGATGTGTATTGGCTAGCAAGGTCGCCAGGTGTTTTAGATACCGGCACTTTTTGAGTAAGGCTTGCACCTAATGAGTCAGTACGCGCAACGATAATACCGTTATCAATACCAAGCTCTAAGAATGCGTAACGAACTGCGTTAATTTTTGCTAAGAAATCTTCATGCGGTACAGTTACTTTACCAGCTTGGTGACCACATTGTTTTGCGTCAGATACTTGGTTCTCGATTTGGATAGCACATGCACCCGCTTCAATCATCTTTTTAGCAAGTAGGTAAGTTGCTTCTTCGTTACCGAAACCCGCATCGATATCAGCAATAATTGGCACAACATGGCTTTCGAAGTTATCGATTTTATTTAGCACGGCTTGAACATCACCGCCGTTTGCTTTCGCTGCGTCTAGATCTTTGTAAAGGTGGTCAAGTTCACGTGCATCAGCTTGCTTTAAGAAAGTGTAGATTTCTTCGATTAGCGCTGGAACAGACGTTTTTTCATGCATACTTTGGTCGGGTAATGGACCAAACTCAGAGCGAAGTGCCGCAACCATCCAGCCACTTAGGTATACATAGCTGCGTTTAGTTGTTTTGTTGTGACGTTTAATTGCCATCATCATTTGCTGTGCAGTGAAACCATGCCAACAACCTAATGATTGTGTATATTGGCTGTGGTCGGCATCGTAGGCAGCCATGTCAGCACGCATAATGTCTGCAGTGTATTGAGCAATGTCTAGACCCGTACGAAAACGGTTTTGTAAGCGCATACGGCTTGCGTATTCTGGGTTGATTGACTGCCACGTTTTGCCTTGTGCTTGACATAAAGTAGCTAGGTTATCGGTTTCGCGTTGATATGTTGTCATAATAAAATCCTTCGAACGGGTTATCTATTTTTTGTTAGTGAGAGTGGCTACTTGGCGTTTGCTTCATAGCGCTTAATTCAACATTAGGCGGATTTTTTGGATTTAGTAAATTTATAGTTGTTATTGCCACTATATTTTTAGTGAATGGCAAATAGCCTGCTTATTAGCCTTTTTTACGATATGGTTGAACCATGAATGATCAAATTAAGCTCGTTTAAAGGACATTATTATGACCACTCTCTCACTTAACGGTTTAAGCGTTGATCAACAACTTGCACAGTTTGTTGAGCAGCAACTTTTACCTGGAACAGGCATCAGCACAGACACCTTTTGGCAAGGTTTTGCTGATATCGTCAACGAATTAACGCCAATCAATCGTGCGCTTTTAGAAAAACGCGAACAACTGCAAGCTAAGATTGATGACTACCATAAGCAGCAACCAGTGTGGGATGCAGCGAATTATCAAGCATTCCTTGAAGAGATTGGCTACCTCGTTCCTGAGCCAGCTAGCTTTAACATAGAAACAGAGCAAGTTGAGCCTGAAATCGCAAGCACAGCGGGGCCGCAGCTTGTTGTGCCAGTGAGCAATGCACGCTTTGCCTTAAACGCTGCGAATGCTCGCTGGGGCTCTTTGTATGATGCGCTATACGGCACTGATGTATTAAGCGATGATGACGGTGCCGAGAAAGGCTCTACATACAACCCTGTACGTGGCTTTAAAGTGATGGCTTATGCCCGCCAGTTCCTTGATAAAGCATTGCCTTTAGCAAATGGCTCGCACATCGAAAGCACCAGCTATTCAGTGGTTAACAATGAGCTTTTAATCACATTACGTGACAGCAGCCAGGTTCGCCTAGCTAACCCTGAACAACTTATTGGTTACCAAGGTGAAGCGCAAAATCCAAGCGCTATCTTATTGAAAAATAGTGGCTTACATATTGAACTGCAAATCGACCATCACCACCCTATAGGCCAAGCAGATAAAGCTGGCCTTAAAGATGTATTACTTGAAGCAGCCCTTACAACAATTATGGACTGTGAAGATTCTGTTGCTGCCGTTGATGCCGAAGACAAAGTAAACGTCTATCAAAACTGGCTTGGCTTAATGCAAGGAAACCTTGTAGAAGCATTTAACAAAGGCGGTAAAACCATTGAACGCCGTTTAGCACAAGACCGCCAATACCAAGCTTTAAGTGGTGAAACACTGACGCTAAAAGGCCGTAGCATGATGTTTGTACGTAATGTTGGCCACTTAATGACAAACCCAGCTATCCAAGATAGTGAAGGCAATGACGTGTTTGAAGGCATTATGGATGCCATTATCACTAGCACTGCAGCACTTCATGACTTAAAAGGCACAGGGGGCCTTAAAAATTCAACGGCCAATAGCATTAATATTGTTAAACCCAAAATGCATGGTCCAGAAGAAGTGGCCTTCACTAATACCCTATTTACTCGCGTTGAGCAGCTATTAGGCTTACCAGCAAACACCATTAAAATGGGGATTATGGATGAAGAACGCCGCACTTCAGCTAACTTAAAAGCGTGTATTTTCGAGGCTAAAAAGCGTGTTGTATTCATTAATACAGGTTTCTTAGACCGTACCGGTGACGAAATTCATACTTCAATGCAAGCAGGTGTAGTACTGCCAAAAGGCGCAATTAAACTTGAACCTTGGATCAGCGCATACGAAGACCGCAACGTAGATATTGGTCTTGCAACTGGCCTCAGTGGTAAAGCACAGATTGGTAAAGGTATGTGGCCAATGCCAGATAAAATGGCGTTAATGATGGAACAAAAAAGTGGTCACCCAAAAAGTGGTGCAAATACCGCGTGGGTGCCCTCTCCTACTGCTGCAACTCTGCATGCAATGCATTATCACGATATTGATGTATTTGCTTGTCAAAAAGCGCTTATGGACCGCAAAGAAGCAAGCCTTACCAGCTTACTCACTCCACCGCTTATGAAAGATGCCAGCAACTTAAGCAAAGAAGATATTCAAGCCGAACTGGATAACAATGCACAGGGCATTTTAGGTTATGTTGTGCGTTGGATTGACCAAGGTATTGGTTGCTCAAAAGTACCAGACATCAACCATGTAGGCTTAATGGAAGACCGTGCCACACTGCGTATTTCAAGCCAACACATGGCTAATTGGCTGTATCATGGTGTGTGTTCTGAAGAGCAAATTCAAAAAACCATGGCGCGAATGGCAAAGGTTGTTGATGGTCAAAATGAAGGGGATCCGGCCTACAATAACATGGCTGATTCAGCCGAAACCTTAGCACAAAGCGTTGCTTATCAAGCAGCTTTAGCCCTTGTATTAGAGGGAGTTAAACAACCTAGTGGCTATACTGAACCATTATTGCATGCGTTCCGTATAAAGTATAAGTCATTAAATTAAGTACAATTTAACTCCCTTCGAGTTTGATGTGTCGTTCCTAGCAGCCTTTGGCTGCTTTTTTTAACTAAACTCATAACTACAGTGAATAGCCACCATTCATGGCATAATAAAAATCTATTAAAAAAGGGGCATTTATTACCAAATGCCCCTTTTTTAAGTGTTAATTTTTAAAAACTAATTTTTAACAATCGCATTGTGATAAACGTTTTGAACGTCATCACAGTCATCAAGCATAGAAATAAACTTTTCAAAGTTTGCGATATCATCTGGATCAGTGATGTCAGTATGAACTTGTGGAACAAACGTGATTTCGTCTACTTCAAAGTTAATACCTTCAAATGCTTCTTCAAGAGCAGTTTTTGCTTTGTAGTACTCAGTATGTGGAGCGAACACTGACACTTTGCCATCTTCTACTTCTACATCAGTTACGTCTACATCAGCCATCATTAGCGCTTCAAGTACAACTTCGTCGTCATCACCTTCAAAGCCTAAAACAGCTAAGTGGTCGAACATATGCGCTACACAGCCCGGTGTACCTATTTTTGAATCTGTTTTTGTAAACGGTAAACGTACATCTTTGATAGTACGGTTAGGGTTATCAGTTAAACAGTCTACAATTACCATACAGTTACCAGGGCCATAGCCTTCGTAACGTGCTGGAGAGTAGTCTTCCCCTGCTCCACCGGCTGCTTTTTTGATAGCATTATCGATTACGTGTGCTGGAACTTGGTCTTTTTTTGCACGCTCAATAATACGTTTTAGCGCTTGGTTAACTTCTGGATCTGGTTCGCCATTTTTAGCAACAACGTAGATTTCTTTACCGTACTTAGAATTTACTTTAGTTTTTGCATTGGCTGTTTTAGCCATGGCGTTTTTGCGGACTTCAAATGCTCTGCCCATCTTATGCCTCTATGAATACATTTGATAATTGCCGATATTTTAGCAACTCATGACGGCTTGGGCTAGTACTAGGACATTTTGAAAAATAAAAAACTAACAATTAATATCAGGAAAAATAAAAAACAAGGCTATTTAACATAACACCTTACTTTCTTGGAATGAATCAACCAAAATTGGCAATTCTGAAAAATGATGCAGTACATAATCAGCTTGATTTGCATATTCAGGAATTTCATGTGGTGCGTATAAACAAGCTCGCATGTTAGCGTTGTGGGCTGCTTGTATATCAAATAAATAATCACCGACATACAGCAACTCAGATTGGTCAAGCTCCCACAGTGTGGCAATCGCATTTAATGCACTTGGATCGGGTTTAGCAGGTGCATCAGAGCGAGTCAAAACAGTTTCTATTGGCAGTGGATTATTTTTTAACTTAATGGCGGCTGCACGGTCGTAATTACGAGTCACAATAGCCATTGGAATATTACTTTCTTTTAGTTTGGTAATCGCATCAGCCACACCAGGCAATAAATGTGCGTGCTGCGCATCAATAAGCTCATGTTGATGGACAATATTCATCGCCTCTTCGCGCATGTAAGGCGAGGGAAGAGTGGCAATATACGCCAACAAATCCTCCTCAAGAGGACAACCCACTTGTGCTTTGATCAGTGAGAAATCCAGCTCTGATGACACCAAAGTGCCGTCTAAGTCAAAAATCACACCACGAATATTGTTATCATAAATACTCATATAAATCCTTGTATATGGCGATTGGGAAATGTTCATACCCACTAATAAGATAGTGTACGATATAGCTTTATTAAAGGATCAAAGGATTAAAAAGCCAAGTTTTTTAATCCTTTTGTATAAGACTATTGAGGTTCTAACGCCTCAAACTTAGCTTCAAGCCAGGTATCATCTTGGCTAAAGGTCAGTGTTTTTACTTTCCCTTTACCCTCAATATTTACCATATTCACTTGTGCAGGCCAAAGGTCGCGAAGTGCTCCGTTGCTCATACGAATGCCATGAATTCCCTCAGGGATCGTGACTTCCTGATAAACCCAAAAGAATTTACCATCAACTTGCGCACCGACTTCTTTCAGCTCAAGTGGCTTGCCATCTAAAGTTTGCAGAGCAATATGTGACTCAACATAATCAGCAAAACGCTTTTGGTCATCTTTATTACTTAAGATATCGGCATTGCCATCAAACAAGTGTTCAACAGCATGCTCAGTATCATGTAAATAAAAACGATGCATTAGCTCTATGTTGTTGGTGCGTTTGTTAAATAACACGGTTGTCACAGACGCTTTTAACTGGTGCGCCATGGTTGGCGCACTCAGTAATAAAACAAAAACAATGGCTGCGAAGCGCATTATTGTTGCTCCTGGGCGTCTTTCTCATCACCTTTTTTCAGCTCAGTTTTAATATCTTGCATGATATCGCGGCTGACTTTCGCTTTACTCTTCTCACGCTTATACACTTCAATACGCGATGGAATAATACGACGCGGGTAGTTGTTGTTTTCTACATCTACATCCGCTGTTTCCCAGCGTGGGTCCACTGTAACTGACACTAGGTTTTTACCCTTTTCTGTGACAATTAGCTTTTGAACATGCTTGTGGTTACGACGCCAAATTTCAGCCGGAATGTACTGCTCTTCTTTGCTACCATCTTCATAAGTAAGCTCTAGTAAGATAGGCATGACTAAGCCACCTAAGTTTGAGAACTCAAGTACGTAGTAGTTTTTATCTTCTTTGATTGCACGCTCAAACGTTTTACGTTCCCAAGGCTCTAAACCTTTAAGGAATTTGTTATACGCATTGCGCTCTTTGTTAGTGACCGTAAAGCGGTCATTTTCGTCGTAGAAGTCAGTTATATCTGGGTTTTCTTCAACCCACAGTTTTTTACCTTCTTCTTTATTACGTTTTACGAATAATGGCATTGGCTTATCAGCTTCAATGTCGCGCAAACGGCTAAAGTCGATATCAGGGTTTTTCGTGTCTAAACGTAGTTGGTAAACTTTATCTAGCGAGATATCAACGTGATCTGTGGTATAGAACCAGCCACGCCAGAACCAATCTAGGTCAACACCTGACGCTTCTTCCATTGTACGGAAAAAATCAGCAGGAGTAGGGCGCTTGTACTTCCAACGCTGTGCATACTCTTTAAATGCGAAGTCGAATAGCTCACGGCCAAGGATCACTTCACGTAATATGTTAAGTGCGGCAGCAGGCTTAGTATAAGCATTCGGGCCTAAACGTAATACGCTGTCTGATTGCGTCATAACCGGCACCTGGTTTTCTGACTTCATGTATTCAACGATATCGCGAGGCTCAACACCCCAAGGAATTGTATGGTCCCATTCACGACCAGCAACACCATCTAAGAAGCTGTTAAGACCTTCATCCATCCAAGTCCATTGACGCTCATCAGAGTTAACCACCATAGGGAAGTAAATGTGACCTACTTCATGGATAACAACGCCGATTAAGAAACGTTTTTCTGCTTGTGAGTAAGTACGTGTTCCGTCGTCTTGTAGGTCAGTACGCGGACCATTGAAGGTGATCATGGGGTATTCCATACCACCTACAGGGCCATTTACAGACTGAGCCACAGGGTAAGGGTAGTCAAACGAGAAGCGCGAATACACTTCCATCGTATGCACGACAGCTTCAGTAGAGTACTTCTTCCAAAGATCGCCACCTTCTTTCGGGTAGAAAGACATCGCCATAACTAACGGCTGATCTTTACCACCTTGATGATAGCCTTTTGCATCCCACATAAATTTACGTGAAGACGCCCACGCAAAGTCGCGGACATTTTCAGCTTTAAAGTGCCATGTCTTGGTTTTGTCTGTGCCTTCTTTCTCGTTTTCTAATGCTTCTTCTTCAGTCACGATGAAAACAGGGCGTTTAGCATCTTCAGCTTGCTCTAGGCGTTTGCGCTGCGTACTAGTCAGAACACTGCTTGGATTATCAAGCATACCCGTTGCCGATACGATGTGGTCAGCAGGAACGGTTAATTCAACGTCGTAGTTACCAAATTCAAGGGTAAATTCACCACTACCTAAGAAAGCTTTGTTCGTCCACGCTTCATAGTCAGTGTATGCAGCAAGGCGAGGGAACCACTGGGCTAATAAGAAGATATCGTTGCCATCTTCTTCAAAGTGCTCATAACCAGAGCGAGCGCCAACAGCATCTTCTTCAACAATGTTAAAGGCGAAGTCCATGCTGAACTCAACGTCTTTACCCGGTTTAAGTGGCTCGTTCAAGTCAATACGCATTAAGGTATCAACGACTGTTACTTTAAGCTCTTTTCCGTCTTCGTCTTTAACATTGGCGATTTGATAACCCAGCTCGTTGTCGGCCATAAATTGCTGACGACGTAACTGACCTAAGCTCAATTTGGTTGATTTTGGCTGAGGGTCACCTTGCAATGTTTTACCATTGAAAGTTGATGTCATTTCAGCAATTGAGTCAGATTTAAAGATATTTTGGTCAAGCTGTAGCCAAAGGTACTTTAAGGTGTGAGGTGAGTTGTTTTTGTATTCAATTGTCTGGCTTGCTGTTAAGCGACGTTTCTTTTCATCAAGCTTAGCATCAATATCGTAATTTACCTGTTGCTGCCAGTAGTTTTCAGCAGGGGCACCCGCAGCACTTCTATATACGTTTGGAGTTGGGAGTGCTTCGTCAAGTTGACGAAACTTATCAACAAACGAGCCTTTAGTTTGCTCTACCGATGACGCCATGACTGCTGAAGATACTGCCAAAGGCAATACCAAAGCACTCAAATGGAGAACTGCTTTTTTCATTGTTAATCCTGTAAATTAAGTGTAAGCCTACCATCTCAAACAGCTAACAAGGTTGCAATAAAATCACGATAAAATGCTAGTTTTTTAGGTTAGTATTCGTCTTTGTGCAATGAATTGTTTATGAAGCCATATGCCTCTACTTTTGGGTTGTGTAAAGGGGGTTTACAAACAGATTGGTTATTTTTAGTTCAGCACTAATTCATTGCAAAGTATTACAGTTAGTATTAAGCCAACTTGGTTAAATTTTGTTTAACAGTAATAAAGGTGATTAGATGAAGTTTTATATTGTAAAAAAAGACTCTCGTTTAGCCGCTATTCCTGCGCAAGAATCGATTTTAAACGAGTACAAAGAACGTGGCTTTGAATATGTTGAAGTGGTCAATGCATGTGATAAAGACGATGCATTAGCACGCACATCTCCCTGTTCAAAATGGACTAAAAAAGGGCTGTTTTTAGGCTCATCTTTAGTGATTTTGACTCTAACCTTCATTATTTTCGCAATAAATTAATTTTTGCGACATTTTCTATTGAAATTTACTGCCATTTGTATTTAAAATCGCCCACTTTTTTGATTTTGGGTCAATACAGAAGCTGTATTTATCCCAAAAATGTGTCGGTAAACAGCTTAGAATTCGGTGGGCTTATGGATTTCTATATCCTAAAAAAACAACAAGAACTAATTGCAATTCCAGCGGACGAACAAAATTGTAAACAGTACCTAGATTCAGGGTATTTTTATATTGATAAAGTAGCGGCATGTAATGAAACGAATGCCCTTAAAATTTTACAAGCAAAACAAACCAAAGCGCTTAAAGTTCCATTGATTATGGCGTTGTTAGCTCTACCTATGGTGGTTTTTGCTTGGTATAGCTTAAGTTAACAAACCAAGCTGGGCATCTTGGCTCAGCTTAGGTATATTGACGCTCTTAATAAATAATAAGAGCGTTTAATGAAAGTCCTTCATACATCTGATTGGCATTTAGGCCAGCAATTCTACGAGCACTCCCGATTCGATGAGCATCAAGCATTTCTTGCTTGGTTAACCGATACGCTTGTCTCAGAACAGATCGACTTATTACTGGTTGCGGGTGACATTTATCATACGGCAACGCCACCTGCCAGTGCAGAAAACCAACTCTATCAATTTATTAAAACCACTAAGCAGCATTGCCCTGACTTACACATAGTGATTATTGCAGGTAATCACGATTCAGCAAATCGTATTATGGCGGCAAAACCTTTATTAGCTCAGTTTGATACCCATGTTGTTGGCCGCTTTGATAGCAATGCCCCCCATGAAGTGGTCCTGCCTATCAGCACTAAAAACGGCGATGCGAATGTTGTTGCTATGCCATTTTTACGTAGTAGTGATTTAAGCAGTTATAACCGCCAGCAAGAGCAGCCGCTAACATACAATCAAGCAGTAGCCCTTGCCTACAAAGATGCATTACAAGCAGCAAGCGAATTACCAAACGCGCCATTAATTGCCATGGGCCACCTGCATGCAAAAGGCGGAGATATCTCATCTGATTCTGAACGTAACTTAGTGATTGGTGGTGAAGATGCGATATCGGCAAGCATATTTACTGATCAACCTGATTATGTGGCGCTAGGGCATCTTCATAAGGCTCAAACCGTCGCGAAGAAAGAGACCATTCGCTACAGTGGCACGCCAATGCCGATGTCATTTTCTGAGAGACGCTATCAGCATCAAGTTGTGCTAGTCAAGATTAGTGACTCAGGTACTTCTGTAAACCCCCTTTACATCCCTAGTTTTTGTAAAGTCATGTTGCTACCAGAGAAAGACTGCGTACCACTCAACGAACTCTGTGAGCTTATAAAACAACTCGATTTAACAGATGAAGATCTAGCACCATACCTGCGGGTTAAATTGAGCGCCCATGACACTGACACCACTTTCAGAGAACAAATAGAACAAGCACTTGAAGGTAAGCAGGTTAAGTTCTGCGGCATTGAAAGGGTGCGTCAGCAGAACAGCCCGCAAGACGATGAACAAACCCTATTTGAAGATGTCTCACAAATTGAAGCGCTGAACCCACATTCACTTTTAGAGCAAGCATTTGCAAACAATAAAGATATGGCAGGGCAGGCTGTACCAAAAGAGCTAGAGGGCTTATTAAGCCAAGTGATCGATGAGTTGAATGCAGAGGACCTACTATGAAAATTTTAGCGATTCGTGTTCATCAACTCGCCTCTATCTTAGACGCCGAAGTCGACTTTAATGCTTCACCTTTAAAAGAAGCTGGGTTGTTTGCCATCACGGGTGATACCGGCGCGGGTAAAAGTACTTTGCTCGATGCTATTTGCTTAGCACTTTATAACAAAACAGCACGGCTACGCGGTGATACAGGCAATAAAATTGACTTTAACGGCGACAATATCAAACTCAATGACTCGCGAAACTTATTACGCCGTGGGGCAGGGCAGGGCTTTGCCGAAGTCGACTTTATTGGCCAAGATAAACAACAGTACCGAGCAAGGTTAAGCTTTAGCCGAGCGCGTAATAAAGCCGATGGTAAATTACAACCCGCACAACATAGCCTTTATTCATTACCTGATGAAACCCTAATCGCTGATAGAAGCGCGGCGGGTAAAGAAATCGAGCGTATTATCGGTTTGAGCTTCGAGCAGTTCTCACGCGCTGTGCTGCTTGCGCAACATGAATTTGCTGCGTTTTTAAAAGCAACAGGGGATGAGCGTGCGCAACTACTTGAATGCTTAACAGGCACCGATAAATTTAGCCGTATTGGTCAGCGAATTTTTGAACGCCATCGTGATCAGCTGCAAGCATTAGAGCAGTTAAAATTAAGTTTAAGTAATTATCAGGTTTTAAGTCCTGAACAGGTCGAAATTAAACAAGCAGAACAAACGGCGCTTGAGGCTAAACTTGCTGAGTTACAAAAGCAAATAAAACAATTTGAACAGTACCAAGCGTGGTACAAGCAAGCATCTCAGCAGCAGCAACAGCTAAACCAAGCTGAGCAAGCAAAGCAAGAGTTACAGCTGCAAATGCACGCGCTTGCTGAAAAAGCCACTGAAGCCAAACAAGCCCAGCAATGCTTAGAAATAAAAGATAACCGTGAACGCGTAGCGACAATTACAGCTCAACATGGGCAACTTATTAAAAACCGTGAGCAGCTTTTAAACGTTGACCATAAAACACTGATCAAAGACGCTGAGCAAACACTTGAAAAGCAAACCGCGCAACTTAACCAAGCTAAACAAGCACAAAAAGACGCGCAGCCTATTATAAGTCAAGCACGTGAGTTAGATAAGCAACTTGCGGTTTTAAATCAGCAAGCAGCGGCGCAAAAAGTACAAGCAGAAAAAGCAAAGCACCATCACCAAGAGCTGAGTAATACTCTTAATAGCCATAAAGCAGAGCAGCAAAAACAGCTCGATCAACAAGCACAAGTTAATAGCTATTTAGAGACACACGCACAATGGCAACCATTAGCGAAAGACTGGTCATTCTATAAAAGTGAATTAAGCCGCTTTAGCCAGCAACAGCACACACTTAGCCAATCACAGCGAAACGTAAAGTCTCTTCAGCCTAAGATTGATGAGCAGCAAGCAGCTGCGCAGCAGTGTAAAACTCAATACCAAGCCCTTGAGCAAGAAATTAAGCGCCTAAATGAGCAAGATACCGCCTTTAAATCGAGTTTAAACACCCAATCAATGGCGGATATTGATGCGGGGCTTGAGGCGATTAAACACCTGATTGAAAAGCGCCAAGTATGGCAAACTAATCATCAGCAGTTAAAAAATTGGCAAACCCAGCTAAACACATTAAGCCAAACTGAGCAGCAACTACAAACAGCATTAAAAGATGCGCAGCAAGGGGCAGAGCAAGCACAGCAGCAGGTTTCGTTTTGTGAGCAAAACTTACAGCAAGTGCAGTTAAGAGCCAGTGAAGGGGTCAGCCAGTTACGTGCCACTTTAAAAGCAGGGGAGCCGTGTGCAGTATGTGGCTCAAAAGAGCACCCCTTTATGCATGAAGAAATGGTTAATGAGCAATTTAGTCAACTTATTAACGACTTTACCAACCAGTTAACTAACGCCAAACAGCATTTAAATACTCTACACGCATTACAGCAAGCTAAAAGTAATGAACTGGCGGCATGTGGCCAACAGATAAGCTCGTTAAACGGGCAAATCTCAGAACTGAGTGCTCAACAACAGAGTCTCAAAGAAACCATGGCAGCAAGCCGTACTGAGCTAAATGATTTAACCGAAGATCAGTTAAACGAGCGTCAGCAACAGCTAAACCTGCAAAAACAGCAATACTACAAAACCCTTGAACAGCAACAACAACTGCAAAACACGCTTGCGGCTAAGCAAGCTGAGTATAATCAGCAAGGGCAAGCGCTTCATAGCAAAGAGCAGCAGTTAAACGAATTACAGCAACAGCTGAATAATCAGCAAACACGTTTAAACGAGCTCAATGATGAGCATCAGCAGCTGCACACCACACTGAATCAACAGTTCACTAGTGCACCTTGGTGGCAGGCACTCAATACACAAAGCATTTCTTTAGAGGTCATTGCAGATCACGTTGAGGCTTATCAAGCTTCGCAGCTAACAGCGGATGAACTTAAAACGAACTTAAAAGCCATTGAGCAGCACCTTGCGCATGTAACGCCGCAGCTTAACGAAGCACATACCTATTTAACTCAGTGCAACGAGCAACTAAGCCAAACTCAAATAGAATTAACGCAGATAAAATCAAAGCGCGAGGGGTTATTTAGTAACCCATCGATATCGGTAGATGAGTTTATAGCAGAGCTTGAAAAGGCGATAGATTCAGCGCAGCAGGCACTGCAACTTGCCCAGACAACCCATAGTAACGCGGTAAAGACGCGTGACGAACAAGCCATTCAAATCGCCAATTTTGATGAGCGTGAAAACGAACTCACCGCTGAGCAAACGGCGCTTAATGAGCGCTTTAGTCTGTGGTTTAACGATTTTAAAGCGCAGCACCCAAGCTTGGATGAGCAAGCCGTTAGTCAGTTATTAACAATAAACCCCGCTGAAATTAAACAAACTCTGGCAGATTACAACACCGCCGAGAGCAGCTTAAAAGACGCTGAGGCTCTTTTAAAACAACGACAACAGGCGCTGGCTCAGCATCAAAATGATAAGCCAGCTCTCGGTGAAGATGAGCTGCAATTACAGCTTAATCAAGCCACAGAGCAACAAGTACAAGCGAATAACGCATTATTGCAAGTTGCGACTGAGCTTAAAACCCATCAACAAAATAGCCAAGCGCTTGAAGATAAACAAAAGCAATTAGTAGAACAGCAAAAAAGCTATGAGCACTGGCATTTACTCAATAAGGTACTCGGTGATGCCAGCGGCAAAACCATGCGTAATTTAGCGCAAACGCAAACTTTAAAAATACTGCTGCATTATGCGAATAGTCACTTACAAACACTAAATAAGCGCTACAAATTAACAGCCATAGGGCAAACGCTCGATATCGCTATTATCGATAAAGACATGGCCGATGAGCAGCGCTCTGTTAATACATTATCGGGCGGTGAGTCATTTTTAGTGTCGTTAGCACTGGCGCTAGGGCTTGCTTCGTTGTCGTCGAATAAAGTGCAAATAAACTCTTTGTTTATCGACGAAGGGTTTGGTACGTTGGACAGTGAAACGTTAAGCATCGCGATGGATGCTCTTGATTCTCTACAAGCACAAGGCCGCAAAGTGGGGGTTATTTCGCACGTATCAGAAATGACCGAACGCGTTGCCACGCAAGTGCATGTAGCGAAAAAACCAGGTGGTTATTCGACCATCTCTGTTATTTAAAGGATTAGCATGCCAACTTTTAATCATGAAGAAGCAAGTCACTACGACGAACGTATTTTGCGACTAGTTCCAGGTTATGAGCTATTACATCAAGCAACTGCAGCCCAATTAGCAACAACGCTGAACGATGATGCGTGCATTTTAGTGGTTGGTGCCGGAACAGGTAAAGAAATCATTGAATTAGCGGCGTTAAAACCAGGCTGGCAGTTTATTGCTCAAGACATTTCACAAGACATGCTCGATATTGCCGAGCAACAGTTTGGCCAGCATAACATTAGCGATCGCGTGACAGTACACTGCGGTGATATCAACGACATCGACACTCAATGCGACGCCGCACTGTGTTTACTGGTCATGCACTTTGTTGAAGATAATGGCGATAAAAAAACGCTGTTAAAAGCGATTCACAGCAAACTTAAAAAATCGAGCAACTTATATATTGCCGATTTAATGCGCCCAGAATCTGCTTTTGAGCGCGAATCTCAACTACAGCTTTGTTCACAGTTAGGTTTGACTGAAGCTGGCACAGAGCGCATGCGCCACAACCTAGAGCACGAGTTTTACCCATTAGACCGCATTCGTTTTTCTGAATTAGTAAATGAAACTGGATTCAGCACCCCAAAACAGTATTTTAAAATGCTTGGTTTTGCAGGGTATGTGGTTGGGAGTTAGCTACGTTCTAGAACTGTCAGCTCGTAGGTTGGGTAGAGCGCAGCGAAACCCAACAAGTTAACGAGTTAAGAGAGCTCTCAGCTCTCAGATTGAAACCAACAAGTTAGCGAGCTACAAGGGGAAAGAGTAAAGTTACATCACGTAGGCGTGAAATTTATTTCGCGCGATTTATGTTATTTAATTTAACTCTTTTAACTTGCTAACTTTACTTGGTAGTAGTGTTGAATCTTAGCGTGAATAACAGTTTTGTACCTTGAGTCAATCAACTTATTTCTAGACAAAGGCATGTTAGCTCGTCGGTTGTATTAGGTGAATTTCTCATAAAACTTTCTATGCACTAACGCCGCAATATGGGGCGGTTAAATATAGTGGCGATGGGTTGAAACATGCGAAAATCGCCTCGTAGTTTTGGTGTCCAACGGCGACTTGTTAAGTTTGTTATGTTTCTGCATGCTCAAGCCGATGTTGAATTTTCATGAACACATTGAGACACTCTTCAACTATATTTTGCTTAGGGTTTTGAACAACAAACAAATATATAATATGTATCAAGAAGGTAGCTCCTAGGTGCCTTTCTAAAAGCTCACCGATACTTCGAACGCATGGGATTGCTGTGTCAGATGCGTAAAGCATCTTATTACGAATATTGGCAACTTCCTTAATATGCTCGAAGATTGACGAAATCCCTTTATCCTGAGCCACTTTTTTCACATCTCTTAGATAGTCTTTAGCTTTCCCTGAAGGATCTACCGAGACTAAATTTAATGGTGGGTCAGGATAAATATATGTATCGATCCCATTGACCCCTCCAATAAACATTCGAGTTTTTATTAATTCGTTATTTTCATCACTTGGAATCTCAAATGTTATCTCGATTGGTAGCTCATGCTTCAATATGTTGAGCGTTTCTCCCACTAACATAAGGAATGGATATACACCTCCCTTGTGTTTGTGATCGTTTTTCTTCAACGCTTTTGATGCTGTGTATTTTTTGTTCTTTAGGGCTTGAAATAGAGCTGTAGATGCCTCTTCCTCAGCGGTGATAGCTAAGAATGCAGATATTTCTGGCATTGAATCAGCCAGTTCAAAAGCTCTGTGAAGATGTTGGATGCTCGACTTTGCAGCATAGCCAGCAGGGCCTTTAGTTTTAGATGACACTTCTAAAACCTTCTTCTGAAACTCAGTTAACACCATAAGCTCCCTAAAAACCTACGCCCGCAACAACGGTAAATTACAGTGAGGTATTTTTGTGTAAAATGGCGAAGCCAACAAAAAATGCCTAACGGAGATTTGTCCGCGGCTTGCGTTTATTGTATGCAAACTTACCTGAAAAGCTCTAAGATTTCTTCACTGTTATAATTAACACTTAGATGATTACAACTTTCAGATGTTATTTGAACATCGACAAATGAATCTTCAGCTGCACTATACATTTTTGCATCCCAATTTGCTGAAGTTAAACTAGACTTAAGGTCTTTTAAAACTACTAACCCGACTGCTTTAGCATTGTTATCATGAGACTGAACAGAGATTTCGCCTTTTCTTAAGTCGACTAGTAATTTTGCTGGCTTGGTTGAATGCCTCCAAATACCAGAGATATCGCAGTCAGCTTGAACCTCTGTGGAATAAATTGAGGTTACTAAAAGAGAACTTAAAACTAAGAATCTGAGCATGAATATCCTTTGCATGTAACACCCGATTTGCGGGTGAAAATATGGGCTAAAATTAGTGACAAACGAGCGCAAGCCAAGCGTTCGTAACTATTTCAAGCTTCTTGTTAGGCGCTACTTTGAAAACACACCTTTTAGTAACTTACCATCAGCTAGATCTATTGTGCATGTATAGCCTGCAAAATTATTTACGACAACCTGATTACCGTTTAGATCTATACTTGTAAAGTTAACATAAGCATCTGAACTCTGAGTTGTAGGGTTTTCTGCTACCCATAAAACAGAGCCATCTAGATTTATACATTGGAAATTTCGTGCTACGGAATTTTGAGAAAACTCCATGTAGTCGAAAATAACTAAAATGCTCTGGTCTAATTCCTTGGCTTCCAAAATTGAGTATGGCAATTCAACAATATTTCCATTTATCTCGATTCTATTTTTATTAACCTGAATCATAGAGTATGTCTACTCCCCCATAAAGGGAGAAGGTGCTGCGCTATAATTGCGAGGCAGCGCCGTGTTTTTGTCCGAGTGGCCGAAGGTAACGAATTCATACGTTTGTTATAAGTCACTTAATCCTGATCAGATTTCCATCATCAAACCCGACAGTAACAACAGGAACATGATTAAGAATGTTATCAACGTTGTCAGCAATAATTTCAGAAATGGACTTTGAAACTAAATCTAATAAAGTTTCCCAACCAAGTTCGCTTGTATCGGGTAGCTCAAGATACCTATATTCTGGTACATAATCTTCACTACATGCCCAATCATCATCTTCTGGATCGTATTCAAAAGAACCGATCAAATATGCTTGATAAACACTTCCAGCTTGAAACAATCCTATGTTTATTGCCTTAACCTCGGGACGATCACTTATCTGCTTAATCCATGCTTCAATTTCAGACTTCACTGCGATTCCTGTGTGACTTTAATAGCGCGCGCATCGCACATCTTTCTTCCGGTATCACGCTCATATATTTAATAATTCTATTATTAACAAATAACGTAATGCATTGCTAACTATAAATTTTTTATTGATGCTAAAGATATTCAGAAAAAAAAATGGCTCAGCGCTGATTTTTATCATATTTGCAGGGTATGTGGTTGGAAGTTAGCGAGCCATGAAGCATCGCGCGAAATAAATTTCATGCCTACGCGATGTAAAATCGCTGCTACATCAAAGCTCGCTAACTTTACTCTTGAAACTCGCTAACTTGTTGGGTTTCGCTGCGCTCTAGCCAACCTACGAACGATAGATTTTTATCGGTACTAAAGATGTTCAGAAAGAAAAATGGCTCAACGCTGACTTTCATCATATTTGCAGGGTATGTGGTTGGGAGTTAGCGAGTAATGAACCATCGCGCGAAATAAATTTCACGCCTACGCGATGTAAAATCGCTGCTACATCAAGGCTCGCTAACTTTACTCTTGAAACTCGTTAACTACCGAGAACCTAATACCCCGCAGCCTGGCCGTCTTTACGAGTTTCAGATGCGCCGTAGTAAACGCCGGTTTTAGGGTCTTTCAATATAGCTTGATAACCACCGTATGGGCCAACGGCGTCTTGTAAGGTGTGACCTTTTTTCATTAACTCACGGCGGGTTTCCATTGAAAAACCTGACTCTAAGCTAACAAAACCGCCGTCTTCCATGATTTCACCGGTTGGCTGCGATGAACCTGTGTGCAGAATACGCGGTGCATCACCGGCTTCTTGGAGATTCATGCCAAAATCAATCATGTTGATAAGTATTTGAGCATGCATTTGTGGCTGTGTCGCACCGCCCATCACGCCATAACTCATATATGGCTTGCCATCTTTGGTGACAAACGCAGGAATGATTGTATGAAACGGGCGTTTTCCTGGCTCATATTGGTTCATGTGACCTTTTTTAAGGGCGAACATTTCGCCACGGTTTTGCAATACAAAACCTAATTTGGCTGGTGTCATACCAGAGCCCATACCACGGTAATTACTTTGAATAAGCGAAACCATGTTGCCGTCTTTATCGGCGGTCGTCATATAAATGGTATCGCCTTCTACTGGGCCTGCATGGTCACGTTTTGCGGCTTTGTTAGGGTCTATCAGTTTGCGTCTTTGATCAGCATATTGCTGCGAAATAAGTGTTTGTACGGGAATGGTGTTAAACGCTGGATCGGCGTAATACTTTGCACGATCTGCAAACGCGAGTTTTTTCGCTTCAACAAAGGTGTGTACGTATTCAGGGCTATCAAAACCCATTGCTTTGATATCGTAACCTTCAAGAATATTAAGAATTTGCTGTGCGGCAATACCTTGACCATTTGGTGGCAACTCCCAAAGCGTATACCCTCTATAATCGGCGCTCACAGGCTTAACCCATTCACTATGGTGGGCAGCTAAATCTTCATAGGATAAGTAACCGCCGTTTTCTTTCATGTAGCGACCAATTTCTTTGGCAATATCGCCTTTATAAAAGGCATCGCGGCCACCTTTGGCAATTTTACGATAGGTGTTTGCAAGGGCTGGGTTCTTAAAGATCTCTCCTTTTTCTGGCATTGCCCCATCAGCCATATATACGTATTTAAAGCCTGGATATTTACCACGCGCAGCCACACTTTTTTGCATGTAATAGGCAATCAGTTCAGACACAGGGAAGCCATTTTCAGCGTAGTCGATAGCAGGCTGGAGTAAGGCTTTCATTGGTGTTTTGCCAAACTTTTTATGTAACTCAAACCAACCATCTACCGCACCTGGTACCGACACAGGCAAGGGCCCATAAGCAGGAATAGTGTCACCTTGCGCTTTTAAAGTATCAAAAGACAAGCTTTGTGGTGAACGACCAGAGGCATTTAAACCATAAAGTTGCTTAGTTTTGTTATCCCAAACAATGGCAAATAAATCGCCACCAATTCCACACCCTGTCGGCTCAACGAGCCCCAGTACTGCATTAGCAGCAATCGCCGCATCAATGGCATTACCACCGTCTTTTAGTACTTGTAAGCCAACCTGCGTAGCTAATGGCTGTGATGTGGCAACCATACCTGATTGTGCGATGACTTCAGAACGACTGGCAAAATTATGGCCAGTGATGCGATCGTAAGCTTGAGTAGCACCTGTTGTACCTAAGCATACCGCTAGTACTAAGCTTTTTATATGTGAAGCTGGTTTCATCGTTATTGCCCTTTTTTATTGTTTTATTCACTATAAAAAGCAATTTAAAGCTAGGCAATAGGTTTGCGATCGAGAGCAAAAAAATGCCGTTGATTTGTAGATGTATCTATTAACTAGTTTAAAAACAGACAGCAGGTATTAATAAAAAGAACAGATTAAAAACAATCATTTATCTGGTTTAACAATGCGAATCAGTTGCTTTTGTAACGTATTTAAACAAAATGGTTTGATGATAAAACCATTTACTTTTGCACTAATCATATCATTGACTGTCTGCTTACTATCTTCACATGTCACCATTAACACAGGCATTGATTTAAGAGAGGGAGTTTCGCGAATATGATTTAATAAACACTTTCCATCCATTTTTGGCATATGCAAATCCGTGATCACGAGATCAAAATGCTGCTTTTCGAGTAAATCAAATGCTTGTGATCCGTCTGTGGCTTCAGTGATATCGTTATACTCAAGACGACGCAGCATATTAATTAATACATGGCGCATCAGTGGCATATCATCTACAACAAGAATTTTCATACTAAGCACACTAGCTTTTATAATATCTTAAGCTTAGTTTGCATATTCAATAACGCAATGAAGTATTTAAGCCAAAACATCAGCCACTAATTGGCTTAGTCGAGCAATCTTAATATTACTCAATTGCCGATAATCGAAGTAAGGGCATACGATAACCTTGTCACTCTTGCTAATGGCAAATTCATCATCTAACCAAGTTAGTGGTGAATTAAGCAGCCCTGATTGAATCAGTTTTTTAGCATGGGTACGACCTGCAATAATATGCAATTGGTTACCTTCATTTAAAAGTGGCGGACTAAACAAAAGCGCAGTGCGGCTGTTAGTTTGCAGTAATAAATCATCTCGGAAGGTTTGCCAGTCACACGCTTGCTTTGCAAATTTAAAATGTTCACTAGGCAGAGCAAATAATACCTTGGCGTATACGTTAAAAACTTTTCTCCAGCCATTACCGCAAGCTTGATTTATGCTATTAATTTCGCCTGCTTGCATTGCATGCAAAAAGTTAAGTGTTTGCCACGGCACCATGGGTGGGCGCTTTTCAATGTATACCGCTACAGTGAATTTGCTGTCTCCAAAACCCTGTAGCTGCTTCTTTGTGTCCATCATAGTTTTTTAGCTAGAATGCGATCTAAATTATTAGCAAAGTTTTGCCTGTCGGCTTGGCTTAGAGGCGGTGGTCCTCCAGACATTTCAACTCCACTAGAACGCATTGTTTCCATAAAATCTCGTACGTTTAATCTAGAGCGAATATTCTCCGTGGTATAAAGCTCTCCACGAGGATTCAGCGCTTGTGCATTTTTTTCTATTACTTCTGCGGCAAGTGGAATATCTCCTGTGATAACTAAATCACCCGCTTCAACGCGTTTCACAATCTCGTTATCAGCAATATCAAACCCTGATGAAACTTGTATACGCGAAATAAACTTTGAGGGTGGCACACGCATCGCATGATTAGCAACCAGCGTTGTAACTGTTTGCGTGCGCTCTGCTGCGCGAAATAATATCTCTTTGATAACGGTAGGACAGGCGTCCGCATCAACCCAAATTTTCATAGCACTCTCGACAGAATTTTTAAGTGTGAGATAGTTTACCGTAATTGAACTTATTTACCGCTATTAACGTATTAAAATGTTTGATATTAAAAGGAGCTTTACGTGCGCAACTTCCATAAACTTCTCATTATAGCAATTACCTCTACGATACTCTCTGCCTGTACTGGCACCCCAGAGAATATAAAACCGGTTGAAAACTTTGAACTCAATAAATACACAGGTACCTGGTATGAAATTGCGCGGCTAGACCACTCTTTTGAGCGTGGCTTAGAAGGAATAACAGCTCAATATTCAGTTAATCCGGATGGCAGTGTAAAAGTAATTAACAAGGGCTACAATCTTGAGGAACAGGCATGGGAGCAAGCCCAAGGCAAAGCTAAATTTGCGAGCAAACCTAATATAGGTCATTTAGAGGTTTCTTTCTTTGGCCCATTCTACAGCTCGTATGTGATTTTTGAATTAGATAAAGAAAATTATCAATATGCATATATCACTGGCTACAACAAAGAATATTTATGGTTTTTATCAAGAACACCCAAGGTGAGCGAGGCACAATTAAAAGACTTTAAAGACACAGCTAAAAAATATGGCTTTAAAACCGAAGAATTAATCTTCGTTGAGCATGACGAACTGTAAAGGGGATTTACAGATTGTCTTTAAAACATCATGAATGCGTAACACAACTGTCATTGAACCAAGGCAAACTCTGCTTTATTAAATTGAAGCAACATGTGATCCCCCCAATTTAATTCCCTGCTCGGGTAGGCTATGCCTACCCATTTTTTTCAGATCAGTTTTTTACTAACTAAATTAGAAAATCATTACCGAAAAGCAACTTAACAGTAAAATTGATAAATTGAGTATACTTATATGCTTTACCCATGAAACGGTAAAACTATATAAAATCATGAGCATAAGTACACTTAGCGCCATATAACCGCAAAATAATAATGCACCATATCCACCTTCACTCAATACAGATAACACTAAACTTAGTAAAATAGTGATCCAGCCTGTAGTTAAAAAGCTATGTCGCTGTTTATCAGTTAGCTTCTTTTTAAAAACTTCACGAAAATGGTTAAACTTTGCTAAAGCAAAACAATTAAATGCCATAAAGCACAAACTAAACTGCAGTAATTCCATCATCCTTGTTGCTCCTTAAGCTCCTTGGGCTTTTGAAAACGGCTGGTACTTACTTTTTTACTAGCAGTACGTAATTTTTTGCCCTGTAAAATAAACAGGCTTCCCGCAATAATGAAACCAAAATCAACGCAAAACAGCGCCCAGTTTTGAGTTAGTAAATAACTGATCCAATTACCCTCTGTTGTCATAGCATTTACTAAAGGAACAGCAAAACATACCAATGCGTTAAGCCACGCTGCTAATTGCCATTGACGTTTGGAGCTACTTATTATTGCCAGCACAGTCATTGCTAACCATGCGAGGAAGAACACGAGTATTTCTTTATCGGCACGCGCTACCATCTCTAAAGGTAATAATCGATTAGCAATAAAAAATGATGCCGTAGCAAATGGTAACCCCATCAGGGTAGCTAGATTTAACGTTTCTACTAATTTCAAGCCAACCCCAGCTTGCTGCTGCGGCTTTAAACGCTCTCTTAAACGTTTAGCCCACATAATGCAGCCTGTAGCAATCATTGCGCAGCCAGCGATACCACATAAGAAATATAGCCAGCGTAATAATGGGCTAGCTAGTCGCCCTGCATGTAATGCTGTCATCGAATCATAAAAGCGTGCTGATGCCGACCAGTCCTTACCTTGCTCAGCGAGTAATTCGCCAGTACTACCTGAAAATAAAAATGCCGCCCCATTATCCACAACTTTTTTACCTGTATTCAAATACACACTCACGCGTGATGACTCTTTGTTTGCATCACGAATAAAGAAAAAGCCAATATCAGCATCAGGTGACCTAGTATAAACCTGATCTAAAATAGTATTCATGCTCACCAGTGGCGCAGGAACATCACTCGATTCAACACGAGCCCTGATAGGACTTGCCTCGTTAAACATTTGTTGTAGCCCCTTCTCATACACCGTTTGAGCAGGGTAGGGGAAAACCATAAATATTAACGTTATCAAGCCTGTATACGTAATCATAATATGAAATGGTAAGGCTAGTACCGATGATACATTATGAGCATCAAGCCAACTGCGACTTCCTTTGTTTTTTCTAAAGCTAAACATATCTTTAAAAATACGCTTGTGAATAACAACACCAGTAATCAGAGCAATCAGCATAAATAATGATGCTAGACACACTAGCCAACGTGCAGTTCTGACATCGATGTAATGTAAATCAAAATGCAGTCGATAGAAAAAATACCCGCCTTTGGTCTCTCTAGGCGGCGCAATTTCCTCATTTGTAGCAGGGTCTAAATAAGTCTCAGTAAATTTAGCGCGTCGTTGCTCTGGCTGCTTAGGCTCAGCATAACTATAGGTATATAAAGGGTTACGAGGCTCAGGTAAATAAATACGCCATGATGATGAGTCTGCGGCTTTATTTTGCAACTGCTCTACGGCATAGTTAATTTGCTGTCTTTGCTTATCTAGGCGGTTATCTTGATGAGTAATAGTGTGCGTTTCTGGCTCAGACCAATAAGTAATCTCGTCTTTAAAAAAACTGATTGTGCCAGCAAAAAAAATTAAAAATAATAACCAACATACTAACAAACCAACCCAAGTATGTAGCCAGGTCATTGAGCGAAAAAAGTTCTCTTTCATAACCAACCCTTAATCAACGAAAGAATTACAAACTGAACACCTGTAGTTAGTAAAATAGTGATCCAGACACGCTTTAATGACTTAACTGCAAACACCCAAATAAAGACACAACTATAAAAAAATACCGACAAAGTGGTGGTCAATAACACACTGTCTAGCTGATTTAAGGGAAGCAGGATGGCTAGTAAAGAGATAAGTACACTGGTAAACACATAGCCCCCAAAGATGGCAGCAACAAACCGAAAGAATACCGATATTCGATAAGAGATGCTCACAGAGCGCTTTTTAGACACATTTTTAGGACGCTGCGAAGGCACTGCATCAATGGATTGTGAATGCATGATAATCCTTTAAATAAACACGAATAGAAAGCGCACTATTATAAACCGACAAAATAAAAAAGATAGTGATTATCATTTGCGTACCCATGAAGAATAAGTAAATTTATCGGGTACTCTCTAGTTAGTAAAATAATGATCTACTGGCTTTGCGAAGCCTAATATCATAAGGTGATATAAAAACCGGATAGGGGGCTAGGATGCGAACAATAGGATTAATTGGCGGTATGAGCTGGGAGTCAACGCAAAGTTATTACCAGCTTTTAAATCAAGGTGTTAAAGAAAGCCTTGGTGGACTTCATAGTGCACAAATAGTACTGGTAAGCTTGGATTTTGCCGAAATAGCAAGATTACAACAGCAACAAGATTGGCCACAGATGGCAGAGATACTGATCAAAGCAGCCAAGCAAGTTGAGGCTGCAGGTGCGGATTATTTATTAATTTGTACCAATACAATGCACAAATTAGCTGAGCAAGTACAAGCTGCGATTTCAATTCCTTTATTACACATTGCTGATGCAGTTGGTGAAAACCTGATCCAAAATAATCATAAAAAGGTCGCTTTACTTGGAACCCAGTTCACTATGGAACAGGATTTCTATAAACAACAACTAGCAGATAAATTTTCTATTGATGTGTTAATCCCAGCAGCACAGGAGCGAGCCATCATTCATAATGTTATTTATAATGAATTATGCAAAGGGATTATAAAATCAGAGTCTAAAGCTGCGTACTTAGCAATTATTGATAAACTAAAACAGCAAGGAGCTGAGGCTGTTATTCTAGGTTGTACAGAAATCGCATTACTAGTACAGCAAGCTGATACTTCAATGCCGCTGCTTGATAGCACTGCGCTACATTGTGAAATGGCCCTTGAGCATAGCCTTAATAAGGAATAAATAATGTCAAACCATCATACTTTAAATTACGTTGAATTTGCTGCGAGCGATTTAACAGCAACTAAAGCTTTCTTTCAGCACGTGTTTAAATGGCAGTTTACTGACTATGGACCTCAATACACCGCATTTAGCTGTGAATCAGCAGGCCTTGACGGGGGCTTTTATCAAGCACCATTAAAATGTCTATCAACGAATGGAGGGGCGTTGTTAGTGCTTTACTCAAACAACATTAAGGAAACTCAATCACAGGTTGAGAGCCATGGCGGTAAAATAATAAAATCTCTTTTTAATTTTCCGGGTGGTTATCGCTTTCATTTCACAGAGCCAAGCGGTAATGAGCTGGCAGTTTGGTCAAAACAAGCCTAGATCATATTTTTACTAACTCATGAATACAAAAATTTTAATAGAACAAGTTAGTAAATGCGTGATCTGTGAACCTCATTTACCACTTGGCGCACACCCTGTTATCCAGTTTAACAGTAACGCTCGTATCTTAATTGCAGGCCAAGCGCCCGGAGTTAAAGTTCATCAAACAGGTAAGCCGTTCAATGATGCAAGTGGCGATAGGCTTCGAAAGTGGCTTAATGTAAGTACTGATGAATTCTACGATGAACAGAGTTTTGCTATTTTACCTATGGGTTTTTGTTATCCAGGAAAAGGCAAATCAGGTGATTTACCGCCAAGAAAAGAATGCGCTATTGCATGGCGTGAGAAGCTTCTGGCGCAGTTAAATAATATTCAGCTGACTATTGTTCTTGGCAAGTATGCGCAAGCTTATCATTTACCACAAACAAAGAAGCAGCCATTAACAGAGTTAGTAAAATCATGGCGTGACTACTGGCCAAGCCATCTTCCGTTACCTCACCCTAGCCCCCGCAACAATATATGGCTAAAGAAAAATCCTTGGTTTGAACAACAAGTACTGCCCGAGCTTGGTACAAAAGTACGCTCCATACTTAAAGGCTAATAATGCAAAACCGCTATTATGAAGAATATGGTTATTACCATGTAAAGGGCCTTTACAATGATAAGAGCCTATCAAAGGTTCGCCCAATTCTAGATAAGTTTCATGATAACTGGTTACAGGAAAACCAACATTTTTACAAAACTAAAGGCATCAATAGTTCAGGACTGACCGCAGCACGATGTTTAACGGATGACGAAAAATTAATTTTATTTAAGTTCATTAATTCAGATACTTTGCTCAACCACGTAAGACCAATTATTGCTGCACCGTGCTTTATGAATACCCAGCTTTTCTTTAACCCTTACAAAAAAGAACAGCGTAATTATTGGCACAGAGATATGCAGTACCATTTAAACCTAACCGAGCAAAAAAAAGCCCTTAAGGGCCCAGAGGTTTTGCATTGTCGAGTCGCTTTTGAGGATGAACTTGGTATTGAAGTCATTCCTGCAAGCCATAAACACTGGGACTCAAAAGAGGAATTAACAGTGCGGCTAGAGAAACAGGGGGCTTCAAATAGTAATGCACTAAAGAGCGGAAAAACGATTGCTCTGGAAAAAGGGGACTTACTTATTTTTTCTGCAAATATGATTCATAGAGGCCTATATGGTTTAAATCGGTTTGCTTTTGATATTTTATACTTTGAACGTCATCCCAGTATTGAGCAATTTTTACAAACCGATTTTTTACCAACTGAAAATCAAAAGCTGCAACTCGACAACCCAGATGCCTTTATTTGGCCACAAAAAAACGGCTAGTTAGCCGTTTTTTATTGAATGACAAGATTACTGTAACATTGCAAATAGTTGTTTTAGTTGTGGCATATATTCCTTAACCAAACTCACATTGCCTTCGTTCACGTTGGTGCTTGATTTTGCCCCTTCTAATGCACCTGCCAATGATCGTGTGCCCGAATTAGCCGAAGAAGCGCCGAAACTTTGTAAGCCTGTTACAGCTTGATCAACACGCTTTTGATTCTCACTGGACAAGCTACCTTTTAAATTAGCTAAATAGGCCATTGATACTTCAGAGCCAACGGCAATTAACTGTTCTGGCGTAAAACCATATTGCTCAGTTAATCCCGCAAACTCAGTATATAGCTCGTGTTGTTTTATTTGATCAAGAAATCCCATCATTGATGATGTATTCGTTGCCTCAGAACCACTTAACATACTTCCTAAGTCAACGTTTTTAAGCTCAGGCTGATTCTGCGACCAATTAGCCACTGCAGGTAACGCTTTAATATAACTTTGAAGTTGGTTTTCCGTAATATCTTCTGCGAAGCTTGAAAAACTCATTACGAGTAAACTCATTGATATAAGTAACGCTTTCATCAAATTCTCCTTGTGTACAATTTTTAGCCGCCAGTTAGTTTTAACGGGTTATTATGATCAGCTAATTACAAATGTTAGAATATAGTTTTTATCACAGCTAACTGAACCTAATGTTAATTATTTCCAATACTGTAACAATCGATGAATGGGAGCTCGATATAAGCGCTATTCGTTCTCAAGGAGCGGGTGGGCAAAATGTGAACAAAGTGGCGAGTGCTATCCATTTACGCTTTGATATTAATCGCTCCAAACTTCCTGACTTTTACAAACAACGACTGTTAAATTTAAATGATTCTCGAATCACAAAAGAGGGCGTTGTTGTAATAAAGTCGCAAAACCACCGTACTCAAGAACTTAATAAAGAAGATGCACTTAACCGCTTAAAAGAACTTATTATAAGTGCGACACAGGTTCAAAAGAAACGCAGACCAACCAAACCAAGTAAAAACTCTCAACGAAAGAGGATGGACAGCAAAACCAAAAGAGGACAAACAAAAGAACTAAGAAAAAACATAAAATTATAACTTTATAACTACATCCCAGTATCAAAAATAAGCAGAACTGTAAAGAAGTGTAACTTGTTAACAAAGTTAATTGATGGTTAACCTAGCAAATACTATAATAATCATACTATCTCACTTTTGAAGGAACCATGCATGGACTACAAAACACACCATTTTGCAATTGCAATGATAACGCTGTCAGTTTTGCCTATGTCTAGTTTCGCGCTTGACTCTTGGCAAGCCGGTAGTGCATATCCGCAAGGAAGTGAAACCTGCTACAACGAGATTTTATACAAGGCTCGATGGTGGGCCACCCCAGGTGAGGAACCTGGTAGCTCGCAGTGGGGAGCATGGGTTGCAGATGTTGTTTCAAAAACGTGTGTGCACAATGTGGTGAAACAAGATGAATTATTAAAATCATTGCCCACTATTTTTGAAGCAAATAATAAAAAAGGGAGTTCATCAGAGTAACTCCCTTTTTTATTAATCAAATGTATGATGCCGTGTTACAGCGAAACGGTTAAGTATATGGTGCATAATATACACAGCACATAAACTGACTAGAATCGCCACAGATACTGACGAGAACCGATACAAAGCACTGTAAACCAAGTCCTGTCCTGGTCCTAACGATTGACCAAACAAAATACCAAACGTAGTAATAATACCAAAACCAACGCCAGGAATGCCGCCAGAAATTATATGGTATCGACTAAAGATGAACGTCAAAATCCATAAGATAAGCGCAGGAAAAATCAATATATCAGTGTGATTATATAAAAAGAGCTGCGCAACTAACGCTAAATTACAGCCAATTAATGTGCCAATTGCACGCTGCCACGCCGCCATACCGGCCGCTTTCCAGCACAATGAAAATAAGATCAATACCGATGCCGCTTGCGCGGAGATTGAGTCTTGTAAATCAAATACCTGAAATACCACAAACGACAAGGTTGCCACTGTTGAGCAAAGTAAAACTTCATGGCGTATACTTTCTTTCGCTTTTTCTGGCATTACACGAGCTTGACGCGATGCAACATCAGGAAACAAACCATGCATAAGCATCGAAAAAACAACAGTGACTACAACAGCAACAGCATTACTAATAATAAGTGGATAAATACTTACTCCCCCACCTGTGTAAGTCGAAAAGTGTAATTGAATCGACAAACTCACAACCGTTGTAGCACCAAATAAAAAGTTAGCGCCACGGCTCATTTGATAAAACAAAAAAGCGAATGCGACAAAACTCATCATCGTCATAACAACAGGTAAGTGGGAAAATAATCCTTGCACAACAAGCACAAACAACGCACTGAATACAGCACCAGCGTAAAACTGACGAATGATATGCATATTAAGTACAGGGACTAAGCCGAGCAATAACATAGGGTAGACAGTAAAAAAGATGCCATTAGGCCAATTCATCAATTTTGCCAGTGCGAACCCTAATGCTGAACCCGTGGCAATGCGCAGTGCTTGGCGCAAGCCATTACCATCAAGTTGCAATACTGACATAACTTACCTTGCCTTAGTAAATGAAGTGCAGAACACTGATAAAACGAATTTGCATGCTCGCAAACCAACTTCCAACGCTTGAGTCAGGCAGAAGCTGAACTGTAGCACGGGCACCACTTGGAAATTTAGCTAACATTTGGTGCTCATCTAATTGAATATGAATACGTTGACGTTGTGCATCTCGTACCCAACGGTTGCTGCTTTCAGTGGCACTGAGTAAACCGTTTGCATTGAGTTGACCATCACTCACCCCCGCTTCAAAACTAATAATTTTGCCAGTAAACACTTTCCCAGGTAGCGCATCAAAGCTTACTTTAGCAGTACTACCAATTTGCACGTGCACCAAGGACTTTTCGCGAAAATCAGCCACAAGGTCAGCCTTGTTAGCAACAATCGCCATTAAAGGTTGGCCTTTATTGGCATATGTACCCGCTGTCACTTGTAAGTTGGCAGTTTTACCATCGGTATCAGCCGTTACTGTTGTATAAGACAAGTTGAGTTTAGCCTGTTCAAGCTGATTCAGGGCATGACGTAATGCTAAGTTATCATCACCTATTTTACCGCGAGCAAGTTTAGCTTCGCTAAGCTGAGCTTCAATTGCCGCTACATTTGCCTTACTTGATTGGTAATTTGCATTGATTGTTTCGTATTCTTGCTCTGAAATAGAGTGTTTTTTCAATAACGACTCACCGCGCTCGAGCAGTAATGTTTGTTCATGCAGCTTAGCTTTCGCTGCCGCGAGCTGCGCTTCAATTGCTTTCACACTGCTATCTAAACGTTGGTTTTGAAGTTTAGCATCGTCATAAGCAAGCTCAGCCTGTTGAACAGCCAACTCAAACGGTTCATCATTAATCTTAAACAATGCTTGGCGCTTTTCGACTGCTTGATTATTGGTTACTAAAACCTCCGTCACGCGGCCACTTACCTGTGGTGTCACTTGCACAACAGGGTGGTATACACGGGCCTGTGGCGTCACTGGCATATAAAGATCAGCAATTACAAAATACAGAAATAAAACAATGAAGCCCACTAAGGAGATTTTTACATAACGGGCAAATTTTTGATCCGGTGTCATAAAGTTATTTATCTCCTGAGTAGTGATTAATACACTGACGGGCATTCTTTTCCATCTGAACAAGGCCATGTGCCATAGTATCGAGCTGTTGTGTTGTTAAATCTGCATAAAGGTTTTGTTTTACATCTGCAATGATCACACGCAAGGTCTCCAGTAAGTTTAGACCTTGTTCAGTAAAATACAGTCGCTTACTGCGTTTATCCTCTGCATCAGCTTTACGTACAATAATCTGTTGTTGTTCAAGCTGCTTGATAGTGCGTGTTAAAGACGGCATTTCAATACCCAAGCTATGCGCCAACTCTTGCTGGGTACAACCCTGATTTAAGTGAAACAAATGAATCATAACAGTCCAACGAGACTGAGTTAGACCAAGAGGTTCCACAGCGAGCGTGACGGCATCACGACACAAACGATGTACACGACCCATGCTCCCGCAGAGGGTTAAATCTAACGTTTCATGAAAGGGGATAGTCGAAGACATAATGCACTCCAATTACTTAGCATGCTAACTATTGTATTTTACTTAGCATGCTAAGTAAATATTAATGCATTTTATAAAACAAATAGGATTAATCGAAAAAAACGAAAGGTTGCGAAACTTATGCACAGCCAAACGGTTTGAAGCAATACCCTTTCAGTTCTCGCCCTTTTTCAATTAGTTTAGCCCTTTCAAAAACGGGGCAGGCAGGTATCGTTGCTCAGCCAACAGCAGAGCAACTAAATCAGTCTCATTAAAGAACATGTATTTATTGATAATTTAACAGATTTGCTGGCGAATATTGATCCGTCAGTACTTTAGTATCTTCAGGCCAATCCTGATTATCTCTGGTATAAAACAAATGCTCGCTCAAAGAATGTATATCTACATCATATGGCGCTAACTTAACCGCTAATTGTTTTACGCGCTTTGCTATTTGCGGCTCACTTGGCATCGCATTTAACCCCGCCAAGATTATGCGGTTTGAGTTTTTATCTGTCACAACATTTACAAAGTCACCAAACACATCATAATAAGTAGCGGACTCATGCTGATAAAGCTTACTTGAAGAAAAAGTATTAGCAGCAACAATGCCTCCCTCAGCAAGCACACTTTTTACCTCAGCAAAAAACTCCTTAGTCAGTAAGTGCTCAGGAATGTAGTCACCATTAAAGGCATCAAGAATAATCCAATCGTACTTCTGCTTTTTTAATGCCGCTCGTTTAATAAAAATACGCCCATCTTGTACTTTTGAAGTCACTTTATCGGTTTCTATAAATTGAAAATAATCACGCGCAACTTTAATAACAGCGGGGTCTATCTCAACATTTTCTATACTTGCGTTAGGATAAAGCTCGTGGATAGTATTGGATAATGTCCCACCGCCTAAACCGATAATAAGCACATTTTGGGGGTTATCGATAAAAAGTAAACTCGCAAATGTCATTTTTGTATAGTTGAACACCAGCTTTTTGGGCTTACTTTTATAGATGCAACTTTGCGTACTTTTGCGGGTTTTTTCATTAAATTTTAAACACAGTAAATCACCGGACTCTTCAACTAATATATTGCGATATAACGAGCGTTCCTTATGTATTACCTCGCTGTAGACACCGAACGACAATATCAAAATTACACACCCTATCAAGACTCTAAACATACTGTACGCTCCTTAGTACGTGTTTGACTGACGACAATAGCAAGCAGGCCTAACGCACCGAGTACTGATGCAAATGTTTTAATAATATCGTTTACATCAAAAGCTAACACCATGTAGAAAGATGTGATAATAGTCCCAAGGGCACTACCTAAAGTGCTGACAAAATATAAACCACCGGCAACCTGACCGCTTTTTTCGTGATCGGTAACCAATAACCGCACTGAATAAGGCGAAATCATTCCGAGAATAGTCGTTGGAATAAAAAACAATGCTGTTGAGGCTAGTAAAGAACCGTAACGGCTGTCTTCAATATGGCTAAAAATAAAAGCCATAATAGGCTCAGCAAATAAAACAATGGGTACGACCATAATACTGGCAATAAAAAAGATAGCGCCATATTTAGTTAAGGAAGGGTTACGTGTAGAAAGCTTTCCGCCTAGTAGATAGCCAATTGATAAGCTCAGCATAAACACAGTAATTATACTGCCCCAAATATGTACACTGCTACCAAAATAGGGGGCTAAAATTCGCCCTCCTAAAAGCTCAATCCCCATGATACAAAAGCCACTACTAAATGCGAGAAAGTAGATGAGAGCATTGATTTTATTCATAAAAACACCTGCTAATTTTATTTTAATTTAAATTCATCTTAACCTGATGGTGATTGCGATACTATGACTATTTTTTAGCCTGTTAGATATATCCATAAAGCGCAAGACTAAAATTTTTCAAAAAAGCTATATATCTAATCCAAAATTCTGATATTTTATAGGTACAAAACACACAAGGAAAAAAGCGCTATGGATCAGCAAAAAACACATATCACTATCGATAACTCCACAACACTATTTGGTTTAAAAGTTCGCACTTGTAACAGTAATGAAATGAGTGGCCAAGGCGCTAAAATAGCGAGGTTATGGCAAGCGTTTTATGCCAATGTTGCGCCAAAATTATCTCCTGAAAGCCAAGTTTATGGTGTATACACACATTACGAGTCAGATGTTACGGGTGACTTTGATGTCTATGCTTGTACCAGTACCCCTGTACAATCAGCGAATACAGAATCAATAGACCTTGCAACGGGAAAATATCTTCGCTTTAGCGGTCAAGGAGCCATGCCTCAAACAGTTGTGGATGTATGGGGCCAAGTATGGCAATACTTTAGTAATGAGCACTGCCCATATATTCGCGCTTATAAAACTGACTATGAGTTTTACAAGAATAGTGAAGAGGTCGAGGTGTTTATTTCTGTAGAATAAATACCTCTAAGCTCCCTGCTATGACAAGCTTTTGGGAGCTTAATTGAAAAGCATTACTGTAGCTGTAAGCAATCAACGAAAAAGCGCTCACTATTATGCGCACCTCCCCATAGACAACTTTGAAGAGGGCTCATTTGACCATCAGCATAAGTAAAGTGATGCTTTCGATCTTTTAACACTAACAGTGGCCCATCCAAATCGACATAACGAGCTTGTGATGCAAGTAATGAGGCTGGCGCCATCGCTAGAGAACTGCCCACCATACAACCAAGCATTATATCAAATCCCATCTCTTGGGCTTTGCTGGCTAACGAACAGGCTTGAGTTAATCCTCCTGTTTTATCGAGTTTAATATTGACAACTTGATATCGTCCCTGCAAATAAGGAAGATCATTTTCAGTATGGCATGATTCATCAGCACAAAGAGGGATTGGCGATGTAAAGTTAATCAGTTGCTCATCCTCACCAGCGGGTAGAGGTTGCTCAATTAGTACAACATTAAGTGCTTTTAGCACCTCTACATTCTCTTCTAAATCACGAAAGCACCAATCTTCGTTTGCATCTACGATAAACTGACTATGAGGCGCTGCGTTTGCAATAGCCGTCATCCTAGCAATGATGTCTTGTTTATCTAGTTTTACTTTCACTAGAGGAGGGGAATTCATCGCTAATACAGCCTCTTGCATGGCTTTTGGTGTATCAATGCTAAGTGTATGCGCGCAAATACTCGTTATACTGGTTTTACTCAATATTTCTGCAACTGGTCGTGCACTTTGTTTGGCCTGAAGATCCCACATAGCACAATCTAGTGCATTACGGGCAGCACCAGCGGGGAGTGTATTAATTAACTCAGAAAGTTCCATTTTGCGAGTGAAGGAACGATCACAAAACAATGCTTTAATTTGTTTTGTCGATGTATTTATTGATTCATCATAACGCGCATAGGGGACCGATTCAGCCCAGCCGTAAAATTCTTTGTCTGCAATCACAACCACAATCACATCAGCGCTCTTTTTTGTTCCTCTAGAAATTTTAAAGTCTGATTTCAATGGTATTGATTGATGAAAAACAGAGACAGTGTAAACGCTCGACAACGTTTCTAAGGATATATTGAACAATCTTTCTGTTAGCATAAGTTGGCCACTATTGAATCGACGCCATCACGTAAGGGATCAACACATGGCACACCAAATGTCTGACTCAGACGCTCACAAATTTCACTTCCTTGTTCAATACTAACACTGGATGTATTAACGGAAATACCGACTACCTGAACATCAGGGTTCGTTAATTTTGCCGCAGCAATATTTAACTCTATCGTCGTTTCAATACTAGGAAAGGAAGTATGTGGTAAGCCACGCATATGGGTTCTATTTAAAGCATGACATATCACTAACGCATCAGGCTGAGAACCATGTAACAATCCCAAGCTAACGCCAGCAAAAGCAGGGTGTGACAGCGAACCTTGCCCTTCGATAATATCCCAATGAGTTTCCTCTGCATCAGGACTTAATGATTCCGCAGCACCGGATATAAAATCAGCAATAACGCAATCTATCGCTACACCACTGCCTGAGATTAAAATTCCGCATTGTCCCGTAGCCCTAAAGTCGACATCTATATTTTGTTCTTTCATCGCTTTCTCTAGGCTTAAGCTTGTATACATTTTACCTACAGAGCAATCTGTTCCCACAGTAAGTAATCGCTTACCTTTGCGTTTATATCCCTTGCCTGTTGCAAATGCTGTACTTGGATGACGAATATCCAATAAGTTTGTATTGTACTTTTGCGAAAGACTGACCAGCTCATCAAAGTTAGTGAGCTTATCGTGAAGCCCACTTACGATGTTCATTCCGTGCTCTATTGCCTCACTAATAATTGGCAACCACTTTTTGTCTAACACACCACCACTATTAGCAAAACCTAGAACGAATGTTTTTGCACCTAACTTAGCAGCTTCACAGATGCTACATTGATTGAGGCCAGTACTGACTGTACAACCGTTAACGCTCAGCTCGCCTACACAAAGTTCAGCGCGCCAATCAGCTAAACTTTGTGCCATTTTAATTGAGAGTTTATCGGTCGCATCACCGATAAATAGTAAATAAGGAGGCTTAATTTGCATAATATATCTCTAATTTAGAAAGAAAAATTGACTAAACAGAGCATATTATTTTTTAAAATTTAGAAAAGAATGAAGAATTATTGCACCTATAACCTATGTTTATAGCCAGACAAAATACCCTTTAAATACAATTAGATAACTCATTTAAAAAGGCATCTAAAACATGTGATAAAACTTTATTTTCTAAATGAAGAGCACTCACGTTGAAAAATAAAGGAGGACTGAATGAGGCGATAGCAATGTCATCTGACAAGTTTCCCATAGCAGTATACTTATCAACGATACATACACCCACTCCCTGTGCTACCAAGCGTGCAGCAATAAAGTAAGTTTGCACTTTAATTGTAGAGTCCAGTACGATATTTTCCTCAAGCATGCGCTTCCACAACAGGTGCCCTAAAGGTCCACTATCACTTATATCAATAAATTCTGCTCCTTCAAGTTCCTGAAAAGTCAGCTGCGCAGGTATAGATGGAAATAAACGTTTAGGAAATACCGCAACCAGCTCTGACTGTGCAATTTTAATAGCTTTAACGCCTGGCATCGCACTCGGCGAAAAAACAACAGCCAAATCGCACTTATGCTCAAGTAATGCTTGCAATGCTTCATTGTTATGAATCGTCTGCACATTAAAGTTAACTTTTGGATACGCGTGATGATACTTTGCTATTGCACAGGGAAGTGCATCGAAACCTAAGGCAGGTGTAACACTTAAATTTATATTGCCAAACTCAGCTTTTTTTATATTTTCAGCTGTGTTTTTAATCGACCGCATTTGCTGATAAATTTTGTCAACTTCGTTGAATAGCATCGACGCCTCCTCCGTTGGAATGAGACGTCCCTTTACCCGCTCAAATAACTTAAAACCTAATTGCATCTCCGCATGCGATAAAACTTTACTAACCGAGGGTTGTGATACATGTAAAGCTTTAGCGGCATTCGTTATTGAACCCGTTGTATAGATTGCATGGAACACTTCGATATGTCGCAGTCGCATTTATTAACTCCCAAAGTTAGGCAAAAAAGTAAACAGTCAAAGTCCAAAGTAAACCTGCCAGACCAGCTGCGATTGATGCAGGAACAAGCTGCGACTTAACATGATCCATCAGATCACACCCAGTGGTCATAGCGCTTAAAATCGTTGTATCTGAGATAGGTGAGCACTGATCACCAAATACGCTCCCATTTAAAACCGCAGCAAAGCATACAGCCATAAATAACTCTGGATGTGCGAGTTCTTGTGATTGACTAATAGCCCAAGCGAGTGGCATTGCTAAAGGAAATGCGACAGCATAGGTTCCCCAACTTGTGCCTGTTGAAAAAGCTATTGCGAGCGTGATCAGCTGTAGAAGTATTGGCAGCAACCAAAAGGGCAAACCATCCCCAAGTAAAGATACAAGATACAAACCTCCACCTATTTGTTTACTAATGGTTCCTATAATAACCGCAAGCATTAAAATAACAGAGGCAACAACAACCCCCTTTAGGCCTGTTGCAAACCCGTCCATCAGGTCACTTAACGACATACCTTTACACAACGCAATAAACGCAGACATTAATAACGCAACCCCAAATGCCCAATTAACTTCAGGCGTACCACTGTATAAAAAAGTAATTATGGCGATACTAATCAAACTTATCAAAGGCAATAAAAACTCTAATACATGTGGCGAGTAATGAGAAGGGACATGGGTTTGCTGTAACTCTTTTGCACTCAATGGTGTTGCATCTGGGGCATCAAGCTGTCCTGTTGATAATGCGCGTTGATGAGCATCTCTAATCCGCTTGCCAGAAAAACGCGTAATATTCATGCTCAACAAAAATGTGCCTAAAACGGCGAAAAAACTATAAAAACTAAATGGAATACTTGAGAAGAAAAATTTAATTCGCTCTGATTCTGTGGCAAGAAAAGAAACCCCAGGTACAAAAATTAGCGCTTGAATATAAGCAGGCCATGCATTAAATGCGAGGATTGATGCAATAGGGGAGGCTGTTGAATCAACAATATAGCTCATTTCTTCATGGCTCACTTTTGCTTTATCAGCAAGGGGGCGCACTGTGGTGCCAACTAAGGTTGTACTCATGGTACCGCCTTGAAAGAAAATAACGCCTAAAAACCATGAAATCAACTTGGCTGAGCGCTGCCCTTTCACAAAGTGCTTGGTCATAAAGTTTGCAAACGCTTGAGCCGCCCCAGTTCGAGACCAGATACCAATCAACCCGCCTAATAACCACAAGTAAAGTAATAACAAAGCGGCGCTACTTTCAGTTGCTAAATTCACAATGATAACGTCATTGGTTAAGTCGTAGTGACCAAGTAATAAAGCCCCAACAACAATGCCACTAAATAGAGACGTAAGTGGCTCTTTGGTAATCAAACACAATAAAATGGTGACAAATGCAGGCAGCAGTGACCATAAGCCATAATGAAAGGCAGGTTTTAGTAAGCGTACCTCGCCATCATCAGTCATAACCCATTGCTCTTTTAAACTCGGCGTTTGTTTACTCGCATCTAAAGAGGCTTGATTTAAAGGTGAGTCTTGATATGCCACAACTGAGTTTATAGTAACTTCTTTTCCTTTATAAATATAAGCATACTGATTATGCTCAGTTTGATATGTATCATATAAATAAGATTGCTCTAACCATGTTGGAGTGACAAAAAAGTTCACATACAGTGCACTTGCAATGGCACTTAAAAGGATCAGAAAGGGTAAAAGTTTATTGTTGCTTATCATTTTATTGTCTTTTTTTGAAATGCAAATGAACACCCAACTTGAGCCCGAAGTCGAACGCTTGGGGCTCAAAAATGCACACTATCTGGGCGATACGAATAACTTTGAAAAGAATAAGCTATTTAAAAATAGCTTCTCTGTTCCATAAAAGTAGCCTCTAAAGTTTGGATCATCGGCAAATAAAATAACACTTCCTTTTCCTAACCTTTGTGCAACTAAACTTGTTTTTCCTGCTAGTTGCTGTTGATTTTCAACTGAAGCAAACCCTGTTAATAACGGTTTTTGAGCTATCTGTACAATAGACGCGTAAGGGTTTTTTGGCATTTCAAACGCCAGTAAGCCACTTCGGTGACTGGCAATCTCTCTTCTTACATAACCGTATCCAAGCGGGTGGGTAATGTCTAAGTCTCCTAACATGACTGCACCACCAATAATATCTTGCGCTTCAAGGTGTGACTTCTGGGCATAATTGATTCTTTCTCGCTGATTCTCAATACCCGGGCTAATCTCGACCGTAACAAGGTCTAGTAACTCTTTGCTGGCCCATTTTGCACCGTCAGCTATACCAATAAATGTCCCTCCCGAGCGGGTCCAAGTTAATAACTTATCGGTGGTTTTCTTATTAATATTTGCGTGTTGACCGTCAACAAGCACAATGTGGCTGTAGTTATTTAGATCTAACTTTTCTAACTGTGATTTAGTCACTAAAACACTAGGAATATTCATGCGCTTATCAAGAAGATGCCAAACTTCTCCAGCTTGATACTGTGAAATTGAAGGCCCAATAACAAGTAATACGTGAGGCTGTTCAATTGCTTCGATGTTATTACTCCCCAAATCCATGCCAATACTCTGAGTATGCGATGATTGCAATGCGTAGCTAGCTATCGCATCTTGCTCCGCAGCCTGGCTCATTAATGAATGTAATTTGCTTTTATCTTGATTCGATACAGGCACCACCACTGTACCGCGCATAAATGTTTTTTGCCCTTGGTCTGTTTCTGCTTGAAAGCCATTATTCGCAACACGGGGACGAAAACCTTCTTGCAGTAATTGATACATCAATTTAGGAGCGTAATAATTGCTCCATTCAAATGCATAAGCAACCTGAGCCTCGCTTGGGGAAGGTTGGCGAGGAAAAGTAACCGCAAGCACTTCACCTACTTGGTAATTACTTTGTTTAAGCTCTTCATATTCAATGCCAAAAGCTAACGGCATCGTCCAGCCAGATACATCATAAAATGTATTATTTTCAAAGCGCGTTACTTTTGAGAACAATCCCTTGAGCATGGGATAACTCGCTTGAGCTGATTCAACAACGTATGCTTGATTTGCAAAAAATGATTTACCGTTAACGGTTATGTCTTTTGTTAGGGGCTTAACGTCTATTTTATTGCGGCTAAGTAGCTGTAAGAAATGAAAGATCTTTGCAGGGTCTTCTGGTGCTGAAAATACATACCCTTTAACACTATCGTTCTTCGCGGTTTCTTTAGTTTCTTTAGAAAACTGATACTGATAATTAAGTAAGGCCTGTTTTTTGTCTACAGCATTATTAAGAAGCGCTAGGCCTACATGATAATACGTTTTAATATTTTCTCGAAATGACAACAGCCCTCTTGGTGTTTCCAAAACCCCAGCAGAACTGGCCTGTTCAAATAGAATACCTAAACTGCCGTATAAATGTGGATAAGTCGCTCCTTTACCAAGGTAGAAATTATCATAGGCCTCTTCATTAAAAAACAAAGTAGCAGCGCTATCTAGATACGCGCGAGGTTGCTCAACAACATCCGATAACAACCCCATAGCCTGCTTATTGATTAATGGATGAACCCTATCAGGTGCGCCTGGGTGAAAATAAAACGATTTATAAGAGCGCATTTCATGAAAATCAGCCACGATGTTTGGTCGCCAGTCATGGAACTTTTTCACCCAACTCACGGGCTCTGGGTGTTGCTGCAACATCCACTGCCGATTTAAATCAAACCAATAATGATTGGTTCTCCCTGACGGCCATGGAGAACCATGTAAAGCATGCACAGGGTCGCTAATAGCTACCTCTGATTGATAACGTAAATTCCAAGAGGCTTCACGACTATTGCCATCAGGGTTCATACTAGCTGTTAACAAAATAACGCTATTTTCTAATAGCTTTTCTATTTCTTTACCTTGTGCAGCTGCAAGGTGGTAGGCAATAGGTATCGCAGAGTCTGTTGAGCTTACTTCACTGCCATGAACACCAAAGTTAATCCAACTTATCACTGGCATATTTGTAGTATTTAATGCATTACCTTGCTGTAAAAGCATATGCTTTTGCTGGATTTCGGGCAGCTTTTTTAGGTTTGCTGGCGAGCTAATTGTCAAAGTAATTATTGGCCTGCGTTCGTGACTATAGCCAATTACTTCAAAACTAACGCGTTCTGATTGTTCCGATAACATCTTAAAGTAAGCAACTAACTGATCATTACGAACCATTTGCTCACCTAGTTGATGACCCAAAAAGTTCTCTGGGGAAATTATATCTGTATTAAAATTCGTTGCTGGACTATAAAAGTTGCTCGCGGCGCTAGAGAACACATAACAAGAAGAAAACATGATGAGACAACAGAAAAGCGCCTTAAAAAACATTTTCATAATGACTACCTTAGTGATTGATTTTGTCGAATAGTTTGGCCTGCCAATACATTTAACACTTTGCCATTATCAATAGCTAACTGGCCGTTTATCAGCATCCATTGCACACCAGAACTTAGCTTTTCTGGGTTTAAATAATCTGCATTAGCAGCAAATTTTTCTTTATCAAAAATAACAATATCAGCGACATTTCCCACAACTAATTTTCCTCGATTAGTTAAACCAAATGTCTCTGCGGTTAGCGTGCTGCTTTTATGTATAAACTCAGCTAGATTTAGCCATTTTTTTTGATAAACATATTCATGATATTTTTTTGGGAAAGAGGCGTACTTTCTTGGGTGACCAGGGCTGCCATCGGATGAAGTCATCACCCATGGAGCTTGCATATACGCTTTAATATCGTCCTCAGACATATTAAAACTGGCAACCCGCGCATTACCTGAAATAATTATTTTTTTTGCTGCGTCAATTGTATCCAACTGCCAGTCTTCAGCGATTTGAGCCAGTGTCTTGCCACGTATATCAGGGCGCGTAGGGTCACTTATCAATAAAGAATCAGCGCCGCCTCTTCGCCTTAAGTTTTCTAACATGGCTGTACGAATTGCAGGCCATTGCGAAGCGTCTTGTAATCTCGCTAAATACTCTTCTTTGCTACCGGCAAGCACTTCACGTGGTACTAAACTACCCGCAACACTGGTTCCTGAGGCTCGCCAAGGATACTGATCCGCAGACACCTTAATTCCCCGCGCTCTCGCATTATCTATAAGTTTAATAACTTGCTCACTTTCTCCCCACACGTCGGTTCCTAACGCCTTAATGTGAGCGATGTGAACGGGCAACCTTGCTTCTTCACCAATTGTTATAACTTCTTCAATAGCGCCTATAAGACCAATACTGTAAGAGCTTTCATCACGAATATGGCTATCATAAACACCACCATGCTCTGCTGCGACTTTAGCCAGCTCAATAACCTCCTCGGTTGTCGCATAGTTACCAGGCACATAATAAAGCCCTGTTGATAAACCCAATGCTCCCGCGTTCATTGCCTCTTTTACAAGCTCTCTCATTTGCTCAAGCTCGCTGTTGCTTGGCGCGCGATTTACGCGTCCCATTACCGCCTTACGGACTGAACCATGACCAACATAAAGCCCAACATTGGTGCCAATACCTTGCTGCTGGTATTCTTGCAATGTTCCCGCAACATTAACATCGCCACCACCATCGACGTTACAGAATACGGTGCTGACACCTTGCGTTAAGTAGTTTGCATTTAGATTTGTCAGCCCACCTTTAAAATCGTTACACGCATGTGTATGAGGGTCAATAAAACCAGGTGCGATGATAAAATCTTGCGCGTTAATTGTCTTTTTTGCTTTGATATCAGTAGGTAGATGTTTTTGAAGGAAGACTATATTGCCTTTATCAATACCAATCACACCAGAAAACGGAGTTTCAGATGCTCCGCTATAAATAACCTCTCCAATAATAATTGTGTCGATAGATTGCGGGGTTCCCTTAGTACAACCCGCCAGTAAAATAACACTCGCGATGATGCTTGTTAGTTTATTAATTCGCATTTTTTATCCCATAAAGCAGATGAGAAGCACACAACTTCTCATCTAATTGAATGATTATTTATTCAAAACTAAAACTAAAGTTAGCGTATAAATAACGTCCCTCTGCATTGTGCAAGCTTGCGTTATAACCGTATGTTTCATCTGCTAGAGGTGGCTCTCTATCAAACATATTTCGCATACCTAAACGAACGCGAGTACCAGAATCAAACGTGTATTGACCATACACGTTAAAAGTACTCCAACTACTTACATGCCAATATTCACCGGTTTCATCATGAACGGCGCTCGTATCATAAAAATCACCAACATATTTACCATACAAGCCTGCTCCCCAATTGTTATAGCGCCAAGTTAAAGTACCGGTTGCTTGCCACTGAGGACGGCCGTCCATTTGAATTAAATCGCCCACATCTTCAAGAGGTAAACCTAATGCAGCTAACTTTGCCGATTCACTATCAACACTTTGATATGCTTTTAGTAATTTTGCCGCGTTAAGTTTTATATCAAAATCACCAAAGTCAGTATCAGCTAAGCGATAGTTGATGCTTAAATCGAGGCCCTCAGTAACACGAGAGTCTAAGTTTTCATATAAACCAACAACTTCAACCATGTCGCCTACCGCAGCCAAACCAGAACCGTCAAAAAAAGCGATATCATCAGCAGTTGCCTGTGAGCGAATAACATTTGGGTTAGCTGCGCCATTTAAACGGTAGAAATAATCTAAGTCAGCGATATTTTGATAGGAGCGTATACCGATCAGGTCTTCTTGTTCTATACGCCAAAAGTCGGCTGTAAGCGTTAGGTTGTCAATAAATTCGGGTGTATAAACTAGGCCTAATCCATAGTTGTAATCATTTTCTGGTTTTAGTTTTGTGTTCCCTAAGCGAATATTAGAGACGCTGTCGCTGCCATTACATTCACTTAAGTTGCTCAACTCCCCTTTATTTATTCGCGCTTGGCATCGATAGTAATCTGTTGGGTAATTAACACGAGTTGTACTGGCGGTATGAAGTTGCTCAAGATTAGGAGCTCTAAAACCTTCTGAGTAAGAGCCTCGTACTTGTAAACTAGAGGTAGGATACCAGCTGAGTACTGCTTTTGGCTTAAATACACTTCCTACATCATTGTACTGCTCAAAGCGACCAGCAAGCTGAAAGTTAAGCTTCTCGACTAGAGGGATTTCCATTTCAGGACTGATCAGCGCTCCTGCAAACTCAACGAACGCCGACGCTACATTACGTGAACCATCAGCATTTGGTTGACCACTAGAGCCCATAACATCAGAAGCATAATTACTCCCCGTTACAGTATCTGTGTAGGTTATAGTGCCATTTAATCTGTCATCATAAGTGTTTGCGAAACTTTCATAACGCCACTCAGCTCCCATTGCTATACCAACATCACCAGCTGGTAGTGAAAATAAAGCAGGATTCGACACTTTAAAATCGACTAATGCGAGTTCTGTTTCACCCTCACGACTGATATCGATTAAAAAGCTATCAATCGTCTCTTGAGAGTTACAAGATGCATTACAAAAAGGGTTATATGCAGAGCTGTCTTGGCGGTTTACACTGTCTTGAAAGAGACTTAAACTTATACGGTTATTCGTTTTATCAACTGTTTTAGCTTTGGAATAAAGTACCGCACTGTCCCAACTCCATGCATCAAGATCACCTCGGGCACCCGCTAAAGCACGATAAGATTTATTGTCCACATTAATCCCTCTAGCACCAGCATCAACAACACGGTAAGCATCAATAGTGACATCGAGTCCTTGTGCGGGAATGCCAAAACCAGACACTTGATTAATACCATTCCCTAGCGGGTTCCAATATGCATCACTTGAGATTGTCACCGGTGCAGAGGTTAACGTAGCGGTTTCACCTCGCTGTGAGTTTGACTCGGCTTGGTAATAACCTAGTTCACTGTATAACTCGGTACCTGAGCTTAGTTCATGATTAATAAAAACAAATGAATTTAACCGTTCAGTTTCAGGAATAAGCGTACGGCTACTATTGGTGTTATAACCTTGAGTGTCACTTGAAATGCTGCCACTATCAATGCACAAGCCATTGCTTAATACACATCGCTGATTTGAATCACTGGCATCCACATCTTCGATATGAAACCGTCCGGCTGAACTTGTCAGGCCGTCGACTGCTTGACTCGCATCAAAACGTCCCCAGGGAGTTGTTGTTGAGTTATTTCTAAAGTTAGAATCTCCCTCCCAACGCGTGCCCTCTAAGAATGGTCTTAAATCATTATTGCGTGAAAACTTCGTTTCTGAAGCCATAACCTCAGAACCATGATAGTAATTAACTGAGGCTGTTATATTGGTCGAACCATCATTAACATCCCAGCCAGCTAGCGCATTTAAATTGAGCTTTTCACGACTCGTATTTTCAGCCTGGCCATACTGCATATCAAAACGGTAACCGCTAAAATCCTTTTTCATTTGCGTATTAACGACCCCTGCAACCGCATCGGAGCCATAAATAGCAGCAGCGCCATCATGTAAAACTTCAACAGCATCAATCCCCATTACTGGAATCGAATTCATATTAACGGTCGTTACTGGCACTGAGTTTTCTGTTTGCGAGCCTGGGTGTTGTACCAAACGTCGCCCATTCAATAATACAAGTGTGTTACCCGTACCAATACTACGTAAGTTAATTGATGCTACATCCCCTCGTGACGCATACACACCACTCACTACATCGTTACCATTAAAACTTACTGTTCCATTACTAGGTATCGATGCAAACAGCTCACTTCCTGAAGTCGCGCCAATTGCGTCAACATCATCAGAATCAATAACAGACACAGGGAGTGCCCCCTCAATATTAGCCCCTTTGATCATTGAGCCAACGACACTGATAATCTCTAATTCTTCATTTTCAGGTGTCTTAACTTGTTTATTGTCAGCTTGCTGTGCTGCAACCTCAGATATATGGAGTAGATTAAGAGCAATTAATAAGGATAAACTGACTTTATTTAATGGGTATTTTGTTATCTTTTGCGAAGGCATTTTCTTCATCCTGTTTTATATTTTTAATTATTCCATTCATTACCTTGCACAATTAACTTAACCTAAACAATTGACAAAAAAGCTTTAAATCATAGCCTTGGGTTATAGGCTGAAACTATTGGATAAATGTTCTAACTTTAAGCTGTTCTAAAGAAAATCTAATGAGGTAAAGCAAAATCTTTGAATAGTGATTTGTTACCAAGATGAACAAGTAAAAACCAAAAAGTGAGAAGACGTTAAGAAAGCGGTGATATGAATTTTAACTCTCGTCGTATCTGTAAACCCCCATTACAAAAACTAAATAAGCCGCATCAAGCGGCTTTCTTTATTTATATTGAGTGAATGCTAATTGCTCAGCTTTCGCGTAAGCATTGGTAAGTGAACGCTGATGTCTATCATCTTTAAACTCTTGGTATTCACAGGCAATTTCGTCAATTTTATCGACTCCTAAATACTGACTTAAGGTGCGAAGGTGAGGCACCAAATGACTCATATGTTCACGTATTCCACCTTGTTCAAAACCAAATTCTCCAGTGGAGGTAATGATCACTAATCGTTTCCCTTTAAGTAGCGGTTTTAGAGGAAAATCTCCTCGTTCTAAATCAAAATCAAAGGTTTCGTTAATTCTTACAATTTGATCAAACCATGCTTTTAATTGTGCTGGCATGCCGTAATTATACATAGGCGTTGATATCACAATAGTGTCGGCTTTTGCCACTTCACCAATCAGCTCGTCAGATTCAGCTAGCAGTGTCTGCTGCTGTATAGTCCTTTTTTGAACATTGGTGAACACAGCCTCTATCCAAGCTTGAGTAATAAAAGAGGGAGGATGTATCCCTACATCACGATAGATATACTCAGCTATAGCATTATTTTTTTGTAAGGTATCAATATAATATTTAGCAATATTTTTAGAAATAGAGTTATGATTTGGATTATCATTTTTCACTTCACGTACACTAGCATCAATGTGTAAAAGAGTAGTCATAATTAAAACCTTATTAGTTAATGTATAGATATCATCAACAAATTGAGACGTTTTAGCAAACGAGTTAAAATTCACTATAAATAAGTTTTACTCAGCTATTAATATAAGTGAGTTTAGTTATGCATATATCATTACAAGCTTTAAAAGCCTTTGAATCAGCAGCCCGCCTTGGAAGCTTTAAAGCTGCGGCAACTGAACTTGCCATTACGCCCACAGCGGTTTCACACCACATCGCAAATCTAGAAAGCCGGTTAAATACTGATTTATTTCATCGCGAAGTGAGAAAGATAACTTTAACTACATCAGGAGAGTACCTGAGTCAAAACACAACTAGCGGCTTTAAACTTATTTTTGCGGCAATTGAACAGTTGAGCCAAGCAAATAACCAAGTACGCATCACCACAACATCTTCTCTAGCAGCCCTAAGAATAATACCCGCTTTAGAAGAGCTGAATAACGCAAAACCACATTTACGACTTGATATATCAACTAGTGAAACTTTAGATAAGCAACTGCATACCCTGCCTGTTCGACTAGGAAATAGTGAGGAAGTAAACAAAGCAGATATCATCAAATATGAGCGCTATGATATGTTTGCGGCAAACGCACAACAAAGCGCTCCTAGGCTTGATAAACAGATTACTTTATATACAAGCCAATGGAAAAATAATGCCCTTCCAGCCCCACCATTAACGCAGTGGCTTAAAATAAATAACCTAAGTGATTCATGTTTCAAGGTAAAAACATTTGATCAAGAGCTGTTTGGAATAAACCAGGTACTCGCCAATAAAGGTGTGGTGTTTTGCTCAAAAACCTTAGTACAACCTTATCTAGATGCGGGCTTACTAACATCATTTAATAACCAAGAAGTTGAATCAAAACTGTGTTACTACATTCCCGAAAAGTCTCGCTTCGAAACATCTACACATAAAGTTGTGATTGAATGGCTTGAGCAGTTACTAACTTAATGATGTAAAAGTAAACATCATTTAAGTTACTATTGATTACAAAGTTTTTTAATGAACCATAAAAAGCTGCTAGAAACAGAATTAGTTAATTGATTTAACGCCTATTTGTAGCTTTGCTTTTCGTCATTACTGAGCCATACCAAAATGATTAAAAGCCCCATCTAGCGCACTGCGAACGGATTGTTTTGCGTTTTGTTCATGGTCAGCTCCTTTGTTGATGTGGTACTGCCAGGTAAGGTCGTTTGGTGCATGCTTTTGAAGAACATTCACTAAGCCATTAAATGCACCGGTTATGGTTGGATTCTCATCACCACCTAATGTGACATAAAAATAGTGAGTGTTGCCTGCTGTATTAGGTAAGCTTTTACTGAACTGTTTTACGACAACATTATCGTCATACCAAGCCGCAGGGCTAAAAGCAAAGTATGCATTAAATAACTCTGGTTTAGTAACCATGGTATATAACACAAAGCTACCTCCTGCCGAAAACCCTGTAAGTGTGCGCTGCCCGCTAATACGATACGTTCCCTCTAAGTAAGGTAATAACTCTGTTTCTATAAACTTTAAAAATACATCAGCTTTACCAAATATTTCTCGCTGATTTTGATTAAACGGGCGCGCTTTTATCGCCACATCCTTACGAGCGTAAGGTGGCACTAAATCACGATTTCGAGTGTCATGCCAAAACAGGTTAGGGATGGCCACTAGAATAACCTTATTCTTGTCATCGGTGCTTTCAAAAATACTTAAAGCGTCATCCCAAGTATCAAGGTTAAAGTTGCCGTCAGTTTTAATTATGAGCGGATAAGCTTTGTTAGGGTTGTAGTCTTTGGGCAAGCGAATGAAAACTCTGCGCATTTCTGCAAGCGCGTTCGACTTGATATCTATATCAATAAAGCGTGAGCTATAGTGCTGTTGATACTTAACTCCAACATAAACCACAGCAGACAAGATTAAAAAGAACATCAATAACACTATGTAACGAAATCGTACACTCAAAAAAGCCATATCATATTCCTAGTCAACAAGTGTAATAACGCTACCTTAGCTTTATGACCAAGTTAATCAGGGATTTGTAACTGAATATTATAAAACTAAATACCCTTAAAACTTCTCGCATATTTCATGGGCTAAACGGTGAATCCTAGGCGCTGAAATGAAAGAAATAACCCCAGCAGCAGGCCACGCTAAAAACCAAGCAGACATCCAATACGAAGTGTAGTTTTCAACTAAACCCATATTAATAAATGTGACCCATGCAGACATGAAAAATGTGAGTACGAAAGACATAATTATGGCGAAAATAAAACGATGCTTCATCTAAATTTATCCTTAGTTGAGTTTAAGAGATGTTTTAGACTACTGACTTTCACATTTGTGGTATACCATGATTATTAATAACCTTATTTGCAAATATGAAAAACAAGAATGTTAGATAATCTAAAGATCTTTATTGCAGTTGCTGAACAGCAAAGTTTGACATCTGGGGCTGAGCATTTAGGTATGACAATAGCAACCGTGTCTAGGCGCATAAGTGAACTAGAAGTCAAATTAGGGTGTGAACTATTTCACCGCTCAAATAAAGGGCTCAGCTTAACTCAAGCTGGTCAGGCGTACTACGATGAAACAGCTGACTTTGTACATGAATTAAACTCACGGCTTTCCAATTTAGAAAATACTTTGAACAGCTTAGAAGGTGAACTCAAGATAATGGCACCCACCAATATAGGTAGCGGGCCTCTCAATAACTTTTGGCGATCATTTGCTTTAAATAACCCTCATATTTCACTTAATATTTGCCTTGGAGATCCCGATAAAGATGTTATTGCTAATCAAGTCGATATTGCGATTCGCTCTGGCCCTCAACAAAACTCTTCATTGATACAAAAGAAATTAGGAAAAATACATTCAGTACTTGTGGTATCTCCTGACTATCAAAACTTGCTGCCTGAAACCATCAATCAACTCGACTTTCATCCTAGTATTGCGGCACAGTTATTCAAAAATTGGAAATTAGAAAAAGGACCAGAAAAATTTGTTTTATCTAAAAAACATGAACATATTAGCAATGATATGAATGTCACTTTGAACTTAGTGAAAGCCGGCGCAGGGATAGCCCTTTTGCCCATGAGCATAGTTCATGAAGATATAAAAAAAGGTAAACTTATTCAGGTTTTATCTCCTTGGGAGGGAGCGCAACGTGAAATATCACTTCTTTGGCCCCAAAAGCGTACTTTGTCGAAACGAGCTCTTAAATTTAAAGAAGAGCTAATTGCTTTTTTAGCAGAGCAGCCTTGGTTCGATATGACTCCATAGTTAATTACAAATAGCTTGTAACGGGGGTTTACAGTTTGCATAAAAAACCGCAGCTTAAGTGCATAAGCTGCGGTTTATTACTGAAGCATATTTACTTGTTAAGTAAGTGTTTTTCGAAGAAGTTAGCCATCATAGTGTGGTAGTGCAGGGTTGTGCCTTCACCTTCACGTAGGCTGTGAGAACGGTTCGGGTAAGAGAAAAACTCGAACTGTTTATTGTGCTTAATTAATTCGTTAATTAAGCGCTCTGAACCTTGGTAGTGAACGTTATCATCTCCAGTTCCGTGGATCAGTAGCAATTTACCTTGCAGGTCTTTTGCAAAAGTGATCGGAGACGTGTTGTCGTAACTTTCAGGATCGGTATTTGGGTTACCCGCATAGCGCTCTTGGTAGATAGTATCGTACAAGCGAATATCTGGCACAGGGGCTGAGGCAATCCCCACTTTATATTTATCACCATGGCGGAATAACAAATTAAGCGTTGAACTACCGCCACCTGAGTGACCCCATACACCAACACGGTCGGTATCAATAACATTCCAACGTTTTGCCATTGCATCAAGGGCGTCAACTTGGTCACGCACGGTAATAGAGCCTATTTTTTTGTAGATAGACTTACGCCAATCTCTGCCTTTTGGTGCGCGCGTGCCGCGGTTATCAACTGAGGCAACAATAAAGCCTTGCTGAGTTAAGTACGATTTGTATAAGTAACTGTTACCTTCCCAGCGGTCTTGTACTGTTGAGCCCCATGGCTCACCATAAACATAGAAAACGATTGGGTATTTTTTGCTTTTATCCATATTCGCTGGGAACATGATGTAGCCATCAAGCTCAACACCATCACGGGCATTAACTGTAAAGAACTCGTGAGTCGGTAATTGCTCAGTCGCTAATTTCTCTTTTAATGCTTTGTTCTCAACTAAGGTTTTCACATTACTGTGATCGCTTACTTTGATGATCTCTTTCATTGGTGGGGTGCCAAATTTAGAGAAGGTATGCATTGCCCAAGAGGTATCTTTAGACATGTAATAGCTGTTTGAACCATCAAATGACGCTGGCGTTACGCGCACTGGTTTAGAGCTGCCATCTAGCGAGGTACGGAATAAATAACGCTGGCCTGGATCATCCGGTGATGCAGTAAAGTACATAACGTTTTTATCTTCGTTGAGCGCTAACATATCAATGATGTCGTACTCGCCCGGTGTTAAATCAACAACCGTTTTGCCATCGCGAGATACACGGTACAAATGGCGCCAGCCATCACGCTCACTGTGCCAAATAAAGAACTTACCGTCTTTTGACCAATTAGCTTTATAAAACCACTCAATAAAGGCATCGTCTTTATCTTCAAGAATTTTAGTCAGCTGTTGTTTTTGCCAGTCGAATAACCAAACCTTGTTGTGGCTTTGCGGGCGGTTAAGATCTTGGATCATCAATGATTCACCAGTGCCTGCCCAGCTAATACGTGGAATATAACGATCGCGATTATCGCCACCTAGTTCAGCCCAACGGGTTTTCTTGTCGCTAAGACTTACCACACCCACTTTAACCGCAGAGTTCATTTCGCCAGCTTTTGGATACGGAAATTCTTTAAGGGTAGGGTAGAGATCATCGGTGTTATTGATCATCGTGAAGTATTTCACGCCACTGGTATCAAGCTGCCAATAGGCAATTGATTTGTTGTCTGGACTCCAGCGGAAACCATCACGAATGGTAAATTCTTCTTCGTATACCCAGTCAAAATTACCATTAACAAGGGTGTCGTTACCGTCAGTGGTTAAAGCAGTCACTGCTTTGCTGCCCACTTTTTCCATATAGATGTTGTTATCACGCACGTAAGCGACTTTTGAGCTATCTGGTGAGAACTTAGCAAACATCAGCTTTTTCGCTTCAATGTTTTCGCCACCTAACTGATATAGCGAATCAGTTTCGAGATTTAAAAGCCAAAAATCACCGCGGCTACGTGAGCGCCACACTTGCTCGCCATTGGTAAAAACCATCAGCCATTTACCATCTTTAGACCATTGGTAGCTTTCAACGGTGAGTGGCTCTTTATCACCTTTGGGAATTAATTTTTCGTAGTTAACAAGTACCTTACGACCCGTTCCATCGGCGTTATAAAACACAATATCATTGCCTTTTACGCCATGCTCATCGTCTTTAGCTTTATCGTCTTGGTTGTTTTTATCGCTTTCGCGCTCTTCAAGTACGGTGTAGCCAGTACCATCATCGAGCCACGTAAAATAGGTGCTACGCTCAGCTTTAAAGTCTTTTTCTTTATAAATTTGTTCAAGCGAGAGCGGATTAGCCGTTGCGTTCACTGTTGCTGATGGCGTGTTCGCTTGCTCTGTACTAGAGCATGCTTGCAAACCTAAACCCGCAACCACAGCAAACGCAAGGGTTGATGTTTTTATTAAGTTCATTTTTGTTATCCCTTGGTTTTAACCAATCAAGCGTAACAAATTAACTTAATAAAATCTTAACATTTATCGTGAAAACAATGTGTTTAAACTTAAAATCACGCGTTCCACAAGAACATACTGGCTTGCTTGTTAGCAATACTTAGTTCGTAAATATCACTACAGGAGCGCATTGCCGCACCATAGCAAACATGTAATGGCAATAAGTGTTCTTCACGAGGATGACTAAACCGCGCCGCGGGGGCCATTTGCCATTCTAATAACTTAGCTTGTCGCTGTTGTTCACTCAGCTCAGTATTGCCACATACATCAACTAACCATTGCTCAAAAGCCATATTTTGCGCTTTAATTTCAGCGGTTTCAGGGGTGAAAAATGCGCGCATATTATGAAAAGTAAAGCCAGAACCAATGATCAATAAATTATCGTAATCAAGCTGTTGTAAAGCCTCACCTATTGCCAAGTGTAAGCTTGGCTCAAGGCTTGGATGTAACGACAATTGCACACAAGGTATATCTGCTTCTGGATACATAATCTTCAAAGGCACATACATACCGTGATCAAAGCCACGAGATGGGTTTAATGTGCTATCGATATTAGCTTTTGCCAATGCCTGATGTACTTTTTCGGCAAGGGCTGGTTCACCTGGGCTTGGGTACTCAATACTGTAAGCACGCTCAGGAAAACCATAGTAATCATAAATTAACTCAGGAGCAGCACTCGAAGTAATGCTAATTGGGTTCGCTTCCCAGTGCGCACTCACCATCAAAATAGCTGACGGCTTTTGAATTTTTGCAGCAATAGATTGCAAACACGTAACCATATCGGCATGACTTGGATCGCCAAGTAAAGGCATAGGACCGCCGCCATGAGAAACAAATAAAACGCGTGGCTTTTGCATAAATGTGCTCCTTAAATACGCTTTCTTTTCATACCAATTCGCTTTTAACTATGGTGCACGCACAGAGATACAATAACCAGCCACAAAAACGCACAACTAGGGTGTGAATTTACACACTGAAAATTTGTAAGTACTAACTTATACCAATTCGCTTAATAAAGTGGTCTATTTTGAGGCAATAAAACCTTGTTGCTAACAAGGCAAAAATTTTGTTATTTAGTTGTGCTCGGCAATTGCTCCTGCATTGCTCTACCTTCTGCATCCATGCAGTCGTAAATCAGAAATTTTTAACGCAGGTAGCGACAGGTTTAATCCCTCAAAATGATTAAGTATTATTGCGGATTGGTATGAGATGCCAAGCTACGTTCATGGCAGGGACTTGCCCTTTTAAGCCACCTTCGAGAGGCTCTTTACACAGTAATGTCAGTTGATAAAAAGCATCGTAGTGCTGATGTAGCTCATCGGCGACTACACTAAACGGCGGACCCGAAAACTCACTTTGCTGATACTCAAATACCACCACTAATTGTTTAGCTCTATTGGTTAATTCAAGTAAATGCTGGGTATAGCGAATGCGTACAGGCTTTGGCAGCGCAACTAAGGCGGCACGGTCATAAACCGCGTTGATAGTGCCAAGTTCATTCGCGGTCAGTGCAAAGATATCACCTACCCAAACGGTTAGATTTGCGCCTTGGTAACGTAATAGCTCGCCGTGTTGGCTGATTTCGGGTTCTAGTTTTAACTCATCAAATAATTGCTTAATGGCAATCTCACTAAGCTCAGCCCCAACAACACGCATACCTTGCGCTAGCAAATAATGAATGTCGTGAGTTTTACCGCACAGTGGCACGAAAACAGTATCACCTTGTTGTAAATTCAAGTTAGTAAAATACTGATCTAGATAACGGTTAACCTCTCCTTCATGAAAACCTATTTCGTTATTTTCCCAACGTTGATGCCAATGCTTTGCGTCCATTACTTACTCCTAAATAAATTGAATGAATTGAGCTGATAAATATAATCCGACACCAAAAAGTAGGTGAGTTACACTACTCTTTAAGCGGGCTTGAAATGGGTTTGCGGTTTTCGTAGCCATTATCCCCATCCCTAAAGCTGGCTGCATAACAAAAAATGGCATAGATACGCTAGCTAATCCAAATATACATGCAGCGATTAAGGTGGGCTGTTCAAGCCAAGCAATACCGACCAGTAATATAAATAGAAACGAAAATAAAACACCAATAAAGTAGTGTAAGCACCAGCCAAACACGCACTCAAAATGCTTAACAGGGCTAGCTGCTATATTCTGGTGCATAAACTTTCCATCTAATAACACCAAGCCCCAACGGCCAACTAAACAAAAGTTTAATGAAGGTACCTTAAACACTTTAGCTAGCAAAAAAGCATAAAGATCAATGAACAAAGTCGCCGCTATGCCTACAAAAGTTATCACATAAATATCATTAACACTCATAATTAGATGCTCTTAAATGATTTAATAAAAGGCATGATATCTAATTGCAAAAGTGCTAAAAATAGCAAGATAAACAAACAATGATTGCATTAATGAGAACATGATTGACGATATTGCTCTATTCATACAGATTGTTAAACAAGGCGGCCTAAGTAATGCGGCTGAGAGCTTGTCGCTGCCTACCGCAACTGTATCGAGACGCTTACAGCGACTTGAGCAACGCCTAGGTGAGCAGCTTTTAAATCGCTCGGCAAGGCAATGCACGTTAACGCAAGCAGGGGAGGTGTATTTTCAAAGTTATGTTGAATTAATTGAGCAATTTGAACAAACCCATCGCCAGCTTAATGAGCAAAAAGCACAATTGTCAGGAAAGCTTAAAGTTTTAGCACCTCTGAATATTAGTCATGGTTTCTTAAAGCCAATGTGGCTCGCATTTACTAAACAGTTCCCTGATATTCAACTTGAGCTACTGCTTAATAATCAACTTGAAGATCTCAGTAAAAGCCAAGCTGATATAGCAATACGAGTAGGGCCGCAGGATGATTCTATGCTCCATCAAAAAAAGTTAGGCAGTGTTGATACCTTATTTGTAAGTACTAAAGCATACCTTGAATCGGCACCTGCCATAGAAGAGCCTGCTGATTTGAAACAGCATAGATTAATTGGTACCACGTTGAGAAATAAATGGCAGTTAACCAATACACAAACGAATGCAACTTATACTCACATGTGCCGATTTGCTACCACTTTTAACGATACTGGATTTGTAAAATACTTAGTTTGTGATGAGCAAGGTATCGCCTTGTTACCTCGGTTTGAGGTTATAGATGAATTAAAATCTCAACAGCTAGTTCAAGTACTGCCACACTGGCGAGGGGAAAACCGCGACATTTATGCTATCTGGCCAAGCGCTCGTTTACTGAGTAAAAAGGCTGCCTGTTTAAAACAGTTTATAACCGACTATATTGCTGAACAATTATAAAGTCTGCCATTGATATTCCATCTGTTTGGCGGTCAGTAGGGCGTGTTCGTAACTAATAAACTCAGCGATTAACGCTAGGCTCATATCAATGCCAGCAGAAATTCCCCCTGAGCTGGTAAACTTACCGTCGGTGACCCAACGAGTATCTGCAATCACATTGAGATCAGAAAACATAGCAGCCAGCTCAAGTTGATCTTGCCAATGAGTCGTGACATTTTTACCGTTTAAAAGCCCAGTTTTAGCAAGCAAAAACGCCCCCGTACAAACACTCGCAACACGCTTGGTGTTAGTGGCAGTGTGTTTTAACCAAGTAATAACCTCTGCTTTTTCGAGCTCTTGAGTATGGTCACCACCAACCACAACAAGGAGATCAAGCAAAGGGCAGTCAGCAAAGCTGTAATGGGGGTTTACACTATAACCACCACGGGCAATTACAGGCCTATCACTTTCAGCAATTAAAGCTACTTGCCAGTCATTATTCGCTAGACGCTTGGCAGTACTAAACACCTCAAACGGACCTGAGAAATCAAGCACTTCGGCATCATCATAGATGTAAATTCCAATATTCATACAATTGTTCCCATTATATGGATTTATTTCTCAAGTAAAAAAACGTACTATGCCATTTTTGCAGTTCGTTAATGACATATTATTAAATTGCGCACTGTATACAAACAAAACTTCAAGGCATTGTTAATGCGTTTTTTATTATTATTGAGCGTGCTGCTGGTTGGTTGTAAAACAACACAGCAAAGCGTTGTTGAAATTAGTGAAGTATCGTCGGGCACTATTTATTTTCAGGGCGAAACATCAAAGCAAAATGTTGAAAAGTTTGAACAATTATTAGTAAATAGCGATCAGCAAATCAACACCTTAATTATTAATAGCGAAGGTGGTGATGTGATGGCAGGTCTCCATTTCGGAGGCTTAGTTCATGAGTATCAACTCGATATTGTGGTACGCGAGCTTTGTGCATCGTCGTGTGCCAACTATGTACTTACCGCCAGTCCACATGTACTTGTTGAGGAACAAGCCGTTATAGGCTGGCATGGCGGCTCATTACAGCCATTATACGTGCCAATGGATCAGCCACCCGAGGTCGCTAGCTATATAGCAAAATGGCAAACCGCAGAGCGACAATTTTTCGAGATCATTAATGTAGAACAGGCGGTTACTATCATAGGTATGATGCCTGGTATTACCGAGAAACGTGATTCTGCTATTTATAGTTACGACGCGCAAACCCTAAAGCGTTTAGGGTTACATATCGAGTTTGCAGGTGCGCAAACTGGAATGTCAGCAAGTGGCGAAAAACTAGCGCAGGTATTCGAACTTGAAGAATCAGTACTTAACCACTTTTTGATGCTCAACGATATTGTTTCAGCAGAACTTATTAATTAATAAGTTCTGCTGACGTTAGCTTTTTTGTATCGCATTTAATCTAACTCTAAGTGGGCTTTTTCAACAGTTTCCGCGGGTAGCTCTTTTTGAACAGAAACCCCCAGTTCTTTGAACTCAGAGGCTTGCTTAATTAAGTTTCCTTTACCACGATACAGCTGAGAAAACGCTTTGTCGTAGCTTTCTTTGGCGCGGTCTAATTGCTTACCGACCCCTTCCATACTGGTTAGGAAACCATTGAGCTTGTTGTAAAAACGCTCAGCACGGGCGGCAAGCTCTTTTGAGAATTTAGTTTGCTCTTCAAAGCGCCACAGTTGTTTTACGATGTTCAAGCTAGTCAATAAGGTCGTTGGAGTAGCAACTAAGATGTTTTTTTCGATAGCTTGTTGATATATATCACTTTGATATTTAAGCGCTTCAACAAAAGCCGACTCTATCGGCACAAACATGATCACCACTTCGGGAGAGTTAATACCCGGCAGTCTATCGTAGGCTTTGCTTGCTAACTCGTTTATACGTGATTGCACCGCCGTGACATGCTCTTTGAGCGCTTGCTGCGCCTCAAGCTCTGTGTCGGCATTTACATAGCGTGTATACGCGTTTAATGAGGTTTTAGCATCGATAACTAAATGACGTTGCTGAGGTAAATACACCACAACATCAGGGCGTAAACGGCCATCTTCGGTGTTAAACGACACTTCACGTTGATAATCTATACCTGCACGTAGCCCAGCGCTGTCGAGTACATTTTCAAGCATTAACTCACCCCAATTACCTTGGGTTTTCTTTTGTCCTTGTAATGCGGTGCTCAGCCTATCGGCTTGTTCAGTGATAGCTTGGCTTTTAGCCTGTAAATGCAATAACTCAGTTTTTAGCGCTGCACGCTGCTTTAGATCTTCAACGTGGATCAATTCCATCTTATCGCGAAAGCCTTTTAGCTCACCTTGAACCGGTTTTAGTAGCTGCTCAATACTCTCTTGATTTAAGGTTTTGAAACGCTGCGATTTTTCTTCAAGGATTTGATTAGCGAGATTTTCAAACTCTTTTTTGAGTTGCTCTTTGCTTTCTTTGATATGACTAAGCTGCTCTTTAAAATGCAGCTCTTTTTGTTCTATAGTACTTCGTAGGGTACTTAAATCAACATCCCGCTGATTAAGTGCAGCTTTAGTATCAGCAAGCTCAGCTTCAACTTGACGCCAAAACTGGTTGTATTGTTGTGCTTGCTTTTCTTGTTCTACAAAGCGGGTTTTAAAGTGTTGAGACTCATCACGTTGTTCAGCGTAATCTTGCTGTAACTGGGAAAGCGTAAGCTGGCTTTGTTCAAGTTGCAGCTGCTTTTGTTCTAAATGATTTTGTTGGATTTGCTGACTATTTTGCAGTTCGGTTAACTGATTTTTTAAGCGACTTTTTTGTAGGGCAAAAATAACACCACTTGCAACAGCACCTACAGCAGCACCAAGCACACCACTTTGCCAATTAATCTGTGCAATTAGCTCTGTAATCATAACGAAAACTCAATAACTTAAAGACACATCATCATAACGAATTAGCGCTCAGCAGAGTAGGGGGTTTAGGCATAAAAAAAGCCAGCTCAAGGTGAGCTGGCTCTAACATTACTAAAATTTAGTAACCAAATGGGAAATCAACATAATGCTTATGTAAACTGCAATTTAACAACAAGCATAATAATAGACGCCCTAAAATTTGATTAGTTCAAAAAAACTTTAAAAAAATTTAATTTTTTATCAGAGCAAGCATTTGCTCTTCATCAAATTGAGTAAAACTCATTGATTTTTCGGTAAATAATGCATCAACAAGGGCTTGCTTATGCTGCTGCATTTTAAACACTTTTTGTTCAATTGAGTTAGCCATAATCAATTTATAAACAAACACAGGGTTAGTTTGGCCAATACGGTAGGCACGGTCTGTCGCTTGTTTCTCAACAGCAGGGTTCCACCAAGGGTCAAAATGAATCACAGTATCGGCTTGAGTTAGGTTTAACCCTGTACCGCCGGCTTTAAGGCTAATTAAGAATACAGATGTATCACCTTGAGTAAACTCTTCGATAACACGGTCACGGTGTCGTGTTTGCCCGGTAAGCATACTAAAGCGAATGCCAAGCTCATTTAATCGCTCAGCTATCACATCAAGTGCCATGGTGAATTGACTAAATATAATCACCTTACGACCTTCGCTAAGCATGATAGGCAAATGCTTAGATAACCACTCAAGCTTAGCGCTGCCAGCCTGTGAACTAGGGTCGATCAATTTTGGATGACAGCAGATTTGTCTGAGCTTTAATAATGCATCTAAAAAAGCTAGCTTACTTTTTTGCACACCTTGCTGGGCAAATAGGTCGACTAATTTCTGTTCTAAAGATTCAGTTATACCGGTGTAAATTTCTTTTTGTTTGCTTTCAAATTCGAACTCTTTAACTAGTTCAGTCTTCTCTGGGAGTTCTTGCGTTACCTGTGCTTTAGTACGACGCAAAATAAATGGCATAATTAACGATTTAAGCTCATCAGCACGGGCAACGTCGTTATCACGCTCAATAGGCGTTTGAAAATAGCTCTTAAAATGTGCTTGCGAACCAAGTAAAGAAGGCATCGCAAAATCGAGTAAGGATTTAAGCTCAAATAAGTTATTTTCGATAGGCGTACCGCTTAAGCAGAGCTTAAAGTCAGCATTCAGACGCTTGACCAAGCGTGAAACCTGCGCAGCATCGTTTTTGATATATTGCGCTTCATCAAGAATGATGTTTTCAAAATACAACGGCGAATAAAAGGCAATGTCACGTTTCAACAGTGGGTAAGTTGTTAAGATACAATCTGCTTGCGACAGCTGTTGTAATTGGTCACTGCGCGCAGCACCAAAGACGGTGGTGATTTTTAAGTTGCTCGCAAACTTATTAATTTCACTTTGCCAGTTACCGACCAAGCTGGTTGGGCAAACAATTAACGTAGGGCCAGCTTGTGGTGATTGCTTGGCATTAGCTAAAAAGGCAATAACTTGTAGGGTTTTACCTAGCCCCATGTCATCTGCCAAAATACCACCAAGTTGATGTCGTTTTAAAAAGTTAAGCCAATCAACTCCGTGTTGTTGATACTCACGCAATTGCACACCTTGGTTTAAGCCTTGAATATCGGACTTTTTAATAAGCTGCTGTGAGCTATTTAATTCAGATAAGTAAGCATCTAGAGCGTCGTCAACAATATTAATCTTAATTGCTTTTTGCTCGATAAGCTTAGGCAAAAACGATAAAGGCATTAAGATTTCGTCACGGGTTTTAATGTACTCAAATCGCTTGCGATAGTCATTTAATTGTGTGATTGCATTTTTTTCTACTACAGCAAAACGTTTTCCCACATTGAAGTAATAAAACAGTTCACTTTGTCTATTAAGAGATTGGAAGTCGGAATTCTCTGTAGTAAATAGTTGTAGTGTTTTGACTCCCGAGATCACGATTTTACTAACTATCTGATGGCCTTTACCACGCTCAACTTGGAGTGAAAGTTGTTTTAGAACTTTGCCTACGTCTAACTCATCATTAATCTTCCAACCTCGTTTTAATAAGTTTGGAATTATTTCGAACTTTAACCAATGTTCATGAATAACTGATTGTTTATTAAAGACAAACTCTGACTGTAAAGCCCCTTTACATAACTCAAAGCCAAGGTTAGTTAACTCATTTACAACAGTGTTTTCTAATGACTGATTTAGTATATCCGCTGGCGCTTGGCTTAAGTCATACAAAGAGTTTTGATAATTAAACTGCAATGATAAACGAATTGTTCCCTCATCATTATTAATACTGATGACTGGGAATACCGTTCGGGCGAGGCTTTTTTTACTTTGCTTAAATGCATGAGGGATCACACCTTCACCAAAATTATCATTGAGTTGTTGATAAACGCGGTCAAAGTTCTCTGTGTGAATAGCAGGCATATTGGCAAGTAAAGCAATCTCATCTGCCGTTAACGGAGTACGAATACGACCTACCTTTAGTTTTTCAGGGTCAAGATAAGTAGGGGGGGTTGTTTTAAGCAATAACCAATTATCTTGGCCAGCAAGCGTCATGCTCAACGATGTTAAGTCTTTGTTTTGTTTCCAATCAAACTCTAGTGCTTGCATGCTATCAGCTTTAATTGCTTGGCGAGAGCGACCTAAAAACAAACGCTGAGTAGCAATTAATTGCTGCAGTGCTGCAAAACCCCATTGGCCTTTTAGCTCTAATTTACCAAGGGCATTCTGAGAACGGATCCAGCTATATAAACGAAAATCAGTTTCTAATAAATCAGTGGGGGTTACAAAACTATTTAACTGCTGCTCGGTTAGGTTACGCCCGAGAGTATAATTATGATCAGCATCATAATTAGCAATTTTAGGGGTAAGGGTGACAACAGATTTCTCTACATCAAGGACGAATAATAAAACGTGTTTGGCATTATCGTTGGCAATTTGCTTAAGGGTTTTAAGCTCACTAAACCAATCGTTAATGATGTAGTCTTCCCCATAATCGCCAGAATGTTCTATTTTGAGCTTAAGAAGAACAGCCGCGATATGACGGCATTTGGTTTTAGAGCCACAAGTACAATGCGAATCAACCGAAAAGCCACTTGGTAATTTACTGATCTCAATATGCTGAGTAAAAGTATTGCCTTCGTTACCAAACATTGATGCATCGATAATACTAAAGTCACTGTTATGCTCTAACCAGTTGATTTGACCGTTCTGGTGATATTCTTTTGCTTTACTTAACACGTGCGGCTTAAATAGCTGTTTAATGAAGCGCTCGGATAGAGGAAACTGAGTTTCTTGCTCTTGTTTAATTTCTTCAAAGATAGCTAGTAAGTCACTTTTAGATAAGTTAGCAGACATAACGTTTTTGGCAGTAAAAACAAAAAATAATTCTGCCAGTATATGATCTATCAGCCCAGAGCTAAAGCACTATTGGGCAATATTGGACTGGTTGGAGCTGATAACTTGGTAAAAAACTGTTTTAAACGAGAATCAAAGCTACAAACTGACATACTGAGCATTTAACAAACAACAATCGCACAAGATACAAACAGGTTAATAACAAGGCAGGGGCTTTACAGATCAATTTTTTACTAAGCAATCTAATTATGAGAGTAAAAAGCCTGTAAAGGGGTGATTAGTTGGTAAAAAACTGATCTCAGAGTGTAATAAATACCAATTTTACTGGTAATAGATCATTATTTTACTAACAAAAGAGAAAAATAGATCACGCTTTTACTAACTGTAAAAGCGTGAGGGATCATTCTTTTACTAACTAATTAAAGCTATTTAAAAGCTTAGTTAACTGCTCTAAGCGTTTGTCTGTCATCACTTTATTATCGATTTTAACAGATAAATCGCCGCTTTTAATGTTACGCTGTACGCTGACAAACTCACTGTCGATAAGCGCTTCACGGCGGCTTGGCGCTGCAGGCTCAGCAGTTAATAGCTTAGTAATAGCAAGAGCGCGTTTATCGTCGCTGCTGATTTGCGCTATTTCGTTATCACTACTTACGTCATTTACAAGCTTGGTAAACAGTTGCTCATCACGCTCTTTGGCACTTATAAGCTTTTTCGCTACTTCACGGCCAACATGGTTTGCTGTTGGGTAAAGGCTTAAAACCGTTGAAGGTAGGTTCTCATACGCTTTGATAGCATCAGCAATGGCTGTGTGCGATACACCCTCAATCGCTGCAATCTCACGATAAGAGCCCTTTTTACCTTCAGCAATAAGCTCATCACGGGTCTGTTGATATGCTTGACCAAGCTCCCATAGGCTTGGGGCAATATATTGATCAGATGATACAGCAAGTATTTTAGCATCTTGATCTGTGAAATCTTCAGAGCTTAAAACTAAGTAATCAGAGTTACTTAAGATACATGCTTTACGACGACGAGAGCCGGCTAAAACAAGCATTTCGTCACCTTTATCCCAACATAGGGCAGGGTGCTGATTACGACCGTCTTCGGCAATCGCTGGAAGAATATCAGCGACTGACTTTTCATTTAATAATGATTGTACACGTCGGTTTTTGCCATATACCTTTGTTTTAGCTTCAATTTCAGAGCTAGGGATAACCTTACACACTAAGGTAATTAAGCGAGTAGGATCGCTAGGCGAAGGCATACTCACTACATCTCCAGCTGTTGCTTGTTCCAGTAACGCATCTAAGCTACTGCTTTCAATTGACGTTGAAAATGGATCTAAGCTGGTATCATTCTTACGTTTTTTAGCCATTTTTATTATTAACCTTACTTAGCTGGATTGAGAGATGATTGGGTTGATTGCCAATTAGAACGAATCAACATTTCTAGTTCATCAACGACATCTTTGATATTTTCTTGAGCTCGAAGGAGTGACTCTCGGCTAGCTAAGCTATCTGATGTTTTTTGATCAAAAATAGTATTAAAAGATGATGAACTAGCAGTAATAGCTGAGCTGTGATTAATCGGATAGCTCATAACTTGGCGACCAAATGCACTACGTACATCTTTGACAATGTCACGCTGCGAGTGATTTCCTTTCACATAATTAGTTACCAAGAATTGCATAAAATCCCAGCCTTGATGGCCTAGTGCTGCAACAGTATGATAAATCTCACCCAATCGTTTTAAGTATTTATTATTTGCATCAAAATCTACAGCTTCTGGATGAACCGGGATAAGCATGGATGTTGAAGCCATTAACGCGTTGTAAAACATAAAGTTAAGGGAAGGTGCGGTATCTATTAAGATAAGATCAAATTGGTCTTTCACGGGTTCAATGACTTTCTCAAGTAACTTATGATAATGACGTGTTTTATCGTAGCTAGAGCTATCTTTTAATAGAGTTGCTGTTTCATGCTCAAAGTAAAAATCATCCATACCAGACGGCAAAATACGAATATTTGGGATATGAGTTGGTAGAAAAGAATTAGTAACCAATTCATCCCAGGTTTCGTTTTCTTCAAGTTCAATACAATCACGCATTAAGTCACCGACAGTGATCGGATCTGGCTCGCTAGGAGGAAAGAAACTTGATGAAGAACCTTGCGGATCGAGGTCGATAATACCAATTCGGTAACGCTTGATATTTGTAGTAGCAAGTGCAGCGGCAATGTTCACCATGCTGGTCGTTTTACCACAACCACCTTTTAATGAATTGATAACAATAACTTGCAATTTGTCATCTACAGTACGGTGATCAGGCTTAATATCCATGATGTCAGCCATAGCAAAGATATTGACTAACGTGTAAGCATAGTGACCATTAGCTCCACGTTTGATGTTAAGTTCATCAAAATCACCATTGTCGTGGCGTCTTTTTAACGTACGATTATTACAGCCTAATAGATCTGCGGCTGCTTTTTGAGTGTAAGTCCGAAGTTCTTTTTCTTCAGACTTAAGATGAGCACGATAATGTTGAATACGTCCTTCTAGCGATTTTTCAGCAACTTCTGCTGTCGCTTTTAGTAACCTATAAGTGGCTAGCGCATTATTATTGATAGACATACTTTCTTCCTCAAAGTTATGGTTTAAGTATAATGTCCATTCAAATTGCTGTAAACAACTATTTAAGGCGACATACCTTTTATTTATAAGACATTTAATAAAGATTTGTAACTTTACTAATGCTAAGTATAAATAAGTAAGTTTAATATCGGTTAAGTATATAGGTATATAAGGTTAAGATGTTAAAATAGTGAAATATATAGCTGATTTCATTGAATATTTACTAAAAAGCCAGATCGTGTTTTTACTTGGTAAAGATCAGATCTTTAATGACTCGCAGATCAACCAATTACTAAGCAAAAGATGAGCTTTCGACTTATGCACAGTTTAGTCACTGCTTTACTCACAAAAATAGTGGTGTAGATCAATTTTTTACTAACTAAATTATAAAGTTATACACCGAGAGCATGACTAAAATGCGCAATAAGTTGGTATGGATCTGATCCATAGTTGGTACAGATCAGATCTATGCTAACTAAAGGGCTGTTTATCCACATGCTGTTTTAAAAAAGCAATTTATGTCGTGTTAATTTGCTTTAAAAAGGTGATAAGCAGGACATAATTTGAACTGAGTTAGTAAAATCGCGACCTATCAACTATAACTTAGTAAAAATCTGATCTGAAAATCAGCAATTACAAAACAGTTAGTATAAAACTGATCCAAAGAAATAAATTATGATCGGATCAAGTTTATACTAACTTAAACATTTAACTTTTGAAGTTTTATGTGTTGTTATTAACTGTCGAAGAAAAATTGGAAATAAGAACAATGAGCCGAAAGGTCAACATCTCGGTAGATAACTTACCCGATACCTTACGCGGGCAGATCCACGGGGTGGAAAGTGCAATCGATAATGAAAGTCTTGCACTATTTACAGACAACAAAGATGTGCGTGTTTCAATTGAAAATGCTGCACATGGTTTGAGAGCTTACTCAAATACATTTAATCATTATGATTTATGGGGACGTTTTGTCCGTTCTGGCCATAAGAAGCTTCCGGTTGAAGAAGCACCAAAGAAAACCATCGTTACACGAAGAATTTCTGAAAAAGTAGACGGCATTCTTTATGATGGCGAAATCAAAATTACACCTGCGGTAGTAAGCACAAGAAAAGATGGTGAAGATGTTGAATATCTTGTTTGGCCATCTGACCGAGAAGAAAAAGTCGAACGTGCCTTAATTCGTTTAGCCTCTAAAGGTAAAATTGTAAAAATCAATTTTAAGTCAGGCATTCAATACGCAGTTGTTTTTTCAATGAATGAATTAGCGCAAGAGCTGAAAGCGGTTGGCCAGTCGATGCCTTATCCGCAAATCAAAGAATCATTGGAAGCATTACAAGGTTCTAAGCTTTCTTTTAAATATTCAGCGACAGATACGCGTAACTCAGATATTGATGACTCATTTTACGAATCGAACATGAACTTTTTATCGTCACTTCATTTTAGCGGCAAAAAAGGTCAGGGTGGTAACGTAAAATGTGTAGCTTGTTTGAATGCTTTTGTTCATAACATGATCGATAACCTTGAATACAAAGGTTACTACTTTAATAGTGCTCAAGAATTAAAACGTGGTTTATCTCGTTGGATGATGCTTCGTTTATATCATTTATGGCGTTATGCGGCACCGGGTAAGACCTACCATTTCCGACTATTATCAATCATGGAAAAATACGGCTCTATCTATTCAACAGACGAAATTACAGAAAATAAATTAAAAGCTTTGCGTCGTGATATGACGACAACAATGAAAGATTTAATAGAGAAAGGTGCAATCTCTGAATATAACATTACCAATGTTAAAGATGACAAAACAGGTAATATTATTGATTACACTTACGAGATGCATCCATCTGATCAATTTTGTGATGAGATTCTTACACTAAATAAGCATAACAAACGAATCGAAATTCAAGGCGGCAAACGCATTGTTGAAAATGCTGTTTTAATCGATGAAGACAAAATTGAAGAAATAGTCGAAGACTAATTTCTTTAATACTGCTAACTATAAAGAAAAGGCCACATATGTGGCCTTTTTAACATAATCAATCTGTTACTTGTTCTAAGTAAAGTCTATCTACTAAGAAATCATATTCTCTTTTACGAGGGTGGCTTTCAGGTTTTTGATAATCAGTTAATGTACCAAGTTTTACATCAGGTTCTGGATTGATCAAAATAAAAGGTAAAGCAGCACTAACATGATATCGGTTTTGAGCGGTATATCTTACATTAACTTGTGGGCTTACTCTGGTTGGCCTGCGAATTCGTAATTTTTCTTTATCACCTAAACTTGCAACACGACTTTGTTCTTGTGCAACTAGCGCTTGCCAAGAGTGTTGGTCGATCATTCTTGGATTAGAATAACTAGCCGATTTACCCAACATTGCTAAAGCCATTTTTTTTGTTAGCGTTTTAGTTGCATGTTTGTGCATCCAAGTAAAACGAACAGAGTAGGGCGATTCAATTTCAAAATGAATCTTACGATATGCAGCAAGTGTAATGAGATTAGGCACAGCATTGTGCACCGCTTCAAACCGCGCATCATTATTATCGATAGCTATTACACTATTTTTAAAATCAGCTTTGGCTTTATTTAACTGATTTATCCTTGCAATGAAATGTTGTTTATCGACATCTTTTAAAACTAATAAGCCTGGGTGCCTTTTCAATACACGACTACTCAGACCTGACTTTTTATAAAAATCACCAAAGGAATTTAGAATTAACTTATGAGCATCATCCCCTTCAATTTTTTGCACACTAATTGAAGAAGGAACCTTCTTTTCGTCGTTTATATCGATATCTGGCAATTGATAATATGATGCCTTATGAAAACCCACTTCTTTTAATTCTTCACAAAATAAATGAGTTAATTCACTTACTAAATCAAACTGACTACGTATTTCTAACTTGGAACTCATAGGAACACATCTTACTTAAATTTAATTCAATTCTAACCTTATCACTTGATTATTTAAAGTTAATTTCTTTCGATCGCTGACCTAAAATTTAAGCGATTTATAGTATGATGTGTTCTTTATGGTGTTTGCTAGTACAACTTTTTAATTTGATCAATGTAGACTTAAAAAAGGATGTTTTAAACATGTAAAGCTGAGGTTACACTATGGCTTGATTGAAGTAAGATGTGTTCTTTTATAGTGCATAAACGAAAAATATCGTGAAACAGGTGTAACTAACTGGTATAGAACAATAAAATCTTGGAGTTCTAATTGTTAATATCGAAACTGTTTATCAAATAACGAAATAATCGTAAATAGCTGAATATTGTCCTTGAACTTAGTACGTGCAATAAGTTAGTTTTCGTTAACGGTCTATGTTAGGAATGAGGAAAGAACATGCAATCGTGGAACCCAGACAGCTGGAGAAAACTGCCGATACTTCAGCAGCCAGAGTACCCAGATCAAGAAGCCCTAAAATCTGTTGAAGGGCAATTAAAGAGCGCACCACCTTTGGTATTTGCTGAAGAGACGCGTAGCTTATACAAACAACTAGAAGCTGTATGTGAAGGCAGAGCCTTTTTATTACAGGGTGGTGATTGTGCAGAGTCATTTAGTGACTTTAATGCAGCAAATATCCGCGATACTTTTAAAACACTTTTACAAATGGCCGTTGTTCTAACTTATGGCGGTAAATGCCCTGTCGTTAAAATTGCACGTATGGCTGGTCAGTACGCTAAGCCTCGCTCATCAGATTACGAAACTATCGACGGTGTTTCATTACCTTCGTACCGTGGCGATATCATCAATAATTTCGAGTTCACGGAGCAAGCACGCGTACCCGATCCACAGCGTTTGATGACGGCATATCATCACAGTGCAGCAACGCTGAATTTATTACGCGCATTCGCGCAAGGTGGTTTAGCCGATTTACATCAAGTAAACCGTTGGAACATGGGTTTTGTTGCTGCAAATCCACTTAAAGAAAAATACCAGCAGTTAGCAGACAGAATTCAAGATGCGCTTGAGTTCATGGAAGTGTGTGGTATCGACTCAACCGTTGCACCGAGCTTAAAAGAAACAGACTTATTTACATCACACGAAGCGTTATTATTGGGCTACGAAGAAGCACTAACACGCCGAGACCACTTATCAGGTGACTGGTACGATTGTTCTGCGCACTTTGTTTGGATTGGTGAGCGTACACGTCAGCTTGATCATGCCCACATCGAATTCTTCAAAGGGATTAAAAACCCTATCGGTGTGAAAGTTGGCCCAGGTATGGACCCAGACGAGCTAATAAAACTTATCGATGCCGTTAACCCAGATAACATTCCAGGGCGCTTAACGCTAATTACACGAATGGGTGCTGATGTTCTGCCAGAGAAACTACCGGCACTAGTACGTAAAGTACAACAAGAAGGCCGTAAAGTTATTTGGAGCTCAGATCCAATGCATGGCAATACAGAAAAAGCGAGCTCAGGTTATAAAACACGTAGCTTTAATAATATTCTTCGTGAAATTAGTCAGTTCTTCGCTGTACATAAGGCTGAGGGTTCATACCCAGGTGGTGTTCACCTTGAGATGACAGGCCAGCACGTGACTGAATGTACGGGTGGTGCGTATGGCTTATCTGATGAAGATTTAGCTCAGCGCTACCGCACACAGTGCGACCCACGCTTGAATGCTGATCAAGTATTAGAGCTTGGTTTCTTAGTTGCCGATTTATTAAAAGACGCACGTAAGTAATAAGCCAAGTGCTTCAAAAAAGGCTGCATATTGCAGCCTTTTTTAATGTCCGATACTAAAATAAGTTAGTACTTACGTCTTTCAAGTCCAGTATCAGATATAATCTTTGCAGAAATTTCTTCTACTGAATGATGAGTCGAATTTAAAAATTGAATCTTTTGCTTTTTATAAAGCATTTCTACTTCACGCACTTCAATACGACACTGTTTTAAAGATGCATATTTTGAATTTGCCATACGACGCTGGCGAATATCGGCAAGGCGAACAGGGTCAATCGTTAAACCAAATAGTTTATGTTTGTAAGCTTTTAAACACTCAGGCAGGGTGCCTCTTTCTAAATCATCTTCTGTAAGCGGGTAATTGGCCGCTTTAATACCATATTGTAATGCCAGGTATAAACTAGTCGGTGTTTTACCGCTTCGGCTCACACCCACTAAAATAATGTCGGCTTCAGAGTAGTTTTTAATATTAGCGCCATCATCATTGGTCAACGCATAGTTAACCGCATCAATACGAAAATCATAACTTTTCTCGTGCATTGAATGCGTTCTATGAACCTTCGGTACCGGCGCAACTTTTAACTCTTGAGAAATTTTATCACTGTATTGTGATAAAAAGTCATAACACACTGCGCAAGACGATTTAATAATTTCACTTAGCTCGTGGTTAACAAAAGTGAAGAACACGAGTGGCTGCTCACCATCACGCTGAGCAGTTGAATTAATTAAGTTCTTAACTTCAATTGCTTTTTTTTCTGTTTCAACAAATGGGATTGTTTTATGATTAAACTCAACAGGAAACATAGATAAGGTCGCATGACCAAAGACTTCAGAGGTGATAGCTGTTCCGTCAGAAATATAGAATGCAGTTCTCATAATTAACCTTTTTATTACCTTTATCTGCAAAATAGGGGCTTCACGGTTTACGTGAGGTCTGTTGCCAGTGTAGAATGAAGCTGACCTTTTTAGAAGGTTTTCTTTCTTAACTCTCACAGTTAGTACTACAATTTGTTTTATGGAGAAAGATCCGTGCAAGAATACGTTCTCTGGTATCAAGAGCTTGGTATGCAAGATGTTCCACGTGTTGGTGGTAAAAACGCTTCACTGGGTGAAATGATCTCAAACCTAGCTAACGCTGGTGTTCAAGTGCCAGGTGGTTTTGCTACAACCGCTGATGCATTCAACGAGTTCCTTGAACAATCAGGGCTAAACTCAAAAATCCACGATATTTTAGACACATTGGATGTGGATGATGTAAATACACTCGCTAAAGTCGGTGCCGAAATCCGCCAATGGATTATCGATACACCATTCCAACCTAACCTAGACCAAGCCATCCGCGACGCATATAGCCAATTACATGGCGACGCATCTCAAGATGTTTCATTTGCAGTTCGCTCGTCTGCTACAGCAGAAGACATGCCAGACGCTTCATTCGCAGGACAACAAGAAACGTTTTTAAACGTACGTGGTATAGAGTCAGTAATGACTGCAATCAAACACGTGTTTGCCTCACTATTTAATGACCGCGCAATTTCTTACCGTGTTCACCAAGGTTATGATCACCGTGGTGTTGCATTATCAGCTGGTATCCAACGCATGGTACGTTCAGATAAAGCTTCTTCAGGTGTTATGTTCAGTATTGATACTGAATCTGGCTTTGAAGATGTTGTATTTGTAACTTCAAGCTATGGTCTTGGTGAAATGGTTGTACAGGGTGCTGTAAACCCAGATGAATTTTATGTTCACAAGCCAACACTTGCTAACGGTAAACCAGCAGTAGTTCGCCGTAATATTGGTTCAAAAGCAATCCAAATGATTTACTCTGCTGATGAATCACACGGTAAGCAAGTGGAAATTGTTGATGTAGATTCGTCACTTTCAAACAAATTCTCAATCACAGATACTGAAGTTCAAGAACTTGCAAAGCAAGCTGTGATCATTGAAAATCACTACGGTCGTCCAATGGACATCGAGTGGGCAAAAGACGGTAACGACGGTAAATTGTATATCGTTCAAGCACGTCCAGAAACAGTTCGTTCAAACGAAGACGCTAACGTGATGGAGCGTTTCCAATTAAACGGTACAAGTACAGTTGTTGCTGAAGGCCGTGCAATTGGTCACAAAATTGGTTCAGGTACAGTACGTGTACTCGATTCAATTGATGAAATGGACAAAGTACAACAAGGTGACATTCTAGTTACTGACATGACTGACCCTGATTGGGAACCAATCATGAAACGTGCTGCTGCGATTGTTACAAACCGCGGTGGCCGTACTTGTCATGCGGCAATCATTGCACGTGAATTAGGTATTCCTGCAGTTGTTGGTTGTGGTAACGCAACTGATTTAATTAAAGCAGGCCAAGATGTAACAGTATCGTGCGCCGAAGGTGACACAGGTTACATCTACGAAGGTATTTTAGATTACGAAGTACTTACTTCACGTGTTGATGAAATGCCTGAATTACCAATGAAAGTTATGATGAACGTGGGTAACCCTGATCGTGCATTTGACTTTGCACGCTTACCCCATGCAGGTGTAGGTCTAGCGCGTGTTGAATTCGTAATCAACCGAATGATTGGTGTTCACCCTAAAGCACTTCTTAACTTTGATGCACAGTCAGACGAGCTTAAAGCTGAAATTTCAGAGATGATGGCAGGTTATGAATCGCCTGTTGAATTCTACATTTCTAAGCTTGTTGAAGGTATTGCAACACTAGGTTGTGCATTTGCACCTGAGCGTGTAATTGTTCGTATGTCTGACTTCAAGTCAAACGAATATGCAAACCTTGTTGGCGGCCAGCAATATGAGCCGGAAGAAGAAAACCCAATGATTGGTTTCCGTGGTGCAGCACGTTATATTTCTGAAGATTTCCGTGACTGTTTCGCGTTAGAGTGTGAAGCGATTAAACGCGTTCGCAACGAAATGGGTATGACTAATATTGAAATCATGATCCCATTTGTTCGTACACTTGAAGAGGGTAAACGCGTTATTGAATTACTAGAAGAGCACGGCCTTAAACGTGGCGAAAATGGTCTTAAAGTAATCATGATGTGTGAATTACCATCAAATGCGTTACTTGCAGATGAGTTCTTAGAGTATTTCGATGGTTTCTCTATCGGTTCAAATGACTTAACTCAGTTAACATTAGGTCTTGACCGTGATTCAGGTTTAATTGCCCATCTATTTGATGAGCGTAACCCTGCAATCAAGAAACTATTATCAATGGCTATTCAAACAGCTAAAGCAAAAGGCAAATACGTAGGTATTTGTGGTCAAGGTCCTTCAGATCACGAAGACTTTGCAGCTTGGTTAGTTGAGCAGGGCATAGATTCTGTTTCTCTAAACCCAGATACAGTATTAGAAACTTGGTTATACCTTGCTAAGAAATTAGCCGACTAAGTACTTTATTTAACTAAAATAAAGAACCTAATATAAAAATGCCAGCACTTAGCTGGCATTTTTGTTACTTCGAAGGGCAACACGCCCTTTAAATCAGCGAGCAAGTTTTTTATCAATATAGGCACATGACTTAGTAAGTGCCTTTTGGCACAAGGTTAAATAATCACGCGCTTTAGGATAATAAAAAGATAAACAGAAAAGCCCTGCAATAAAGAAGATCAGCGAGGGCCCCGGAATAATGACAAAAACTAAACCCAATAACATGCACAAGGCACCTAAACTGATTAATGCAATTTTTTTCATCTGGCTATCTCATTTGCTGCTTTAATACACAGTATAAAAGTATTGCACCCTAAATCGATAAAAAGAGTGTTACAAACTGTAAAATCTTCAATTTATCTTGGCTATTAGCATGATATAATTTGCAAAATGCCTTAATTTATCACCGTCATGATAGCAACAATAAGCCAACAACAAGCCGCCACAGAACTCGTTTCTAATTACTTAGAAACAATTAAAAAACAAGGTTTTAGTGGTGATACCGATGCAAGCTTTTCTACACGTTTAAGTTTATCGACCGATAACAGCGTTTACCAACAAGTACCTCAAGGTGTCATCTTTCCAAAGTCTGCAAAAGACATACAACTTGCTATGCAAATTGCTTCACGTGATCCGTTTTTATCACTGACATTTGGTCCACGCGGTGGCGGTACGGGTACTAATGGCCAATCGCTAACACCCGGTATAGTTGTTGATTTATCACGTTATATGCGTGAAATCTTAGAAATCAATGTCGAAGAAAACTGGGTACGCGTGCAGACAGGTGTAATCAAAGATCAATTAAATGACTTTTTACGCCCTTATGGTTTTTTCTTTGCGCCAGATTTATCAACAAGTAACCGAGCAACAATCGGTGGCATGATAAATACAGATGCCTCTGGTCAAGGCTCTTTGGTTTATGGCAAAACCAGTGATCACGTTTTAGGCCTGACGACTTATCTTGTTGATGGCACTGAAATGTCAACAACCCCTATGCCTATTGAAAAAGCAAAAGTAATTGCTGAACAAAACACGACTGTAGGTAAATTATATAAAACAGTTATCGATATTGGCCTTGAAAACCGTGATGCTATTTTAGAAAAATTCCCACGTTTAAACCGTTTTCTTACCGGTTACGATTTAGAACATATTTTTTCTGATGATTTACAAACCTTTGATATGAGCCGATTAATTACTGGCTCCGAAGGTTCTTTAGGTATTGTTACAGAAGCGAAACTTAACATTACGCCAATTGCAGAATTTAAGACTTTAATTAACATTAAATACGATAGCTTTGATTCTGCACTTCGTCATTCACCCTTTCTAGTCGCAGCAAATGCAACTTCGGTAGAAACAGTCGACAGTAAAGTGCTTAACCTTGCTCGAGAAGATATCATTTGGCATTCAGTATCGGACTTAATAACCGATGTTGAAAACAAAGATATGCAAGGGCTCAACATGGTTGAGTTTAATGCGGTTTCACCAGAAGACATAAAAGACAAAGTAGACACTCTTTGTAAGTTACTTGATGAATGTGTTGCAAAGCAAACTAATGGCGTGATCGGTTATCAGTTAACCAATGACAAGGCTGATATTTTAAAAATTTATGCAATGCGTAAAAAGTCAGTGGGTCTTTTAGGGAATGTAAAAGGCAATCAAAAACCATTAGCTTTTGCTGAAGATACTGCAGTACCTCCAGAAAACTTAGCAGATTTCATTGTCGAGTTTCGCGAACTTCTCGATAACCACAATCTTCAATATGGTATGTTTGGCCATGTTGATGCGGGTGTTTTACACGTACGACCTGCTTTAGATATGTGTGACCCTGAGCAAGAAAAATTGCTTCGTCATATTTCTGATGAAGTCGTTAAATTGACTGCCAAATATGGCGGCTTAATGTGGGGTGAGCACGGCAAAGGATATCGAAGTGAATATGGCCCTGAATTTTTTGGCGAGCATTTATTTACACAACTTCGAAAAATTAAAGCGGCATTTGATCCAAATAACAGAGTAAACCCTGGTAAAATCTGTACGCCAATTGAAAGTAAAGACTCACTCGTTTCTGTTGACGATCAAAAGCGAGCCTGGTTCGACAAAGAAATTTCTATCGATGTTAAAACAGAATTTAATAACGCGATGACCTGTAATGGTAATGGTCTGTGTTTTAACTACGATGAAAAATCACCAATGTGTCCGTCTTATAAAGTAACAGGTGACCGCCGATATTCACCAAAAGGTCGTGCGAGTTTAATGCGCGAATGGTTACGACTTCAAGAGTCTGAAAATATTGATTTACTCAATGTTGAAAAAGAATTGATCAATGGTGAAGTAATCACTTGGTGGGAGCGCTATCAACATAGTCGCGATAAGAAAAAAGGCGTTTATGATTTCTCTCATGAAGTGAAAGAATCAATGGACGAATGTTTAGCTTGTAAAGCATGTACAACTGCATGCCCAATTAAAGTTGACGTACCAACATTCCGTTCACGCTTTTTAAATTTCTACCATAGTTTTTATGCACGCCCAGCAAAAGATTACTTAGTGGCAGGTATCGAACAAACTGCGCCGGTGATGGCAAAATTTGCTAAAGTGGTAAACCCAATAGTAAATACAAAACTTGTTTCAGGTTTAATTAAAAATACTATTGGTTATGTTGATACACCAAGTTTAAGCGTACCGCAACTTTCAAAACGTATTTCTAAAGATCAACAATTCAATTTTGAATTACTTAACTCGCTTTCCAAAGAACAACAAGCTGAATATGTATTGATAGTTCAAGATCCATTTACAAGTTTTTATGAAGCCGAATTAGTTGAAAGCTTTATTAAAGTCATTAAAGCGTTAGGCAAAAAAGTAATGCTATTACCATTTAAACCTAATGGTAAAGCACAGCATGTAAAAGGGTTTTTAAATGAATTTAAAACAACAGCAAAAAATGCAGCTGAGTTTTTAAATTCACTCAGTGAAATCAATGCACCTTTAGTTGGGCTCGATGCATCTTTGGTTATGTGTTACCGAGATGAATATGTGTCAATTTTAAAAGAGAACCGTGGAGATTTTAAAGTTGAACTTGCGCATGAATGGCTTCAAACGCAAAACTTCAAACAGGTTACTCTTGCCACAAAATCGAATTCGCCATTTAAATTGTTAAGTCATTGTACTGAAACAACAGCTATGCCAAATGCATCTAAAGTTTGGCAAACTATTTTTGCTGATTTAAATTTACAACTAGATACGACTAGTACAGGTTGTTGTGGTATGGCAGGAACCTATGGCCATGAAAAACAAAACCAAGAAAATTCACGCGCACTTTATGAAATGAGTTGGCAACCAATTATTTCTAATAATGAGCCTGAAGCTATTTTAGCAACTGGGTTTTCTTGTCGTAGCCAAGTGAAACGCTATGAAAAATTTAAACCAAAGCATCCACTGCAATTAATTGCAGAGCTACTTTAAAATAATAAAGGCGCTTAACGCGCCTTTTTTATTGATAACTTTTTGCGATGGGCTTGGTACTCATGCCATGAATGAACACACTAAATAAAATGGTTGTTAATGTTACGGTGGCAATTTGTTCTTTGTTTGCAATATTTGTGTCCATTACCATTAAAGTGAAAACGATAGACGCCAAACCTCGTGGACCAAACCAAGCAAAAGTAAATTTGTCTTTGAAATTTAGATTAGTAAACATAAGTGAAAGTAGTACCGGCACAATTCTAAAAATCGTCACACTTAATAACGCATAAAAAACAATTGGCCAGGTAATATCATTCACAATTAAGTGGCCACATACAAAACCGAATAAACACCAAATAAGTAGCGCAACAAGTTCTGCGATATGTTCAGAATCTTTAACTAATGTAGAACGTATTTTCCTAGGGGCTAAATAGTCAAATAAAAGCCCCGCGACGAAAACGGCAATAAAACCACTACCATGGAAATTTTGTGTTAAAGAGAAAATAGCTATTACTAAACCAATTAATAAAAATGGACTGCTATTATTGGCAAAGTAATGACGTGCTAATGCAATTTTTAAAAGTGGAATAAACACGGCCATAGACACGCCAGCAATAACCAGTGCAACACCTAACTCTCTTGTAAAAACAAGTAAAGTATCAATTGTCGTTACAGCACTCTCTGGGTTTTGAACTAATAAAAGTAAAACTAAAAAAATGGGAACGCAAAGGCCGTCGTTCAAACCACTTTCCGTATTTATTCCTTCTCGAACTTTTTCTGGTACTGATGTACATTCTAAAATTCCCTTACTAAGCGCGGCATCAGTTGGCGTTAAAATAATCGCGATCAATGCAGATTGAAAAAGTGATAACTCAGAAAAGAAAAATAAAGCACCGGCAACACCTAACATTAATGTCATAGGTAAAGCGACAAAAAGTAACAGGCTAGGGTACTGATAACTATGTTTTAAAACGGTTAGTTTTGATTTTGCTGCATCGGTAAATAAAAAAATGCTTAAGGTTAATTCAACCAAAGGTAAAATGTCACTGAGTTCTGCTTCGCCTAGCTTAAACTCACTCGGCAAAAAGTAAGACATTGCAATTCCTACTAACACAAAAAACATTGGCCCAGTAATTTCGGTTCGCTCTAACTGACGGATTGTCAGTGAGTAAAATAAAAGAGCTAAGCCAACTAATGCTAGTATTGTATATTCCATTAAACTTTCCTTTTTATTCCAGACTTTGCGCGTTCTTTTATATTTGTTTGAATATAAATTTGATCTGTTGTGGCAATTTTTGCATGACCCAAATCTTCAGATAAATGTTTAAGCGGCCTTGTTTGTGCATCATGCGTTGCTCCGGTATGTCTTAGCCAGTGAGCCGTGGCCGCTTCAAGTTGTTCCGCATCATCTTTAAAGCCGTCATCTAATAATGATTGTTTTGCTAAATCAAAACTTTGCTGTACTAAACGGCGAATTTGTCGAACAGTCATTCCCCCTTTACCACGAATTTTGTGAACAAGCGGTTCAGCTTCATCAACGCGGGGCAGGGCAGGTAGACCACGGTAAAGTCTGTAACGTTTTAGATACGTGATAAAATCTTCGCTTAAAGTAACATCACGTAATTTATTACCTTTGCCCATAATTCTTAAAAACCAAAAACCATCATTATCTTGCCAAAAATGTGACATAACCGGCGACCACTGAGGTCGCTCTGATAACTCGGAAATTCGTAAGTACAATCCTTTTAAACAAGCAAGAGTGAATAAATTTCTTTCTAAATCAGGTTGTTGTTCACATAAATCCCGAGTAACACCAAAAACATATTCCCATTGAATATCACTGAGTGTATCGGGGATTTTGATTTGCGATTGCACCACTAAGTAAGGGCTATTCTTTTTAACAACGGGAACAAAGTTAGCAAACGTTTTTTCTTCTAAAATTGCGAACTTATAAAACACATTGAGTGCTGTAAACATAGCGGCGAGTGTTTGTTGGCTAGCAATATTTTCTTTATTGATGAAAGGGCGCCAATTTGTATTTAGTCGTCTTATACCTTGTTCATCTTTATAACGCCATTGCACTGAATTTGATAACCAGGCTGAATCTGGTTCAACCATAAAATCAACATAAGCTTCAATATCGTCACGTTTTAGATCAAAAACTGATTTTTCAGCAATTAACCATGCCCATAAGCAGAATCGCTCAAGTTCATTTCGAAAGCGATTAAATGTTGCTTCTGATTTTCGGCCGTAAACATACAAGAATTGATATAGAAAAGTTAAGTCTTTTCTTGATTCAGCAACAGTCAATCCAACTTGATGTATAAAGTTATCAAGTTCAGGATATTCTGTAGCAAGAGTATCATCTTCAAGATGGGCAATTTGATAGCGCAGTTGTTTAAGTGTATCGACGAGAGCAACGAGCATAATGATTAAATATCTTGTAAAATAACAAGTTATAAGACTAACACAAAGTCCGATACTGTCTAGTATTGGACTTTAAATATTATCTTTTTAGTCTATATTTATCATAACCATTGCCATACAAATATTCGAGGAATATGTATGAAAAAGTTTTTTACTATTAGTTTAATTTTAGTTACAGCCATCCTAACTGGTTGTGCTACTACAGGAAGCGCTTCTCCCGATGAAAAACGTGCTTTAGTACAAAGCATGAAAAATAATACACTAAGTGAGCTTTACGCACAAAAACCCGATGTAAAACAGCAAATTGCTAACTCAGCAGGTTATGCAGTTTTTGATAATGCCAACGTAAATGTTGTTTTAGCCAGCTTTGGTGGTGGCTATGGTGTAGTTAAAAATAACCTAACAGGTAAATCAACTTACATGAATATGGGTGAAGCTGGTTTAGGCTTAGGTCTAGGCGTTAAAGACTTTAATGTCGTTATGGTTTTTCATAACCAAGCCGCTGTAAATCGCTTTATTGAACACGGTTGGGCATTCGGTGGTAACGCAGATGCAGCTGCTAAATATGAAAATAATGGTGGCGCTTTAGTTGCCGAAGCAATTGCCGACCAAGTAACAGTTTATTCTTTAACCGAAAATGGCCTTGCGTTACAAGCAGTACTTAAAGGCACTAAATTTTGGGTAGATTCTGAGCTAAATTAAGTTATTTAAAACCCTTCTAAAAGTGGGCTAGTTAGCAACCTAACTCCCACTTTTAATTATTTAACACAATTTAACATAACGTAATTTATTCATCTACCATTCACCTACAAACCTTGCGGGGCGGGCGTTTTAGAAAGTCAAGACCGACAAAATGTCGGGGGTGTTTTTCACTTACGCAACGCTTTTGCGCCACAATTTTGCACGCTCTTCATTACCCGCCTTTTCAGCCTTATTAGCTTCCATTAAAGCCAGTATATTCAATGGCTCAGGGTGTTCACCAACAAGCAAAAGCTTTAGAGCGATAAGGTCAGAAAATTCACGTTCGCCAGTTCTTGCATGGCTAAGCGTTTGTTTTGGTATACCTGTTAACTTCCACACCATGTAGTCAGTGTCAACATCTGCAACGCTTTTGAACCAGTCGAGCAGCTCAATTGAGTTGGTTATTTTCATATGTTTTCTATCCGTCTTGACGAGTCGGTTTTTTGATTATAGTCCTAGTCTACAAGCAATGCATCAATATACAGACCGTAGACTAGTATACCGAACGTATATTAGTATCCATCCAAGCACGCTAACCGCTTGCTTTAATTTCCTTTGGCTCGGCGGTTACTGTTTAAATATACAGTAACCGCTTTTTTCTTAAGCCAAAGTGAACAGCTCAAACAAAACCACTACGCCAAAGGTGAGATTATGTGTCAATTATCAGCTGGCGCTCTTTTTAAGTTGAAGCGTGAAAGAGTCCTAAAATATCAATTTATGTTTGCGTCAATCAGACGGTTTCGAAATGCACCATTGCATCTCAGGGCCCATATGCGCACTCCAATAGTGAATTTAGTAAGGATTAGAATTGTTGGAGAGGTGGATAGGGGTGATTTTTTGTTTGCAGAGCTACTTTGTAAGCGAGCTAAGAAAGCGGGGTTATTGCTATGAGCCAATTCAACGTTGAAATCACAGAACTAAAAACATCTGAAAGCCATTGGGATTACGCCAGAGGTAAAGCAGCCCAGCTAAAGCTCGCCTTTAAAAATAAAAAGGCAGAGCTAGACCGCGCCGAGCAAATCAAAAAACAAGCTAAAGCTACTCAAGCACCTTTAGCTAATGACGAATTACGCCGCAGAGCTTTGAAGCTTGCAGCACAAAATAGAATGGTGACTTTATGAGCGCGACAGTTGAAGATTTAAAAGCCGCTTGGCTTGTTATCAGAACAGTACAAGAGCGCACCGCATCAAACACACCACCAACAACCGATAATGTAGAGCTATGCGAGTGGTACGTTTTAAAGCTGGCTGACATAGGGTTGAACGCGGCATCACTTGCCCTTGAAGATGCGTTAAATGATTGGTGCGGGCTGCTGCTGTAATGCAAGTGCGCAGTATTGCAATTGCCTACGAGTCGGTAAAGTGTAGCGAAAAACCCGCTAAACTTATCGACGGCAAGCTTGATTTTGCTCAAGCCAAAAGATACACCAAACAAAAGCTACAGCCGATTGAGCTAGTTAGACCTATGCCTTTCGGCTTAGCTTCGTTTGGTTTTGACCGTTCTGCAGAATGGGCTAAAGAGCAACTAAAGAAAGTCCCTACAACATACTTACGCCGCCATGCAGCAAAGCTTTATGCTGCGCGTTTCAACTCAACAACCGCAAAAAACCCAGAACGAAGCGCAAACATCTTCCTTCGCCAATTGATTAAACGTGTTGACGATATTGTTACCCGTTCACCACTGACAATTACAGAGTTACAGCGTGAAAAGCGCAGAAAAGACAAGGCTAAACAATTATCTATCGTATGCCAGCAAATGGGTATTGTTGATATTCACAAAGGGATGACGTTAGCAGAAGCAACAGCGCTTGTAATTCACAAATATCAATTAATTGCTGAGTTCACAATTAACCAAATTGAAACCGCGCCAGCGTGGGCTATGTATCAAACATTCTTGAAAAAAGGTGGAAATACAGAGCTTGTGGCAGACAGGTTAGAAGTCGCTATCCGCAGAATGAGCTGTGATAAATGGTGGTTAAGAAAGCTTAATCGCGCGCGTGACATGACGTTAGAGCACTTAAATATCACGCTTGGACTAGTAAATAAAAAGCACAGCCCTTACGCATCATTGCAAGCTGTTAATGAATTTAGATACGCGAAGAAATCACAGCAAGACTGGCTTAATTCTATGACGCTTGAAAGCGAGGACGGTGAAATCACACTTGATCTCGCTAAGGTCTTTGAAGGGTCGGTGTCAAACCCAGAAAAACGCCGTATTGAATTAATGGTCCGTTGTCGCGGTTATGAAGAATACGCAGAGAGCCAAGGTATGCGCGCAATGTTTTACACCATCACAGCGCCTAGCAAGTTTCACGCAAGTAGCAATAAATACAACAACGCCACACCCAAGGAAACACAAGCGTTTTTAGTAAACCAGTGGGCTAAAGTGCGCGCCGAATTACACAAAATCGACATACCTGTATTTGGTGTGCGTGTTGTTGAGCCGCATCATGATGCAACACCACACTGGCACATGCTTTTATTCATGCTGCCAGAGCATGAGGAAGCAACAACAAAAATACTAAAAAGCTATGCGCTACAGGTTGACGGTGAAGAGAAAGGCGCAGCAAAGGCGCGCTTTACTGCTGAATACATCGACCCAGACAAAGGCTCTGCGGTTGGTTATATCGCTAAATACATTTCAAAGAACATCAACGCAAATCATATAGAAGGTGAAACAGATGATGAAACAGGCAGTGAATTTACTAGTGAAAATGGCCTTGTGCTTAATGTGGGTGCTTGGGCTTCTCGTTGGCGCATTCGTCAATTTCAGTTTGTTGGCGGCGCAAGCGTTGGTTTATGGCGCGAGTTTAGACGCGCAAAGACTGACGGAATTAGCCGACTCTCAACGACAGCAGTTAACGTTTTCAAGGCTGCTGATAGCTCACAGTTTGCGGAGTTTATCAATCTGCTTGGTGGTGCGTTTGCAAAGCGTTCTGAGCGGCCTTTTCAAGTTTCCCTTGTGGGTGATGGGCTTAATGAATATGGGGAGCAAAAAAAGCGCGTCCTAGGTATTCAGGACAATTGCACAGGTCGGGTTTTACAAACGCGTGAAACGCGTTTTTCTCTTAAAAGCCGCGACAGCGGCGCTACTTGGAGCACTGAAAATAACTGTAACCACCCCGCCAATGATTGGCAAATAAGCGCGGGTGATAGGCTAAATCCTATCGCTCTAATACCTAAAGAGGTCAGAAATAGCGTTTTACGCGGTGCAACGTATTACGAAACAGACGAAGCACTAAAAACAATTACTAGTTTTAAAGTTGTCAATAACCAAATTAAACAGGAAAGCATATCACTATGAACAGCTTAAACGCCCTAACAGAGCAACACAAAAAAGTAACAGCAGCAGCAAACAACGCCAGAAATGCAACAATGCTAACCGCCAAACATGCAGCAACTAAACTTGCTGATGAAGTGGCCGTGTTGCTTGAAACTAAAATCCAATGTCTTTACGAAATTAACGATCGTTTGAACAAGCTTGAAGGGGTTAGTCTATGAAACTACCTTCAAAAACAGTTCCTACAACGGACGGTGAAGGCACAGTACCACTAAGTAACAGCAGAAACCCCGTTCTAGGTGTGTTTAAACATCATTGCGGAACTATCGCCAGCGTTCACCAACCGAAAGGCAAGCGAAAAAACACATTGTATTTAATCTGTGAAGAATGCGGCGTTGACCAATGCAACGGCGCAATTTATCAGGAAAAAATCAGGGCCCAAATGCGCCCAACAATCGAAGATTTACTAGCCGAAAATGAAGCGGTAGAAGTTGAAGCCGCACAAGTCGAAGCGATTGCAGTAGATACACCTAAACCGACAGATACCGCAGAAATAGCGGCTTACAGCGCTTTAGGTAATACCGAGCAAGCCGAAACATTAACCGAAAAACAAGCCGAACCACTGGCCGAAAAAACGGTTAAATCGTTTACCGATAATTTGGCGTTTACTGACTCGCCTAGTAAGCCGACTGAAATCAATGATAACGCGGTTTCTGAGCCGAAAACCGAAGCCGACACACAAACCGAAAAACCAGCTAACAACAAACCGAAACGCATTGCCATTGCAGCGGGCATAGGTGCGTTATTTGGCAGTTTATTAGCACTAAGAGCATAAGGGGTAACTCATGCAAACACAGCAAAACGAAGAACAAACAATTGACCCACAAACACAGGCACTTGCACAGCAAGCAGAACGTGATGCAGAAATGAACGCCGCCGCGCGTAGCTTAGACGGTGACTTTGACCCTGCTAATGCGGGTATTGCCGACGAAGCACCGCAAGCAAAAAGTGAAACAGAACAGTTGAGCGAGTTATTGCAAGATGATGGTGGTTCATTGCTTGTTGTCACTGATTTGATAACCACATACGAGGCATTATTACAGCAGTTCGGACATCATAAATTTAAGATTGAGGATGAAAGAAAAGCGCATACAGCCGAGCGGGTTGCACCAGTAGTCAAAAAATACGGCCATAGCTTAAGCGGTGCCTTTGGTGATTACAAAGAGGAATTGATAGCAGCTCTTGCGGTTGGTGGTTTAGTGCATGGCTCAATTAAACAGATTAAAGAACTGAAAGCCATTGATGCAGCAAAAGAGGTTAAGCCGACAGAAACCGCTAATGATGCGGCTAACAGCGATTCAGCCGAAGCCGAAAGCGAGCCAGAGCACAAGGAAGCGGCCTAATGAATTTATCGCCTATCAATCCTAATGACAGCCTGAATATAACCCATGCGCTTTACTCAGGGACAACGGGGTCAGGTAAATCGGTGGCCACACAAAAAGCGGGGCTAATCAAAGCGACTGACCAAGTTGCATTTTGGGACTTATACGGCCAGTACAAAGGGCGCACATTCTTAGACCGCACTGTCAGGACCTATTCAACGCTAAGCGGCTTTTTACGTGCATTGCAAGCAGGACGTAAAACGAACCAAGGCTTTAAAATTGCATTTACGCCCAACAACCCGCCGAAGGACAAAAGAGAAATACGCAAGTTGTTTCTTAAGGTGTGCGGTATTGTCTGGGGCATGGGTAACGGTTTCCACCCTAAAACACTGCACTTTATAGCCGAAGAAATTAACCGCGTAACGAATACGTCAGGGGATGAGGATTCGATATACGGCGAAATATTAGAAGTTGGCCGCAAATTTAACATCAAGTGCCATTCTGTAAGCCAGCGTTTAGCCCCAATCCCACAAACCGTCATTGCGCAAAGTGGTTATAAATGGGTTGGCCGTCAAGAGGCTATCGGGGATGTTGAGCGCGTGGCGCGTGAAATGCAACTTAAACCGAGCGAAATCATGGATCTCGAACGTTACGAAGATAACAAAGTTGTGCGCCTTGAGTATTACTTTAAGAAGCCAGGATTTAACAACGTTAAAAAGGATAAATTCGTATTTAAAAAAGCGGCTTAAGCCGAAAACAACACCTTTCCATTCTCCAAAGCCGCTTAAATGCGGCTTTTTTTTACCTAATTTAACCTAATAGGTTAACCCCATTTTTACCCCATTGACCTAAGCCGAAACCAAATCGTTTACTAAAAACCACTCAAGCAAGCAAAGAACTTTAAGGCGCAATGTGAACAAACAAATCATTTACGGCACAGGCGCGGCGGTTGCTGCGTTTGCAACAGTAAAACTAATTAAACATTTTTTATTTCAATCAAAGAGCAAAACAAATGAAAGCACAAACTAAAAATCACTTAATTTCGGCAGGTATCGCGCTAGCTATCTCAGTACTTGTGGTGTGGTCATCAAATAACGTTGATGCAGTTGAAGATGTGATCGGCTAAGCCGAACACCAACCGATTATTAAACAAAAAAGGTAACTAAATAATGAATTTATCAGCCGCATTAGCAAAAATCATGGGCAAGATGCAACCTACAATGATTCAGTTGGAAGGTGCAACGGGCGTTGCTTACAACGAAGAAGCAACGATTAAGCTGCAAGCTGGCCTTGTGTATCACTCAATTGAGCTTGAAACAAACCTTAAGACCGTTTCAACTATTGAAAAAATCACCATTGATGTAAACGGCGTTCCTGTTGCATACGCTTCAAACAAAATCTTAGATATGCTTGATAAGGCATATCAAAAACACCAAGCGGAAGGTCGTTTCGTTTTCGACTTATCAAAATTTGAATACCGCACAAGCCAAGGCATTTACCAAACGCAACTTGCAACTGAAATTACAGACGTAGTAACTCTGCAAGTTAAATTCAAAGCCAAAGACGCAGCCGACCCAGCAGTTCCAACACTGAAAGGCAAGGCATACGTAACAAACCTTACGCCGCTTGGCCGTGTTTACTTACCTACTCGCTACGAGCTAACACAACAAAGCGCCGCAGCGGGTGAGCATACATGGAATTTTCCAGCGGGTAATACACGCTCATTTGTTCAACGTCTTGTGTTCGTTGAAAACGAGGTGTCAATCTCTGAAATCCGTGTTAAGCGTGGCTCACGCACAATTCACCGCGTAATGCGAAGCGATCTTGACTACGGCTTGCAACGTTATGCGGGCATCAATCTACAAGCGGGTTATTGCATTTTAGATTTTACTCAACTCGGCTTTGGCGCTGAGGGCGCATTAAGCACAGCGGGCTTAAGCTTTGAATTTGTCGTTGATGGTGCGGGCGCTATCAAAACGTATGTCGAAGGCTTCAAGCAAGTAAAAGAATTGCCAACGCCTGCACAGCTTGCGCAATTAGTTCAAGCAAACGCTGCAAACGATGCATTCGCAGCAAACGCAGCATAAGGGGGCTTTATGTCTTGGTGGGATTCAATTGTAGAAACGGCGGGCGACTTGTACGACAACGCCACCGACTACATTGGCGAGCAGTACAACGGCTATCTTGAATATCAAAAAACCGTTCAATCAGAAGCGCAAAAAGACACTGACGCACTACGACAAAACGAACCTGTAAAAGGTCAGCTTGTTGATGGTTCGCCAGTGGTATCTGGCACAACGGGCGCACCGACACAAGGCCAGCCGTTTATGACTCAGCAGCTTATTGCGGGTGTAGATAATAAATGGCTGGTTGCGGGCGGTGTCGCGGCGCTGTTCCTTCTGATGCGTAAATAGGGGGCGTTATGCCATTACTTTTAGTGCTTGTGGGCGGTGGTATCGGCTTCACGGCGGGGAGTTGGTCTAGCGACTTGCTAGGCAAAGCAACAAAGCTTGCTCTTGTCGGTGGTGCGGGTTATGTCGCCTATCATGTTTATAAAAAGGGGTAATCATGGGCGGTATGGCAGGAATGGCTGGCGGTGGTTACAGCGCCAGCGGCGGTGATGCAACGAGCGGGAACGGCGACCAAAGTTTTGGTAGCTCTACCACGTTCGGCGGGCTGAACTACGGCGGTACAGGGGTTAGCCCTTGGCTATTGCTGGGTTTAGCTGGTCTTGCAGCAATCGTTTTACTTAAGCGCTAATCACCATGAAACGCATTGAGTACAGCAGACAGGTGATGCGGGTTTTAAAGCCCGCTATGGGGAGCGGGCGGCGCACGATTGAAAAACAAATCAAACAAGGCCGCGCCTTTGTGTACCAAAGCGATAATGGGCAAGTGTTCGCCATAGTAAGACCAGAGGGTACAGAGCTTGTGTTCGTGGCCGTGGCGGGTAAAGGACTCGCTTACACTGCAAACGAATTTATTTTGTTTGCCAAATCACAGGGGTTCAGCACGTTGCGTTATCACACAAAAAACCCGCATTACCTGAAACATGGTGTCGCGGCGGCTATGACAAAGCCGCATTTAGTGGAAATTCGTAAAGCGCTTATCGGCGCTGATGAATACGTTTATAGGATAAATCTATAATGAAATTATTAACAAAAAAAGGCGCGTACAAACTAAAGCGTCGCCGTGTAAATCGCGCCTTGCGAAAAGCTCGCCGCGATACTATCGGCGGTGATGTTTCACGCCCTAAACGCCCTGTGCGCTAGGGGGTGATTTATGGGTGGTAAATCCAAGTCAAGCCAAAGCACAAGCAGTACGCAGAATAATTACAACATCGTCAACGATGGTGATTATGCGGGCGTGTCTGGCGGTGTCACGCATGATGAATCAGAAACGAATATTGATTATCGCCACGAAATTGACAACAGCGTTAATGACTCGTTTAACACCGAATACGACATTGATAACAGTGTCACCAATGACGGTGATTATGCGGGCAATAGCGGCACAATCAGCATATTGGACGGCGGTGCAGTATCAGGTGGGTTAAATCTGGCTGAAAAGTCCCTTGATGGGGCATTTGATTTTGCGGGCGATGTGGTCGGGGATGCGTTCGATTTTGGCGATACAGCGCTAGAAGAAAATGGAAAGGTAAGCCGTGAAGCCATTGACGCAGCAAGAAAAGCTGCCGAAGAATCAGCAAAAACCGCAGCCGCAGCGCTGAAAGAAAATGGCCGAGTGCTAGATAAAGCGCTTGAGGAAAATGGAAGGTTAAGCCGTGATGCGATTGATTCAGTTAATGAAAACGCGCAGAACGCTGTAAATGAAATGTCCGATGTAAGCAAAACGACAGTCAAAGAATTTAGTGAGTTCTCATTTGACGCAGTAAGCGAACTATCCGACAGTTTAAAACAAGCGACTACCACACAGCTTAACAACTCAACACAAACAGTTGCGCAGATTGCACAATCAGCCAGCGAAGATAAGGCGATTATTTCAGAGCTTGCAAAGAATACCGCTTTGCAGGGGCAAGACATTGTTGCTAATCAAGCGGGGCAAATGGTCAAGTATATGGCTTTTGCATTGGCTGCAATCGGTGTAGCAATTGTTGCAAGTAACATGGCGCGGAGTCGATAAATGGCAAGGTTAACATTACAACCAAATCAAGAACGTACCATTCCAATCGGGGGCTTGTTTTTATCAATCGTAAATGCAAGCACCGCGTTTGCTATCAGCGGTGACTTTGGCCGCTTAGTCGGTGAAGTGGGGCGTGTGTTTGAAATGAATGATTATCGTGAAGCGATTTTCATCAATGAATCAGACGCGCCGATAGACATTGAATATGAAGTGTCGAACATCAAAGTTCACGCAAGCGGTAAAGGGCTTGTAGCAATCACGAATGCGGTAGAAGTCACGCGCATTCAGGAAGCGATACAAGTTAATGCCAATGCTACCGTTGAAAACGGCAAAATGGCGCTATTACCGCCTAATAACTTTGAAGGGTTAGACGTCAGTAAATCGGTTATTTCCGAAGGTCAAACGCTTGAAATTTTCCCAGCACGTAACGAAGTAGCAAGGCGGGCAATTATCCAGCTAATCACTGAAAGCGATACGTTTTCAAAAATCCGCATTGGCACAAGTGCGCTGAATGTGGATAACGGTGTGTTTTTAGCAGGTAACTTAAATGCGCCAGCAACTTTTGAATTTGACACGCAAACACCAGTGTTTGTTAAAAACATGGGTGTTGGCAGTGTGACGCTAGCGGGGTGTGAACAATGGCGGGCGTAAATAATCAACCAAATTTGAGGCCGTTAATTGATGAGCAAACAGAAATCCAAAAACTGGATTTAACGTGGCTTAAAAGCGTTGCAGCGGCGAACAGAACCAAGCTTGACCAAACGTTAGCAGACGTTGCCGAAGCAAGTGAGAACGTTAACGCAAAGCACGTGGCAACACAACAAGCGGTTGCCAGTGCTAAGGCTGAAACAGCACAAGCGATAACTGATAAACAAGCGCTTACGGATGCGGCGGTAACAGCCGCTAAAGATGCGTTGCTAGCTGATTTGCTCGCTAAAAACACAGCGTTAATGACTGAACTTAGTGACATAAAAGCAAAAAGTGATTTTGACGTTAAATCAATCGGTAAAATCCAAACTGAAAGCATGGCAATCAATCACGCAGACTTAAACGGCGTGATTTTCTCTAGGTCAGGCAAGGGCGCAATAGTAGCGATTCAGGGTTCACATAGAAACACAGTGAAAGTCTTTGCTGATGGCGTGCTCGTACTGGATTTTAACGGGGTTACATCAAGCGACTACAACCGTGACTTTATGACTGGCGGCGGCTTTGAATACATCAAGTACCACAAAACCATTGAGGTACAGGCAACACCTGAAGCGGCAAGCTCTTATCAATTCTTTCTAACAGATAAAAAGGTGTACTAAATGGCAGATTTTATTCACCCAAAAGCAATACTAGGCGTAACAGCGCCTATTCGAGTTATATCAAAAGGGGCGTTTCGCCGCCGCTTAACACTTAATGAAAAGGTCGCGGTAAAAACCAGCACTGACCCTGTGGTTAAAGTGCTTGAGGAGGATTTAATTGCAACGAGTAACGTTGATTTAGATTTTCAGCCGCTTATTGATGGGCTTGATTATTTAATCAGTGTGGGAATTTTAACAGCAGAGCGTAAAGCCGAGCTATTACAAGATGGTGAACAGGGTGAACAAGTATAACGTGCTTGTCACCCTTTGCACTGTAGGGTTTATTTATATGCTAACTAAAAAACAACAAAGCGAGTTGCCGCCGAATGTGCGAAACAACAACCCGCTAAACATTCGTATTGGTAATGATTGGGAAGGCGAGCGGGAGCGCGACATAGAAAAAGGGTACGAGGAATTTATCAGCCCAGCCTTTGGGTTTCGAGCAGCTTACAAATTACTGATGACGTATAAGAACACACACGGCCTATACACATTAAACGGCATTATTAACCGATGGGCACCCGCAAACGGCGAGCATGACGGCCAAACCTATGTTAATCATACTGAAAACTATATTAACTATGTGAGCAACAGAATCGGCTTAAATCGCTATGACGAAGTACCAGCGTATCTTTACCCTGAACTTATGCTGGCAATGGCTGATTTCGAAGGAGCAAAAGGCGCATTTAATCTTAATCAAGCGCGTGAAGGGGTCGCATTAGCTGCATGAATACTAAATGGCTACTAACAACAATAACGGGCGCGGTGATTGGCGCGTTCGTTGTTTATCAAATCAAAAAGCACACAAGCGGGATTTTAGACGATGAATAAAACAAACCCATTCCTTGCGTGGTTATCTGGTATTTTTGCGCCGTTAACCGTGTGGCTAGAAAATCGCGGTAAAATCAAGCAAGCTGAAATGAACCGTGATTTAAGCATTATCAATAATCAAGCGCGCTTAGCGCAAAGCACAAAAGATTATAACCACCAGTGGGAAATGCAATCTCTGAAAGACAAAGGCAAAGCTTTGCAGTTTCTCAGTTATTCCATGTTTACAGCACCAATACTTATCACGGTCATATCGCCTGAACATGGCGCAACGATATTTGAAAACCTTGAAAGTGTCCCACCTTGGCTAGTCCAAACGTGGGTAGCCATAAACGGGGGCGTGTGGGGCATTGCAAGCTTAAAAAACATCGTGCCGCAATTTATCGGTGCATTTAGGCGGGCTAAAAATGGATGAATTAAGCTTAAAAGATTTTATATTTATCATCGTGCAAGTTGTTTTAATTACAAGCGTAATTATCACAAACAAAATACATATAGGGTACTTACGTAAGCAAAACGAAGGGTTGAAAGAATGCATTGATGATATGCAAAAAATAATTACTGAGCTACGTGTTAAAATTGGAATTTAAATTACATGTTGTTAAACCATAAAAAAGGCCGCAGTTATAGCGGCTTTTTTGTCACAAATTCACCGCCTGGCATGTCACATTTTTTATGCCAGCTGCGTCACAAATTCATAGCCTGGCATGTCACATTTATTGAAGCCAGTATGTCACATTAAAGTCCCTGGACTTGTCACAAAATACAGCGCATAATGAAAGAAAATTAAAGCGGGTAATCATGAAAAACACATTAATTTTGTCTTTATTTCCGAGTATCGATCTCTTTGGCAAAGCCTTTGAGGAGCAGGGCGCGTGCGTTGTTCAAGCGCAGGATAAAATACTAGGTGGTGACATTTGCAAATTCAAACCAGTTTCAGGCCGTTTTGATGGTGTTATAGGTGGTTCACCTTGTCAGGATTTTTCAAGACTAAACCGAAACCCATCAACTTACGGCTATAAGATGTTGGAAGAATTTAAGCGCGTTGTATTTGAAAGTGGCGCTGATTGGTTTTTGCATGAGAATGTCGTTGGTGTGCCTGAGTTTGAAATTGAGGGCTACATAATTCAACGTTTTACATTGGATTTAGCATGGTTTAGTGACTACTCAAGGTTGCGAGTGTTCACATTTGGAAGTAAGCGCGGAACGGTGTTAAACCCGATTTATAAAACAAACAAAGACATTAAAGGCACTGCCGTGGTCGGTGGTGATGCCCGAAGTTACGAGGCATGTTGCGAGATTCAAGGATTAGATGAACCGTTAGATTTAAGTTTCTTAAACCTTGAATCTAAAAAGCAAGTAATAGCAAACGCCGTACCATTACAAATGGGGCGATATGTTGCTGGACTGATTAACAAAGAGTATTACGGCCAAAGTATCGAACAGTCAAAAACTGAAAATATTAAACTCTGTTTGTGTGGGTGTGGTCGCCGTGTACTAGGTAGGGCTAAAACAGCAAACGCCACATGCAGAAAACGAGTATCTAGAAAAAAAGCCGCACAGGAGTGCGGCAAAAGTTAGGCTGTTTTCTTGTCACCGTATTTTAAAACAATGTCCTTAAGCGCTAACTGGTCGCCCATTTTAATTAAGTCATTGCCAATCGTTTTAAGTGTCTCGCTGGCTTGGACTAAATCATGTAAGTAGGCGATTTGCTGTTTAAGAGATTCGGTTTCCGATTCGTTAAATCGAACAGAGCGCTGCATAAAATCAATTTTATTGATGACGCTAGGTTCATAACGTTTACCGCGCGGTGTCCATAGATACCCATCACGACAAATATAAAACCCATCCCACGATTTATGGTACGTAAAACCCCCGTTGATACGTGACTCAAGCATAGCCACCGCACGCGGGCAAGGGTTGTTGGTTGAAATCCAGCGTTCCAATGTACGCTCAGAGTTAAGCAACAAAAAAGCCATTGCCGCTTGACGGTCAAGCTTGCCAAAATTCATAAATCCAGCTCTAAATAGCAGTTGTTTAAAATCAGTCATTTTCCCTTAATCCATTGACGTTGTTATGTTGTTGCGTCCACGCGGAAGAATGTTCAATGATTTTTTTAGATTAATAACTCCAGTATTGATTAATTTTATAGATTGAAAGCCAAAAGCAGAAAACATAGAAAAACGGGGCGTATCATACAGATTTGATATAAGCGGGGAAATACCGACAAAATGACGGGGATTAGCTGATTTAACATAACGTAATTTATGGGCTATCTTCGATACCGCAAAGATTGGATCACCTCTTTTCGAATCAAGTTACCAAATACTATACTAGCTTTTTAAAATTCTAAGTTGCATTACCAATGCTTTAGTTGGTAAGGATGCTATGTTTGGCGTTAATTAACTAGGTTTTCTTGAAATAGTCTAATTTAGAAACTGTATTTCTAGTCCTGCTAAACTGAATAAGTATGCACATCTATACAAGGTGTCACAAATATTAAACTCTACCATTTTATAAATACATAAAGGAACACTCTCAGACAGAATCTTTAGTAATATTTTTTATCATTAATGGCTTTTTATGCCTGCAAATTTCATCAAAAGAATTAGCAAGTCGCTCAGTTTCATCAAGCACTTGCTGCCAATACTTAATTCGTGTATCAGCATCAAGTTCTGTAAAGTCTTTACGATCAGGGATTTTGCCATAAGGTAACGAAGCAACAAAGTCAGCGGATGGAGTGATCATCACTACGTTTTCATAGTTACTCGGGGTAACACCGCGCTTTAGGCTCTTATCAAACCAACCTGCTTTAGGGCTGTTATTAAAATGCGGATATAAAATAAGCCCGTCATTATGAATACTTAAGTCAAAGTGATAATCGATGATACCGCCATCGCGATACATACCTGGTGGTGTTCCTTTGATATTTTTAATGCCTTGCATGACTAATGGAATAGAGCCTGAGGCAAGTAACGCATCGGCTAAATTGTCTTCGCTAAGCTCAATAGTATGGGTATTGAAAGTATTATCATCTGAAAACGATAACTGACTATCTGCAGGCTGAAATACATAACGTTCATATTGCTTACTTAGCAAACGCCTATTCATTCTATTGGCTAAGTAACTTTTAGATAACCCCATTAACTGCATTACTTTGTTTTCTGATGCTGTAAAGCCATTCGATTTTGCAACTATAAAGTGGGCTTTAAAAATAGGGTTGTTAATAATTTCTTGAATACCATTTTCAGCAAACACAGTGCATAATAACTCACGTGCTTTTGTGGTTATTTCTTCTGGTTTTGCTTTATTCGATGAATAACGTGTTTCAGAATATGACTTTGCTAATCGAGATATTGCAGCAACAGGGTCGTTTTGTGCAAAACAGGCAGCTCTAAATGCCCCTGCACTTGACCCTAACAAGTTTAGAGGCGTGGTACGGTCTTTAAAAAATTCACCAAATAGATATTTATCCAAACCAAATAATGTAAACCATTTGGGGCCGCCGCTTGCTCCTAAAAAGGTATTAAACAAATCGGCAGACAGGCCTTGCTCTTGAATTACTTTTGCAGCACTAGGCCCTGCGTAAATATCTATCATGGTTACTTTTCTCGTTATTGTTTTAGATTACTTTCGCCAAATCCCTTGTTCTGTTTGACCTTGAACCTGTACTTTTTCAGAATCAAAACTGGGTTCTTGCCCTGCTTCACGTTGACTATGGTAGTCCTTTGTCACAGATAAGATAGTTGGCGTTAAGCGTATGATAGCGATAACGTTCACCACTGTCATTAAACCTAAAGCAATGTCTGCAAGATCCCACACTTGTTTAATTGTGGCCGATGCGCCCCAAATCATCATGGATAAATATAAACAGGTATAAATACCACGGCCGAGTTTATTATCTAGTTTAAATAAATGAAGGTTACTTTCTGCATAGGCATAGTTTGCAACCACAGAAGTAAACGCAAATAAACAAATTGCAGCTGCTACAAAGTAAATGCCACCAGCGGCCATATGCGCTGTCATTGCAGATTGAGTTAAGCGTATTCCTTCCATTTCGCCACTAATATCAATATCAGCTAGTAAAATAATCACCGCAGTACAACTACACAGCACAATAGTATCGAAAAACACTCCTAGCATTTGAATGTAACCTTGAGTGACCGGGTGGTTTGGTACTGGTGATGCACAGCCTGATGCATGGGGTACACTACCCGCTCCGGCTTCATTGGAATAAAGCCCTCGCTGAATACCATTTTTAATTGCTGCGCCCATTGCTCCTGCGCCGGCCTCTTGTAAGCCAAAGGCTGAAAGTAAAATATCTTCAATCATCGAAGGCACTTTACCGATATTCAGTAAAGTAATTATGATAGCGGCGAGTACAAATAAAATGCCCATGACTGGCACAATGCGTTCAGCAAAGCGGGCGATTGCTTTAAAGCCACCTAAAATAATAGAGCCTGCCAGTATTGTGATCACAATACCTGAATAGAGTGTTGGAATTTCGAATGCGTAATTGAGGGCATCGGTAATGGTATTCGTTTGCATGGCACTAAACGTAAATCCATAACCAAGAAACAAGCAAAAAGCAAAACACACCGCAAGTGCTCTGCTGCCTAATCCTTGTTGAATATAATAAGCTGGCCCGCCTCTAAACTCGCCGTTGGCATCCCTAACCTTATAGACTTGCCCAAGTACGCTTTCGGCAAAGCCAGTGGCCATGCCCAAAATGGCAATCACCCACATCCAAAATATTGCACCGCTGCCCCCTAACGAAATAGCAACGGCAACCCCTGCAAGATTACCTGTTCCTACACGTGCTGAAAGACCTGTACATAAAGCTTGAAATGAGCTAATTGAGTTTTTATCTGTGTTGCTACTCGACTTTAACAAGCTAAACATATGGCGAAACTTAACCAGTTGGATTGCTTTTAGCCTTACTGAAAACCAGATCCCAGTAAACAGAAGAATATAAATAAGAATTTGGCCTTCTCCCCAAAGAAGACCATTGATTGTCGATACAGCACTATTAAACATGGCAAGCCTTTATTGTTCTTATAGATTAATACCAACCTGCAGTAATACTTAATCATTTTGAGGGATTAAACCTGTCACTAACTGCGTTAAAAATCTCTCATTTAAAAAACTAAATAACGACATTTTTGCCTTGTTATCAACAAGGTTTTATTGCCTCAAAACTGCTCTGTTAATTAAGCGGATTGGTATAAAAAGTCAAAAAAAGTGAATAGCCAACCACTTTAACTCTATTTACAAATATCTCAAGTAGGCAATGGGATTAATTACCCGAGCCTGCTCTCGACTAATTTAGCAGTTGTTGCTGTAGGAATGCACGGCCTGCTGCTAAACCTAATTTGTGATCATAACGAAGATCTGAATCTGTACTACCTAATAGCTTACTGCGTAATTTATCACCTGCAAAAATTTGTGTGATACGGGCATCACTTGGCGGGTTTGCAATGAAATCTAATTCATCTTTATATGCCTGTTCGTGCTGAACTAGGTAATCAAATGTTTTGGGGCAATAGCCTGATACGCGAACGAGTGTCTTTAGCTTATTAACCCATTCCGATTGCACTTGAAAGTTTTCATCAACAGTACGAATAACCACAATATCGCGGGCACCACGATTATAGGCTTCTTTCACGGGTAAAGGTGCAGCTAGGCCACCATCTAAATACATATCATGGACTAAATCAGTATTAGAGCTTTGAATAATGGCATCATTTGCGGCCTTGGTTGTTAACCAAGGAGTTAAGTTAACGCCATCTTTATATAAAAAGGGTAATGCGCTTGATGCTTTTAACAGAGCCAACCATTGCGTATCTTCACCATTTGGGCTCAAGTAATAGGGTTTACGGTCAGCCGCATTAGTGGTTGTGATCAATAGTTCGCGTTTACCTAGGCTTTGCGTTGCTGTTTTAAAATCTAAGGCACGGTTTACTTCTTTGGTTTTGTCAAAATACCAATCAAGATCGACAATGCTTTTACCAAACAGCCCGCGGCCAAGTTGAAAAAAACGTTTATGGCGCGAAAGCCCTCTGATCAGACGTTTTGCATAACCTTTTTGACGCGCTAAATAACTTGTTAAGTTTTGTGAGCCTGCCGATGTGCCAATGAATAAATCGAATGGGTCGTAATTATTTTCTAACCACGCATCGAGTACACCTGCGGTAAAAATCCCTCTTTGCCCACCACCCTCAGCGATTAATGCTGTTTTTGTTTGTGGTTCTACTGCGGCAATTGTTTGAGATTTCACGGTGCACCTTCCTAGGGTAATGGTTAATAAATGTATTGTATAAAGTTAAATTCAATCCTTAAAACGGAATAATTAAATTAAATCAATCTATAAAACCGTTTAATAAGTGAGTGTCAGGGCTTAAGCAATGCGCATAAAAACTCATTACACGCATTCACTATTTGCCAAACCATATTAGTGCATGATGCTTGCTAATATTTCCAGCGCATGTTGTCTGTCACTCAATTCATACAGGTCATTTGTAAAAATAAACTCATCAACCTGTAGTGTTTGTTTAATCATACTCAGCTTATGCTTAACACTCGCTTGACCGCCAACAACTGAAAGCCCTAAAAAGCTTTCTACTTGCATTTTTTCTTGTGCTGTCCATAACCCCTCCATGGATTGAACAGGTTCTTTAAGCCAAAGTGGCTTGCCGCGCATAAGTGCTAAAATACGTTGCTTTGCGGTGGTTGCTAAAAACTGTGCTTGTTCGTCTGTGTCAGCTGCAACAACCGGTAAGCCAAGCATAACGTATGGCTTATCTAATACCTCGGATGGTTGAAACTCTCTGCGATACAAAGCTATGGCATCTTCAACAAAGCGTGGCGCAAAATGACCAGCAAATGCATATGGCAACCCTTTTTTAGCTGCAAGCCCGGCACTATAAAGGCTTGAGCCAAGTAACCAGATTGGCACATTAGTGTCTTCACCTGGGATTGCACGTACTGGAGAGTCACACTTATATGGGCCAAGTAAAGCTTGCAGCTCCGTTACCTCATCATTGAAGCGCTCAGCGCGTTGTTCATCACGGCGCAAAGCACGGCTGGTAATTGGGTCACTACCTGGGGCACGGCCTAGACCTAAATCAATGCGACCAGGGTATAAACTTTCTAGGGTGCCAAATTGCTCAGCAACAACCAGCGGTGGGTGGTTAGGTAACATCATCCCACCCGCACCTACGCGGATATTCTGAGTTTTGCCTGCAATGTGACCTATCAGTACAGAAGTTGCGGCACACACGATACCACGCATATTGTGATGCTCTGCCATCCAAAACCGATTAAAACCCAGTTTGTCGGCTGTTTGTGCATAGGTAACACTATTAGCTAGTGTTTGCGAAACGGTTTCGTGCTCTTTCATTGGGCTCAATTCAAGCAATGAAAAAGGTGTGTTGGTAAGGTCTGACATTCGCTCTCCAAAATTTAACTCTTTATAATTAGTTAATGAGAGCGAATGACTATTTTTCAAATGCTAATTAAGCACGGCTTTGTTGCTGTTTTTCCACCTTTAGGCCATCGGCATCAATACCACGCTTCCAATAAGCCGATGCAACAATGTGTTCACGGTCAATTTTAAAGCTACTTGTCACTAAGCGGCGAATTGCCTTAACCAAGTTTGCTTCTAATGCCATAAACACCATAGGTTGCGTGTTATAGCCAGCACATAAGCGTGTTACTTGGTCGAGCAGATCGGTTTCTGGCTCATCTGTAACTAGCCATTCAACACTATGTTGGCTGTGTGCTTCAATTTGCTCAAGCTCAATGATGTCGGCTTTATCAGCAACATGAATAATGACATCGACAGTGGCATCTTGTGGCAGGGCTTGTAAATAACCATTGATTGCATTTACAGAGGTTAAATCTGCCAGCATTAAGTAATGTGTTTGCGTAAAATCAGTGAGTTTTTTAGAACCAGGGCCAGCAATACCTACCTCGTCGCCTACTACCGCACTTTGTGCCCAGTTGGTGGCAACACCTTGATGTTGGTTAACCACAAAGTCAAGGGTAATAGCGCCGTTCACAGGGTTAATATCACGAATAGTGTAAGAGCGCATTAATGCAGGATGCTCAGCGTGTAAATCAAGTTCAACCTTAGATTCACCGGCATGCGGGAGTAATACCTTTACGTACGCACCTTTTGCATCTTGTGGAAAATCGGCAAACTCCTCTGAGCCAACGACAATTCTTTGTAGATGCGGGGAAATACGTGTAGTACTTAATACGTTTGCACGACGAACTTTTCTAGCCATGTTAGTCTCCTAGCCGGTTAAATTGCACAACGCCCCAATAGTTGATATAGTCAACTATACGCTTTTGATTGACTTTGTCAACTAATCATAACTAGGTGAACCATGCCACAAACCTCGCTTTCTTCTGCTTTATTTACACTGGCACAAAGTTACCGTGTTACTGTACGCGAAGCCATTAACGCCAACGAGCTTGGCCTTAACGCATTGCATGTACGCTGCTTGCACATTATTGCTGAAACACAGCACTGCACTGCGAACGATATTGTTGCGAAAACGGGGCGTGATAAGGCGCAGATAGCACGCTTAGTGAAAGATCTCATCAAGCTTGACTTGGTGTCTAAATGTGCCGACGAAAATGATAAGCGCTGTTTGATTTTGTCGTTTACTGAGCAAGGTAAAGCCCTTTTCTCGCGCTTAGAAGTTGCAGAGCAACAGGTTGATTCTAGGCTTTGTGAAGGATTAACTGAAACTCAGATAACTGAATTCATATCAACAGCGACAACAATGATCAACAATATTAAAAGCTAGATTAAATTATTACTTAAAAATTTGCGTATTGACCTCGCGTTAAAGTCATAAGATCTTTTGGATTTAAGGCAATCTCTAGCCCACGTTTACCTGCAGATACATAAATGCTTTCAAAGCTTTTTGCGCTAGTATGAATATAGGTTTTTAGTTGTTTTTTTTGTCCAAGCGGGCTTACTCCACCCAGAATGTAGCCTGTGGATTTTTCAACAGCTTGTTGGGGTGCCATCTCTATTTTCTTTACTCCCGCAAACTTAGCTAACATTTTTAGGTTAAGCTGCTGGCTTACAGGCACCACGGCAACGAGCAGGTTCTGAGTATTGTCTTCGACAACTAGGGTCTTGAAAACCTGTGCTGCGGCTAAATTTAATTTTTCAACGGCTTCTAGCCCAAACTGCTTTTGATTTGGCTCATGTTCATAAGAAAGCACATCAAATTTAATTCCTTTTTTCTTCAACAAATTGATTGCTGGTGTCATTAATTCTAATCCAAGTTACTCTATAATCATTTTGTTCAACATAACATAAAATTCTTAATAAAGAACGAATCGTACTAGGGTATGAATTTTATAATCAACTAGACTAATAGAACCAATCGTTTTTGGATAATTGTCATGTTGAATTCACATACTCTGTATTGGTTAAAGCAAATATTCATTCTTTTAACTTTTTTCTTCGCTATTAACTTTGTGTGCAATGAATATATACGGTGGAATGCTTTTGTGGATTGTCAGAATAAATGTCAGTTACTCGGAATTGAAAAAGGCAGAATACAAAAAACTCAATATGATGACGACGTCACACTTTGCAGGTGCTTAGCTAATAGCGACTACTACGTGGTTCTAAATTAGATATTTTAAACGACTAGAGTAATTTTTAGTAATAAAAAAGGCGCTTATCAGTAAGCGCCTTTTTATTAACTAACCAAATTTATTTAGTTAAATCATCGAAAAACTTCTTCACACCATCAAAGAAACCTTTCTCTTTAGGTCGGTTTTTCGATCCATCTTTCCCCATGCTTTGCTCAAGCTCTTCAAGCAATTCACGTTGACGGTCATTTAGGTTAACCGGTGTTTCAATGACCACTTTACAGATCAAGTCACCTTGAGCACCGCTGCGAACTGATTTCACACCTTTACCGCGCATACGGAACATTTTGCCCGTTTGGCTTTCTGATGGGATCTTAAGTTTTGCTCGACCATCCAGTGTTGGTACCTCGATTTCGCCACCTAAAGCAGCCGTAGTGAAACCGATAGGAACTTCGCAATACAGGTTATTACCATCACGTTGGAAAATCGGGTGTTCACGAACAGAGACCTGAACATACAAATCACCTGCTGGGGCTCCATGCATACCTGCTTCACCTTCACCAGATAAACGAATACGGTCGCCCGTATCTACACCCGCTGGGATCTTAACAGATAAAGTTTTCGTTTTCTCAACGCGACCTTGACCATGACAGCTATCACATGGATCAGAAATAATCTGACCTGTGCCCTGACACGTCGGACAAGTTTGCTGCACAGCAAAGAAGCCCTGGCGCATTTGGACTTGACCAGCACCATGACAGGTAGTACAGGTTTTTGGTTTAGAACCTGCTTTTGCACCACTGCCATCACATGGTTTACAGCTAACCCAAGTAGGAACTTTAATCTCTACATCTTTGCCACGAACTGCCTCTTCAAGGGTCAAGTCCATGTTGTAACGAAGGTCAGCGCCACGTTGTTGGCGAGATTGACGACGGCCACCGCCACCAAAAATATCACCAAACACATCACCAAAAATATCACCAAAGTCACCGTGACCGCCACCAAAGCCACCATGCCCGCCACCGCCGTTTTGATCAAAGGCGGCGTGACCGTATTGATCATACATTTGGCGTTTTTGCGGATCAGTCAGTACTTCGTAAGCTTCTTTTACTTCTTTGAACTTCGACTCAAGTTCTTTATCGCCCGCAGTACGGTCCGGATGATATTTCATCGCTAAGCGCTTATACGCTTTTTTGATGTCTCGTTCGCTTGCATCTTTGCTTACGCCGAGAACTTCATAATAATCGCTTTTTGACATATGTATCACACTACTCTTTTTAATGCAGTTTTACTGCATGAGGGCAAACATAGTTTACCATCTATATACATGCAAAAGGCGCGTCAAGCGAATTCGCTGGCGCGCCTCAATGATTCATCCTAACTTAAATAGCGCAACAAAGCAGCTAGTTTTAAATTAGGCAGAAGCGTTACGAGCAATTACTTGTCGTCTTTCACTTCTTCGAATTCTGCATCAACAACGTCATCATCTTGCTTAGCAGATGATTGTTGCTCACCAGCATCTGCACCACCTTGCTGTTGCGCTTTAGCTTGTGCAATTTCCATTAGCTTTTGTGATTTTTCAGCAAGAGCTTGAGTTTTAGCTTCAATCTCTTCTTTATTATCACCTTTAATCGCCGTTTCTAGCTCTGTAAGCGCAGCTTCGATTGCTTCTTTATCTTCCCCTGGTAATGCATCACCAGCTTCTTCGATTTGCTTGCGTGTACCGTGAACCATTGCATCAGCTTGGTTGCGAGTCGCTACTAGCTCTTCGAATTTTTTATCTTCTTCAGCATGTGCTTCAGCATCACGAACCATTTTCTCTACTTCATCATCGCTTAGACCTGAAGAAGCTTGGATTGTGATCTTCTGCTCTTTACCTGTATCTTTGTCTTTTGCAGATACATGTAAGATACCGTCCGCATCTACGTCGAATGTTACTTCGATTTGTGGCGTACCACGTTGTGCAGGGCGAATACCTTCTAGGTTGAATTGACCTAGAGATTTATTATCGCTTGCACGCTTACGCTCACCTTGTAGTACGTGAATCGTTACCGCTGATTGGTTGTCTTCAGCTGTTGAGAAAACTTGCGATTTCTTAGTAGGAATCGTGGTGTTTTTCTCAATTAGCGCTGTCATTACTTGACCCATAGTCTCGATACCTAGCGATAACGGAGATACGTCAAGTAGTAGTACATCTTTAACATCACCAGCTAGTACACCGCCTTGAATCGCTGCACCTACTGCAACAGCTTCATCAGGGTTAACATCTTTACGTGGGTCTTTTCCAAAGAACTCAGCAACTGTTTTTTGTACTAAAGGCATACGTGTTTGACCACCAACAAGGATGATGTCGTTTACGTCGTTTACTGATAAATCAGCATCAGCGAGTGCACGCTTAAGTGGCTCGATTGACTTAGTTACTAAGTCTTCAACAAGTGACTCAAGTTTTGCACGAGTAACTTTAACGTTCATGTGCTTAGGACCTGTTGCGTCAGCAGTCACGTACGGTAAGTTAACTTCTGTTTGCTGTGCAGAAGAAAGTTCAATCTTCGCTTTTTCAGCTGCTTCTTTAACACGTTGCATCGCAAGTGGGTCAGTTTTAAGGTCGATACCTTGATCTTTCTTAAACTCTTCGACTAAGTAGTTGATAACACGGTTATCGAAGTCTTCACCACCTAAGTGAGTGTCACCGTTAGTTGCTAGCACTTCAAATGTGTGCTCGCCTTCAACTTCGTCAATTTCGATGATAGAGATATCGAAAGTACCACCACCTAAGTCGTATACCGCAACAACGTTTTCACCTTTATTTTTGTCCATGCCGTATGCAAGAGCAGCGGCTGTTGGCTCATTGATGATACGTTTAACTTCAAGACCCGCGATACGGCCAGCATCTTTAGTTGCTTGACGTTGTGAATCGTTAAAGTATGCAGGTACAGTGATTACTGCTTCAGTAACCGCTTCACCTAAGAAGTCTTCTGCTGTTTTCTTCATTTTTTTCAGCACTTCTGCTGAAATTTGTGGTGCAGCACGTTTCTCGCCACGTGCTTCAACCCATGCATCACCGTTATCAGCTTTTACAATTTTAAAAGGCATGATACCGATATCGCGTTGTACTTCTTCGTCTTCAAAACGACGACCAATTAGACGCTTGATTGCAAATAATGTGTTAGTTGGGTTAGTTACTGCTTGGCGTTTTGCAGGTTGACCAACTAATGTTTCACCGTCTTGCGTGTATGCAATGATCGATGGTGTTGTGCGATCGCCTTCCGCGTTTTCGATAACGCGTGCTTTATCACCGTCTAGTACTGCTACACAAGAGTTAGTAGTACCTAAATCGATTCCAATAATTCTACCCATGAATCTTCTCCAACTTCAAAATTCGTTAAAACGTTCGATGACTAGTAAATAGGGGTGCAACAAACTGAATTCAACTATTAAAATGAAAAAAATTTACTTTTTTTTGAAATATTTTCCAAATGGGCATTTTTTCTTCAAAAAGAGGGGTTTTCTTAGCTTCATTGCAGGGTAAGTGAACTGGTCTGATCACTTTTGCTATGCTATAACCAACAATATAATAATAAATGTTAAGGAAAGTTATGCATTTTGAACAATTACTCGCCAAAGCGAGTGAACTAGGCTGCGACAAAACGAAAGTGATGCAGTTTCCAGAAAACTGGTGTCAGGGCCGTACAGCCTTTGGCGGGTTATCAGCCGCTTTGTTGTATCAAGCAATTCGTCAACATATTGATAGCTCTCGTCGTTTACTATCTTTAAGTACCAACTTTGTGGGGCCCTTAATTGCTGATACTGATTTTTCCATTGATGTTGAAGTATTACGCGAAGGTAAAAACAGCGCTCAAGTGCTTGCTAAAGTGGTTCAAAACGGCGCTGTCTGTGTTATTACTCAAGCCTGCTTTGGGGCACAGCGCCAATCAACTGTACGTGTTGATGTCACTAAAGTAATGCAACTTAAACCTGTTGATGAGCGTTTTACGCTACCTTATAAGGAAGGAGTAATGCCGGCATTTTTTCAACATGTAGCACTGTGCTTGCAAGATGGTCAAATGCCCTTTTCAGGTGCTGATACCTCTCATTTAGGTGGCTGGATGAAATTTAAACATACCCCGAAGCAAATGAGTGAAGCACATATTATTGCCCTAACAGATTCATGGCCACCAACGCTTTTGCAAATGTATAAGCAACCTGCGCCAGCAAGTAGCATGTCGTGGTATCTTGAGTTTGTTGAGGAACCTAACATTGCATCGGATGGATGGATAGGCTATGAAGCAATCACTCACCACAGTAAAGATGGTTATGGCCTTGAAGATGGCTGTATTTGGAGTGAAGACGGCAAATTAATCGCACTTAGTCGTCAAACTGTTGCGCTATTCGCGTAATTCCTCTGTTGATAGCTGCGCATACTCAGTGCCATCTAGGCGGATAATTGCTTGATATTCGCCTGATTCAATAATCTTACCTAAACCAAGGTTAAAGCTATCTTTAAGTGCTTTGTTAGAAAAGTACGCAGGTCTTGGCGCTTCTTTAAATATTGGGTGAACAACAAAAGGAAGTACTTTGCTAGATTGTTTATATTTTTCTAAATAAAAAAGAAATACTCGACGCTCTATTATTATAACATCTACCCAGCCTTTCATTAGATGGTCAATTTGTGCTTCTTGATTAACGACTTCGTCGTAGGAGGCCAAATTTTCTGAAACAGACTTAAATGGTTGCTCTATAAAATTTATTGCATTTTGAAATGCTAAAACACTCTTACCAGCAAGATCAAACACTGAATTAATAGCAAACTCGTTTGTTGCCAAGCTTATTGCCACATTCTGATACATTACAAGTGGCTCACTTTTATAAATGTCTGCTATAGCAGTCGGAGGAAAGTTCAGAACGATATCAACTTTACCCTGCAATAACTGCTGCTCGGCTCGTTTATTAGACATGTAGTGTATAGTAGGGTCAGCAATACCTTGTGCTTGTAACGCTGCTTTTAAAATTTCAATTTGAATACCGCTGTTTGATTGCTTGACTATATAAGGAGGTAAAAAAGAGCTTGCAGCCACAACAAGCTGCATTTCGTGGCTCTGCTCAGACACGCACTCGCCTTTAAAAGAAAACATAAATAACAAAAGTATTAATGTACGACTCACATTCCACCTTAAAGTTTTGGGCCGAAATATTTTCACTGACACTATGCTCAATACTAGTCCAGAACTTGAGTGCTTGCATTTGTATTTAGCGGTTAATTGGTGCAAAATTAACTAAGTTCTTGTTTAAGAGTACCAAAGTTTGCAAACAGCATGTCCTAGTTGTGATCTTGTCATCGAGATACCGCACCTTAGTGCAAAACAAATGGCTGTATGCCCTCACTGCAATACTAAACTGTCGGTTTCAAAAGCCAATCAAGACAGTAGTGTTGTAGCGCTTAGCTTAAGTGCTATCTTCATGCTGCTTAGCAGTATGTTCTATCCATTTTTATCATTCAGTAGTAGCGGCATAACCCAAACGATTACCCTTCCTGATGCGGCTCGCATTTTATTTAACTACGACAATGACTTTTTAGGCCTCTTTATTGATACAAGTATCATCGGGCTGCCTATGTTACTTTTAGTTTTGATCATTCCCTTACACTTAGGTTTACTTAAAGCTTTACCTTATGAATGGGGAAAACGCTTGTTAAAGGTCACCTTTGCACTTGAACCTTGGATAATGTCAGAGATATTTTTGATAGGTGTTATGGTCAGCATGGTGAAGATCATGTCCATGGCAGATATCACATTTGGCGTTAGTTTCTGGTCTTATGTTGCCTTTGTTGTCTGCTACGTAGCCGCAACAACGCGCTTAAACAAACAACGTTTATGGCAACAACTAAGAGAACCTATTTATATAGAGCAAACGCTACCCAATACAAGAGCAATTGATCAAGGCCTTAAAGCCTGCCATGTATGTGGTCAATTATGTAATACAGAGGTGTGTTCACGCTGTGAAACTAAAACCTTTAGCCGCAATCCCAATAGCATTCAAAAAGCGGCTGCTTGGTTAATTACGTCGGTTGCGTGTTATATCCCTGCTAATGTCTACCCTATCATGTACACAACCAGCCTTGGTGACGAAACGCCATCAACTTTAATCGGTGGTGTTATGATTTTATGGGCGAGTGGCTCATACCCCATTGCTATGATTATCTTTCTAGCAAGCGTTGTGGTGCCTTTGGCAAAAGCACTGGTACTGAGCTTTCTATGCTTTATGGTTACACGTCCTGCTAATAGGCAAACCAAAAGTTACACACGAGTTTATCAATTAACTGAATTTATAGGTAAATGGTCAATGATTGATGTCTTTGTGGTAGCAATTTTAGTAGCCTTGGTGCAACTGGGGAATTTGATGTCTGTGACACCTGGAATAGGTACCGTCTTTTTTACAACTATGGTTATTTGCCAAATGCTTGCAGCCCATGCATTTGATCCTAGATTATTATGGGATAGCCCTGCTAATTTAAAAACCGCTAAACAAGAGAACTTGGCATGAGCGAAACAGCTAAAATAAAAACAGCGCCAAATATTTCCGCTATTTGGATTATTCCATTAGTGGCATTACTGATAGGTGCCTGGATGCTATATCAATATCAGGCAAATCAAGGCACCACAATTTTTATAAGAATGCCTCACGCTGAAGGGATTGTCGCTGGCAAAACAGAAATTAAAGTTCGAAGTGTAAAAATAGGTCAAGTTGACCATGTCAGACTATCTGACAAACAAAATAGCGTCATTGCACGTGCCCAGATAGATAAACATTATGAAGACTTACTCACCGATGATGCAAAAATATGGGTGGTAAAGCCACGAATTGATGACACAGGTATCAGTGGCATGAGCACGCTATTATCGGGCGTATATTTAGAGTTTTCGCCTGGTGAAAGCAAAAAGCTGGCGGATAAGTTTAAGCTTCAAGATGAACCTGCTTTGATTGCAAATGACGTTAAAGGAGGGCGTTTTACCTTATTGAGTTATAACGCTGAAGTGCTAGACGTTAGTACAGGAATATACTTTAAAGACTACAAAATAGGCCAAATAGAAACCGCGACTTTCGATTGGAAAAACCAGGCAATGAAGTATGGTATTTTTATTAATGAGCCCTATCAAAACTTAATCACATTGAATTCTATTTTTTGGGTTAACTCTGGTATTGAAATTGACCTCTCTGCGGATGGTATTAATGTCAATACGGGTTCATTAAGCAAACTTCTAAAAGGCGGAATATCTGTAGGTATACCAGAGCAACAAACACCGGGCGAAATTGCAACTAATGGCCATAGCTTCTCATTAAGTAACAGTTATAAAGCAGCCCTTGAAGAACGTTTTTATGACTTTGACTATTATTTGATTGAATTTGAGCAATCGATTAGAGGCTTAAGAGCGGGTGCCCCCGTTGAGTACAGAGGAATGAGAATTGGAACCGTGGTTGAAGCACCAGCAAGCGTTATTATCAATGGGAAACCTGCACACTTTAGAACAGATAACACCGCTGTTCCTGCGCTTATCAAGGTTGAATATGGTCGCTTATATCACGACAGTACAGCAGCACGTGAGTTTTGGCATTCAAGTTTAGATGGCTGGGTAAAAAGTGGCCTTAGAGCCTCTTTAAAACCAGGTAACCTTTTAACAGGTGCAGTTTATGTCGACTTAGATATTTACAATAACGCCGAGCCGGCCAGTTTATCAAAAGTTGCTGAATATACTGTATTCCCAAGTATATCCAGCGGTATTACGGTTATTGCCGATCAAGTTTCAGATGTTTTAAATAAAGTAAATAATTTAAAAATAGAAGACAGCTTAGCGCAAATGCAAACCACATTCTCAGAATATCAAGCACTTGCACATGACATGCGTGATTTGCTCAATAAGCAAGATACGCAAGACTTACCGGGTGATATTAATAGAAACTTTGCAGAAATGACCAAAAGTATGCAGCAGTTTGATAAGACCATGAAACAGTTCGAAAAAACCATGGCAAGCTATCAACAAGGGTCAGCGTTTCACCAACAATTGCAGACTACTCTTTCTGAGTTTAAACGCTTAAGTGAAGAGCTACAGCCCCTAACGCGTGGCCTAAATCAGCAACCAAATATGTTGATTTTCGATAAAGACCTTCCTGCTGATCCGACACCAAGGAAACAATAATGAACTATAAACTAACTGCTTTTGTAAGCTCGCTATTCGTACTATCTGCATGTAGTCAAACGTCATTTTCAACAATGCAGTATTACCAATTCTCGCAGCCTATAACTGCGATGAAACGTTTAAGTGACGAAACCCAAGCTCAACTAAGAGTTAATACGGTACAGCTACGAGGTTCATTAAATAACCGTGGTATTGCGATGGTACTCGATAATAACCGCATAAATGCAGCTAATTATCACCTTTGGAATGAGTCACCGGATTTAATGCTTACGGCAAGTGCGCATCAAACTCTCTATACAAAGCTAGAAAACTGGATGGTAATTAAAGGCTTACCTGTCATTACAGATATAGACCAGCAAACTTATTATGAATTAGAGTACGAGCTACACCACTTTAATGGTGATCAAAATGGTAATGCGAATATAGCTGGGTTATGGCGCTTATATTACACAACACCTGAGTCGGGTAGACAGCTAAAAGCAATAAACTACTTTAACGAAATTACGCCTCTTGACGAAGATGGTTATGAAGGTCTTGTTATAACGTTAGAATCAACATGGCTTGAAATTAATCAAGAAGTCGGTGCAGAGTTATCAAAACTTACTCTTTAAAAGAACTTTCAGAGGTTGGTGATCATCGTTGATAATAAGGTCACCAATATCTTCAAACCCTAATTTCATTAGCACTTTTTGCGATGCTACATTTTGTAATGATGTCATAGCAGCTAACAAGTCAATATTTCTCACGTACTCTTTTGCAAACAATAAAGATGCCGCTTTTGTTGTAATTCCCCGCCCCTCATACTCAGCTAAAAGGGCAAAACCTAAATCAGGAATTGCCAATGCATCTCTTTGAAAAAGCCCAATCATTCCAACGGGTGTTTCGTCAGCGAGGCAAACGATATAACAGCCCAAGCCATTTTGCTGGTGGCTATTGATAAAAGTTTGTTGTATGTAATGCTGAGCTTGAGCATGCGTTTTGATACCTTTATCGCCGATATGCTTTAAAAACGATGTCTGATTTAATAATTTTAGAATAAAGCTATCATCACTTGGGTACCCAGCACGTAAAAAAATATCGCTCATAACACGTTCCTAAAATACTTTACTAACGACATTTGAGGTAAAATTGAGACAATCAAGGACACGTTCCTTTTGAACGTCAGAAAGATCATCAAGGTTAAAATACCCATAGTCAGTGTGCTCGTCGCTTAGGGTTATTTTTGCATGTTCAGGCAAAAAAGCTCTAAATATAAATGCATGCGAATTAAACGCTGTGTGGTAATAAACACCACTTAAGTAGGCAATCTGTACATCACAATCTAGTTCTTCATGGCATTCACGTATGAGTGCTTGATGAATGGTTTCGCCCTTATCTAAAGCGCCACCAGGTAGCCCCCAGCTTTTTTGTCCGTAATTAGCTTTCAGCAATAACACCTGACCTTGTGAATTAGTGATTACCGCATGACTACTTAATCTGTATGTATCTGAAAAAGCCATAAAACCCCCGTTAAACTAATCGATAGCCTAACATAAATACTGCAATTAAATTAATTTGGATAAGATAAAAATTCTTATTGACTAAATTAAGATTCAGGATTATTTTTCGTGCGATGTTTTGGGCAAAACAAAAGCAGTATACCCTCTATACTGTCTGGCGCCAGCCAACGCAGGCACTTTCCCTTATGGGTCCATAAAAGTGTGTTCGCGTAAAGCAGTTACTTGAGTCGAAAGACTTTTGATTTCTGTAAGCAATCTCGCATTGCTTAACTGTGTGAAAAATATAATGCAAGAACCTTCTGCGTTAAGTTTACTACCTCCTGTATTAGTGGTGGTTTTGGCCGTATTTTTACGCCGCCCTATATTATCTTTACTTATTGGTGCTTTGTTTGGTTTAGCCATGCTAGGCCCTACTGCTGTATTGTCTAATTTTGCTGATATCTCATTAAAAGTAATGCAAGACGAAACCATTGCTTGGCTTATATTAGTGTGTGGTTGTTTCGGTGCTCTCATCGCTTTATTAGTGCGCACAGGCGGCGCAAGTGCATTTGCTGAGTTAGCATTAAAATTTGCTAAAGGACAACGTTCATCACTCGTTATGACATTTGTGTTAGGCGTCATTATTTTTATAGACGATTACCTTAATGCGTTAACGGTTGGTGAAACAATGAAACGTATTACCGATAAATTTAAAATCAGCCGTGAAATGCTTGCCTATGTGGTCGACTCAACTGCCGCGCCTATCTGTGTACTAGTCCCGCTATCAACGTGGGCAGTATTTTTTGGTGGTTTATTAGTTGATAACAATGTAGCACCTGAAGGCCAAGGCATTGCAGTGTATATTCAAGCAATTCCATACATGCTCTACGCGTGGTTTGCTGTACTCGTTGTATTACTTGTGAGCGTCAACATCATCCCAGCCTTTGGCCCGATGAAAAAAGCGCAGCTACGTGCCATGAATCATCAAATCGAGATATCAAACAGTCAATACACCGATATCCAGACAGCTGATGAATATGCAGTAAAAGCGGCCGAAGAGAACTTTGAGACTGCCGCAAGTAATGGCAAACTTTACAACTTTTTAGTGCCCATTATTTTGCTGGTGGCATTCACTGTCTACTTTGAGATTGATGTATTTAAAGGGCTGCTCGCAACTTTTGCCATTGTATTACCCTTTTATATGCTACAAAAGCTAATGACGTTGTCAGAGCTAGTAGAACGCATGCTCGATGGATTTAAAAGTATGATTCCGGCAATTGGCACTGTAGTCGCTGCATTTATTTTCAAGGATGTGTGTGACCAATTAATGCTACCACAATATGTTATTAATACACTAAGCCCCTACATGACGGCACAATACCTGCCTGCCGTGGTATTTTTAGCTATGGCAGTCCTTGCCTTTGCAACGGGTTCAAGCTGGGGTATTTTCGCGGTCACTATCCCTATAGTTATGCCTCTTGCCTATGCAATTGATGCGAATATTCCTTTAGTGATTGGCGCATTGCTGTCGGCTTCTTCTTTTGGCAGCCAAGCGTGCTTTTATTCTGATTCAACGGTACTGGCTGCACAAGGGTCCGGTTGCGATTTAGTGAGCCATGCTATTACTCAACTACCCTATACCATATTGGCAGCAACAGCTGCATTTATTGGTTTTTTACTTATTGCATAAGAACAAAAGCCCAAGCATATGCTTGGGCTTTGATTTATTGAAATATAAATCCTATTTTTGGAATTGAATTCCTTTGTAATAGGTTTCTAAGTTATCCACTTTAATCTGATTTTCCAGATCAGCGAATGGCTTATCCGCAAATTTACTGCCACGCAGTTGAATGTTCAAACGCGGTGCTTGAGCATTTAACATCGTTTTCTTATAGTAATCTTTAAGATCAGCTAAGGTTACTTTTTCAACCTCAGCAATCAGTTTCTCTTTAGAATCAAAGTTAAAGTTTTCGCGATACCAATCAGAAATTAAAGGGGCCATTTCATCGCCAAGATTTTTAGGCTGCTCTTTTAAAGAAACAAGGGTGGCGTTCTTAAGCTGCATAAAGGTGTCTTCTGTCATATTATCAAGCTCAACTGCATATTGCTTTTTAAATTCATCAAAGCGAGCTTGCATCTCTTTTGGACCTTTAACTGGCGTTTGGATATAAAGCCCAAGTGCTGAGTAATCTTCGATTGGGCGAGCAAGTGCACCAACCGCATAAGCAAGTTGTTCTTCAGTACGTAGTTTATCAAAAGCAACTGTTCTGAAGTGGTTTTGTAATACTTGAGCTTGTGCTTGCTGCTTATATCCTGGGGTCGGATGAACAACCATATCGATAACTGCAACGTCAGCGACAATAATATCTTTTTGTAACACAATGCGCTCACCTAGCTTAGGTAACCACGCTTTGCTGCGAGCAAACTTCGATACTTTGTGCGTCTTAGGCAAGATAGCTATCAATTTATTGGCAATCGAATTTACATCGTCTTGATTATAATTGCCGAAGGTAAATACACGTAGATCATTAGCTGCCAAGGTCGACTGCTTAATTGCAGTAAAATCAGCGAGCGTTAAAGCATTGGCTGCTGTAATGAGTGCCTCGGTGTCAAATTTACCACTGCGTGTTAATTTCGAGTATTCCCCAAACGCTTGATAGAAAGGAAACTGTTGCTGTTGGTTCAATAAATCGCGCTTATAGCGGTCAATTGCTTGTTCAAAGCCTTCTTTTGATACTTCTAGCTGTAAGTTTTCAAGTGCTTGTGCCAATAAAACGTCTTGTTTATCAGTAAAACCGCTTAATGATAAAACCAGACCATTACTAGGCTGTAACCCTAAACTCATACCTGCAACGGCTGCTTCTGTGCTTAATTTACTTTGCTGTAAGTTATAGATATCCGCCCAAACCGAGTAAAGAACTTTCGCCTTTGCATCAACCAGTGCGTCAGGTGTATTAATATAAACCTCAACAAGCCCTTTTGGCTGCTCTGCAAATTGTTGACTTGCTTGACGCCATACCTTCACTCCTTGTTCATCAAACACCAGCTCTGGATGAACCTGTTGCTTAAATTCAGCGGTTTTGATTGAAAAACTTTCAGGTAGCAAGCGGTTTACAGTCGGTAGAGCTAATTCATACTGACTCGGCTTTTTCCAACTGGCAATTTCCTCTTCACTGATATCTTCAATACGGTATTTGCCATCATAAAAATGCAGCTGTGAATCAGTCTCTTCTTGTTTTGATATGTACCAAATGCGAAGAGTATCTTCATTTAATTGCGACAGCACATTTTGCACAGCGTCAGCATCAAATTTTGCATAATAATAAGGCGCATTGATTGCATTATTTACAGGGAATTTCTGCATACTATCGGTTAAATTACTGACATAACCAAACTCGTCACCTTTTTCTAAAAATTGAAATTCATTATTTAAAGACGTTCGAATTTCATTGAAGTATTTACTATCAACACCCTGCTCTTTGATTAATGCAATGTACTGCATGATAGTCGCAACTATTTCTTCACGGTTTTGCATGCCAGAATCGGTCAACTCAATATTAACTTTAAGGCTGCCATAGTTGCCATATTGAGTCGGCGCATCGCTTGCAGATAAATGCGAAACCCAGCCTTTATCTCTAAGGATTTGTGCAGGGCTGCCTTGCATTTCATTACTAAGTAAATAAGACACAAAGCGATTAGGTTTAACAGCGAACTCAGCGCTGTTGTCTTTGATTGTAAACTCCAACTCTAATTGCTTAACATCTTCATTCGGAGAGTAATAAACACGTTTACCACCTGCTTTACTAAAGTCGAGCTTATCAGTCACAGTTGGCTTTTCTATCTGCTTATTTTCAATGTCTGCAAAATACTGCTTCGCTTTTGCTTCCATTTCAGCTAGCGGACGATTTGAAATCATCGCTACTTTCATGATGTTAGACGAGTAATACTTGTTATAAAAAGCCACAGTTTCTTTATGAAGGTTACTGCCCTCTTTATCGCCTAATGTTTCCAAGTTACCAATTAAGAATCGGTTTGCTGGATGCTCCCCCATCATTTGTCGAGCAAGCTTAAACTGACCAAAAAAGTCCATTTCGCGACGCATAGACCATTCTGCATTTACGGCATTTTTTTCTTTATCAGTGTACTCAGGATAAAGCTTGGGCGATTTAAAGAAATCAGCAAAACGATCAAGCGCTTCGTCGTATGCGTCGTTGTTAACTTTAAACATGTAATTGGTAATATCTAACCAAGTATAGGCGTTATGTGCACCACCATTTTTAGTCATAAAATCACTATAGCCCTTGGTATCAGGGTATCTTTCTGTGCCAAGGAATAACATATGCTCTAAATAGTGAGCCATCCCCTGTTGACTCATAGGGTCGTGCAACAAACCAACCCCAACACTCAATGCAGCAGCTGATTTTTCGGCACTTGGGTCCGAGATTAAAATCACATCAATTTCATTGGCTAACTTGAGGGTTTTATATTCGCGAGTGTCATTAGGACTAACAATAAGCGATTCAGGAATTAGGTTTGGGTTAGTAATTTGATTTGGTGCTGAACTACACCCTGCTAAGACGGCAAATGCAATAGCACTCAAGCCCATTATTTTTTTCATTATTTCGTATCCATTAGAAATTGACTGTGTTTTTATTTATCATGTGCTCATATAGGCCGCAATTCAATGCTTATTAGGGTATAGACTCTAAAACTTTGTAACACATTGTGAAAAATAAGTACTTACGGCTCGAATATCAACCGAATAACTATAACAAAGGATGAGCTATGGAAAAGTGGCTAATTGCGGCAATGTTCACTCAGGTATTACTTACATTCTCTATCATGGTGATTATGGGAAGGCGCCGTTTCACAGCGGCAAGAAATAAAGTCATAAAAATGCAAGACTTTTTAACAATGGAACTAGATAAGGCTGGTTCTGAGGTTAGAGTCGCAGATCGAAACTTTATAAACCAGTTTGAAATGCCGATTTTGTTTTTCATTGCCTGTTTAACGGCTTTACAGGTTAACGCAGCTGGGTTTGTATTTGTAATTCTTGCATGGGTTTATGTTGGACTAAGGTTATTACACAGTGTAATTCACTTAACAACAAACACACTAAAGCTACGTTATTATAGCTTTGTAATCAGTAGTTTCATCATGCTTATCATGTGGTTAATGATTTTAATAAGAATTTTCTAAGGCGCAAATTGCGCCTTACATTATTTTTCAAGGTATGAACCTTCTACTGTATAAATTTTCTACGGTAGAAAACGCTGGCAGCCAAAATCAACATCAACCAAGCCATTGAGCCACTGCTTGAACCAGAATCTCCACCCTTGTCATCATCGTCTATTAATGTATTTTCTACTGGTGACAAACCTGCTGATGAATCAGGATTTTCATCAATAACCACAACACTGTTAATAGTCACTAAATTTTCACCATTAAAGCCAGCGGTTGTTTCTGGGCATTGATCTTCGTTTAAACCAACTACGGGGATTTCGCCACAATGTACAAGATCAGTGATTTTAGTCAGCACCTCAAAGCTTTCTTGTGTGATCTCACCAAATACTGTAAAGCCACCGTTTTGAACGTCTAAATTAGCGCTATTATCTTTTAAGTTGAAAAACCATTGGCTTGTGGCACTATTTGCATTACCACTTTGTTTAGCCATAGCAATGGTTCCTTTAACATTAGATAGGACTGGTTCATTCACAATGGCTGCTTTCTTTTCTATTGCTGTAAAATCTGTATCGAATGTGAAACCACCGCCTTGCACTACAAAATCGTCCACAGAACGATGAATAAGACTTCCATTATATGAGCCATCTGACACATATTCTAAAAAGTTTGCAACGGTCACTGGGGTATGTTGATCATAGAGATTGACTGTAACCGTGCCTTGATTCGTTTGCATTTCTACGATGGTTGCATTCGCTTGAAAACCAATTACGAGTAATGCAGACGCTAACAAATTTTTTTTCATTGTCTCTTCCTGATAGTTTTTATTTTGAGATGAAGAGGTTAAATAAAAACTAACTGCTATTGAATAGAGGGAAAAGTTGTTACACAAAACAAATCAAGTTGATTACATATTAATTACACTTGTTCACACTGTATATTCATTAATGTTATAAAAACTTGATAAATTAAAGCCAAATCATCTTATCAAATTAGCTGAGTTTGTTAGTATTCACACGACAACAATGAACACATAGGAATTAACCATGGCGAATAAAGAAAGCGCTATTTGCGATTTTGGCTTACACCAAGGTGAGCCTTACAGTAAATTACCGGCCAGTTTTTTAAACTGGATGGTAGGTAATAATCATCAAAAATCACACTATGCTGAGCAAGAGCTTCAACGGCGTCAATTAGCCGCGACAGGTGAGTTAAATTTTGAAAATGACAATAAAAATTATTAAAAGTCATTTAATTTAAACCTAAGTCGTTTAAACTAAGCGCATAATTAACCTACTGCTTTAATATGGCAAACAATTATGCGTTTTATTATTTTATCGTCGCTGCTGTTTTCACTAACCGCTTGCAGCACCTTCCAAGAAAAAGATACCAATTCTCAGTACTTTACTCTTCTACATACTAATGATAATCACGGTCGTTTTTGGCATAACGAACAAGGTGAGTATGGTATGGCAGCCCGTAAAACACTGATAGACCAGCTAAGAGCTGAAGCAAAAGCTCAAGGCCATGCTGTTTTATTGCTTTCGGGTGGTGACATCAACACAGGTATTCCAGAGTCTGATCTTCAACATGCAGAACCTGATTTCAAAGGTATGTCACTCATCGGCTATGATGCAATGGCAATTGGTAATCATGAGTTCGATAATCCGCTCTCTGTACTTGATCAGCAACAAAAGTGGTCAAACTTTCCGTTTTTATCTGCCAATATTATTGATAAAGAAACAGGCAAAGCGCGCCATCAAGGCTACAAAATATTTGACAAAAATGGACTTAAAATTGCGGTAATTGGTTTAACAACGACTGACACAGCAAAAATAGGAAACCCGCAGTACATTGGTGGCCTTGATTTTAAAGATCCAACCCAAGTAACAGCAAATTTAGCGCCTTCACTTAAAGCCCAATATCAGCCAGATATTACGATTGCTGTAACTCACATGGGCCATTATGTAGACGCTAACTTCGGTATCAATGCGCCTGGAGATGTAACGATGGCACGTAACCTGCCAAAGGGTACACTTGATATTATTGTTGGTGGTCATTCGCAAGAACCCGTTTGTATGTCAAGTGCGAACGTTGCCGATAAAAGCTTTGCGCCAGGTAAAGACTGTAAACCAGACCAACAAAATGGTACTTGGATTATGCAAGCTCATGAGTGGGGTAAGTATGTTGGTAAAGCGGAATTTAAATTAGAAAATGGGCAATTAACTCTACTAAATTATGAATTGATCCCTGTGAACTTGTATACCACAAATAAACAGGGCAATAAGCAGCTTGCTGGTGACTATATTGAACCAGACAAGGCAGTCCAAGACGTACTTGCGGTTTATCAGAAAAAAGGGGCTGCTCAGATAGCGGGCAAGATTGGCTCAGTCGATGCTAAACTTGAAGGCGACCGCAGCAAAGCACGCTACGAACAAGTTAATCTTGCTCGTGTAATTATCGCCGCTCAAATGCAATCTGTTGGAGCTGATTTTGGCTTGATCAGTGGCGGTGGTATTCGGGATAGCATTCAAGCAGGTGATGTTAGCTATAAAGATATTTTGAAAGTTCACCCTTTCAAAAACCGCATTACTTACATTGATATAACAGGAAAAGAACTGTTCGATTATCTGTCAGTTGTGACCTCATTCCCACCCGACTCAGGCGCTTATTTACAGTACCATAAACTTAGTTTTAGTAGGCAAGATGGGCAGCTCAACGATGTGAAAATTAATGGTAAGGCACTCGATATGGACAAAACTTATCGTATGAGTATCAATAGCTACAACGCATCAGGGGGCGATGGTTACCCAACATTGACGAATAGGCAGGGATTCGTAAGTACAGATGACACGGATGCCCAAGCATTGAAGCGCTTCTTCGAAGAAAATAGTCCTTTAACAGCGGCTGATTACGCACCTGAATAAGTACAGCATGGGAAGTAGTATGCTACTTCCCTATTACTTCGATATCATCACAGGAAATTGCTTTTAAACCATAGTGATGCAATCGGGATCGAGAGCCTTCACCGTATGCTTTCGGGGGGTAATATATTTCTTTAAGTTCAGGCTCATCTTGCCAAACCTCATCCAATGCAGCCCTAATTTCACTTAAGGTTTTCTCAAGACTATTGGTAAAGTTCGGGCGTTTTCTGATTGTATGACCAAGCTCTACTAAACGATAAAAATATTTATTAGCAAGGTTTAACAACTCATCTGGCACATCTTTATTTTGATTAAGCACAACATCAGGATATTGGATACAAAACTCAACCAATGCTAAATAAAAGCACAATGGCTTATTCGCTAGCGCAACTGACTTTTCTTCAAGTGCGCTTGATGAAAATGTTTTCGTGTTTAAATCGACAACAAGTTTAGCTGCCTCAGCAAGTATTGGTTCATCATCAGCTGTCGCTTCAATTACACTAAAAGATGACTGCCTGCTCTGGCTAACTAAATATGTAAATAATGACGCTATTAGAATCACAAAAATTAAAACGGCAATATCAGACTTTACTAATAGGCTATTGTTAAAAGTAAAAGTAATCGACACACTTCTGTTCGGGGTTTGTAATTGAGTTGATAAATGCGCCCCTTGCACTGTTGAACTTGAAATTCCCGCTATAGAATAAACTGCAATCCCTGATTGATTAATTCGAGCATTTAGCTGAGTAATGTAATTTGAAACCATTTCTTTACTGCCTGAATGCTTCAAAAAATCATCGGGTAAGTTTAAGTAGTTCAAGTCCAACGCAATCCTGCTTTGCACCTTTGCAACAGACAATTCATTATTCATCTGTATTTTGTAAAATTTTGCACTATAGAAGCTTGCAACTAGTAGCGCAGTTGTAAACAAAAACACGATTGTATTAAAAAGCTTATCTTTATTTAGAAGCATTGATGACCTCTACTGAGTGCTTATTTGCATCGCTTTTACAATCCCAAAATGATTCAACATGATTAAAGTAGTGAGAACTTTGATTGCGAGCTAAATCCGTGAGGCGTGCCTGAACAGCACATAAAAGGTCAGTGTTTTCATCTTGCATTTTTAAATACCAGCGGCTGCCACTAATGTTATCTCTTATCGGTGTTATATAATTAACTGAAAAACTAGCTTGATCACTGTCTTGCCAATAGGATGAAATTAAGTCAACTTTACCACTGGCGAGTAATTCCCTTAACTCTGTATGAGAACTCGCATAAGTAATATTTAAGTTTTCTAAATTTATATCTAATGTTTTAAAAAGTTGTTTCGGTAATATGTGGCCTGAACGGCTTGTTGGATAATCCAGTAATCCAATACGTTTGTCTAAAAAGTACGACTTTTCAATTCGTGGCTTTTCTTTACTTGAAATAAGGTAAGCGGTGTAATCAGGAAAACCGACAACAGCTTGATAGTTATAAGTGGATTGTGCCATGAATGCGTCAATTAAATTCTCTTTGGCGAGGATTAAGTCTGCAATCCCTTTGCCTAAAAACTCGATAGAATCCGATGTTTTATAGCCCCAGTAAGACGTAACTTTTCCATACTGTTTACTAATAGTTAAATCATCACACAAGGATGTTGCTACATCTTCAGCGAGTGTTTTTCCAGATACATAAACGACCAAATCATTTAAGTTGCTGTCTGACTTTGTACTGCAGGTAAACGAGGTTTCAATAAACGATTTTAAGTCAGGTGCAACTGCTCTTCCCTGTATAAAACCAATGCAGAAAAACAAAATAATAGACAGAAACAAAAATGTAACAATCGATGATTTTTTTATTAATATAGTTCTTAAACTCAATTTTACTAACCACTTGCTCGTGCTAGCCTCTATTTGAACAATTATTCTTACTTATTACAACAAGTAATTTTACTTAAACACTGTAAGGTAATGATTTTGTTGCTTTATGAACAAGAAATTATGAATCTTATTGAGTCCTTTCTATTTATCTCAAAATTCAGGAGAATTGGCACCAGAAAATTTGATTAAGCAAACATTCACTTTGGACGCTCAACCAATGTTACTAAAAACAATGAAGATGTTGCTGTTAACTACACCAGTAATTTCTGTTTTATCTGCCGCCCCTGCACATGCTTGGGGTCAAAATGGCCATCGAATTGTTGGTGAATTAGCAGCAATGCATATTACCGACACCACACGAGACGCTTTAGTTCCCTTACTAGATGGTGAATCGCTCCCTCAAATAGCCACATGGGCTGATGAAATGCGCTCTGCACCAGAAGAATTCTGGCAAAAAAAGTCATCGCGCTGGCACTATATAAACTTTTCTAAAGATGATGCAAAACCAAGCTATGATGCACACTCTCATCACAACAAAGAAACAGTCGCAGATATCCTAGAAGGTATCGAATATTCAATTTCAGTATTAAAAAACGAAAAAGCATCATTAGCTGAAAAGCAATTCGCATTACGCTTTTTAGTACACCTTGTTGGTGATAGCCATCAACCTTTCCATGCTGGTCACAGCGAAGACCGCGGTGGCAATCGCATTTCTGTCACATTCTTTGGGCAAGATACTAACTTACACAGCCTTTGGGACACTAAATTAATAGAAAACGAAAACTTATCTTACACAGAGTTTGCCAAGTTCGTTGATACATCAAACCAAACATTAATCTCAGATTACCTTGCAAGTTCGCCAAGTGATTGGTTGATTGAATCAAACAACATTGCTAATTCACTCTATAAAGAAAATGAAACAAATGTAAGTTACAGTTATATCTATAAAAATTTACCAATTGTAAAAACTCGTCTACAACAAGGCGGGATTAGATTAGCCGGTTTATTAAACTCATTATTTGATAAATCAGCAAAACCGTTAGTAAAGGCACTTAAGATGCCAGCTAACAGTGAACTATAAACCAACAAACCTCTAACACGGGAAATAACATAATGAATAAGTTACGCCTTTCGAAATTAACCGGAGCAGTTATATTAGCTCTTGGTGTTTCAACAAGTGCTATGGCTGCAGATACCTCATCTTCAATGAGAGGTAAAATCACAACGCCTTCTGGTGAAGCAGCTGCAAATGTTAAAATAAAGGTTATTCACCAACCAACTGGCACAGTCAGTGAGTTAACTACAAATGAAAGCGGTACTTTCATCGCCAATGGTCTACGTGTTGGTGGCCCATACACTGTATTTATCGACTCAGATACACACAGTGACAGCATGGTAGAGAATATCTACTTAGAGCTTGGTGATACTTACCGCTTACAAGAACAATTAAACTCATTAGCAATGGAAAAAATTGAAGTTTCTGGCTATAAAATTGTTCAACAGTCTGGCGGTTCAAGCAGTGTTTTCGGTGAAGACACAATCAACAATATGCCAAGCTTTAACAAAGACATTAAAGATGTAGCGCGATTAAACCCACTTGCAAATATCAATGGTAGTGGTGAGCTTACATTTGCAGGTAACAACCCTCGTACAAACAGCCTGACTGTTGATGGTATCGGCCAAAACGATGACTTCGGTTTAAATTATGGCGGCTACCCTACTGCTCAACCACCAGTTGCACTTGATGCAATTGAGCAAATTTCTGTTGATGTATCACCTTTCTCAGCATCAAAAGGTAACTTTGGTGGTGGTACAATTAATGCCGTAACAAAATCTGGTACAAATGAGTTTAAGTTCTCAGGTTTCTACGAAACGTCAACACCTGATATGGCAGGTGATGTAGATAGCATTTCTGAAGTTTATGCTGATGGTCGCCCTGTTTTAGACGAAGATGGCCATAAAACATTTGAAATTAACAAAGTAGAACCAATTCAAACTGAAGAACGTTTTGGTTTTAACGTGGGCGGTCCATTAATCAAAGACACGCTTTTCTATTTTGTTAACTACAACAGCTGGAAGAGCGAACTTGATTTAGATTATGGTTTTGAGGGCTCTGGTGCAACGAACGAATACGATGTAACAGAAGAGCAACTAAATAACTTCTTATCTGTATTAGACAATGTATATGGTTTCCAAGACTCTTTAGGTGGCGATCCTGAAGATACAAATGAATCACTACTTGTAAAACTAAGCTGGAACATCAGCGATGCACATCGTCTAGATTTCACATATCAGTGGCAAGACGATCAAGAAGAGCGCAACTTCGGCACTGGCGGTGACACGGTATTACTTGCTTCAAGCCGTTATACTTATGCAACTAAATTCAACAATTTTTCGACAAAACTTTATTCAGATTGGAGCGATGTTTTCTCATCAGAGATTGGTATCGCGTATAAAGATGTCAGTTCAAACAGCTTAACAAACTCGAATATTGGTAGCGTAAAAGTTGAAGAATACTACCGTGGTCCAGCGTATGAGTTTGGTACAGACCAATACCGCCACGCGAATGAGTCTTCAACTGAAAACCTAACATTAACATTTGATGGTACTTACCTTCTGGATGAGCATGAGCTTAACTTTGGTATTCAGTATGAATCACTCAATCTGTATAACCTATTTGCTGCAAATTCATTAGGTTCATGGGAGTTTGACAGTGTTGCAGGTTTTGCAAACCGTGAGGTGGGTAACTTTAATGGTACTTATGACTTCTCTTACGCAAATGCCTATACAAACAATGCTGCAGACACAGCATATGATGCAACGCGTAGCCAATTAGCAATCTACCTAGAAGATACTTTTTATATTGGTGACGATTTAGAAGTAAATGCCGGTATTCGTTATGAGCGCTTAGCATCTGACGACAAGCCAACTCTAAATGAAAACTTCCTAGAGACTTATGGTTTTTCAAATCAAGAGAATCTTGATGGCGTCGATATCATCCTACCACGTGTTGGGTTTAAATATTACGCAACAGAAAACCTAACAATCAGCGGTGGTGTAGGTCGTTTCCAAGGTGGTATCCCTAACGTTTGGTATAACAACTCATACCAAAAAGACGGTATTACACTTGTTGATGCACCACAATCAGTTATTAATGATTACTACGCAAATAACCCTGCAGATATCACATCTGTACCAGGTGCAATTCAAGATTCACTGACAAAAGGTGCGGGTAGCACAAACTACATTGACCCTGATTTTAAATTACCTTCAAGCATCCGTAGCCAAATTGGTTTCGAATATGACTTTGACTCTGAATTACTTGGTAATGGTTTCAAATGGCAAGCTGAAATCGCTTACCACAAGAAAGAAAACGAAGCAATTTGGCACAACACGGCTATCGTACCTGTGGGCGTTGCGGCTGATGGCGAGCGTTTAATCCAAGAAAGCATCTACTCAGGTGATTTAGCTGATAACTTCGATATCATGCTAACAAATTCATCTGATGATGGCCGTTCAGTTATCTTCTCAACAGCACTTGCAAAAGAATGGGATAACGGTTTATACATCTCAGCAAGCTATGCACACCAAGATATCACTGAAGCGTCTTCAGGTTCATCTTCACAAGCGCAAAGTAACTACCAGCACAGTGTTACTAAAAACCGTAACCAAGACTTAGCACAGCGTGGTGCCTATGAAGTAGAACATAGCTTCAAAGTGAATATCAGCTACCATACTGAATTCTTTAAAGGCTATAACACTAAGTTTGACCTTTATTTTGAGCGTCGTTCAGGTCGCCCTTACAGCCACACAATGGCTTCATTCCAAGACGGTGCGCTAGGTGATTCGCGTGACTTCTACTCAAGCTCTGCATACTTAGCTTATATTCCAACTGGTGCGGATGATCCAAATGTAAACTGGGATCAATCACAACTTACTTGGGATGAGCTTGAAGCACTACTTGATAGAGCGGGTATTTCGGAGCGTGGTGAAATCTTAGACCGTAATACAGGTACTATGCCTTGGGTAACAACTATGGATATCAGCGTTAAGCAAGAAATCCCAGGTTTCGCTAAAGGTCATAGCGGTGAAGTGTATTTCATGATTGATAACTTTGCTAACTTACTTAATAGCGACTGGGGTATTGAAAAACGCCTTAGCTATCAAGACCAATCAGTTTATGATTTTGGTGGTTTAGATGACCAAGGCCGCTATATAATTCATGAAGCATACAATGGTGCCGATGTAAGAAATTACACACTAATCGACCAAAGTGCTTCTGCATGGCAAGCTAAAATTGGTATTAGTTACAAGTTCTAATCTATACTGTTTAAAGCCCGTTTAATTACGGGCTTTTTTATATCTGTAATAAAAATGACACACATTGATTTTAAAAAAGGAAAGGTACTTACACCCAGTAAGTATCATAATTTAATAACGGGAAACCTCATGAAATCAACATTTAATAAAAGTACACTGGCAATCGCTGTTGCGACTTGTTTAACGTTCAGCCATGCTGCAATGGCCAATGAAACCTCGTCTTCTATCAAAGGACAAGTTACAGGCCCGAATGGCAACCCTGCTGCTGGCACACAAATAACAATAATCCATGTCCCATCTGGCTCAGTTAAAAAAACGACGGTAACAAATGAAGGTAATTTTTCAAGCCAAGGCCTTCGCGTCGGTGGCCCTTACAAAATTATCGTCGATTCTGATCAATATGAAGATCAACAACTTGATGGTATTTATTTGACTTTAGGTCAAGATTACCCAGTGACTGTTAGTTTACAAACACAGCAAATGGAACAAATCGTGGTATCTGGCGCACCGATAAGCGCACAAACTGGCAGCACAGGTCCTGCAAGTCATTTCTCACTTGAAGATCTAGAGTCTCGCCCTGCAATAAACCGTGATTTGAAAGACATTATTCGCGCCGACCCTCGCATCTTTATTGATGAAACAAATGCAAACTCAATTAATTGTGGCGGCGGTAATCCACGTTTCAACAGCTTGACTGTTGATGGTGTGCGCATGAATGATAACTTTGGTTTAAATTCGAGCGGCTACCCTACCGAACGCATGCCATTTTCATTCGATTCTATAGACCAAGTGGCTGTTGAACTTGCGCCATTCGACGTGCAATACGGTGGTTTTACATCATGTAATATTAATGCGGTAACAAAATCAGGTACCAATGAAATTCATGGTGGTTTATTTTACGACTATACCAATGACTCAATGTCAGGCGACTCTATCGAAGGTAAAAAGCTTGATACAGGAAACTACACTGAGAAACGTTATGGTTTTAACCTAGGTCTACCTTTAATTGAAGATAAGCTATTCTTTTTTACCTCTTATGAGAAACTAGAAGGCGCGCAAATCTTCGATTATATTCCATTTGCTGACAACCGTATTGATCAAGCAACGATCGACCGTATTACACAAATCTCCAAAGATAACTATAACTACGACCCAGGTAGCATGATTCCAAGCCTACCTGTCGAAGACGAAAAGATTTTAGTAAAGCTTGATTGGAACATTAACGATGCCCACCGTGCAAGCCTAGTGTATAACTACAATGATGGCTTCTCTCTAGCTCAATCTGATGCTGATTCTAACGAAATAGCTCTTTCAAACCACTTCTATGAGCGTGGCGCTAAATTAGAATCTTATGTTGCCTCTGTTTACTCTGATTGGACAGATAACTTTTCAACAGAAGTAAGAGTGGGTTATTCAAAACTCGATAACCGCCAACAATCATTAGATGCTGCATCTGGTTTTGGTGAATTCCGTATCGACACCGGTGATATCGATGTTTATATCGGCCCTGATGATTCTCGCCAATCAAATATCCTAAACTATGACAACCTATCACTTAAATTAGGTGGCACATACTATTTAGAAGATCATGAATTATCATTTGGATATGAGCGTGAAGAACTGGATGTATACAACTTATTTGTTCAGCACACAGAAGGCGAATACCGCTTTAGTTCAATAGAAGATTTTGAAAATGGTATTGCGCGTGTTTACTATGGCAACGCATCATCACAAAATCCAGACGATGCAGCAGGCGAATTTGCTTACGCTTTAAACACCGTTTACTTTCAAGATAAATTTGAGCTAATTGACTACGATATCACGATTACAGCGGGTCTACGTTATGATTGGTATACAAGCAGCGATAAACCAACCCATAACCAAAACTTTGAAGACAGATATGGCTTTTCAAATAGCCAAAACCTCGATGGTATTGACCTTCTTCAACCGCGTTTAGGCATCAACTGGATTTATAACGATCAATTAGAGTTACGTGGTGGTTTTGGTCTATATTCTGGTGGTAATCCAAATGTTTGGGTTTCGAACAGCTACTCTAATGACGGTGTACGAAATATTCAAATTAACCAAAGAGATTTACAAATTCTTGGTGATGATGCCATTGCATTTAATGGTGGCGGTATGCCAGGTTATGACATTCCTCAATCACTCTATGACGAGGTTGGACAAGGTGGTGCAGATGCAAGCGCAAATGTTACAGACCCTGACTTTGAAATTCCTTCAGAATGGAAGTTCTCTTTAGGTGGTACTTACATCACCAGCAATGATTATGTGTTCAATGTTGATTATCTCTACACAGATAAACAAGACTCAGCAATCATTCGCAACATCGCCAACGTACAAACAGACACAGCGCCAGATGGCCGCCCTGTTTACAACGATGTTTTACACCCACGTGTATCTGACTTTATGCTGACAAACGTAGAAGGCAGCGATGCTTATTCACATGTACTTTCTTTATCGATGAATAAAGCATTTGATAATGGCATAGATTTAGCGCTTTCTTATGCTTATACCGTGGCTAAAGATGTGAGCCCAATGACAAGCTCTGTAGCATTCTCTAATTACCACTTTATTGCGGTATCTGATTCAGAGAATCCTGGGGTGACAACTTCTAATTATGAGATACCTCATCGCTTTACATTATCTTTAGGTTATAGCCATGAAATTTTTGATGGCTACGAAACTAAGTTCAACCTATTTGGTCAAGCACAACAGACTAACCCATACTCGTATACCTTTGATAGAGATTCAGGTGGTTTAGGCTTTAATGATGCGAGTCGCCAACTTTTATATGTACCAGAAGTTGATGATGCAGCAGTTGTTTATGGACCTGACTTCGATCAAACCGCCTTTAATAACTGGATTGAAAGTGAAGGCTTAAAACGAGGTGAGATCCAAAAACGTAATAATATTGATGGCGACTGGTGGGTTACATTCGATCTAAAAGTTGAGCAAGAGTTCATGGGCTTCACGCCTGATCAAAAAGGCTCTGCTTATTTCGTAATTAAAAACATCGGTAATCTGTTAAATGATGATTGGGGTGTTTTAAAATCAGGTAGTTCGTTACAAAGTGCTGTAACAGCTGACATTGTTGATGGTCAGTACGTTTATAGCTCTTTCAACAACCCTGCTGGTACGAGTGTACAAACTGAACCTTCTTTATGGGAGATGCGTATCGGGGTTCGTTATAGCTTCTAATAGTTAAAAGCAAATTATAAGCCCGCCTAATTAGGCGGGCTTTTTATTAGTTAGCGCGAATATACGGCCAGCGGATGGGTTGTGTTAATTGATACATGTACGTGGTCATTCGGCCGCACAACGACTTCATGGCTTACACGGCTTGTAACTGTTGTTTTGCAGGCAAGTTCTACAGCACATAAACGGCTACCACCTTCGTAGCGCACCCATGTAACCACACCATTTGACGATTGTGCATTTTGAATTAAATGAACATCATCAGGTCGCAATAGCACATCAACCGCTGCGGCATTGTGGTCAACTTTAATTGCAGGGGCATTACCTAAGTCTGTTGTAGCTATATCACCTTCACATTGACCTGCTATGAAACTCGCTTCACCTAAAAAACGAGCCACAAAACGGTTTGTTGGTAAGCTAAAACAACGCTCAGGGGTATCGATTTGCTGAATTACCCCCTCTTTTAGTACACCAACACGGTCACCAATGGATAGGGCTTCTTCTTGGTCATGAGTGACCCAAATAGCAGGGACGCCAGCATCTTTTAATGCATTACGAATATCCCATCGTAAAGTATCTTTAAGCGCTGCATCAAGATTAGATAAGGGCTCATCAAGCAGTACAAAATCAGGTTCATGAGCCAATGTACGCGCAAGCGCGACACGTTGCTTTTGGCCACCTGATAGTGTTGCAGGCTTTTTATTACGAAACGCCTCAAGACCCAGTAACTTTATCCAATGATCTGCTTTGGATGTATCGGTCAACCTAAAGCATATATTCTGTTGCACCGTTAAATGCGGGAACAACGCAAAGTCTTGAAAAACCATACCTACTTTGCGTTTCTCAGGCGGCACTTTGAGCTTTGGAGTAGCACGCCATGTGCCTAAATTAATTTCACCTTCGCTGATAGGAATAAGCCCTGCCAGAGCTTGCAAAATTGTACTTTTACCACAGCCAGTTGGACCAACTAGCATAAGGATCTCACTCTCTCCAAGTGATAAATTAAGATCACTCACCACACGATTGCTACCATAATCGATAGACAGCTTACTAACTGATAGCATTTATACTGATCCTTAATGTTCTAATTGACTGCGCTTTTCACCAGAGAGCATTATAGCCAAGCCACAAGCTGATATCACTACCAACAATAAGCCTGGTATTGCAGCACGGCCAAAATAGCCGGCTTCATAAACACGCCATAAATACGTTGAAAGGGTTTCAAACCCTGTCGGGCCTAATAAAAGTGTCGCTTCAAGCTCACGCATTGATTCTAAAAATACCAAAGCCGCGCCGGCAATAATACCGCGCAGTGTTAAAGGCAAGGTGATACGCATAAATGCTTCACGTGGACTTGCACCTAGTACGCGCGCTGATTTGATTAAGCTTGAATCTAGGTGTTCAGTACTAGTACGCACAGAACCAACAGCCAGCGGTAAAAACCGCAGTACATAAGCGATAACCAATAATGCCAACGTTTGATATAAAAGCGGTAATTGTAAGCCACCATAAACTAGGGCAGTTCCCATTACGATACCTGGAATACCAAAACCAAAATAGGTTACTCGTTCCATAAAGCGCCCTACTTTACCGCTTAGTGCGGCATGAGCAACTGGCACAGCAACAACCACAGCTGCAATAGCAGCAATCCCAGAAGCATAAGCCGAATTCCAAGCAATGCTGAAATCAAAATCAGCAATCCCGTCACGGGCAAGCCATAGGGTAAAAATTGCCAGTGGTAAACATATTGCCAATAACAATACAGGCAAAAATGTTACTAGCATTGCCAGTTTTTGCGCATTTGTTGGAAATAACATCAGAGCTCGACCATGACGCTCTGACGTGGTTTTAATTTGCGATTCGATGAACAATAAAAAGCCAACTATCACCATTAACTGCAGCGATAACATCGCAGCACGACTTAAACCAAATGCATTGTATTCCACATAGATAACACGGGTGAAGGTATCTAAGCGCATCATCGCCGGCGTACCAAAATCTGATAGTGTGTAAAGGGCAACCAGTAATGAGCCAGCGGCAATCCCATTAACTACACGCGGAAGAATAACTTTAAACACACTCATGCTCATCGACATACCTAAAGTACGCGCAGCATTTACCATACTCGCATCGAGGCTGAGTAAAGAAGAACGTGTTGTTAGCATAACAAACGGAAAAGTATACAAGGTCATTACAATGGCAGCACCAGGTAAGCCATACATAGCTGGGGTTTCAAACCCTAACAGCTGGTTTATTTCACCACCTGGGCCAAATGCCGCATAGAGTGTAAACGCACCAATATAGCTTGGAATTGCAAGTGGAGCTGCAAATAACACTAACCAAAGCTTTTTAAAATGAAGTTGTACATAAGCACTAATAAACGCCAGAGGCACGCCAATTAAAATAGAGCCTAATACAGTTAACACCATAAGCGATAAGGTGTTACCAAGAATTTTTATATTATGACTATCAAAAACAGCCGTCGCATCACTGGCTAATGTGATCAGAATATAAACTGGCACTAACGCCAAAAGCGCTGCAAGCAGCGCCATCGGATAAGAAGCAGGTATGCGCATTATAAAACACCGCTACTGCGCATAAGGTCGAGTGTTGGCCTTAAATCTGCCAATTGAGTTAAATCTATTTTCGGCGGTGACACATCCGTTAACGCTGGTAACCCAGCTGGCTGGTCAATGCCTTGGATCAATGGAATTTCGTACGCTTCACGCGCTAAGTAACTTTGTACTTCTTCACTTAACAAGTAACGCATGAAATTCATAGCATTAGGATTGTCGGTCAGCGATAACACACCTGACGCATTTACTAAACAACCGGCATCTTGATTAGTGAACGCAAGGTCAAGGTTAGCATCTGGTTTACCTGACTTAAGACGTAATGTGTAATAATGATTTGCAAAACCAATATCAACTTCGCCACGTTCAACCGCCATCACTACACCAAGCTCACCCGCATAGGTTTTTGAGCGTTTTTGAACTTTCTTAAGCCATTTCGCTGTTTTATCTTCACCTTCAAGAATACGCATTGCTGTTACAAACGATTGAAATGACGCATAAGCCGGTGCCCAGCCGATTGATAAATCGCTATCTGCAATCGCCATAATACTATCTGGGATCTGATCTTTGCTAAGGCGCTTAGTGTTATAAGGTAATGTACGAATGCGACCTGTCACTGGTGCCCAACCAGGATAGCGAAACTGTGGTTGTAACTGAGTTTCTAAATCACTTGGTAAAGGTTTAGCCAGACCTGCGTCTGTAACTAAGCCAATTGCACCAGAATCAACGGCCCAAAATAAATCAGCACGTTTTACACCCGCTTTTGCTTCCGCAACAATCATATTAGCTAATGCTGCAGTAGGCCCACGTCGAATCGATAAATTAAGTTTTGGGTTTTTCTTTTGGATTGATTGCAGTACATTTTCATACAAACCGCCTTCGCCGCGGCCTAAATATAATGTTAAATCACCCTCAAGGGCTGGTAAGTCTTTCACTGAAATTGGGCTTGCAGCAGTCGCTGCAAAGGCTTGTGATAGAGGTAGCGGCATTGCGCCCACTACCCCAAACGCAGCCAGGCCTTGAATAAAGGTCCTACGCTTCACTAAAATACATCCTTACGTGCTTTTTCGGCTTCTTCTAGTAACACCTTAGCGCGATCTAGTTTTTCTTGCATATCAACAACCACTGCACGTACTTGGTCAACAGACCCTTTATCTGAAATAGCTTTTGGCAGGGTTACGTTAAAATCTTTTTCGAGAACTTCTACTAACTTCGCATCTTTTTCAATCAGTGTACCTTCAACACCTTCGAATAAGTGAAGGTAAGTATCGTGTACAATCTGTGTTGCTTCTTCGCTTAAACGCTCTGCATATTTTGCAACAACACGATCTAACTTGTGTTTAATTTCATCAATTGTTGCACTTTGCGTCATTGTTTCAGAAGCCGTTGCTTTTACAGCTTTTAATAAACCTTTTTGCTGGAAGTCGGCAGCCAGTTTAACAGCTCCTAAACCTTGCCACAAGGCAGCATTCAAGGCCTTTTGGTGCGTACGTACTTCACTTGCAGGCTTTTTATCATCAATGGCCATTTTAATGCCATAGATACTCTGCCAAATTGATGCATAAACCGGTACGTAGTTTGTTTCTATCGCACTGTGAAACTTCACCGATTCCCAATATTCGAGTAGGTCATCGCTTTGTACCGCTTTTGCACCTTTTGTTTCGTAATCGGTTACCAAAGTGTCTACTTTGCCGATCATCCACTCTACGTCCTCAGAATAATCTTTTAAATTTTCTTTTAGATGATTAACGTGCTCACCAATTGGGCCATTTGCCAATACAGGTTGGGCAATAAAAGTAGATGCTAATACTAGGCTAAGGCCTAGCGTTTTCACGGTGTTTAACGCTAATTTCATAGGGAGACATCCAAGTTTCTAATTGTAAATGATAGCCATTATCATATACGTATAGATTGCCTAAATCAATTGCTATAAAGCACTGATTACAGATTTACACATTTTTATTTAAGTGATTGGAAAGCTTAGTAAGAATGTTAAAAAATTGTGTTAATTCATGATTATCTAAGCCACTAACTAAATGTGCTTGCCATGCAATTGCTTCGGGTACAATTTGTTCATGTAAACAGGCCCCTTTTTTAGACAACATAAGCAGGTTTGCACGTTTATCTATCGGGTCTGGCTGCGCCGTTAAGAGCTCTCTTGCTAATAGTGACTTTACTGCACGGGATACAGTCGATTTATCCATTTGTGCCATATCACACAAAGCTTTTGAACTACACTGACCATATTGAGCAAGATTGGCAATAACGCGCCATTGCGGCACCGTTAAATCAAATTGTTGTTGATATAGTTCACTAAACTGATCACTCATTTGCACAGCTATATTAGTGAGTGAGTAAGGTAAGAATTTTTGTAAATCGAGTGTTGGCTGTTTATCTGTTGTCATGGCTTCACTACTGTCAAAGAATGTTTACATAATGAAATTCAGCGTGGTTTGAATTTACTCTCATATGAGAGTATCTTACCTAAAACCTTTCAGGAGTCTAGTGATGAATAACGAATTACAATATATGACAGGCTTTGGTAATGAATTTGAAACCGAAGCATTACCCGGTGCATTACCTATCGGTCAATTCAGCCCACAAAAAGTAAAATACGATTTATATGCTGAGCAGTTCAGTACAACGGCATTTACAGCGCCTCGCGCTGATAACCGCCGAACATGGTTTTACCGCATTCGCCCATCAGTTGTACAAGGTGATTATACACCAATTGATAATGGCCTTATTCGCACCGCACCTATCACAGAAGTACCAACGCCACCGACAATGCTACGTTGGGATCCAATTGAAATACCTGAAAAGCCAACTGATTTTATTGATGGTTTAGTCACCATGGCTGCCAACGGCAGTGCCAATGCACAAACAGGTATTGGTATTCATATTTATGTCGCCAATAAATCAATGCAAAACCGTTACTTTTATAATGCAGATGGTGAAATGTTGTTTGTGCCGCAACACGGTGAGCTATTGCTGAGAACCGAGTGCGGTAAACTGACCATTCGTGCAGGTGAAATTGCAGTTATTCCTCGAGGGATTAAATTTGCAGTTGATTTATTAACAGATACAGCCCGTGGCTATATTTGTGAAAACTATGGCCATGCCTATATTTTACCAGAGCGCGGCCCAGTGGGTGCTAATGGTTATGCTAATGACCGTGACTTCCACTACCCTGTAGCCGCTTTCGAAGATGTAGAAGGTGATTTCGAACTAGTTGCTAAATTCAATGGCAATATGTTCCGTTGTGATATCGGCCATTCTCCTTTGGATGTTGTAGCATGGACAGGAAATAGTGCGCCATACAAATATGATCTTGCCCGTTTCAATGTTATGAATACGGTAAGTTATGACCACCCAGATCCATCAATCTTCACCGTATTGACATCACCATCGGGGACTGAGGGGGTTGCTAATATCGACTTTGCTATCTTCCCGCCTCGTTGGATGGTTGCAGAGAATACATTCCGCCCACCTTATTATCACCGTAATATTATGAGTGAATTTATGGGCTTAATCGAAGGTGTGTATGATGCGAAAGAGCATGGTTTTGTGCCTGGTGGCTCAAGTTTACATAATTGTATGTCGCCACATGGTCCAGAAGCTGATGTATTTGAAAAAGCCTCAAATGCTGATCTTCAACCACAACGCTACGAAAATACCTTGGCATTTATGTTCGAATCACGTTACGTTATTTCACCAACAAAATATGCCCTTGAAGGTAAAGAGCGTCAGCCTAATTACACAGACTGTTGGCGTACTATTAAAAAACATTTCACTGGTAAACAGGACGCATAATGAAACTTTATAGCTATTTTCGTTCATCTGCTGCATACCGCGTGCGCATTGCCCTTAATTTGAAGAACATTGATCACGAGCTGGTGACAGTTAACTTGTTAAAATCAGAGCAACAAAGTGACGAGTACTTAGCAAAAAACCCACAAGGTTTATTACCTGCACTTGAAACTGAGCAAGGTGTACTTGCTCAGTCTCTGGCTATTTTAGAGTGGCTTGAAGAAACGCACCCAGACACACCGCTTTTGACTGGTGATGCATGGCAAAAAGCTCAGATCCGCAATTTATGTTATGCCGTAGCGTGTGATATTCACCCTATTGATAATTTGCGCGTATTAAAGTATTTAGCTAACGATCTTGGTGTTGATGAAGAGGCAAAAACGACCTGGTATAAGCATTGGGTAGAAGTTGGTTTTCAAAGCATTGAAAAGCTACTTGATGAAGCGAATACTTTTTGTGTTGGGAACAAACCAACGCTTGCTGATGTGTGCCTTGTTCCGCAAGTATTTAATGCACTGCGCTTTAAGGTCGATATGACTAAATACCCTAAGATTGCAGCTGTCTACGAGCAATGTAATAAGCTTGATGCTTTTATTGATGCTGCGCCGCAGAATCAACCTGATGCAGTTTAATTAAACTAACTTGCAAGGAACAAAGTAAAGGCCCGTTAATATCGGGCCTTTTAAATTTCATATTTTCTAACTGAGCGCTGAATTAATAACGCTTACATGCTTGATCAAATCCAGTCCTAAATCCGTTAAATAGCCACCATCAGGGCTATCAGTAATGCCTTTATCATAGAGGCGCTTTGCGGCATCCCTTATTGAAGTATCTGCATCTGAGTGGATTTTAATACCCTGCATTTGTGAATCACGCGGAAACTTTGCAAGAAGCGTTAACTCATCAAGCATATTAGTATCAAATTGCATGTGTTCTCCTTTTTATTATAGATATGTGTATTTTTATAGTAACAAGGATTAAGCTTAGTGTAGATATATAAAACTGCATACACAGAGGTACATTTTGAGTCTATTAAAGCATACGTTTTTAATGTTTAGTATTTTATTTTCAGTGAGCTCAATCGCAAGAGATAAGCCTGTTGTTGTATTTGATTCTCAAGATATATATGACCAATCAAAGCTGTGTTGGTATGACAACAAACGCTACACTGAGGGCGCAATTATTCAGATAGGTCAAAGCGAGCTCGTTTGTGCTGCAAAGCATACACACTTTAACAACAGCGAGTTATCTTGGTTAAGAATTGATAAAGATGGCAACATTATGAGACCACGTCCAGCCAAAACTATTCGTGTTAACTAGATCTGTAAATAGCAAAGGTAGCCGTTCTAAGTTAGAATGCACTGGTTTAAAGTTATAAAGAAGAGTCATGGACAATCAACCTAACAATCCTCTACATGGTGTTAAACTCGCTGATATCGTAACTAAGCTGCAAGAAAAGCTTGGTTGGGATGGTTTGGCGGCGCAAATTGATGTGCGCTGTTTTCAAAATGATCCGAGTGTTAAATCAAGCCTCAAGTTTTTACGCAAAACACCTTGGGCACGCGAAAAGGTAGAGCAATTATACATTGATACCTTTTCTAATACCTCTAACGATGACGACGCACCGTTCCAATGGAAAAGTATAAAAAAGTAGCGTTAAGCCTGCTCTGATGTTATCACCGAAAGTGATTTCGGTGATACTTCAACCACCAGCTTATCGGCTGTTTTAACTTCCCCGTCTATCACATAACTCAGCGGTTGATCCGCACTTATAGTCACTTCCCTCGCATTTGTGTGATGACTGTCAATCGCGAAACTTGTTTGCGTAATACTCGAGAAAACCAATTCGGCAATACTCAAGGTACTTGCTTTTGAATCTGTATTAGGTGTTAACCAATTCACATCTAATAGGCCATCTTGATGATCAGGCTGACCCGCTGACTGAGCCAACAAAGTAGTAAAAGGTGCTGCATTTGCCACAATCAAACTTGTGGTATTAATCACTTGCGGCTCATTACTGTCGATTGTCACTGTATAGTCCTGTGCTTCATGCTCTCCCAACGCCTGCCAAAAGCCTTGCAAGTACGCAAGTTGACCAGATTCATTCTTGGCTTCACGGTGCGCTTTTTCAATCATTTGTTGCTCGAACCCTACACCGGCTAAAAGTAACATTCTTTCGCCATTACAAAGCGCTGTATCAATGCGCGTCGCCTGTCCTTCTATGATTAATTCGCAGGCTTGCTCAACGGGAATAATTTTTGACTTAATTCCCATTAAAACATGGGCAAGCGCATTTGCTGTGCCAAGCGGGATGATACCTAGTTTACAATCTGTATTAACTAATACTGTGGCAACCTCTGTCACAGTTCCATCGCCACCACATGCAATGATTACATCAGGTTGTGACTTTATCGCTTCTTTGGCAAGCTCTGTTCCATTTGTATCCTTAGTGGTTGTATTTACAGTAAGATCATAATATTGCGATAACCGTGAGGTTATTTGCTTATTTTTAGATTCCCATAATTTGGTGCCCGAAACTGGGTTTGCAATTAACACAGCTTTATTTTTAATTAATAAATCGCCATTTCGATGACGACGAACTAGATGGCGCAATTGGCGCTTATTTAAATTTGCAGTTTCGCGGGTTTCTTTAATTTTCAATAGAATGTCGTGCACATCTGCATCTTTATTTTGACTTAACAGATAAGCAGCCATCACAAAAACGGAGCGTCCACGGCCAAGAGCACAATGAACGACAACACGGCGGTCTTGTTTAACCTGATGATGGATCCAGTTAATTGCTTGGTTTAATTGTGCCCTAGTTGGCACACTATGATCTAAAATTGGGATATTTAAATAACGAATATTTTCTTGAGTAGATGACCACTCAAGCCCATCAAATTCACATGTAACATCTAAAATAGCTGTTATGCCCATCTCTTTCATAGTGTCTATGTCAGAGGGGAATAAACGGCATGCTAAAAATAACTGCTCGTCAATTTGCTGTAATGGCGGAACTTTGTCATTTTTGCGAGACCAGGCATTGTATAGTTGTGCACCCATCAGAAAAGGGATAAATGCCCAGCGGATATAAATGGGAATAACGCCATTTTCACGCTTACGAAATATACGTGCCAAGTTAAAGAAATAAGCACCGCTTACGAGAAGTAAAGATAAAGCAGTCCAGTAAAAAAATAACGCAAAATAAATAGCCTTAACGCTCAACCCTGCAATTATAAATGCAATTCCCAGCGCCAAATAACTTATAGCAGCCCACATAATCACTCCTTGTTTTTCTAATTTATTAATTAAAAGCAAGTTTCAAACCAGTAATTTACTTAAACACTCATAATTAGAGCTAATAAAAACAGTGACTTAATAATTTAAAATAAATCTATCTTATAGTTTAGGTCATATTTTCACAAAATTATGAATAACTTACATAAGTGCATGAAAATAAATGAGCTAAAGTTGCCAAGTTGGACATCCATGCTAGGCTAACTAATAGAAAAGGTGTGGTTTTATTATTTAATTACAGTCTTTTCTCTAAAGGTAATGTTTTTTTGCATCTAAAAAGATGAGTTAACCGTTAACTAAATACAACAAGAACAACAGGAACTTTATGGACAATGATCAACTATTAGCACTGCTCAGTGCAACAGCAAAAGGTGATAAACGCGCTTTTGCTGATTTGTACCAGTCAACCAGTGCGAAGTTATTTGCTATCAGCGTAAAAATGCTGGGTAATCGAGCTCAAGCTGAAGAAGTTTTACAAGATGCTTTTGTTAAAATATGGCATAACGCCAGTGACTATCAGGTATCTAAAGGTGCTGTAATGTCTTGGATGATAAGTATCGTGAGGTATCGCTGCTTAGATCTGTTACGTCATAAAAAGGTACGTAAAGAGCAAAGTTTAACTGATGAGCAAGAGCAAGAAGATCTGACCTCCATACAGGTGTCCTATGAAGATGACTCAAAATTAGTAGACTGTATTGAACAACTTGATCCACAACAAAGACAAGTTATTCACTTGGCTTATTATAAGGGTTTGACTCATCATGAACTTGTTGATCATATATCGTCTCCTCTAGGTACTGTTAAAAGCTGGATCAGACGCGGGTTACAACAGCTACAAAGGTGCTTAACATTATGAATTATGAAAACCAAACACTTATTGATATGTTAGCCGCTGAATATGTGCTTGGCACTTTAAGAGGCCCTGCCCGTGATAGGTTTGCCAGATTAATGCTAACATCAACTCGTGCCAGAGAAGCAACATGGATGTGGGAGCAGCATCTTAACAACTTAGCAAGTTCCATTGAGTCTATCCCTCCTGATGATCATGTATGGGAAAAAATAGTTAGTCGTGTCGACCCAGATGTTATTCCTATTCACAGCAAAGCAAAAAAATCGAATTCATCGATACTCCAAGCATGGTCATTAATAGCAACTGCTGCATGTATTGTGCTTGCTCTGATCATTTGGCAGCCTCATGAGTCTGCAAAATCTCAAGCACAACAAATCGCATTATTCAAAAACCAAGAGCAAACACCTTTATGGTTTATTGATGTTCAACAAAATAACCTATCAGTGAAAGCATCTGCCGCGTTAATTCCTCGCACCGATAAGGATTATGAACTTTGGATGATAATAAAAGGGCAAGAAGCGCCTATCTCCCTTGGCCTATTACCAAAGTCAGGAAGAATAGAACTACCTAAGGATGCCCGCTTTAATGCGGATGACATAAGCTTACTTGCAGTCAGCCTTGAACCATTAGGGGGCTCCCCAAATGGCTCACCAACTGAGGTTCTTTACACCACAGAGCTAGTTGTTCTTTAGACTAATAAGCCGTGCTAAGCACGGCTTTTTATATTTTTGTTAAAAAACTTTAAAATTATTGCATCCAGTTAAATTACTAATACGTATTCACTATGACTTAATTTAAAAAACTAAGGATAAAGTCATGAAGAACGTAACTCCATCTCTTATTGCAATTGTAGTATGTAGTACCCTATTCAGCTCTCCAACTGAAGCTTCAAGTCATCGTGAAGCGCCAAACATCGCGCGCTTCCCGACATTAGATTCAACTGACTTTTACGCGTTTAATAGCTACGAAGAAGGTCGTGGCGACTATGTCACCTTTATCGCTAACTATATCCCACTTCAGGATGCATATGGCGGCCCTAATTATTTCGCTATGGATCCTGATGCAACTTACAGCATTCATATCGATAATGACGGTGATGCCATTGAAGATATGACTTTTGCTTTTAATTTCAAAAGCATGCTCCCTAATGACAATATGGGAGTTGCACTCACTGTGGGACCAGAAGGCAACCAAAGAACCGTGGCAGTACCTCTTAAAAACGTAGGTGGTGTCGCAGCTGGAAATGACGCTGCAGTAAATTTTAGTGAATCATATACTGTTAGTGTTATTTCAGGCCCACAACGTACCGGCACTAAAGCAATGCTGACCAATACCATGAACAGCAGTAATGAGTTTTACAAACCACTTGATTACATCGGTAACAAAACATTCTCATCGATGTCTGCTTATAAAGAATATGCAAACCAGTATATCTACACTGTTGCGATTCCAGGATGTAGCGGTATGGGTAAAGTATTTGTAGGCCAGCGTAAAGACCCATTTGTTGTTAACCTTGGTAAAACCTTTGATTTAGTTAATTATGTACCAGTTGAAGGCGACAGTGCCCCTGGAGCAGGTGACGGTAATGGCTTTCCGGGAGGTATTACGCAATCTGCAGACAATGATGATTTAGCAATGAAAAATGTCACTGCAATTGCAGTTGAAGTACCCAAAGCATGTGTCACCGGTGAAGGTAACGGCACAATTGGTAGCTGGACAACGGCAAGTTTACCTCAAGCACGCATTTTAAACCCAAATGCGTCATTTGCTAGAAATGCTGTGAACGGGGGTGCCTTAACACAAGTGTCTCGCCTTGGTAACCCACTTGTAAACGAGCTTGTCATTGGCCTTAAGGATAAAGACACTTTCTCTACATCTGCTCCTGCTGATGATGGTCAGTTCGCTGATTATGTAACACACCCTTCACTACCCGAGCTACTTAACATCCTATTTAAAGATGCAGTAAATACTACCTTAGGTACAAATATCGAAACCCTTGCACCAACCAACTTCCCTCGTGTTGACTTGGTAACTGCGTTTTTAACTGGTTTTCCAGGTGTAAACCAGCTTGCAACTGTAACACCATCAGAAATGCTACGTTTAAATACCGCTATTGCAGCAACGGCGCAGTCAGAACAATCCGCCTTTGGCGTAGCAGGTGATGATTTAGCTGGCTTCCCTAACGGTCGTCGTCCGGGTGATGATGTTGTTGATATTGCGCTTCGTGTTGTAATGGGTCGTTTGTGTTATCCAATCCCTGTCAACGGCACCGACACAGACTTAGGCTTATGCACATCAGATGATGCGAGTGTAGGTACTGTTCCATTCACAGATGGTGCACCATTGGATGCAAGTATGATGGATGCTAGTTTCCCTTATCTTGCAACGCCAATTGCTGGGTCTAAGTAAGGAGGCAATTATGTGTAAATTCAATCGTTCTACCTTACTCCTTAGCGTTTTTGCAGGCGTACTCGCAGGCTGTGGCGGTAGTGATAATGATGACAAAATGAAACCGACACCTGTAAACAATGCACCCAGTGCAATTGATGCAATGGTAACAACACAAACAGAAGTTGCTATTGAAGATATGCTAAAAGGGTCTGACCCTGACGGGGATGCACTCACTTACAGTTTAGTGTCAGAACCGAGCTTAGGTGATGTTGTTGTTAATGCTGATGGTAGTTATACGTATACGCCAAATCCAGAAACAACAGGCTCTGACAGTTTTGATTTTGCTGTGACTGATAGTAAAAACAGTCAAGCAACAGCCACTGTGAGTATCACCATTGAGGCGTTGCAAGTTGACTTTGCAACAATTGGCCGTGCTGCATTTAGTCAGAGTGCATCAGATAAACCATTGAGCCTAAACGGTCGTGTATTTACAAATACAGGCGCAGAGGCAAACTTTGATGATCTGGTTAGTGGAAATTAATTGCAAACTTGGCCATGGATGGCCTTTATAAGGATAAATCATGAAATTATTTTCTTTCTTCCTACTATTTACAGCAACGCTATTGCAAGCAGAGCCATATATACCAAACGACGAAGATGTAATAGCTAGTTCAAGAAGTCCTTTACCTGCCACATTAACAAAATACGAATTGGCAACGTTATTTGAGCAGAATCAATGGGCTGGTAAAACAGAATCAAACCAAGGCCTGTTAAAAAATTACTTATCAGAAAAAATTCGCGAAACTGATGACCCTGATATCCACTACTATTATGCACGCCTGCTGCAACGCGAGCACAAGTTCGAACTTGCTTTGGCGGTACTGAATGATTTATTGAAAAACGACCCTAGCCATGTGAATTCAATTTTACTAAAAGCAAATATTCTTAAAGTACAAGGCCAATTTGCAGCAGCAAATTCAAGTTGTTTATCGCTGATGGGTAAAGCCAGTATTGAGACAATTTCAACCTGCTCACTTGATGTTAAAAGCCAAATGGGTGATTTGGCAAAAAGCTATGAAGGCTTAAAAAAAATTATCAAAGAACGAAACATAAGCATGAATACACGCCATGTTCTTGCAGAAATGGCTTATCGATTAAACATGCCAGAGCAAACCTTACAGTATTTAAATGAAGTTAACTTAGCCAAAGCACCTGTCAGCTTAGTTGTGTTGTGGGCAAATGCGCAATTAGCACTTGGTAATAACGAAAAAGTGCTCGTGACACTTTCAAAACTTACAGCAGATGAAAGCAATCTAGAAGATGCTTTATTACTTCGCTTGGCACAAGCAGAACTAAATAAAGAAGACAGCCAATCAAGTAAGTGGCAAACACTGCTGAAAAAGCGAGTAACACTACGAGAATTAAGACAAGACACCTATCATGCCAGTGACCTTGCTTGGTATTATTTAATGATAAATCATGATCCTATAAAAGCCACTTATTGGGCAAACATTAACTGGCAGCATGCTAAGTTAGAGAGCGATAAACGCCTGCTCGAATTAGCGACCAAGAACAACTAGGAAATTACAATGAAACAGTCACTTTTAATTGCTTTAATGCTTTTTGCTTGTAGCTTTACGTTAAAAGCACACCAGTTAAGTACAGCCTATTTGAATCTCGAAGCTGATTCGACCGAGCAGTTAAAGTTATCGGGTTCTTGGCAGGTTGCCGTTGGTGATTTAGAACAAAAAATCCCCTTTGATTTAAACCAAGATAACGTGATTACATGGCAAGAAATTAAAACCAAACAATCGGCAATTACCTCTTATCTAAGTAATCATTTTTCTACAGTGCAATCTGCAGCGCCTTGCTTATTATCTTACAATGGAGAATTAAAAGTAGACTCTCACTTTAATCAATCATACATTGATGTCCCTGTTCAGATAATTTGCCCAAGCGCGTCTGCCGCAATTACCTTAAAATACACCGCGCTATTTGATATAGACTCAAATCATAAAGCGATTGCAGCTGTTGCTAATTCAAGCAGAGTGTTTAGTCAGAACAAACAATCGCAAGTCGTTAATTTCAATAAATCGAGTTACAGTGACACATTCATCGAATATGTCTATCAGGGCGTGTTACATATTTGGATGGGTGTCGACCATATTTTATTCCTTGTGGCTCTATTATTAACGTGCGTTCTCGTTAGAAATGATAAACGTTGGCAAGGGATTAATTCTAAAAAGAAAATAGCCGTGGATACAGCGTGGATCATCACCGCTTTTACACTCGCCCACTCAATCACATTGACAGCTACTGCATTGGAACTGGTATCACCTAATAGTCGTTGGGTTGAACTGGGAATAGCAATTTCAGTGCTATTTGCAGCGCTTAATAATATTTGGCCACTAATTGTTCGCTTAGGATGGGTAACCTTTGCATTTGGTCTTTTGCATGGAATGGGCTTTGCCAGCGTACTCGGTGAGCTTGGCTTATCTTCTAATTACCAATTGATGAGCATACTTGCATTTAATCTAGGTGTAGAGCTAGGTCAACTTGCAATTTTAGCTGTTTGCTTACCGTTACTTATTGCTATGCGAAATTATGATTGGTACAAAAAATGGGTCATGCCAGTAGGGTCAGTTGCGATTGCTCTTATCGCGTTACAGTGGTCAATAGAACGATTTTAAAAATAGAGGCGTATCGCGCCTCTATTTGATATTACTCAAAAGGGACTAACAAAGTCTTCATGGCGGGTTTTAGTGCCTTCATTATTTGCTCAGTATCAAGGGAAGGATTAAGCATCTTTCTGAGCAATAACCCGCCCATTACTGAAAACATTACTTCAATACGGGCATTTACCTCAGACAGCTCTGTGTCTTGCAAAGGACCTCTTTCACCGATTAGTAACTCACGCATAGAATCACGAGCATGGGTATCGGACTCTCTCAGTAAATTAGCCACTTTTTCATTGCGCGCAGCTTCAGCTAACATTTCTAAATCAAGCGCACCTTGGTTTAAATCAGTATGGCGTTCAACCCCTCGCTCTAGGCCATCGAGTAGCACCGTTACACGGTCACCGGGTTTATTAGCAAACTCTTTAAAGATAGAGAACATCTCTTCCATGTCGCGCTCGACAATAGATTCAATGATAGCTTCTTTACTCGCAAAGTAATTGTAGATATGGCCAGCACTCATACCCGCTGTTTTAGAAATTTCAGCCATACCCGCACCATGGTAACCTTTGCGTCGGAAACAATCAGCAGCCGCACAAAGCACTTGATTCCGTCTGGCCTCAGCAAGCGCAGGGTCGTTGTGTCTTTTGGTTTTTTGCGTCATTTTGTCTCCGAGGTAATGTGACGAGGGTTAACTATAACTTAAATAAGGTTTACATGATCTTAATCATTGCTTTGTGGTAAAACAACTAAGATCATGCAAGTCCTTAAATAAATTATGCAATTGATAGTTTATTGAGCAACCTGTTGGGCACTCCAGCCACCACCGAGGGCTTTGTAAAGGTTAATTTGGCTCGCAAGATACGCTTGCTTACCTAAAATTAACTGCTGCCCTGCACTATACCAATTACGTTGTGCATCCAGCACTTGCAAATAACTATCTGCACCTTTTTGGAAGCGTGCATCCGACAAGGTAAAAGACACCTCATTGCTACGATAAAGATCATTTAAAGCATCAAGCTGTTGTTTATAACCTTGACGGTCTGCAAGTGCATCAGACACTTCTTTAAACGCCTGCTGGATGGTTTGCTCATAACTTGTTAACGCAGCTTCTTGCTGTGCTTTAGCCACATCTAAGTTAGCCTGATTACGTCCCATATTAAAAATAGGTAAGTTAATCGAAGGTACAAAGCTCCATGTGCCTGAGCCTGAATCAAACAAATTATCAAGATCAGCAGAAGCTGTTCCAGCATTGGCTGTTAAACTAATACTTGGATAAAAAGCCGCTTTCGCAACACCAATATTTGCATTAGCAGCAAGTAGGTCATGCTCAGCAGCTCTTATATCAGGACGCTGTGTTAATAACTCAGACGGTAAACCAACAGGCACCTCAGGCATGTTAAGCACTGTATCAATACTTTGCGTAGGTAATAAATCGGCACTCACCGTTTTACCCACTAAAAAGTCTAAGGCATTTTTATCACGCTTAAGTAAGCGTTGATAATTTGCAATATCCACCTTTGCTGTTGCTACTGTGCTTTCTAACTGAGATAGCGTTAACTGTGAGGCAGCTCCCAATGCGAAAGTCTTTCGCGTTAACTCTAATGACTCTTGTTGTGATTTAAGCGTATCGTTAGCAAGCGCAAGTAACGCTTTATCAGTTGCGTAGTTTAGCCATGCATTAACCAGTTCAGATATCAAGCTGATGCGAACACTGGTCAAGCTATACTCTGCTGAATATAAGTTTTGCAGTGCCTGCTCAGACTGATTACGTACTTTCCCCCACAGGTCAAGCTCGTAAGCCGTTAAGCCAACCGTTGCAGAGTATTGCTCTGTGATTGTCGCTTGCCCTGTGTTAGATAAATCTGCTGGTAAACGCTGACGTGTGCCTGATGCATTTAAATCGATACTTGGATACAAATTTGAATCCTCGATTTGATACATAGCTCTCACCTGCTGCACATTGAGTGCAGCAGTTTGAATGTCTTTGTTATTCTCAAGCGTGAGTTGAATTAACTGTTGTAATTGTTCATCACTAAAGAATGTTTGCCAATGCAGCGCGTTTATATCGCCTTCACTACCCTCTACATCATAGTTTTGCGCAACGGGTAATTCACGTTGTTCAAGGTCTGGCGCCATATTACAAGCAGAGAGTAACAAAGCTGCCACAGAAACAGAAACGAGTTTAAGGGTCATTATGCTTGCTCCTCATTTGTCGCTTTATGCTTACCAGGGAAGATACGACGTACCAATACAAAGAATAACGGCACAAACAACACCACAATACTTGATGAAGCAAGCGTACCGCCGATAACCGCAATACCTAGTGCATTTTGAGCACCCGAGCCTGCACTTGAGGCTATTGCAAGGGGTAATACACCACATACAAACGCCATTGAGGTCATAAAGATCGGGCGTAAACGTAGACGAATAGCTGCCACAGCCGCATCAACTAACTTCATTCCTTCATCCATTTTATGAATAGCAAATTCAACAATAAGAATGGCATTTTTGGATGCTAAACCTATGGTGGTTAATAGACCTACCTGTAAATAAATATCATTCGATAAATTAAATACAAATGACGCAACTCCTGCACCAAATACACCCAATGGTACAATTAGCATTACAGCAGCAGGCACAGACCAGCTTTCGTATAATGCGGCAAGACACAGGAATACAACTAATAATGAAAGTGCATACAATAATGGAGCTTGACCGCCGCTTAGGCGCTCTTCATAAGAAATGCCGGTCCATTCAAAGGCAACACCTGGCGGTAATTTCTTAACAATTTTTTCTACTTCAATCATTGCTTGACCAGTACTATAACCCGGCGCAGCTGCACCTTGGATTTCCATAGCTGAAAAACCATTATAACGTTCTAGTCGTGGTGAGCCATACGTCCAGAATGAACGTGCAAATGCTGTAAATGGCACCATATCACCTGCAGAGTTACGCACATACCATTCATCCAAATCTTCTGGAACCATACGTGATTCAGGGATACCTTGCAGATACACTTTCTTAACGCGTCCACGGTCAATGAAGTCATTTACATAACTACTACCCCAAGCGGTTGATAGCGTGTTATTTATATCAGCCTGTGTTAAACCCAGTGCCTCAGCTTTAGCCAAATCAATATCAAGTTCAAGCTCTGGCTTATCTTCTTGACCATTAGGACGTACACCTGAAAGCACAGGGTTTTGAGCCGCCATACCAAGGAACATATTGCGCGCTTCAAGTAACTTGTCATGCCCCAAGCCAACACGATCTTGTAGGAATAAAGTAAAACCATTTGCCGTGCCTAGTTCAACAACAGCGGGAGGTGGAAAAGCAAATACAAAAGCTTCTTTAATAGTTGAGAAAAAGCCCATTGCTTTACCAGCTACTGCACCAACAGATAGATCGTCACGTTGACGTTCATCCCAATGCTTTAAGCCAACGAAGCCAATTGCAGCATTTTGCCCAGAACCTGCAAAACTGAAGCCTGTTACTGTAAAGATAGAGCGAACAGCTTCAGATTGGTCTTCTAAAAAGTGGCGCTCCATCTTTTCAACAACTTTTAACGTTTGTTCTGTTGTTGAACCTGCAGGTAAGCTAACTTGGTTAAATAAAATCCCTTGGTCTTCATCTGGCAAGAAAGCAGATGGCAATTGCGAGAAAATAAATACCATGCCACCAACAATCAAACCATAACAAAGTAAGTAACGTTTGCTGTGCTTGATCATGCGTGACACGAAGCTTTGCGCACCATTATTGGTTTTATCGAATCCTCGGTTAAATCCTAAGAAGAAGCGGCCAAAAAGTGATTTATCATTATGGACATGGCTAGGCTTTAACATAGTTGCACATAAAGCAGGTGTTAAAATTAACGCCACCAATACCGATAAACTCATTGCTGTAACAAGGGTGATCGAGAATTGACGATAAATAACGCCTGTAGAGCCCGCAAAGAATGCCATCGGAACGAACACCGCTGAGAGCACCATAGCAATACCGACAAGCGCACCTTTAATCTCATCCATCGATTTACGTGTTGCTTCCAGTGGAGATAAGTTCTCTTCGGTCATTACACGTTCCACGTTCTCAACAACAACGATGGCATCATCAACAAGCAAGCCGATTGCCAGTACCATTGCAAACATGGTTAATGTGTTAATTGAATAACCAAACACCTGCAAAATCGCAAAGGTTCCTAGTAATACAACAGGCACCGCTATGGTTGGAATAAGTGTGGCTCTAAAATTCTGCAAGAATAAGTACATTACTAAGAATACCAATACAACGGCTTCAATTAATGTACTGACTACTTTTTCAATTGATAATGATACGAATGGCGTCGTGTCGTAAGGAACAACAGTTGTTAGCCCTTCAGGAAAAAATGGCTCAAGCTCAGCAAGTGCTGCTTTTACACCATCGGCAGTATCAAGTGCATTTGCACCGCTGGCAAGTTTAACACCTAAACCAGAGGCTGGTTTACCGTTAAAGCGCGCAACAACGCCATAGTTTTCGCCACCAAGCTCCACTTCTGCCACATCGCTTAAGCGAACAACTGAACCATCTGCATTCGTTTTTACAAAGATATTTCTGAATTGCTCTGGTGTTTGTAAGCGGCTTTGTGCGGTTACTGTGGCATTCAATTGCTGACCATCAACTGCAGGCAGCGCACCGAGTTGACCAGCGGAAACCTGCGCGTTTTGAGCACTAATCGCAGCGCTGATATCCGCTGGTGTTAGTGCGTATTTTTGCAGTTTTGATGGGTCTAACCAAATTCGCATGGCATATTGTGAACCAAAAAGCTGAACTTCACCAACGCCGTTCACACGGGAAATAATATCAAGTACATTCGATGAAACATAATCACCGATATCAATATTATTCATGCTGCCATCTTCGGATACAAAGCCCACTACCATTAAAAAGTTTCTAGCAGACTTAGCAACAGAGACACCTTGACGCTGCACCTCTTGCGGAAGTAATGGTGTTGCAAGTGACAACTTATTTTGTACTTGAACTTGCGCTATATCAGGGTCCGTATCAGCACTAAAAGTCAATGTTAATGTCGCTGAACCATTCGATTCTGAGGTAGACGACATATATAACAAGCCATCAAGACCCTTCATCTTTTGTTCAATAACCTGGGTAACCGTATCTTCTAATGTACGGGCCGACGCACCTGGGTAATTGGCTTGAATACTGATTGCTGGTGGCGCAATTGATGGATACTGTGCAACCGGCAAACTTCTAATTGCTAGAATACCTGCCAGCATGACTACAATGGCAAGTACCCAAGCAAATATGGGCCGATCAATAAAAAATCGTGACATTAAGTTTCTCCGTTACTGGCTATTTGCAACTGACTCAGCAGGCATAGGATTAACAGGTGCACCTGGTCTAATTTTCTGAAGACCTTCAACAATCAGCTTATCGCCGCTTTGTAGTCCCTCAGTCACTAACCAGTTAGCACCGACTGTACGGTCTGTTTTTAAAATACGAGGCTCAACTTTGTTATCTTTACTTACCACCATCGCAGTTGGCTCACCTTTAGTATTACGGCTTACTCCACGTTGTGGAGCGAGGATAGCGTCGTTCTTAACGCCTTCAACAACAACAGCACGTACATACATTCCCGGTAATAACAATTTTTCAGGATTAGGAAATTCAGCACGAAGAGTGACAGAGCCTGTGCTTGGGTCAACAGTCACTTCAGAGAACTTAAGTGTCCCTTTATGAGCATAAGTGGTGCCGTCTTCCATTTTTAGCTCAACTTTAGAATGCTGTACGGCATCTTTATCAAGCTGGCCTGTTGCAATTGCTTTTTTAAGACGGGTTAATTCACTGCTTGATTGCGTTAAATCCACAAAAATAGGATCAAGTTGTGTAATTGTCGCTAATGCCGTTGCCTGATTCGCACTGACAAGTGCACCCGCTGTAACATCTGACTTACCAATTTGACCGCTAATAGGTGCTAACACTTTGCTGTAGTTCAAATTAATTTCTGCAGTTTTTAATTGTGCTTGAGCTGTCAACAAATCTGCTTTAGCGCCTTTGTATGCTGCATCAGCTTCGTCATAATCTTGTTGACTCACTGCTTTAATATTTAACAGTTCTTTATAACGCTCTGATTTAGCTTTTGCATTTGCAATACTTGCTTCTGCTTTTGTGATTGCCGCTTTACTTGTTGCTACTTGCGCTTCAAACGTCGATGGGTCAATTTGATAAAGGGCTTGGCCTTTTTCAACCTCAGCACCTTCAACAAATAAACGCGATTGTATAATGCCGTTCACTTGCGGTCTTATTTCAGCGATACGAGACGCTGATACGCGACCAGGAAGTTCTTTTGTAAGTGTAAGTGGTTTGCTTTGCATCTCAATTACACCAACAGGAACCGCTTGAGCTGCCTGAGTCTGCCCTTGAGCCTGTTCTGATTGGCCGCAGCCTGATAAAAAAACAGCACCAGCAAGAGCTGACACTGCAAAAAATGGAATGCGAGAGCGCTGCATGTTTAAATCCTTAGTTTAGAGTGAACGATCATTCTAAACTAAAAAGCACGCAGATCAAGCGTCTTTAAACTAATTTACATTAAATAAAAAGCTTGCCTTAGAGCGTGTTTTTTGTGCAATAAATAATTACTATTCGCAGATTTGCGGTTATAACTGATAATTTTGATTATAAAATCGTTTTAAAACTATCAGTTAGAGGCCGTTGACTAATCGCCTAAGCAAATGCCCATTGCACGAGCACTTGTAATTAACGAATGTTCTGAAGGGATAACACGATATTCTGAAGTTGCTTCTTTTAAACTGATCGGTTTAATTTCACCGTCTTTACTAACAGGGATAAAACCAAATCGCCCCTGCTTAACTAGCTCGAATGCCTGCACACCAAACTCTGCTGCTAACACCCTATCAAACGCATTAGGTGTACCGCCGCGTTGAATATGACCTAACACGGTTACTCTGACATCAAGGTCAAGCGCAACTCGTATTTGTGAGGCAAGCTGCTCAGCAATACCACCAAGCACTGGGTTTTCGTAGCCAAATTCATTTGATTGTTTACTAACAACACCACCAGCAAGGGATTTTGCCCCTTCTGAAATGACAATATTGGCGAATCCATGGCCTTTATCAAAACGTGATGTTAGTTTGGCTTTAATCGCTCCAATATCGTAGGGAATTTCTGGGATAAGCGCCACTTCTGCACCAGCAGCAATAGCTGAATGCAAACAAATCCAACCAGCATCGCGACCCATTACTTCGGTAATAATCACTCGGTTATGGCTTTGCGCTGTTGGTATTAAGCGGTCTATCGCTTCTGTGGCGGTGTCGACGGCAGTCTGAAAACCGATTGTATAATCAGTACCATATAAATCATTATCAATGGTTTTTGGTACGCCTACGATATTTAAACCATGTTCAAACAAGTGCTGAGAGACTTTATGAGAACCATCACCACCAATATTGATAACCGCATCAAAACCAAGCTCTGCTAGCTTCTCAATTAACTCCTTAGAACGGTCAACTAGTAGGTGTTTACCATCAACATTTATAGGAAAGGCAATGGGGTTGCCCTTGTTCACCGTTTCCAATATTGTTCCACCACGAACATGAATGCCTGCAATCAGCTCATTTGTAAGGTGGACAATGTCGTTCGGTGTTTCTAATACCCCGCAGTAGGCTCTTCGGCTACCATATACTTGCCAGTTACCATCATGTTCAGCGGCTTTGACAACCGCTCGGATCACCCCATTGAGACCAGGGCAATCCCCACCACTTGTTAATAGCAGTAATTTTTTCATACATTTTCCACTGACGCTAAAGCACTTTTTACAGGTTAGCTTATATTAGTAAGAAAAGTGTATGACCTAAATCAACTCAATAACAAAATCTATACAGACATTAAGTTAAAAAACTAAAAGGTCTTAATAGAAAATGCTAGGTTGCTTATAGCACACCCTGTTTGTGAATTATTAAGACGATGATACTCTGTATTTTTATTTGCATTAAGAGCAAGTAAAAACTCATCTTGTTGCGCTACTGCTTGTTTTTCTTGTGTTAAGCAAATAGCTTGCAATAAAGAACGCAATTTTTCAGCTTCAAAAATATTTCCAAATCGCTGCATGGGTAGTGGTGGAATTTTGATTGTAGGTAGCGCCTTATCTGTCGAACTTTTTGATAAAGTAAAATCATTATCCTTAACCTCGATGACAGCCCCCGTCGGCCAATAGTCTATTAGACCTTTATTTTCACCCTCTGACTGTATATGCGTTACACCACTTTGACCAATAACGGTCATTAAGCGAGTATCAGTAGAATGGATCATAACAAGCGCAGTTGCTTCATCAATTCCAAAGCCATTTCGCTGGCCTGTTGCATTTAAAATGCTCATTAGCCTAGGCATACGATTATTTTCACTAAATTGACTATCAACAGGGCCGTAATTGAATGTTCCGAGTCCGCCAATAGATGAGTAAATAAGTCCACCTGTTGCTTGCTCGTTCACACAGCCCGTACATGCTTGCTCTATGGGCTTGTCTCTCAGTGAAGTAATACCGTCACCACTAATTATGCTAGGCACAAAACCGAATGTATTCCGGCCACCTGCTTGTAATAAACTACTGACTCCAGTTGACATAATCACTGGACGAGATTGCAAATCATCAAACCAAGGCAGTTTATTGCCTTTGTTATCAAACAAAACTTGTTGCAGGTTTGTTTGCTGTTCATCGTTAAAGATCACAGCCGTTGCCGACTGAATTTTTTCCCGCACAGTTTTTATACCAGCGTCACACAAAGCTTGTTCAGCTAATACCCTATCTGCGTAGACTTGTTGACGGTTATAAACATGCATTGTTGCTTGGCGAATATTTTTTAAATCAGCACATTGATTACGTGTAATAGCAAACGCTGAGGCTGGTGTTAACGCAAGCCACTCTGTTTTGATTCCTTTATTTTCAAAAAGCGACTCGTAAAAATCTGCTGAAGCATATGGGTCACGATCTGCTGCTGTTATAACAAGCACTGTTGGCGTTTGACTCGAGACTTTTATACTTGCACCAACAAAGTCAACAATATCTGAGTTCGCCTGTTCTCGGTTAAGGTCATTAAAAACCTGCTCTTTTAGTCTATTCCCATTAGAATCGAGAACAGCTACTTCGAGCATATCCAACATAAAGTTAAACTCATGGCTGCTAAGTTGACTCAAGCTTTCATTGTCAATATCACGCCACGCCCATAACAAAGCTGACTTTGTCACTGTCTGTGAATGACTTTTAGCCAACTTGCTGAGTACCTGAATTACGCGTTTACGGTGTGATTCGTTATTACTCGGCCATGCGTTTTCTAATTCTGTTAAAGCACGCTCTGTGATCTTAAATTGAGCTGCTTGTTTACCTTGTAGCTCGTTTTGATTTGTACAGTAATGAGTTTTGGCACTACTACATACATTAAGGGCACCACCAACCATTACTAAGGTTTGATTTTTTGATGATTGCGCAAAACTTGAAATCGATAATATTGATAAACAAGCTATGAATGTGGTCAGAAAAATACGAGACAAGGTTTTAAAAAGAAACATAAAAAATCTTTTAGTATTAAAGGAGCTAAGCCGCAGTATACAGATTTTTCATTACACTTAAAATAATGACGAAGGCGCTTACGCGCCTTCACTTTCAGTCACTCGTGAAACAATTAACTGTTCGATTTTCACGCCCTCAACATCAACTATTTCAAACTTGTATCCGGCAAAATTGATAAACTCTGCCCGCTTAGGTAAACGTTTCATGGTGTAAATCAAAAATCCTGCGACGGTTTCATAATGAGATTGTTCAGGGAACTCTTCAATTTCAAGAACTTTAGCGAGTTCAACTACGGGTGTAAGGCCATCCACCAGCCAAGAGGAGTTATCACGTTTAATAATGAGCTCTTCACCTTGGTGAGTGATCAAGTCGCCCATAAACCCTTTCATTAAATCTTTAACAGTGACAATCCCCACCATTAGCGCATACTCATTTACTACAACCGCAAATGGTTCTGCTGCTTTTTTAAAGGTATTAAGTGCTTCTGAAAGACTCAAAGTTTCTGGTAAGTAGAAGACATCACGAGTAATTAGTTCGCTGTCAATTTCAGCGTTTTGCCCTTTGAGCACTTTACGAAGGATATCTTTAGACTCAACAGAGCCAATTAATTTATCTAAACTACCGTCACAGACTAAAAAGTGATTATGTGGATGCTCAATAATTTTTGTAGCAACCTCTTGTGCATCTGCTCTAACATCAAAATAAACAATCTGATCCCTTGGTGTCATCACACTGGATAAAAAGCGCGCTTCTAAATCAAACACATTACCAATCAATTGATATTCTTGCTGCTGAAGACTGCCATATTCAGCCCCCGCTTCCATCATCGCAACAATATCTTCGGTAGTAACAATATCCTCACGTTCAGCAGGCACCTTAAAGGCACGCAAGATAACATTCGTTGTACCATTAAAAAACATAACAAACGGCGTTAAAGCAAATGTGACCCAACGCATAATTGACACAACTCTGACAGCGACAGCTTCAGGCATAATCATCGCTAAACGTTTTGGTAATAAATCAGCAAATAAAATAAATAAAGAAGTAATACTTAAAAACGAAATCAAAAAACTAATTTGACTAAGCAAAGGACCTTGGTAAATCATCACAAGGATTTGCTCTATATAAGGCGACAATGCCTGCTCACCGACAATACCACCAAGAATTGCAATCGCGTTCAAAGAAATTTGAATCATTGCAAAAAATGCCCCTGGGTTTTCCTGCAAAGCGAGAACCGCTTGGGCTTTGTTATTCCCTTCATCAACCATGACTCGTAATTTAATTTTCCGTGAAGCTGCAATGGCAATTTCGCTCATCGCAAATAATGCACTTATGAAAATTAAGAAAACAATAACGAGCAGATCACTCATTTTAAAACTCCTAAAAAAACAGGCGCATTGAATTTTTCAATGCATAATACTTTTTGCACGTTTTCACGCTGAGTAACCTGATTAAACTGTCTTACATTTAAAATGTTTAACACTAGAAAATCGGTTATTTGGGTTTGCGAAATTGTTCAAAAAGCAGCTGATTATAGCTAGTTTACTATAATCAACAAGCCTATTTTGCTTGGTTCGATGAAAAGGCGTTAGTTAATTTTTCTAAGGTGGTGCTTTCAAGATTTTTATTACAAGCAAAGTACAAATCTTGATAATCGGTAGGAATTTTATAAATAGCTTTTAGCAATGAAAGGGTTTTATCTTTTTTAAGCTCATAATTGAATTGTTCATCGCTAAGCACAACCATATCAATGCTAGAGCGGCGGCTTTTGAGAACATCATAAATGTTCTCAAAGCTATCTAGCAAAATAAGCTGATTTTGTTCATTAAAACCATGTTCAGACAAATATACGTGGCTGTAGTTGTCTTTTAAGACTGCTATTCGGTATTTTTTTGCTTGCTCTAGGTTTTCAATTTTAACCTGTTGTGACTTAAAACTATAAAAAGAAGCTGTGAAATTACCTAGCTTTGCAACCCAGCTAAACTTATCTTCTCTGCTTGGTAATCTAGCAATGGAGAATATACACGTTTTTTCATCTCGTAAGGCGGCATTATATGATATGGGCCATGCATTTACTGACAACGTATACTCAACACCACTTTTCTTTAAAGCGTTAGTTACTTCTTCAACCACAGTCCCTACAAGAACACCTTGCGCATTCTGATATTGAAAACTAGGAAGATTTTCTGTCACAACGGTGATTGCTGCAAAGCAAGGTTGCAACAACATAGCAAGTGACAGAATAATAGGTTTGAGCATAAATTGACTATACCAAAAAGTTATAATTATTTTTTATATAAATATAGTCTGAAGTGTAAGATTTGGAAATAAAATTTGAAGTACCTAATGATAGGTGAAAGGCAAACTACGCCTTTCACCTAAACCAGTTACTTATTTATGGCGTTAATTAAGAAAGCTGAAATCTTTGCCCCTTCACGAAGCGTCGTCTCAGAACTTGTTTGGCCAATTAAAGAGCTATCAGTGAATGGCGCTATTTCCATCATATCCGCCCCCGTGATCGGAAACTCATCAGCAATAGCAACTAAGATATCAAGTGCATGCTGCGGCGTTAGTCCGCCGGCTTCAGGCGTGCCGGTGGCTGAGGCAAAGCTTTCATCTAATGCGTCAATATCAAAGCTAACATACAGCTCATCAATGTTATCGGCTTTAAGTTGTGCAATTACTTCATCAGCGACGGCTTGCGCGCCGCGTTCTAAGATTTCATGGGCCCAATGCTGTTTAACACCAAACGTTGATTCCCAATGCTCTTTCGGTTTACCACTCGAACGAATACCAAACTGAATTAGATTACGCGGTGAGGGTAAATACTCAAGAATATGCGTACACCATGAGCCAAAACATAAATCAATACCTAAACGCTCAACTAATAAGTCTGTATGAGCATCAAAGTGAATGATTGCAGTGCGTTTGCCTGCATCACGTTTTGCCTTTAAATATGCTTTTGTTAGCGGGTAACTAATTGAATGGTCACCGCCAATACCGAAAATTCCTTTGTCTGGGTAGTTAGCGTAAAAACCATCACACACATCTTCTGTAATCGACAAAGGTGATACGTGGTATTCACTGTTTTCGTCTGCGTACAGCGCCTTTTGACAGTTAGTGATTGTCGCATCGTTTAAATATTTATCGTGTAGTAAGTGAGGGATAATACGTACATCACCAAGATCAAAAGCACGTACTTGTGGCTGTTGGTCGATTAAGGTTGAACGTAAGAATAACGGGCCCCAGTTAGCGCCTCGTAAAATACCACCACCACAATCAGAGCTAATACCTAAAATTACCGCTTTGTGCTCAGAATCAGCCAGTGTTTCAAGTGACTCCTTCCAAAGCACATCAACGTTATCAGTTTGCCCATAAAGCTTTGTACGTAATGCATCTTTTCGTTCCTTTGCCGTATTAACGGTAAAAACACCATCACCCGGTGGACATAAACACTGGCTTAATTTTTCATGGAACGTTTTTTGTGTGTTACTCATTTTCACTCCGCTGGTAAGTATCTGCATATTCATGCGTAATTTAAAAAATTACACTATCCTCTACTTTTGATTATGTTCAACTCAATCAAAGGTAAAAGAAAATAAAACTTGAAAAAACAAACAATTGATATAATTGAAGTTCTTTTTCAAAACAGAAGGGTTTTGCTGGCTTATCTCGAGCATAAGCACCTTGCTTTTGGCAGATATAACATGGGGAATTTTAAAGTCAAACTTTGCAGCAACCCTTTAAGTTGCTGCGTTAAATTAATATTCAATCAGAGTGAATACTCATTATTCGTAGCCTCTTGGCTTCTTAGTTTTGATAACGGCTATGTATGCATGCCAGCTGGCATAACTAAGTAATGGCATGATTACAATAAAGCCAGCTGTGCCTGTAATAAAACCGACAAACACTAAACACAAAATTAATGCAGCCCAGACAATCATGGCGCCTACATTGTTTTTTACTGCATTAATAGAAGAAATAACCGCAGTCATGATATCTACACGACGCTCCATCATTATTTGAGGCGCGAATGCTGAAATGGCGAAAACAGTGACTAGGAGTATTCCACCGACAATACTACCCAATGTTAAAAAAGCAGATAACTGTTCAAAGCTAGGATTAACCACATTAGGGTATAAAGCATGAATAAGCGCTGCCAATCGCATCCACACTATCATGATCACCATGAGTAAAACGGCAAACCCCCACTCCCCAGCGGGATTCCTGAACATTGATTTTAAGCTGTGCAGTAGTGTTGGCTTATGGCCTTTTTCTAGCTCCCACGCAACGTCATACAGGCCAGCAGCAAATGCAGGTCCAACTAATGCAAAACCAACCACGGCAGGTAAAATAACCAAATGCGTGTCGAACCTGTATACAAAAAACATAATCGCGGCTGGTATCAGGGTAAAAACTAACCCATAGACTAAACTGAGTATTGGGGCATTTGCGATGTCTTTAAACGCCAACGCCAACCAGTGAAAGGGGGCCATAGCAGAAATTTGAGTGCTTTGTAAACAACGAGCAAATTGTTGATGTTTACTCATAGAAGATGAAGCAGGCATAGTATATCCTCATTTATCATTATCTATTAAGGTTTAGGTTATCTGCTCGATTCTTGCAACAATCGTATTGCAGGACATCTGTCCTGTACATTCGCAGCAGATATATAAAGTATTACGCTTTAGCTAAAAATAAGGTTCAAAAATGGAAAAGGTATTTCACTTAGGACTAACACGTGACGACTTAAAAGGTGCAACTCTTGCAATAGTTCCTGGGGATCCAGATCGTTCTGCACGTATTTCTTCTCTTTTAGATGATCCTGAATGTCTTGCAAAAACCCGTGAATTTCATGTCTACCGTGGTGTCTTAAATGGTCACAATATAGTTGTGTGTTCTACTGGTATTGGTGGTCCATCTACATCGATAGCCGTTGAAGAACTAGCACAACTTGGTATTAATACCTTTTTACGAATTGGTACCACTGGCGCTATTCAACCGCATATAAATGAAGGTGATATTCTAATTAGCCAAGCATCTGTTCGTTTAGATGGCGCAAGCCAACATTTTGCTCCACTCAGCTACCCTGCTGCATCAGACTTTTTTGCAACACAAGCAATGGTCAATGCCTGTAATGAGTTAGGTATTCAATTTCACATTGGAATTACAGCCTCTAGTGACACCTTTTACCCAGGACAAGAACGCTATGATACCCATTCGGGTTATGTGCCTCGCGCTTTTCAAGGTAGTTGTGAAGAATGGCAAAAACTGGGTGTAATGAACTATGAAATGGAATCAGCGACCTTATTCACTATGTGTGCTGCTTTAGGATTACGTGCAGCCTGTGTAGCTGGGGTGCTTGTTAACCGTACTAAGCAAGAAATTCCTAATGTAGACCACGGCGAGATTGAAAGAAAATCAGTCGCCGTAGTGATTGAAGCTGCAAAACAATTACTCGGATAAAGCAGCAATAATATGTTCAAATGCTGGTGAGAAATCAAAACTCGCCAGCACGCTTTTAGTCACCTCTAATTGATTCTCTGCACCTTGTGTTTCGAGCAAACTAATCGACTCCACATTTTCGCCAGTAAACGCGACTCCAGCCAAATAAAGTTGGCTTAATGCACTTTGTAAAGGTGAAAGGCTTGGGCTATATGCTGCATTCTCTGCATAGCCGCCATAAAAATCTCCATGCTGATAGGTAGCGATCTTCACGGCACTGTAATTGCCTGTATAAGGCACATAAGAATTTAATGCGGTGATAACTAATTTTTGCTCAATGCTATCTTCATCAACAAAGCTAAGTGATTGACTGGTGTTAGATAATAAGCTGACCTTGTTACCTAAATCTTTTGGACCAAATGCATTGGGGAGGAGCTCGCGTAGTGTAAAATCATGCTCAGGAAGATGAATATCCAGTGTGTCCGCGGTGTTTAGTTCATTCATAAATTGGCGGCAATAACCACACGGAGCGTCACTTATCGCTATTTTTACTATACTTGATGCACCATTTAACCACGCATTATTTATCGCCGATTGTTCTGCATGAACAACTAAGCTGAGCGCTTGATGGGAAAACTCGACGTTTGCGCCAAAATAAAATTGCCTGTCACCTTGTTCTGTTATTCCAAGGGCAACTGCGCCTACATAAAATTTAGAGATAGGTGCAACAGAAAATAGGCTAGCGACTGGCACGCATGCTTTTAAAAGCTCTAATTCGGTAACTTGGTGCTCATTGCAAAGCTGGATTATGTCACTGTGGGATAAAATACCGCGCTTAGTTTTAAGTTCAGTGAAAAGTGTATCTTGTTGTTGTTCAGAAAAGCTAAATGGCGCTTGTTTTTGCTCTGTTTGACTATGTTTTCTATTACTTGCTGTCATAACAAATTATATTTATTAATTGGCTATACAGTGTAAAAGGTTACATCATGAAATACTAGGTTTTCATCGTCATTATAAAACTAAAACAAGCCTCATATATCAGTAATTAAGGTCAATTTATTGCGCGACCAACCAAGTTTTGGCCTTTTGAAAACACTCAAAGTTTTCAGCATGTAAGTTATAACGCTTCGCCTTTTGAACAAACAAATCATGCATGAAACCATCAAAACTTACCACGATTGCTACACATGCTTTTTTTAATGAATGAGCAATCACTGGCATAATATTGAATAACTCAGCAGGAGCAAAGTTATGAGTTAACTCTGACACATCAACTAAAATTTTATCTGAGCCATATAATAACGAGTATTGATGCGCTATTTGGTAAAAATTAATCACATCCTGTGCACTTGCAGTCCCTCTTAACGTCATCATTACTAATGACGTCGTTGTATCATAAGTGATACAAGTAGACACGTTCGACATAAACTAACTCGGGAAAAAGACTATATAAAAGCTTAAGCGATGGGGGGCAAAAGCCGAGCCATTCTAGTGCGATCTTCTAACGAGTCAATAGCCTAAGCCCAAATAGGTCTGACCAGATATAAAAACCATACTTTATAGCTATCTAGTGTTAGGCCATTTGTAACGGCTTTTAACAGTTAACTTACTTTTACAATAACTAAGGATTTTCCCAGATAAGAATAAGCTTTTTCAGATAACGCTCAGTTTAAATACAATTTAAAGTACTCACCTCAAATTATGCTGTGCATCGACTATCCTCGCCTGAGGCTTTGGTTTTTACTGTTAACCGGAATAATACGTTATGAGTGCTCGTATCTTCTTTTTTATAAGCCTACTCTTTTTGGCAGGCTTAAATACAGTGGAAGCTGAAACAATTTCTAATTCTGAATTTGATAAACTCCGCGAGTCAATTCGACAAAGCTATGCTCGCTCCCCTATAGAAGGTCTTGAACGTGTAAACTTTTTGCTCGATAGCCAATCTTTCACGCTTGAACAAAGCATCATGGTTACTAATTACAAAGCTTGGTTTTTACTAGAGGTTGATGAATTAGAACAGGCAATGAAAACCATTGTTGAATATAAAAGTATGGTTGCACACTCAGAAGAAAAAAGCTTGATGTATGGGTACTTCAATATATCAGGCGGTATTTATGCGCGATTAGGGCTATACAATGAGGCATTAAATTACTATCGAGATGCCATGCCATTTGCTAAATCAAGAGATGAACGCCTTGTTTATCAAACAGAAAACAATATTGCGCTTATTTACCTTAAATTAGAGCGCTTTTCTGAAGCCTTGGTTACCTTCGAAAATTATAAAGACTATGCCAAAAAAAATAACCAACATTTAAATGAGTCTTTTGCATCAACCAATATAGCATTAGCTCTGATCGGACTTAACAAGTACGATGAGGCATTAAAAATATTAGATCAAGCAATTGCCTTACAAGAGCAGCATAATTTCACAAACCATTTAGCCACAAGTTTAGTATTAAGAGGAAAAGTACTCCGTTTAAGTAACCGTTTAGCTGACTCAGAAGCGGTGCAAATTCAAGCCTTAAAGCTTATCAACGAGAAAGATATTGATAGCGAGTACATGAATGCAATTTTGTGCTTAGCAACGACCTATGATGCTCAAAACAATGTTAAAAAGGCAATAGAAATACTCACCTCTGTTGGTTTAAAAAATAATAAATATGTAGATTTCACTACCCAGCTAGATATTGCTAAATTTTCTTCACACTTATACGAAAAGCAAGGGAACTTTGAAAGCGCCCTATCTGCTTTTAAACAATATAATGAAATTAAAACCGCTGTGTTGACCCGACAAGCTAGCGTAAATATTGCAAAAGCATTAGCCGAGGCTGACTTAGCTGCAAAAGAAATACGAATTGCAGAACTCACCAAAGCAGAACAAATAAAAGCAACCAAAGCAAAGGCTTTTAAAGAACTGACAATTGCTATATCGATATGCTTAGTTGTTATTTTGTTTGGCTCATTCGCCGCAATTCATAGCATTGATAATAAAAATAAAAAGTTAGCCAATGCACTCAAACAACTTCATGATACACAAAAGCACTTAATCGAAATTGAAAAAATAGCGTCTCTTACGGCTTTGGTTTCAGGTATGGCGCACCAATTAAATACGCCTATCGGCACAATTGTCACTGCCAGCTCTTTAATTGATGAATATTTGCTATCAATCTCAGAAAAGTTCAAGGCTCAGCAACTTACCAGTAAGTGTTTTCACCAATTCATTACTAACACAGCCAGCGCAAAAGAATTGGTTATAAGTAATATTAATCGTCTTGCAAGTATTGTCGAAGAGTTTAAAGCACTCAATGTGTCAATTGCTCTTGATAAACCACCCGTTGAAATTTCATTGCCTGATTATTTGAAGCAACAACTCTCTTTTTTAGATAATTATTTAGGTAAGCAAATCTCATACTCTGTTAGAGGTAGCAAAGTATCCATTGTTTCGCACCCCTCTATCATCACAGACGTGCTTAAAACCTTGGTAATAAACAGTTATGAACATGGCTTTAAAAATCAGGACAACGGCAGTGTTAACATGCACCTTGTTGAGCATGGAGACTACGTAGATATTGTCTATCAAGATAATGGCGTGGGTATTAAAGATGAGATTTTGTCAGAAATATTTACACCTTTTTACACCACAAACTTAGGTGAGCAACACTTAGGTTTAGGCTTGAATGTGGTATTCAACGCTGTTCAATATAACTTAAAAGGTGAGATATGCGCCGAGTCATGTGAACACGGCGCACGATTTATTATTACTCTGCCTCTAGATATTCGTTTAGTTACAAACAATCAAGAGGCATTTGATTAGCCAGTATTACGCATACCCGCTGCGATGCCTGTCATGGTGATCATCAAGGCATTGTCGATATCACCCTCAGAGCTTTCATCTGCTTCACGTGAACGGCGCAACAACTCAACTTGTAGTAAGTTAAGCGGATCGGTATACGGATTACGAAGCGCAATAGACTCTTTAATCCAAGGTTGATCTGCCAGTAAGCTTTTTTGTGGGCTGAGTGACTGTACAAGTTCAATCGCTTCACTTAACTCTTGGCGAAGTTTTACACCAAGTGGTCGATATTGCTCAGTGACTAATGCATCGTCATAATGTGCACTTAACCAACTATCGGCTTTACTAAATACCATTTCAAGCATCTCTAAGCGAGCACGGAAGAAAGGCCACTGTAAACTCATTTCATGAAGTGTTTCAATCCCATACTTATCAAGCGCAGCCTTAAGCCCTGTTAATGCCCCAAGCCATGCAGGCAGCATCAATCGGTTTTGACTCCAAGCAAATATCCAAGGAATTGCACGTAGGCTTTCCACGCCACCATTAGGATTTCGCTTCGCAGGACGAGAACCCAGTGGTAGTTTAGAGAGCTCTTGCTCTGGGGTTGCCATTCTAAAGTAAGGTACAAAGTTTTCATCATGGCGGACAACTGCACGGTAATGCTCACATGACTCATTACTGATAAGCTTCATAACATCACGCCACTCGCTTTTAGGCTCTGGTGGTGGCAATAAGTTACTTTCAAGCACTGCTCCGGCATAAATGTTTAAGCTTTGTAGTGCAACAGCTGGTAAACCAAACTTAAAGCGGATCATCTCACCTTGCTCAGTTACGCGCAAACCCCCTTTTAAAGAACCCGGCGGTTGTGAACGCAATGCTTGTGCGGCAGGTGCACCACCACGACCAACAGTACCACCGCGACCGTGGAATAAAACAAGCTCAATACCACGTTGTTCAGCTAATTGAACGAGCTTATCCATTGCTTCATATTGTGCCCAGCCTGCGGCCATCATACCGGCATCTTTTGCCGAATCAGAATAACCAATCATAACATTTTGCTGATTTTGAATATGACCACGGTACCAAGTGTTATCCAACAGGCATTCAATTACATCTTTACCTGCATTTAAATCATCAAGCGTTTCAAAAAGTGGGGCAACAGGCAAATTGAACGTACAACCGCTCTCTTTAAGCAATAATTGCACAGCTAATACATCAGATGCTGTTCGAGCCATTGATATTATATAAAGACCAAATGTCTGTGAATCCTGAGCAGCAATAACATCAAAGGTATCAAGAACCTCTTTCACTTCTGGGCTTGGTTGCCAATGTTTCGGAATAAGCGGCCTACGAGAGTTAAGCTCTGCAAGTAAGAAGGCTTGCTTGTCATCTTCTTGCCACTGGTGATAATCACCTAAACCTAAATAACGTGTTAATTCAGAAAACACATCACTATGGCGAGATGAGTCTTGGCGAACATCAAGCTTAGCGAGTCGCAGGCCAAAGCTGTTTACGCGGCGTAAAACATCTAATAGCAAACCATCTGCGACAACTTTCATATTGTTTTTAAGCAATGAGCGATAACAAACATCTATCGGTTGCTTAATTTGTGCTATGTCAGTGATCAAGTCTTGTGCATCAGTGCGCTTTTGTTTGATCTTTGCCCCCAAGTGGGCAACCGTTTCAACAATTTGATTTCTTAGGTTTTTAAGAACAGCACGGTAAGGTTCAAATTCTTGTCCTGCAAGTGCTATTAGCTCATCACTGGCTTCTGACATTGATAACTCATTACTGAGTGTTTCAATGTCGCGGGAATATAAATCAAGTGCCATCCAGCGGCCATGATCAAGCACTTGCTGAGTCACTTCGGCAGTTACAAATGGGTTACCATCACGGTCACCGCCCATCCAAGAAGTAAACTCAATGGGGCTATAATCAATAGGTAGCTCTAGATTTAGTTGAGATTTAACATCTTGACTAAACTCGCGTAAAAAACGCGGCACAGCATGCCAAAGGCTATTTTCAATAACTGCGAAACCCCATTTAGCTTCATCAATTGGCGTTGGTCGTGAGCGACGAATATCATCGGTATGCCATGCTTGGCTTATTAGCTGTTCTATGCGATTTAAAAGCTCATCACGTTCAGTTGGTAAATTATCTTTGCGCTCAAGCGTCGCTAAGCAATCACTTAATTCAACGTGTTTATTGATCATAGTACGACGTGTCACTTCTGTAGGGTGAGCTGTCAGTACAAGGTTTATGTGGAGTTTTGAGAGAGTTTGCGCAAGGTTATTAGGGTCAACCTGCCCTTGTTTTGCCGCTGATGCTAACGCTTTTAATGTTTGAGTGAGAGGGTTTAGTTGGCAAAAACCAACGTCATTAAAGCGCGATACTGTATGAAATTGTTCAGCAACATTAGCAAGATTCAAAAAATGATTAAATGAGCGTGCAACCGGTAATAGTTCTTCATCTGTGAGAGCGTGTAGTACATCGATAAGTGCTTGCCTATCAGCTTCGTTACCACTACGTGACGATTTAGATAAAGCGCGAATCTCTTCTACCTTATCTAAAATGGCTTGACCCTGAGCATCTTTAATAGTTTGACCCAGCATTTGTCCAAGCATACTAACATTACCGCGAAGTGCAGCGTATTGTTCACTCATTCTCATACTCCTTTCTTTAACTAAGTTGAAAGTACTTACTGCACAGTATTTAAGCTTGCAAAAATGCCGCTAAATACTGATCCTTTTTATTAATATCATTGTCAGCGTTAATTTAATAGATCGAATTTTCTAACAAACTCGTAAAAAAGAATAACCAATATCTCAACATAAAAGTGTAATAAATACGCAGCTTGGTTAAGTGTTGCACTTTGCAATACAGTTAATTGGTAAAATGGACTTACCAATTAAAACGGTAAAATCCCCATGTGTTAAGGCATCCTTGATGTGCGCGTGGTCAACTTTTTACCTTTCACTTATTCTGCGCTTTAGCTTTGCCCTATGAGAAAAAGAGCTGCTGTCACTTTATTAGTGGCTGATAGTTTGTACGAAATTTTTTTCAAATATTTTTAAAACAGGTCAAAAATGCAACTATATATTCTTTGTGGAGCAAGTAGTGAGATTGCAAAAGCCTACTTCACAACACTCAATAAACATTTATCGTCATGTCTAATAGTGACAATTAGTCGACAACCTCAACCTTTGATTGATAGCTCAAATATAAAGCACAGCAATAAACACCTTCATTTTGAAACAGATTACAGCGAAGCTAGCTTATCGGCGATAGCAAAAACCCTCACAGAACAACAGGCCTCTTTGAGTGAATTAGTTATTTTTAATGGGATTTTGCATGATCTAAACAACCAACCGGAACGTAAACTTGAACAAATTTCTGACACGCATTTCATTAATAGTATGCAAACAAACGCGCTACTGCCAATTCGCTGCGTAACGGCCTTTTCTAGATTATTAGATACCAAAACTAAAAGCGTCATCTGTGCACTGAGCGCCCGTGTAGGCAGTATTAACGATAATAATTTAGGGGGTTGGTACAGTTACAGAGCGTCAAAGGCCGCATTAAATATGTTATTTAAATCAGCAGCAATTGAGCTTAACCGTCGTAACAAACAAAATCGTTGTGTGCTTTTCCATCCAGGTACAACGGATACACCACTATCAAAGCCTTTTCAGGTAAATGTACCTGACGGAAAGCTCTTTACCCCTGAGTTTGTAGCAGAACAGCTATTTAAATTTCTGTCAGACACTCGCTTTTTAGCTAATTTTGACAACCCTGCTTATTTTGATTGGCAGGGACAACCCATAGATTGGTAATAAGGAACTTCATGCATTTAACAAAACAAGCAATTGCAAACCTTGATAGCCGTTATCGCGCTCATTTAATTAATAGTTTATCAGGGTTCAAAAGCGCTAATTTGATAGGTACTCAAAATTGCCATAATCAAACAAACCTCGCTATCGTCAGCTCAGTATTTCATTTAGGCGCGCATCCTCCGCTAGTGGGTATGATAATCCGCCCTCATTCTGTACCGCGACATACCCTTGAAAATATTCTTTCAACAGGTTGTTACACCATTAATCAGGTTAATAAAGATATTTATCATCAAGCACACCAAACATCTGCACGTTATGATAAAGAAGAGTCTGAGTTTGATGCTACAGGGCTAGAAACACAGTATTTGAATGATTTTTTAGCGCCTTTTGTTGCAAACAGTCGGTTAAAATATGCTGTTACCTTAAAAGAACATCACCACCTAGCTATTAACGGAACTGAGCTGATTATAGGTGAAATAACTGACGTACACTTAGATGAAAATTGCCTAGCTGAAGACGGCTTTATTGATATTGAAGCTATCGATACAGTCGCAGTTAGCGGGCTCGATAGTTACCATGTAACTGAACGTTTAGCCCGCTTAGCTTATGCTAAAAAGTAATCACTAGATTATAAATGGCTTAGGCGCATGGGTTAACATCTCAAAGCCAGATTCGGTGACAACTATGTCATCTTCTAAGCGCACACCGCCGTAGCCTGGTATATAAATGCCAGGCTCAATGGTGATCACATTGCCAACCTCAAGCTTGTAGTCTGTCAATGTGTTGATAAATGGCACTTCATGTAAAAATAGTCCTAAACCATGACCTAAGCCTTTACCCGCATATTCGCCAAAGCCCGCATCAGCAATCACCTTGTTTGATATAGCATTTAAATCTAAACAATTAATGCTTGGTTTAACCATTTCAAGTGCCGCATTTTGTGCATCAAGCACAGTGTTATAAATACGGGTTTGTTTTTCTGACGCTTCGCCAATAATGTAACTGCGTGTCATATCCGAGCGATAGCCATTCACAACCGCGCCAAAATCAAGCGTTACAAAGTCACCTTGTTTTAAAACCTGATCTGATGGATTACCGTGAGGCAAAGCTGAGCGTTCAGCAAACAGCATAATGGTTGCGAACGACATTCCTTCTGAACCTAGCTTTTGCATTCTAAATTCAAGCTCTAAGGCCAAGTCTCGCTCAGTTACACCTGGTTTAAAATAAGGCAGTGTTTGTGCTAGTGCTTCATCAGCGATGGCTGCGGCCGCTTTGATTTGCGTAACTTCCCAGTTGTCTTTAACGCGTCTTAGTTTTTCTATTAAACCGTTTACAGCTGTTAAAGTGTGGCCGTTTAGCTCATCTGCCACACCTTGCCAAATTGCTACAGTGACATAACTTGCATCAAATGCGACATGGCTGTTTGGGTTAAGGTGTCTGTTAATACAATGCCCAAGGGTTTCGTTGTCTCTATCTCGACAAACAACTTCAAACCCTGTTGTTTCTGCAATTGCACGTTGGTGATAACGATAATCAGTGATCAACACGCACGCGTTTTGAGTAATTAATGCATAAGCGGCATTACCACTAAAGCCACTTAAGTAACGAATATTTTCATGCCCTAGTACTAACATGGCGCTGTAACCTTGTTGTGCTAGCAGGGCTTTAAATTCAGCTTGTCTCTTTAAGTAATTCACTTGCATTGTCGCTCCTTATTTTTTGCGCATGCTAACAGTAATAACCATAAATACGAATATTATGCGATTAGTCGCAGTGAGTTTGCATCAAGTGTTTACTCAAGCCACAATGCACAAAAAAACCAAGGAGTACACGATGACAACACATGGTATTGGCACACAAACGCCAGAGCAGGCGCTTGACTCTTTGTCAGATATGACAACAGATTTAACCCCTATTCAAAATGACGAATTTTATGCACGTATCGCAAAAGCACAAGCGTATATGCAAGCAAATAATATTGATGCAATTTATTTAAATGCCGGCACTAACCTTGCTTATTTTACGGGTATGCGTTGGTACGCAAGTGAGCGTTTAGTAGGTGCTATTTTACCCGCCAAAGGTGACGTGCAATACATAGCGCCGTTTTTTGAAATCGGCAGCTTAAACGATTTCATGGTGATTGATGGCCCAATTCGTGGCTGGCAAGAGCACGAAAACCCATACCAACTGTGTGTTGAAGTACTTTCAGAAATGGGTATTAGCAAAGATGGCACCCTTGGTATTGATGAAAGCGCACAGTTTTTCATCTACGACGGCATTAATAAAGCGAACAGCGATTACACCATTATTAACGCGCAGTGCGTGACTGCTCATTGCCGCATGCATAAATCGGCAAATGAACTTGCCTTGATGCAGCGTGCTATGGATATGACTTTAGAAGTACACAAAGCAACGGCAAGTATGCTTTATGAAGGCATTACCACCACTGAAGTTGAAGCCTTTATTAAAAAAGCGCACCAAAAGGTCGGTGCACCAGGTAACTATTTTTGTATTGTGCTATTTGGTGTTGCGTCATCTTTCCCGCATGGTGTTAAAAACCCGCAAACCCTTAAAAAAGGTGATGTGGTACTGATTGATACTGGCTGTAAAGTACATGATTACCTCTCTGACATTACCCGTACGTATGTATTTGGAGATGCCACCGAACGTCAACGTACGTTTTGGCAGCACGAGAAAAATGCCCAACTTGCTGCTTTTGCTGCCGCAAAAATTGGTGAGCCATGTGGCAAAGTAGACGATGCAGCAAGACAGTACCTAGCCGAAAATGGCATGGGGCCAGAGTATGAAACACCAGGCTGCCCACACAGAACAGGCCATGGAATTGGTTTAGATATTCATGAATGGCCATACCTTGTCGGTGGTAACCCTACCCCACTCGCTGCAGGCATGTGTTTTAGTAATGAGCCTATGCTTGTAATACCAGATGAGTTTGGTATTCGCTTAGAAGATCACTTTTATATGACAGACGAAGGTCCGCGTTGGTTTACCGAGCCAGCTCATAGCATCGATGACCCATTTGGTTTAGCTAAATAAAATTAAAATACTTTAAAAAGGCCAGTGTTCTGGCCTTTTTTGTATCTGAATTATTACAATCTTTAACAGTGTGAACATTTTAGAGACAACCTGTCAGCTTTTATTGTGTTATGATTTTAAGAATTTAACCTAAATACCACACATAATTACGGAGAATAAATGGGTTTACGTTTTAAAGTCCCGCATACACTTATCTTACTGCTAAGTATGATGGTCATTGCACTTATTGCTACTTGGCTAGTACCACAAGGTTTTTTCACCACAACACTCAGTGAATCTGGTCGCGAAATGGTCGTTGCTGGCACCTATCAAACAGTTGAAGAACGCCATTACTTAACCCCCTGGGATTTATTACAAGCCATCCCCCGCGCGTTTGCTGCTGCTCAAGATGTTATTTTCTTTGTGTTAATTGTTGGCGGCGTCTTAGCTGTTGCACGTGCCACAGGTACAGTCGATGCACTGATTGGTAGGCTTTTAGAGCGCCACGGCAAAAAGCCGCAACGATTAATCTTTATGGTGGTATTTTGCTTTGCCTTAGCATCAAGCAGTATTGGTACCGCTGGTGAATACATTCCTTTTGTTATTATTCTCGTCGCGCTTTGTAAGGCAATGCGCTTAGATGCAATGACCGCTGTAGGTATGATAGTCGCAGGTTATGGTATTGGTTATGGGGTATCGGCATTTAACCCATTTACCGTATTAATCGCACAGCAAATTGCAGGGATCCCGGTTTACTCTGGGCTGTGGTTACGTTTAGCTATATTTATTCCATTTGTGCTCATTGGTTTTCATCATGTTTGGCAATACACCAAAAAGGTAGCGAACGATCCATCTAAATCAATGATGATTGGCGTACCTTGCCCACTTGAAAATCAAACAGCCACCAGTTACCCAGCACTTGCCCTACGCCATAAACTCATTTTAGGCAGCTTTATTATTACCCTTGCAATTGCAGTATGGGGCATCGCAACTAAGGGCTGGTATTTATACGAGCTAGGTGGTGTTTTTATTGCTTGGGGTGTGGTTGTCGCCATTTTAGGCAAACTCTCTGCTGATGAAGCAGCAAACAAATTTATAGAGGGCGTGTCTGATCTTGTTACCACCGCAGTGTTAATTGGTGTTGCACGGGGTATCGCACTAATTTTAGAAGACGGCCAAATCCTGCATAGCCTTGTACATGGCATGTCGCTACCACTTTCTTATGTATCAGCTGAAATATCTGCAATTGGCATGTTGGTTATTCAAACCCTACTTAATACCTTTATTCCTTCTGGTTCAGGGCAAGCTTATGTCACCATGCCACTAATGGCCCCGCTGGGTGATTTAGTGGGTGTACCAAGACAAGTTGCCGTGCTTGCTTATCAATTTGGTGATGGCTTTTCCAATATGATCATTCCGACCAATGCCGTACTTATGGGTATTTTAGGCATGGCAGGTGTGCCTTACGGACATTGGTTCAGATTCTGCTTACCACTGTTGATTAAACTAATGGTCGCAGCATCAGTTGTATTAGTATTAGCTGTAATGTTTGGCTATGGCTTAGATGTGCAGCCCACACTAAATTAATTTAGTTGATTTTAAAAAAGCGCCTAGGGCGCTTTTTTAGTTTATATAAACTAATTTCTAGAATACATTTTAGATAGAAATGCGTTGGAGCTGAAGGACGGCTCTGTGACAAAACCAGAACATTAGGCGTAACTTAATTCTGCCCCATTCCGAGCTAACGTAAATACTCTAATGGCGGTTATGAGCGATAAACGGACGTTAAACCTCTTCTATTAAAGCTGATTGTATATCCAGCAGAAGCACTTTTCCCCTATATTCAGGAAAATGAGCAATTTGCGCATTTTTATCTGGCTCAAAAGTTAACAACATATATTTTAATTACGCTGGCAACGAGTTATCAACTTTGTTAAAACTAACCCATTCAGAAAGTGCGCGATTGCAAATCAGAAATATGCGCGATTTGCGCACTATTAAATTGTTAGGTATATTGTGGAGTTTAGAGTGAGTAATAAAAAAATCGTTTTTGTTGTAGGGCATGAGAACTGGGGAAAATCAAAGACTCTCAAAGCTTTGACAGATAATAATAGATATATTAAAAATTATAAACTCGGCGGGCATGACTGGTTTATTCGTCGTATGTCAAATGATGATCAACCCGATGGCTACTATAACTTTATGGATAGCTTGACTAAGTCCTACCTTATCGCAGCTTTTTGTCCAAACTTCGATGATGATCGTTATGAAATAACAGTTAATCTCTTGAGCGAGTTGAAGAGAAATGGATATGAGCTTTATTTCTGGGTGTTAAAAACGCAGTTTTCTTCTGGTGATAAAATGCCTAGTAACTATATCGATAAGCTAAGAGATTTTGGGACTGTCGAAATTTATTCACAAAATTGTGAAGCGGATATCAGAGCACATGAGTTAAGAAAGTTCATTGAAAAATCTGCCTAACAAACTGCTCAAGAGGGATTCGCAACGCGTGGCATTTTCACTATGCGTTGAATTTAGTGATTAAGGTGGTGTGCGGCAACATCGGTATTGCGTTGCTCACCCCTTAGCAGGGCGTTAGGTGTTTCGTGAGAGTCGAGGCGATAAATCAATTCGTTGGATGTATTGAACGTCTGCTAAATGGAGAACAAATAGATCTCTACGGTGAAAGTGTGTCTTCATCATTTGAATACATTGCTGCAGAAATATTAACGGAACAGCTCATAGAAGGGATTTGGTACGATGGTGTATCAAACATGGTCGCTAATGTCGAAAATTCAAATAGAGTTGTGTTTTCTGGCTACATGTATGTTTGCCTAAATCAGGAAAAATTCTGGCAAGAGCCATTTAAAGCCGTTGTTAAAGATGAGAGAGTCTCACACAACGGGGTAAGGGTTTACGTGAAAATAGGAGAGTTAGAAGGTGAAAAGGAACTACTATCAATGGAATGGCACTATAGAAACACCTAACAAACCGCTGTAGACGCACGTAGAGCGTGCTGGGACAAAAACACGTGGGCTGTCCTCGCTTCGCTCGATATTATAGCCCACGTATTTTTGCCCCTAAGCGGGGTGTTAGCTGCACATGGAGTCCCAAGGTGTTTTTTAAGAAAAAGAGCAAAGAGCAAGCTAAAGAGCTACAGCCTCTAGGCAAGAAAGCAATATTTTGGGGAGCTAGTGACAGAATGGTTTGTTGCGAGGGCATTGATTGTGAGGTGAACGAGTTTAATGTCACTTCTAACCCTAAACTAAGTGAAATAGGCTACGTTTGCACTCTGGAGATTAGTGCGCCTAATGAATCTCAAGGAGTTCTCATTCATTGCTTTTACAGTGGTCATTGGTCCTTCGCAGTTAGCCCTTCGGACGAAGATTCTGAGGAATTGCCTGCATGGCATATAGAACGTACTTGGGGTAAAACAAACTCTCATTCTGAAACACTTGAAATTTACTGCCCAAACAATTCAAGAGTTGAGGTCATTAGCAGAATAGAGTAAGCGCAGCTAACAAGGCCGTTAAACAAAGGACACAAAACAGCAGGCTGTGCTCCTTCGTAGCAAATTTTAGTCTGCTATTTTGTGCCGCTTACGGCAAGCGTTATATTTGCAATCAGAATCGAGGGTAAGTTTTGAATCAAAGGGAATTGAATGATGCATTAATTCAAGCTGCTGATTGTGACCTCGAATCTGCTAAAGAGTTGCTTGAAGCTGGAGCAAACCCAAATGGAATACCTTTGATTATGGCAATCCAATGCGGGGCAGAAGACATTGTTTCCCTTTTCATAAAAGCTGGTGTTGATTTGAATTCTAGTTATTCGGATACAACTCCTCTAATCAGAGCTGTCACCGCTGGCTATCCAAATATAGTAAAGTTGCTTGTCGTTAATGGAGCTAAACCTAATTTAAAAGATAACAGTGGAAAAACAGCGAAACAAAGGCTAGCTGAGTGCTCCATACCTCATTTAAATGAACAAAACAAAAAGTTAATTGCTGAGTACCTCAATGGTGGAAAGCAAATATAACAAGGCCATAATGGCAATTGGACGCAAAACGCTTGGCTTGCGCTCCTTCGTCGCTAAGTTTAGCCAAGCATTTGTGCGCCCCATATGGCGGCGTTATGTGCCTAAGGAAAGTCATGCTAAAACTGTTAAACCAAAATGTTGAACCTGAGTTAAAAGCATACTGTCAAAAATGGCTTTGCTACCTGTCGCAGGATAGTTTTGAACAAGCACTTAGTTTGGTAACTGTACCTAATAATTACGGTGCACGCTGGGGTGAAAAAGAAATAAGAGAAGCTGTTTTTGATTATTACGGTAACGAATCAGAATTTAAAATCGAGAATACTGATATAGCTTTTTGTACACCAGAATTCCTGCAATGTAATGACGGTAGTTACCTTTTTGGTTTCTATTTCCCTGTGAATGGTGAAATCACAGATTTAACCGTAGAGTTCGAGTTTTCTCGGGTCAAAAATAATCAGTTTAGTGCCACTATAAATGATATTCACGTTTTGTAGTACAAGGCACATAACAATCGCATTAAGGGTGGACGCAAAAAGCTTGGCTGCGCTCATTCTTCGCTAATTTCAGCCAAGCTTAATCCGCCTATTATGCGGGCGTTATATAACACTCGGGAATCGGAGAAATGAGTAAAATCTTACTAATAATCGGTATAGCTCTAGCAGTTGCAGGTGCACTGATGTTTATTGCTGACTTCTTACCAGTTGATTTCCTAAAACAGAGCTCAGAAGAAAGCTATCTAAAAATTGAAGCTAGTAAATCATTTTCTCTAATAAGTTACAGGTTACATTTTCTAGCTGTTGGTATTATCTGTTTATTGGCTTATAAATTTAAAAATGTAATTGGCTTTTAATGTGTTATATAACAAAGCAAATTAAAAAGGGCGGACAAAAATCAGTTGGCTTTGTTCGTACCTCACAAATTTTAGCCAACTAATTTTTGCCGTTTATTTGCGGCGTTATAAGCCACTCTAGTTTGGCACTAAATTAAGGATGATGATGAAAAAAAATCTTTTACTGCTAATGTCTCTTTCGCTATTCGCATGCTCTTCGACTCCTCCTAAGCTTGATGCAAACGAAGAATTCGAACGACTCTATGTCGCGCTTGGAATGAAAGAAATCTTAAGTTCATTTGGTGGTGAAATAAATATCAGTCCTGAAAAATTGTTTTCAGAAACGTTGAGTGATTTACCTGAAAATCAAAAAAGAATTTTTATCGAGTCTATGCCTTCAAAAATAATGACTGATCCTATCAATGTAAATGCAGCTAAAGTTGTATTTAGAACAAAGCTTCTCTCGTTATTAACAGCCGAAGAGTTAAAGATTGCAGCAGATTTTTATTCTAGTAATGTTGGCTTAAAGGCACATCGATCTATCATAGAGGCAGAAGTAGCTGTTTCTGAGTCTTTAGATTGAATTAATGACTTATAACAAGTTACTCAAAAGGACGCAAAACGCTTGGCTTGTGCTCCTTCGTCGCTAATTTTAGCCAAGCATTTATGCGCCCATTAGTAAGGCGTTAGGAATCAAGGAAAGTATGGACGATAACATTAAGATCGGAGATTGGGTTAGAAGCTATGGTTCAGGAATATGGAAAGTTCACAGAATTCTAGAACTCAATGATTTTGATATTCAAAGTCAAACTAACAAACCTAGAACTGTTGTTTTCTCTTCTCGCTTTGTGAACGACTCTTATAAGCGCTCCTTTTCAGCTGAAAGCTGTGATTCAGCATTTGTTTATCATTTGGATTTAAAAGAAAAAGAAGAATTGGATTCGTTTATAAAAAGTAACCCTGAGCTGGTTACAAAGTTTGATGCATACAAACCTAAGAGTATTGATGCAATTTACAACGCCAACGTAAATATACCCGCATCAGGGAGTCAGACTGACTTGGAAGAAGCACTATCTTCTTTCCAAGAATTAAACTTAGAACAGATATATAATCAGTTAATTGAATCTAAAATTGGCTCAAGTGATGCAAAGGGATGGACAGCTCAATTTGTATCAAGTAATCATGAGTGCCTTAATGGAAAATTGTTATATAGCTTTTCAAGGGTATTGGCATTTTGATGCCTAACAAACTGTTTAAAGTGGACAAAAGTGTAAATCTTGCGAACAAGAGTCAATCGGAGAACTATATCATTTAGGCTTTAGTAATATGAGCTGCATGTATTGTGATTCTTGCCCTAAGGTATTGCTCTTAAAAGACGGTAGTATATTAAAGAAAAATGGAATTAAATTTCCGCAGCTTCAACCTAGTGACGAGGGCTGGGAATTTTACGACAGGCACTTAATACCAACATATGAAAAAATAGAAGCACTTTTTAATCCGTGTAGCTGTGGTGGTCGTTTTAGAGCTTGGGCTGTACCTAGATGTTCAATCTGTAACGATTACATTTTTGGCAGTGCTCCTGAGCTAGATAAACCAATAAATTGGTCATCTAAACATGTATTTGTAACTGTGAGTTCATTTATTGATAATGAGCATTTAATCGACAAAGGCACATAACAAGCGCATTAAAAATGGACGTCTAAAGCTTGGCTGACACTCATTCTTCGCTAATTTTAGCCAAGCTTAATCCGCCCATTATGCGGGCGTTATGTTTAATGGAGGAAACGGTGATTTTAGGGCTAAATCATATCACAATTGCAGTTAGTGATTTGGGATCCTCTCTTAAGTTTTATAGAGATATTTTGGGGTTCACTGCGCATGCGAAGTGGGACAGGGGAGTTTACTTATCTATAGGTGGGCTCTGGTTTTGTCTTTCTCTCGATGAACCTTGCCCAAAAGCCGACTATACCCATGTCGCATTTGACATTGCATCTGAAGAATTTGAAGCCTTTGCGAAGCGTGTCGTTTCATTGGGTGTGGAAGTTTGGAAAGAGAACAAAAGTGAAGGGCAATCACTCTACATTTTAGACCCTGATGGCCACAAACTAGAGATACATTCAGGTTCGCTGGAAAGCAGGTTGGAATCTCTAAGAACGAAACCATACAGTGGGCTCGTTTGGCTTTAAACATAACAAACAATTTAAGAGTGATTCAGCACACTTGGCATTTTGGGTTTGGGTTTAATTTAGGTTTACGGCAGCCAAATTGAGTGTTGTGGACGCGTGCTTCACACCTTAATTGGGCGTTACCGAATATATACTCTAACGTGTTTTTGTCCAAAAATGAGTTAAAATCTAAGGCTTTAAACTTTACGTTCTATACAGCACTTTAATTACATGCCAACCAAAGCGCGTTTTCACTAAATGTGGCTCTAAGATTTCGCCGCTGAATGCTACTTTGTCAAACTGTGGCACCATTTGACCGCGTCTGAATTCACCCAAGTCACCGCCTTTTTTACCCGACGGGCAGGTTGAATGTTTCTTAGCTAAAGTCTGAAACTTCGCACCTTTTTTAAGTTGCTTGATAATGACTTCAGCTTGTTCTTTGTGTTTAACTAAAATGTGCAGTGCGTGCGCTGTGTTTGCCATGGGAGATCTCAAAAATTTAAACGCGCGCATTTTATCACGGCTAAGCTAGCACAGCCACAAAGCCTATTTGCTTTTGTCTGGAGCTTGTAAAAAACCTTTCACTAAACAAAATTGTGCTAAATAATAACTACACATAATTGCGATATCAGCGTAAGAAAAGGGCATATAAAAACGATTCAAAGCCAGTATTGAGTCAGATATAACAAAAACCGCCCCACCTAATACTAAGAAGCCGTTCGATTTATCTGTCATCCAAGTAAGGCTTGCCATTATCATCAAAACAATCGTATAGAAAATCACAGGGATAAGCATTTCATTTAAAGTGGGATACAATAAGCAAAATACCCCTATCGCTAAAAATAAATAAAGCAGCAACACATCAATGCGGTACTTTTTAACGGGTAGCATTGTGATGATGTAAAATAAGTGACTAACAAAGAATGCAGCTAAACCGCCTATAAAAAGCTGTCCTGTATCAAGGGCTAGCAGTACATCCCCTAATGCAGAAAAGCTAAGAGCTAATAATAAAGTAATAACAGTACGGTTTTGTATTTGCGCTCGATATTTAACTACCATCACAATTAAAAAGAGTATTGGCGTTGCTTTTAATAGCGCAGTAACACCTTGAGGAAGCGCAGGTTGTAACATCAATAGAGCGATGTAAAACGTTGCTAAGAGTAAATAGAGAATGTTCATTTTTTTGTTATTGTTGTTCGTTCCCAATAACGACAATAGCAAGCTTTAAATAAAAAGTTTATAGAAAATGCTGTTTTTGTTTTTCAGTCAGCAACCTGCACTGTGCTTGTTTTCCAAAAAATCGGTATCGGTTACGACCAACCCAATCATAAAAACGATCACGCAAGCCTTTTGGGGTTAGATAAAACACTTTAGCAAGGGAAAATGGAAAACCTAATTTAGTGGCAATAAATAACACAGCATCACTTTGTTTATATAGCTGGTTTTTATCAATCACTAACATTGAGGAAAGTGGATCGTCAACTTGATGCGCCTTTAATAAACGTTCACCTTTATCACTTTGCATGGGGCATAACTTAAAGGTTATTTGCTTATCAAAGCGAAGAATAAAGCGCACACAAAAATGGCACAGGTTGCACTGACCATCAAACAAGATAATTGAGCTGCTCGTTTGCAAACTTAACCACTGACTTGTACAACTTGTTTGCCCGTTAAGCCACCAGCAAGTTGTTTATTTAATGCAGCTGAAACAGCTTCAGCGGTAAAATCTACAGCATGAATTTTCGGCAATTTGATCTCGCCTCTGGCTGCATTATCAAGTAATAAATTACCCATAAAACTCAGCCTTTGCTGAGCACATAAGCTATTTGCAAGCCACGCACCACCTAAAGACACAATGCCAATGTTAGGTGCACGCCTAAACATGAGCTCTTGTTCAAATTTAGGTAGTTCATTTAAACACGCAATGTGGCCACAAAAACGCATTAACTCAACGTTACGAATGGTGGTATCGCCACCAATACAGTCAAGCACGGCATCAAAACCTTGGGGGCCAAGCTCACGACGAATTTTATCTTCAAGTTTAGGGTCTTTGTAATCAAACACCACATCAGCACCTAATTGCTTAAGTAACTTATGATTGTGTTTGCTGGCAGTGGTAAACACTGTTGCCCCACGTTGCTTAGCAAATTGAATAGCAAACTGACCTACACCACCTGCGCCTGCATCAATAAACAGTGAATCCCCTTCGCTTAGCTGCAACTTATCAAGGGCAATTAATGCCGTCATACCTGAACACGGTAAGGTTGCAGCATCGCACGGTGAGACGTTATCTGGCACAACCGACACTGCATAGTTTGGCACTGTTGTGTATTCAGATAATACACCTTGGTCGCCAAGGCTAGCGTGCCACACAACACGTGCGCCTACGCCAGGAAACACACCCTTATTGGCATGAATCACAACACCCACAGCATCATGACCAAGTATATGGGGATAACTCCACTTGCAAAACCCCTGCTTTGCAAAGTTAGCATCCCCATGGTTTAAGCCCACATATTCAACTCTGATCAAAAGTTCGTTGCCTTCAGGGCAAGGGACTGGCACAGATAACTCCGATAACGCGATAGCGTCATTAGGCTCAAGCAGTGCTAGTGCGCGCATTGTTGAAGGAAGATCAGTGTTTTGTTGAATATGTGACATTTAATACTCTGGGTTAAAGGTTGTTTAGTTCAAAGCTCCAGCGACCATTAAACGCTTGATAAGCGCTCACTTTGGCCTGCAATGAAGCAATTGTTGAATCAACAGCATTTTCTTGCGCTATTAAAACATCCTGTCGAGCATCTAACAACTCTAAGTAAGGAATTTGCCCTTCTTCGTACATTGCTTGTGCTTGACCAAATGCTTTATTCGCATAATTAAAACGCTCGTCAGCGAAGTTTAACTGCTCACTTTGTTTGACTAACCTTTGCAGCGTAAGTTCACTGTCGCTTATCGCTTTTAACACTTTACTTTGGTAATCGCTATAAGCCGCTTCACTTAAAAATTGCTGCGCATCACGTTGAGCTAATAATGCAGGATAACTCAGCAATGACCATTCAACTTTTGGTGTCACTTGCCATTGTTGCACGGTATCTTCTAAACCATTGCTAGTTAAGCTCACTACGCCTGCAAACCCTGCCAGACTAATATCGGGCAGTAACGCTTTGGAAGCTGCAACACTCAGTGAATAAGCCTGACTAAACTGATACAAGGCACTGGTGATATCGGGTCTCAGTGCCATTGCTTCACTGGCTTTATTAAACGACACGCTAAATTCGTGGCTTAATAACTCAGGCTCTTCTATCAATGATATGTCACTTGCCAGTCGCCCTGTTAGCACCGCAAGGGTTGCCAAATCGCGATATTGCAAGTAACTAAGCTCAGGAATAAGCGCTTGTTGCTGCTTTAACTGAGCAAGGGTACGGTTAAGATCAAGCTCATTCGCAACACCCTCCTCTACTCGCGCTTTGAGCACATCAATACTTTGCTCAAGCGCTTCGATTTGCATCTCAATAATCGCTTGCTTTTGCACATTACCTTGATAGCTTACATAGCCTTGCACTACGGCAGAAACCACTTCAACCTGTAATGCTCTGAGCTGTTCTGCTTGGTTGAGTGCCCCCGCATTAGCAGCATCGACTAACGCTGTAATACGGCCAAACAAATCAAGCTGCCAGTTTACGTTAACACCAGCGTTTGATTGGCGCGTAATTGCGCCATCTAAACTGCTGCGCTCTGCGCCTACGCTTAGGCTGCCCTGCGGATAATAATCCGCACGGGCTGCACCTAAACGGGCAATGGCTGCATCCAGTTGAAGTTGACTGGTTTTTAAATCGTGATTCATTGCTAATGCATCAGTCACTAAATTGTTTAACTGCGCTGAATCTAAACGGCGCCACCAGTTATTTTCGCTCGCACCTTGGTTTTGTTCACCAATTTGTGTATCGCTAACAAATTGTGTCAGGCTCACTTGCTGCGCTTGCATATCGACGCTTTGTGCGCAGCCTGCCAGTGCACCCACTAACAGCATTGCACTAACTAGTTTGCCGTGTTTCAAAATTGCATGAGGAAGCTTATGCATCGTGTTGATCCTTCTGCGATTTTTTAGTTACTAACATATAAAATACCGGGGTGAACAATAAGCCAAACACAGTTACACCAATCATGCCTGAGAACACTGCGTTACCCATAGCATGACGCATCTCAGCACCAGCACCTGTTGCTAAAACAAGGGGTACAACACCTGCCGTAAAGGCAATTGATGTCATTAAAATTGGGCGAAGTCGTAAGCGACACGCTTTAATTATGGCTTCAAGGTGAGACATTCCCGTTTTATGCTGATCTCGTGCAAACTCAACCATCAAGATGGCGTTTTTACTTGCTAGCGCAACCAGTACAATTAATGCAATTTGCGTAAAAATATTGTTGTCATCACCGACAAACCACACACCTAATAAAGCCGAGAAAATCGTCATAGGCACAATCAGAATAATCGCAAGTGGTAATCTTAAGCTCTCGTATTGCGCAGCGAGCACCATAAACACAAGCAATACTACCAGTGGGAAAACATACACCATGGTATTACCCGCTAATATTTGCTGATAAGTTACTTCTGTCCACTCAAACTCAATACCATTTGGTAATGTCTCTGCAAGGATTGCTTCTATCGCATGTTGCGCTTGGTCAGAGCTATAACCTGGCGCTGGGCTACCATTTAATTCAGCTGTAGGATAACCGTTATAATGCATTACACGATCTGGACCGGTTGTTGGCGTGACCGTTAATACAGAACCAAGAGGCACCATCTCACCCATACGGTTACGCACTTTAAGATTCAAAATTTGCTCTGGATCTTGGCGATAATCAGCATCAGCTTGTGCATTAACCTGATAAGTACGACCAAACAAGTTAAAGTCATTCACGTAAACAGAACCTAAGTACACTTGTAAGGCATTGAATACTTCATCAAGTGGAATACCTTGAATAAGCGCTTGCTCACGGTCGATATCGATATCCATTTGTGGCACTTGAATTCTAAAGCTTGAGTAAAGTCCCATTAATGCAGGGTCTTGCTGCGCTTTATTAATGGTTGCTTGTAAGCTGTTAAAGAGTGCTTCAAAGCCTTTGTTAGCACGGTCTTCAATTTGCAGTTTAAAGCCACCAGTAGTCCCTAAACCTTGAATTGGCGGTGGCGGAAATACCGCAACAAATGCTTCATCAATACTGGCAAACTTTTGATTTAACTGAGCCGCAATTGCCATTGCCGACATACTCGGATCTTGACGCTCTTCAAAAGGGGCAAGCGGAGTAAATACAATGCCGCTGTTAGGGCTATTTGTGAAACCATTCACCGATAAACCAGGAAACGATACTGTGTTTGCAACACCGGGTACTTGCAATGCAATTTTTTCCATTTCTTGCACGACTTCTTGGGTTCTGTCTAAGCTTGCCGCATCAGGCAACTGCGCAACAGCCACTAAATATTGCTTATCTTGCTGTGGAATAAAGCCACCTGGTACCGCATCAAATAATTTAACTGTGCCACCGACAAGCGCAACATAGGCAACTAATACAATCACACTCATACGAATCAGTTTTTGCACCAGCTTTTCGTAGCCATTTGCGCCTTTATCAAACAAGCGGTTAAAAGGTTTAAATAACCAATTACCAAATACACGGTTTAATAACTTCGTTAAGCGGTCTGGTTTTGCATCATGACCTTTTAATAGTAACGCTGATAACGCAGGTGATAATGTTAACGAGTTAAACGCTGAGATAACCGTTGAAATAGTAATGGTTAATGCAAATTGCTTATAAAACTGACCAGATAAACCTGTAATGAAAGCAGTAGGAATAAATACCGCACACAGTACGAGTGCAATGGCGATAATTGGTCCTGTTACTTCTGTCATCGCAACTCGAGTGGCTTCTAGTGGTGATAAGCCTTGCTCGATATTACGCTCAACGTTCTCAACCACAACAATAGCATCATCAACAACAATACCAATGGCAAGTACCAAGCCGAATAGCGATAAGGTATTAATCGATACACCCAGCCATTGCATAACTGCAAACGTACCAATCAAAGATACCGGTACTGCAATCAGTGGGATTACCGATGCACGCCATGTTTGTAAAAACACCACGACAACGATTACAACTAATGCAATTGCTTCAAGCAGTGTTTTGATAACAGCATCAATAGAACCACGTACGAAAATAGTTGGGTCATAAACAATGTCGTATTCAACACCTGCCGGAAAGTCTTTTGATAATACTTTCATCGTTTCACGTACTTGATCAGACAGCTCAATCGCATTAGAACCCGGACGTTGGAATACCGGCATTGCAAGAGCTGGTTGACCATCTAACATTGCTCTTAGCGCATAGGTGTCTTGACCTAATTCAAGGCGTGCAACATCACTTAGGCGTGTAAGCTGACCTTGCTCACCCACTTTGATGATCACATTTTCAAATTCTTCTTGTGAGCTTAAGCGCCCTTTTACATTCATCAGAATTTGAAATTGATTACTTTTCGAGGTAGGTTGCGCACCTAAACTCCCCGCAGCAACCTGTTGGTTTTGCGCGCGTAATGCATTTACTACATCCATTGCTGTTAAATCGCGTGCCGATAGCGCATCTGGGTTAAGCCATACCCGCATTGAGTATTGACCACCACCAAACATACGTACATCACCCACCCCAGGAAGGCGTGCAATTTGGTCTTTGATATACAAATCAGCATAGTTCGCTAAGTAAGTTGTATCATGCGTTTTTTCAGGCGAGTACAAATGCACCACCATGGTTAAATCTGGTGATGATTTTTCTGCTACAACACCTAAACGCTGAACTTCTTGTGGTAAGCGTGGTAGTGCACTATTTACACGGTTTTGCACTTGTACTTGTGCGCGGTCTAAATCAGTACCTAACGCAAAGGTTACCGTTAATGTCATACGGCCATCACTGGTCGCTTGCGAAAACATATACAACATGTTTTCTGTACCATTGATTTCTTGTTCAAGCGGCGTTGCCACCGTTTCAGCTATCACCGTCGGGTTTGCACCTGGGTAACTTGCCGTTACAACAACTGTTGGCGGCACCACTTCAGGGTACTCACTCACTGGCAATTGAAATAACGAGATTGCCCCTGCGATGAGAAAAATAAGCGACAGCATCGCTGCAAAGATGGGTCGCTGGATAAAAAAGTGTGAAAATTTCATTTTGCCCTACTGTTTTGCAACCAAATCTGAATGATTATTTGAAAGAGTGAACGCAATACCATCGCTATTAATGATTACTGTGTTTGGTGAAATTGGCATACCAGGGCCAACACGCGCAGGACCATTCACAGCAATCACATCGCTTTCGTTTAGACCCGATGTAATTGCTCGTAAGCTGCCGTAACGCTCACCTACTGTCACTAATTTGTATTCAAGAACATTGCCCTCACCCACAGTGAGTACAAAGCGGTTCTTTAAGTCTGTTCCTATAGCGCGTTCAGGCACGATGACTTTTTCACTGACTTTATCTGCTGCAAGCTTAATGCGAGCGAATGAACCCGCACGCAGTTGTTGTTCATCGTTTTCGAACACAGCACGTACACGAAGAGTACCGGTAGTTTGGTTGATTTGGTTATCAATGAAGTTGATTCTGCCATTGAAGTTAAAGCTGGTTTCACCCACTTTTTGCATCACAACTGCTTGTTCACCTTGCGCTGTCACATCAGCAAATGACTGATTCCACGTACGTTCATCAATATCAAAATAAGCATACATTTGCTGGTTTGACACAATGCTTGTTAACACACTTTGACCAGCTAGCACGTTGTTACCTTTGGTGATATTCGCACGCGATACAACGCCATCAATGGGTGAACGCACTTGGGTAAACTCTAAATCAAGCTCTGCCGAAGTAAGCTCAGCCTGTAGTGCTAGCAACTGCGCTTCGCGTTGTCTAAGCGTTGATTTACGAGATTCAGCTTGCTCAGTTGAAATCGCTTTACGCTCTGTTAAGCGCTCCGCGCGTTTGGCTTCACTTTTAGCTTGCTCAAGTGCTGCCTTAGCACTTTCGATTTGTGCTTTTAGGCTATCAACCACTGCAGCAAAAGGACGTGCATCAAGAGTGAAAAGCAAATCACCCTCTTTCACGCTGTCGCCTTCTTTAAAATTAATTTTATCAATAACACCCGAAACACGCGGCATAAGTGCAACTTCGTGTGGCGCTTCTAACCGCGTTGTATAGGTGTGCCAATTTTGCACTGGTTTAACAAGTACTTTTGCTACGTCAATGGGTTGTAAATGTTGTTGCTGCGCTGCTTGGTTGGCTTCTGTACCACACCCTGCAAGCGTTAAGCTCGCAATGGTCACCGCCACTGCAAGAATAGATTTGTTCATCACGACTCTCCTGTTAATAGATTGGAGACAATGTTACGGAACTAATTAGCGGATAAAAACGATAGATTTTTAAATTCATTAATGCCAGAATGGCACCAATAAAGTTTAAGGAACTGCTATGGATACCACCAGCCGCTTATTAATGTTGCTTGAAGTGATTGAACGAGGCTCATTTGCTAAAGCAGCAGAGTCTAGGAATATAGACCGCTCGGTCATATCAAAACAAATTAGCCGCCTTGAAGATGAATTAGGGGTGCGCTTACTCAATCGTACCACGCGCTCGTTTTCATTGACTGCCGCGGGTGCTGAAATGGTAAAAAAAGCAGCCGAACTCAGAGATTTGTTATCAGATACCGTCAGACTAGCTGAGAATTATCACCAAGAACCCCGTGGTACATTAAAAATTACCTCATCAAGTATTATTGGTAAACGGTATATTCAGCCAGTAATTAACGACTTTCAAAAACGCTTTCCGCAAGTTGAAGTAGAGCTTCGTTTAGACGACAGACTGATTGATTTAGTGTCAGAAGGCTACGATTTGGCTTTTCGTGTTGGCGAGCCAAAAGACTCGTCATTTATAGCTCGTAAAATTGCCCGCAACCGTATGTTACTACTGGCCTCACCGGAATTTATTGAAACCTACGGCATGCCAAAACATGTTGAAGATTTAAAAGACCTGCCTGCTGCCAGTTATTCGAGCCCAAGTAAACGTATTAGCGGGATTCGCTATCGCGATGCCAAAGGCGATGTTGTTGAGCAAAACATTAAAAGTGTTTTTCGTGCTAACGATGCCGAAGTACTTCTTATGAAAGCCATCTCAGGTAATGCTTATGTTCTTGCACCAGCGTTTATTCTTGATGATGAAGTAAAACGTGGTGATTTAGTGCCTATTTTAACCGATATGGAATTACTCGATTACAGCGCAGTATACGCGGTTTATCCGCACAGAGATTTACCTGTAAGAACGCGGCTATTCTTTGATGCGATGCGTGAATTCATCGGTAAAGATATCCCTATATGGGAAGCGAATATTCCAGAGTTTGATAGCATGTACAAAGGTAGTGCGTAGTATCTTAACTCGCTTTATCACACTTAAGCGCTTGTTGATTTAACTCATAGGCTGTTACTACCCTGTTTCGCCCCTGTTTTTTTGCTTGATAAAGCGCATCGTCTGCACGTTTTATGAGATTTTTAAGCGTTTGGTTTGGCATATAACAAGCAACGCCAATACTGATTGTTAAGTTTATCGCTTGTTCATCAATAGTGTGAATAGTCTTTGATAAATTCTCTCTAAGCATGTCCGCAAACTCATAGGCGCTTTGCGGATCACTATGGGAAAGGAATATAGCAAACTCTTCTCCGCCGATGCGGAAAATAACGTTTTTATTGATTCGCTCAGCAAAAAAAGCCGTTACATTAATTAATACGCGGTCACCGACTCCATGACCAAACTGATCGTTTATTTTTTTAAAATAATCAATGTCGATCATTAATACATATGTGCCAGGTTTATCAGCCAAATCCACTTCAAAGTAGTGAGTCATTGCTAAACGGTTACCAGCCCCTGTAAGTGGGTCTAAAAGTGCTAAATTTTCAAGCCGTTTTCCGTACTCTGCCCGACTATTTTCAAAGGTATGAGACACTGCCCAGATACTAATATAGGTAAACGAAAAATTAAGTAGAAAGTTAACCGTATTCAAAGGCTCTAAGCTCTGCTTAGTACCGAGAATTAATGCTTGAACAACTGCCACTATAAGCGAAAAAACAACGCCATATTGTTTACCTAGCAATAGGTAAAACAAAATTGGTAACGAGCACGTCCAAATGAACAACAAGCTTTTGATATTACTAAAATAAGTACCTAATGTAACTAAGACAGTTAGGAAAATAGATAAGGTAAGCGATTGCCACAAATGACCAGTGCGCTTACGTGTGTACAAATAGATATAAAAACAAAAAGCCGCAAAACCAACTTCTAAAATACCGAGTAGGTAAAACTCGTTTATAAAAAGATTAAAAAAAGCAAAAATACTTGCAAGGATCCCCAAACAAAATCCCATCCATTTAAGAACGTTATTTCGTAAAGCTTCGGTGCCACGCAGTGCGCCAATATCCATTATTAATCTCATTAACTTTGTTATTGACTAATTTTAACGCGAAACCAGTATTTTCGGAACATTTTTATTTAATGCAATAATGTACACAATTTAAGTACTTTGTAAAAACACGATTCTGAAAAGTTCTATGAATCTAGCATACTGATTCAATTAGTAGCTTACTTTTAAATCAGCAGATAAGCCCTTGAATTAACCTATTTAGTCATCAATTAGATCACTCACTTGTTCGATTAATTCATCAAACTCGTCATGAATGTTACGTCGCTGCTTCTGTGTGAGCGTTCCTTGTAACGCGACGAGCAGCTCCACATAGTTATCAAGGTTCTCATCATCAGCTTTAATTAGCGCTTCGCTCATATACAAACTGCGATTATTAATTATCACCGCTAGGGCTAGGTCAAAATCTTCTCGTTTACTCTCTGCTGTAAAGAGTTGTTTTAGTGCATCCAAACGTGTTTGCTTATATTCCAGCCAAAGTAAAGAGGTTTCAATTCGATCGTTAGCTGCTGTTTCAATTAACTTTTTTTGCTCATTAGAGAGTTTTCCGAGCCATTCTTTATAATTTTCAAGGTTCTCTTCTAAGCGTTCTTTTTTATGCTCTGCAAGTGTTTTCTTTTTATATTCCTCATACTCATCGTCAATTGAGGCTTGGATAGCAGCAACAAATTCAGTGCGCTGTTCTATCGACAACGAGTTTGCTAAATTGATCAGATCAGGTTCAAGCTTTTCAACTAACGTTTGCCAATGTTGTTTAGCTTGCAAGAAGTGTTGTTTTAACTGTTGTTGATTAACATCAACATCAAGCATCGATTTTAGACTCTCTAAATCTTTCTTGTATAAAGGTAACTGTGTTTCCCTGTGCCAATCTCTGCTGGTTTTAACTATTTGCTTAAATTTGTCTGACTGCTGAGAATTTAGATCAACATAATCATCAATCCAAAAGCCTGATAACCAACCCAGATTGTTATAAGTAAAACTGGCAGAGCATCCTACCGTGGCAAAAACTAAGCATAAAATGACGAAATATTTTAATAAATTGTTCATTGTTCTTTTTCTAAACCTTGTTCCTAATGAATACTTTAGCAAGTTAATAGACTGTGTAAATATTATTTGGCCAACTTAAATGAAATTAATTATCATTTAACTATTGACGAATGCGAGAACCTAAGTAATAATCGTTATCAACAACTTGGTTCACTTCAAAATTCTCACAGCAAAATCAATGCTTATAAAAGATTGATATTGCTTCGCCAAGTTTGTTCAAGATGTAACTCTTGATTGTAAGTTGCTTCCTCGACCCAAGCATCGACATAAAACGTTACACTTTACTTGCTACATTGCTCATATCGGTGACGGTAGATATGACACGAAAAAGCCCGCTAAGGGCTTTTTTTATTTCTTTAATTTTTCTGTAAAATCTGTATCTTAGGCCTACTTAAAATTTTTAAAGCATGCCATTGCTGCTAAATTGGGCAATTGAAGTGGTTGGGTCTAAACTAAAAGTGATGTTTCGCCCTTTGCTACAATGGCAATGCAATTATCAATAAAAGTTGATATTTAAACACACATTTGGAGGCCGACTATGTTCAAGCCTAATTTAAAATCACTCATACTTTGTAGTGCACTAATTATTTCACCTTTAGCAGCAAGTGCTAGTTTCGAAGACGCCCAACTAGCCGCTAACGAGGGACGATTTGAAGAAGCTCTACAGACGTATAATTATATGGCTGATAGAGGTTATGCCCCTGCCATGTATGAACTTGGTAAATTATACGAAGGTGGTTTTGGTGTAAAACGTGACTACCATAAAGCAGCAGAGCTTTATCAAAAGGCAGTTAAGAAAATTCATGCTGACTCTATGTTTGCTCTTGGCGTACTCTACCAAGAAGGCAAAGGCGTGAAGCTAGATAAAGAAAAAGCAATTTCACTTTTTGAAATGGCGGCGCAAAAAAATCACCCTGCAGCACAGTACAATTTAGGTGTGATGTACGCGAATGGCGAAGGTGTATTACAAGACTACCGTACTGCCATGAGTTGGTATCAAAAAGCAGCTGCGAACAACTTTTCCTTGGCGCAGTTTAATATGGCACTGATGTATTATGATGGCTTAGGCGTTCCTAAGAATCTCGAAAAATCATATATTTGGAATACAATTGCTGAATACAACGGCAATATGGATGCAAGTCATAGCCGTAAACTAGACGAGCGAAACATGATGCCAGCAGAGGTTGAAGCAGCAAAAGAAAAGGCTGATGCCATTTACGCTAAAATTCAAGCAGGTCTCTATGCGCCTGATGGACGTCTGTAATCTCTGGTACTTGCGCCTACTGGCGCAAGTACATCCATTTTAATAGCTTTATTAATAATTTATTCTGTTTTAGCAGCATTGATGTGCGCGGATTAAACTTTCCTGACACCAGTGTATTGCGAGCATGGCTAAAGGTCTTAAACCCTTCTATACCATGATAATGCCCCATTCCAGACTCACCAATACCGCCAAACGGTAGTTGATCCGCTGTTACCTGCATCAAAACATCATTAATCGCAAGTGTACCACTTCGTATTGCCGCACTAAGATCAGAAATGACTGTCGAATCATGACCAAAAATATACAAAGCCAGTGGATGCGGACGACTATTAATATAAGTGACTACTTGGCTGAGTGAGTCATAGCTCATAATTGGTAATATCGGTCCGAAAATCTCCTCTTGCATTACTTTCATATCATCACTTACTTGAGTGAGGATATGCAAACCCATACGATGCTTAAGCTCATCAGCCGTATTCTCTTCGAGAGCTGTAAACAATTGCGCGCCCTTTGCCTGTGCATCTTCTACATAGCTAGATAAACGAGCAAAATGTGCATCGGAGATTATTGAGCTAAGATTTTTTCCTTCAACACCTTGCTGGTAATGCTGTTTATAAAGTTCACAAAGCTGCTGAATAAGTTGGTGCTCTAGGTTTTTTGGAACAAATACATAATCAGGCGCAACACATATTTGACCTGCATTATTAAGTTTGCCAAATAATAATGTGCGAGCAACGGCTTTAATATTCACATCATCAAGCACAACAACGGGAGATTTACCTCCTAATTCAAGGGTCACAGGGGTTAAGTGCTGACTTGCGGATTGCATCACTTTACGACCAACCGAGGTTGAACCCGTGAACAACAGATGTGCAAACGGTATGTCACTAAATGCGGCGGCAATATCAGGGCCCCCTTCGATTACAACACAATGGTTTGCAAGCTCATCTTTAAATATTTCTGTTAACTGTGCATTTGTATGGGGGGTAAACTCGCTGAGTTTTAGCATAACCCGATTACCAGCGGCTAAAGCGCTAATAACAGGCACAAGGGATAATTGAATAGGGTAATTCCAAGGCGCAATAACACCCACAACCCCTTTAGGTTGATATTGGATGTGGGCATGTGAAGGCCATAAGCTGATCCCAACAGAACGAGATTCGTTACGCGTCCACTTGGGTAAACGTTTTATGGTATCAGAAATCGCTTTGACTGTTGGTAGCAAATCTCCGAGTACAGTATCAAAACTTGTTCGATAGCCAAAGTCTTTACTCGCAGCAGCAACAAGCTGTTGCTCATTCTCAATCAACCTCTTTTTAATCGTTTTTAAGAGGTTGATACGTGTCTGTATTGGCAGGAAAGGTTGAGATAAAAAAGCGTTATTCAGCTGCTCGAATTGATTAATCAAACCCATTTGAGTATTCGTCAAAATTGAACCCCTTAAAAGATTAAGTTCAGACTATAACCTTCTATAATTCTGTGGGCAATATTACACATTGAAAAACAGCACCCAGTTGGGTGCTGTTTATTGGTTGGATGGTTGGTTTAAACGCTGACTGTTCAGAAGCCGAAAACAGCAGCTACCAGGGTCATTGTCACTATAGTGATCATCGCAATGGCGATAATATTCAGTGCAAAACCAGAGCGGATCATGTCACGCATTTGAATTTGCCCAGAACCAAACACAATGGCATTTGGTGGTGTTGCTACAGGCATCATAAATGCACAACTACACGCAATTGCCGCTGGAATAACCCAAACAAGTGGGGTACCAAATACTGATTCAGCAACCGGCCCTAACAGTGGCAAGAAGCCTGCCGCTGTCGCTGTGTTACTGGTAATCTCTGTTAAGAAAGTAATTAACGCGGTTACGGCTAATACGCTCAGTACCAGAGGTATAGCACTGGCACCTTCAATCATATGCGCTATGTATTCAGCTAAGCCTGATGACTTTATTTGTGCTGCCAATGTTAAACCACCACCGAACAGTAATAACACACCCCACGGTACTTTCGCTGCACTTTCCCAATCAAGGATACGCTCACCATCGCCTTTATTAGCAGGCAGTACAAATAACAGCAGCGCAGCAGCAATAGCAATCCCAGTATCTGATACATTCAACCCTGAGTAGTCAGCGATCAAAGGTCTGAAGATCCAGCAAATAGCTGCTAAAGCAAATACTAGGGCAACACCCTTCTCTGCACGCTGCATTGCTCCCAGCTCTTGAAGCTGAGACAAAAAGAGTGATTTAGTGTCTTTACTGGCCGTTTTTGCACATTGTGTATCTACTTTATAAGCAAATTTAGTCAACCACACCCAGCATAAAATAAGCATAACGGTCGCAAGTGGTACACCGACTTTCATCCATTCAGCAAAGCCAATATCTATCTTGTAGCTGTCTGATAAATAGGCGGCCATTAATGCATTTGGAGGAGTACCAATAAGTGTTGCAATACCCCCAATACTTGCACCATAAGCGATTGATAATAATAATGCTTTACCAAATTGGTCATTTTCTGGGTTTGACTGCTTAACCAACATAGTAATCGACATCGCAATTGGTAACATCATCACTGCTGTTGCTGTATTAGACATCCACATTGACAAGAATGCCGTTACCAACATCATGGCTAAAATTTGTAGGCTTGGCTTTGTCCCCGCACGAAGCATGGTATTGAGTGCAATACGCTTATGTAGACCCCAACGCTCCATCGCGATTGAGATCAAAAAGCCGCCTAAGAATAAAAAGATCAAAGGGTGTGCATAAGGTGCTGCGACGCCTTTGATTGCTGCAATGTCAGCAAGAGGGGATATAACAAGAGGCAATAAAGATGTTGCAGGAATTGGCACAACCTCACTCACCCACCAAGAAGCCATCCAAAAAGCAAGGCCTGCCGTTCTTAAAGCTGGCACACTCATACCAGCAGGTGGCTCAATAAAACACGTTAACAGCATCACTAATGGGCCTAGTAATAACATAACTGTGCTCATTAATGGACGTGGCTGTGTACCATCTTTTGTTTGATTAACTAATGACATACTAACTCCTAGAACTTGTATTTAAGACCAAGCGCAATACTGTTGTCTGATTCAAGTTCAAGATCTAAATCAGTGTAAAATAAGTAAGCCGTAGTTTGTTTATCAAATACGTAGTCAAGTCCCGCTGTCCATTGCTTGCCCTCTTCTGCATGACGGATTTTAGAGTCATCTTTCACGTATTGAAGCTTTGGTACCCACTTATCAATCGTGTAACTAGCACTGAGTGCATAACCATTCCCTTCTTTTATGCCGTCGGTAGATTCACTGCGTTGAAATAAACCACCCAGTTGCAAATTGTCATACTTCCAAGTTGCAACAACACGACTTGCTGTTAATTTATTTAACGCATCAACATGGCTTATGGCAACATAGTATGTTTTTGATTTTAATGCACGGTCACCATAAATAATAGTTGCAGCAAAACCAGCCTCATCATTACTGCTATCATCTTTAGGCGCATAAGTAAGTGCTAAAGATGCACCACCATAGGCTTTAGAACTGTATGTAATCGTGTCACCAATACGATCTTGGCCTGGAATAAGCTGCGCAATATCTGCTTGGGTTTCGTTAAAGCCGTCAATCTTACCTTCTGAGTATTTAAAACGGGTATCATTACGACCAACAACCACTTCACCAAAATCGCCAGCAAGGCCTAAGTAGGTGTTGCGAGCTGAAAACGGTTCGTCAGTATCATCATGCTCAAAGCCTTTTACTTGCACTTCATATTTGAAAACGGCTTTTAAAGACTCGGTTAGTTTATGACTACCTTTAATGCCAATTCGAGAAAACGGTGCTTCAATTTGAGTACCTTCATCGACATAGCGCATAACACCTGTATCTGTGTTTGCGATTTGGACTTCTGCTTTACCATATATTGCATAATCAGCAGCAAATGCTGAGTTGGCAAAACAGGCGATAGCCACACTCGCCGCTAGGTATGTTTTTGTTTGAGTTAATATTGTTGTCATTATGTGCCCCCTGTTATTAGGTTCAAATTGCTGTTCCTAACTACAGAGGCAAATTGGTTGCCAACTCAGAATGTTAAATTAAATACCTTTAATAACAGTGCCATGTCACTATTTAATCAATTTAGATGGCGAAAAATGTGCGGTTTTCCACACAATTAAAACGCTTAGTTGTCACCAAACCCGCACTAGTCTTTAAACATTTCGCGGTTGATTCCATATTTTGCCATCTTGTCATAAAGAGTTTTGCGTGCAATCTGCAAGGTGGCCATGGTATTTTTGATACTCGCATTATTTCGCTCTAGCGCATCTTCAATTAATGATTGCTCATAAAAACTGACTTTTTCCGCTAAGCTTAAATCCTGAGCAAGTTCATTGTCATTATTGCTTTGGTTATAAGAGGCAAATGCTAAATCAGAGCCGAGCAACACAGCACGTTCAGCTTGGTTTCTGAGTTCTCGAACATTCCCAGGCCAATCATAGGCGAGCAGCCGCTGCTTAGCCTCGGTGCTAAGTGGTGCGGGCGGCTTATGAAAGCGTGTCGCAGCAATCGAGCTAAAGTGCTTAAATAATAATGGAATATCGGCCTTTCTATCTCGAAGAGCAGGAATACTGACTTTAACTAAATTTAACCGATAGTATAAATCGGCTCTGAATTCGCCCGTTTCAACCAGTTTTAGCAAATCAACTTTGGTCGCTGCAACAATACGCACATCAAGATCAATTGCATGGTTATCCCCCACTGGAGTTACTCTCCTTTCTTCAAGAACACGAAGTAACTTTACTTGTAAGCTTGCCGGTGTTGATTCAATCTCATCTAGAAAAACGGTCCCACCTTTGGCAAATTCAAACTTACCTTGGCGCGACTGAGTCGCTCCTGTGTATGCACCACTGGCTGCACCAAATAATTCACTCTCGATTAATTGCTCTGGAATAGCGCCGCAGTTAATAGCAACAAAATTGGCACTAGAACGATTACTTTGATCATGTAGGTAACGAGCCACAAGCTCTTTACCGGTACCTGTCTCTCCCTCAATTAATACATCTGCGGGCGTATCTATCACGGCATTGAGTAAATACATCATTTGCTGCATTTGTTCGGTTTCGCCTAAAATACGCACACCCGGGGCAGAGGTTTTTTCGACTGCGAGTTTTAATGCGCGATTTTCCATTACTAAAGCACGCTTTTCACAAGCACGAGCAAGGCAGTCAAGCAGTTGCTCTGTGAGTGGCTTTTCAAATAAATCATAGGCGCCAAGTTGCATTGCTTTTACAGCAACAGAGACATCAGCAAACCCCGTTAAAAAGATAACAGGTAATTCGCTATCAAATGCTTTTACTTGCTCAAGAAAAGCCAAGCCGTCCATTTTCGGCATATTAATGTCACTTAAAACAACTCCCTCAAAGCGGCGGCTTAACTTTGTTAAAGCACTCACAGGTTCATTAAAACATTGCACTTGATAGCCTTCAATTTCCAGTAGTTGCTTCAATGAATCTCGGATCATGGCCTCATCATCAATAACAATGACTTGCTTACAAGCCCCCGTAACTAAGCTCATTGTGTTTCCTTATTCGTTTGCAATGTAATAATAAATTGAGCACCACCAGCAGGCCGGTTATGGGCACTTAAGCGGCCATTGAATGAGTCTATTATTTGCCGTGAAATTGATAAACCCAACCCTAAACCATTACTGGTCTTAGTGCTGTAAAATGGCTCAAAAATATTTCCTAAGGCGTGCTGATCAATACCAGGCCCCGTATCTAATATCGATAATTTCACACGATTATCAAATAACTCTAATTCGAAACTTAACTCTCGCTGTTCACACTCAGACATAGCTTGGCTGGCATTGGTTATTACATTCACCAAAACTTGTTCAAACTTAACGCTATCGACCCACACGCTTATATGCTCATCGATAGATGCGCTTTTAATAGTAACGGCATCTTGCTTAAGTTGCGCGCTTGCGATCATCAAGGCATTTTTTAACATCTGGGCGAGGCTATGTTGGCGTAACTGAGTCTGTGATGGCTTACTAAAGTGCTTAAGTTGTGCAACAATTTTATGAACGCGTTCAATTAATGACTGAACTAAAACGAGATTTTCACTTGCCCGCGCTATATCGCCTTTTATAAGCAGGCGTTTGGCACTCACCAAATAAGTATTCATCGCGCTAAGTGGTTGGTTTATTTCATGGTTTATACCTGCACTTAACTGCCCTATTGTCGCAAGCTTAGCTGTTTGAATAAGCGCCTTTTGTGCCTTCTCTAATGCTTGTGTGCGTTCGATGACTTCTTGTTCCAGGCTATGACGAGAAAAAAGTAACTTTTTATAGCCAGCAAACCTCACCATTGACATGTGAATTAACGCCGCAACAACAACATAAAATAAACAAAACCATAAAAGTCTGGGGATTTGTGCAGCAGATAAATGACTTATATCAACCAGCACAGTCGCTCTCGCTTGAATAATATCGATATTTTGGGATGCGGCAACAAAGCTTGCGCGTTTATCGTTGAGCATAATTCGCTGTAATGCAACATTTTCACTAAGTGCTTGCCCTGAATAAGCTAATCTTTCTGGGATGTGCGATAAATACCGCCTTGAATCAATGAGATTCACCATCTCTTGTTCACTTAACTTATTCAACGAAGTCAAACGCCAACTTGCTACATCAGACATCACGATGACACTATCGGGCAACGAAATATAAAAATGTGTGCTTTGAGATGTATTTAGTAGTTGGCGATCTTGTTCAAACTTTTTTGCATTGACTTTTAAACTGACAACGGCAATTACTTTGCCATCTTCAATCACAGGTTCCGAAAAATAAAAGCCTCGTTCACTAGAACGCATTCCAAGGGCGAAGTAGGCTACTTTTTGTTTGTTTTTAGCTAAATAAAAGTACGGCCTAAACGCAAAGTTACTTCCTAAAAAGGTATAGTCAACTTGCCAATTACTACTTGCGATGACCGAGCCTGTTAAGTCCATTAAGTAAACATCCGATGCTCCGCTGGCTCTTTGAATATCTTCTAAATAATAATTAACGGCTTGCTCGCCAACTTTTTTATTCGAAACGAACGATTTAACTAAGTTATTTGCACTAACAAGAGAGGGGATCGTTGCAAAGCGAGCCAATTCACTTGAAAAGTAATGGCTCAATTGCGACGCTTGAACAGCACTTTGCTGCTTGGCTTTATCAAAATCGTGTTGTCTACCAAAGTAAAAAACAAGTACTAATAAGCACACCAACAGCGCTATCGCGCCCACTAACTTTTTACTTAACGATGACATTGTGACCTTAAGTCATAACACTACTAGAATTTGACTTGGTAGTGTAACGATAATTCTTCGGTTGTTCCAGCGACAGCACCACTGGCAACGCGAGGATCAAAAACATCATAGCGTTTGCCAAATAAATTCTCAGCTTTTAAGGCTAAATGGCTTTTATCCGTTAACTGCCATTTGATACTTCCACCCAGTAAACTATATGCAGATTGTTTAAAGTAATCGCCATTTTCAGCAGTTACCTCTACTGTATCACGCCAAATTACATTTAAATTGAATTGCCAGTTATCAAAAAGATTGTAGCTGGTAATTAAACTAGCAAATCGCTTAAAGCTAGGGTTAATTGGATCATGGAAGTACTGCGTGTAAGTTCCAGACAAGCGCAGGTTTTCATCAATTTGCCATACGCCATCTAGCTCAACACCACTATTTTGCGTATTAAATGAGTTAGCAAAGGTAAAGAAAGCCTCATTTCCTTGGTAGGGTTCTACGTTTACAAAGTCATTTAATTCGTTGTAGAACAAAACTGTATTCGTTTGTAATTTGTCAGTTTCATAATGCCAAACAAGCTCTGTCGTTTTTATTTGTTCAGAGCTGAGTGAAGGGTTGCCAATGGTTACATTGTCGTTTGAAAATAACTCATTAGTGACAGGTGTCCTGAACGATTCGCCATATTGAACTTTTAATGTATGTTGAGGATTAATAACAAGTATACCTGCTAAGCGCGGTGATAATTTACTATCAATGTTCTTAACGTTGTCATAACGTGCTCCAACAAAAAACGTTAACGTATCAGAGTAAGGAATTTTTACCTGCCCATAGGCACTGTAAGTCTCAAAAGTATATTTCAACGAGTCAAATTCAGGAAAGTCTAATACAGTAACAATGCCTTGTTGATAATACTCTGGCGCTACTATGACTAGTTCAGATTCGCTATCATAATAGGTGGTTCTAACGCCCGCCTCTACCTGCTCAGCTTGAGCATATTCTAAACCCGCTACTAACTGCCATTGATTATTAAATTGGTAGTTTAATTCGGTATCAAATTTAGTGTCTGTCGTTTGCCACTTAGGCCCAAGTAAAAAATCGGGTATATCAGTAAAAGCCGCAATTAAGCCTGCACTCGAAATAGCATGTTCGGTATAAGATACATGGCTATCAATGGTTAGATTCTCGCTTTCAAACCATGTGTAGTTGGCACCTAAAAACTGATTATCACTTGTGTGTTGGTTTTGAGATGAGTAACCAGCAAGATTTAAAAATTCATCCAGTTTTGTTTTGTTGTATCGGGCACGCAGTTCAAGTTGCTCGATATCAAGCCCAGCTTCAAAATAAACAGCTTCTAAAGGGTCTCTTACGCCTTGTGAGTATTTCTCGCCGTCTTTTTTGTCATAAGAAAATGAAAAAAAAGCAGATGTTTGTTCGTTAAATTGTTTGTGGAACTGCCCAGTCACCCCAAGACGACCGTTACTACCAGCAAGCAGATTGAGTGAATTACGATCTTTACTTGTGACAATATTCATCACACCAAGAAACGCATTACTACCGTACAAGGCCGAGCCTGGACCTCTTATAAACTCAATTTTTTCAATAATATCAATAGGAATATATGGCATGTAAACTGATGCTTTACCAAATGATGATTCATTGACTCGCTCTCCATTGATCATCACTAAGACATTACCATTATCTAAATAGACGCCGCGTGCATGTTCTTTAGGTACCGCACCAACCCAGTCTCCTCGCGTTGATTGCATACCAGGAACAAAGTTCATCACCTCATAGGCATTATCGACCCCTAAAGCCTGTATTTGTTTTCGAGTAAACACACTCATCGTTGAGGGAACTGAAGAAAGGGTTTCATTCGTTTTACTAGCGATATCAACCTGCACATTGAGTAAATCTTCAAAGCTTAGGCTAAATAAATCTTGCTCAATATTCACCAGTTCAGCAGTAGAAGCGGCCGAATACAAAGAAAGTGAGAGAATTGCTGAACATCTTAAAAACATTTGCTGCGTAAGACCTGTATCAAAGCAACGTGCTGACATGCAACACACCATTTACACTATTAATACAAAAGATAGACACGCTTGCAATATTTTTATAGTTAAAGACACAAAAAAGCTCATTAACAATAGCTTAAATGCGTAATTAATGAGCTTTTATCTCTTAGCCACAAAGAGATTATTAAACTTTTCTAGCTAAATTGCTTTGCGCTGTCTGTGCGTTTGTTTTTGATGTATTTATACAGCCCGATTAAAGAGGCAGCAATCCAGAAGATCTCAATAACAAAACTGGCTAAGTTGAAATTGTAGCACAGGCTAATTAACAGCAAAATCGCGCCTGTTAAGTTCATCATGTTATAAACAAGCCCTGTAGGAGACGCTTTATTTAGTTGCAGTAAGAAAAAAGCACCAACAACTAGAAATGTACCTGTCATGCCAATAATATCAAATAAAAGTGCTATCACGTTTATGTGTCCATTATATTCAATTTGTTTATACCCAAATAACTGGCCCAATCCATGGGGAGGGTTGATTTCATTCGTTGAAACAGCAAACCGAGTAATGGTATCAAAACAAAATGTATAAACGAGGATAAATGTCCGTATTTTAAATTCTATTTATGGGTCACCTTGCCACCAATGATTTTTAATGCGGGCGCCCCCCGAATCATCGTTTCGCGTGCAAACGGGCGTTCACATTGCGGACATACACCCTGTTTAGAAGTAAAGTCTTGACTTATGCGCTCGATAAAACATTTAACCAGCGCGCCTTTGCCACCTTTTCGATATTTGAATAACTGTGTTTTACATTGACTGCAGAAAATATCGACCGTTTTTATCGGCCCTTTTTTATTGGGTTTAGCCATGAACCTCTCATCACTTGAATTTGACGAGCTATGCTAACATGGCTAAGGCCATACGCCCAAAACCAAACCAATAACTGAAAATTGTAGAATTGAATAACCAGCGTTAACTAAAAACAATTTTAATGGCCGTTGCTCAAAGATGTAGCACAAGCCAAGTGAACTACTCACCCAGCATAGCCCTACCATAAAACCTGTTCCAACAGACAAACCAACACTTATTTGCTTTCCAATAAACAAAGCTAAGGTAAAAGAAATGACGCAACATAGAATAAAACTGCCGCCAAACACACGAAATGGATTAATTTGCTGTAAATCCAGCTCGGTTAAGCCACAACTTTCCATCCAAATACGTTTAAATAACCATGGAGAATACCAAACAGCGCCCAGTAAAAAGGAAGCAAGTGCAGCAAATAAGATAGCCAAAAAATTAAGCTCTGAAAAATCCATACACCAAGACTCATACAGCTAGTGATTATTTCTGAATGTAGTTAAGGATCCCCAAAGCAGCAAATAAAATGGGACAAATGGAAGGTGAGCAGTTTGGAGTTACTGCTGAACAGGCTTTTTTTGTAATTTTCGCTGTAACGTACGCCTATGCATATTTAATTGCCTAGCTGTTTGGGAAATATTCCCCTCGTTCCTGTGTAGCACATGCTGAATATGCTCCCATTCAAGGCGTTCGGGCGACATAACCTGACTCGGCTGAGTGTCACTCAGTGATGAACTTATCTCAGTGTCACCTAACATTGTTTTTAATAATGAATTAAAATCGACAGGTTTTGGTAGGTAGTCGTCTGCACCTAAACGAATAGCTTCGACAGCGCTGGCAATACTAGCAAACCCTGTTAATAACACTATTCGAGCCGTTGGAAATTGTGTTCTGATTGGTTTAATTAATGTAAGACCATTATCATCGCCAAGTTTTAAATCCACCAAAAAGTGGCTTGCCTTAAAAGCAGCTACTTTTTCTAATGCATGTTCACTGCTATGAGCAAGTTCACATTCAAAACCCTGTTTTGCAAAACGCCTTGCCAATGTATTAGCAAGGTTTACATCATCTTCGATAATTAAAAGTTTCATACAATTTTTAAACTAACCATCGCAATGGCACCTTGCTTAGGGTGATTACATAGTGTTAATGAGCCATTTAAGCGCTCTAAGGTCGCATTAGATAGCATGACTGCCATACCCATACCTGCGCTACTTGGCATTAGCTGACCACCTAATGATGCCATTTGCTGCTCACTAAAGCCTTGACCAAAATCACGTAAAGACAATGAAAGTTGTTGCTTATCGCTTTGCCAATCGGCTTCAATAGTATTTTGCTGGTTATTATTATTCGCCGAGACTGCATTTTGCAATAAATTTAAAATGGCAGGCAACAGCATGGCATCACTTAATATAGAGCACCTGGGCGCATCATTTAGCCAATGTAAGCGTTGCTCAGGAAAATGCAGTGTCATAGCATCTTGAATGGTGTTTTGTAATGTTTTGGCGCTAATCACCTGCTGAGTTTCGCCGGTTCTTAAGGCATTTGAAAGTGCTCTGAAATGCTCAAGTTGTTCTTTACATTGTGCTAATGGCTTAGCCATTTCTCGTACAATAGGATCATCAGACTGTTGCTCTTGCAGCTCTTCGAATAACAACTGTAAGTTGGCAATAGGGGTTGCTAATTGATGCGTCACTTGGGCTGCGGCACCATCGAGTGTCAATAGTTGCTCATGTCTTAACTGCTGCTCGCGGGTTCGAGCAATAGTGGCTTCTCTTGATCTTAACGTGCTATTTAATGTGCCAATGACAAACGCGATAACAATGGCACTAATAACAAAGTTTATCCACATACCGATAAAATGATGCGTCATCTGCATTTGGTGCATGGTGTGTTCAGGCATTTTTATCAGTAAAAAACTGTAGGCAGCTATTGCTAACACTGCGATATAGGCAAGCCCCTTAGCACTCACAGAAACCGCGGCTATCATTATTGGCAACAACAATAGCGAGACAAATGCATTCGTTGCACCGCCACTTAACGAGAGTAAAATAGTTAAAAACAGGAGATCAGCGGTAAGTTGCATTAAAACAGCCGTTGGCTTGGCTTTTGTTACTTTTCGATAAGCAAAAATACTCAACAGTTGAAAAACGGCTTCAACACAAATAACAGTGAGTAGAGGCAGTAAAGCAATCTGATATTCAAATAGAAAATAAACCGCAATCACAGCAATAAATTGCACTGCAATGGCGGCACTACGAAGTACTAATAAACGACTTATAGCCGGATCGGTTTGCATAGCGGACTCTTTACGACTTAATCATCGTCCATAGAAATAGTAAACACAGCACAGGGGGTGCCTTGATGAAAGACCATTTGCCATTGCTTGCCATTAAAACGCCAAAGCGACATACGCACAGAATAATTAAATTCTGCACGCGCAGAGCGCCTAAACGCAGCTTGATAGCTTAATTGCGCAATATCATCACTCAGCATACGGCCTTTAAAGTGTTGATTATAAAACTGTGGAACAACTTCTGTAGGTAGACGGGTTAACACTTGGAATTTATTAAATGACGTGCCGTCTGCAGCAATCTCAATAAAATCATCATCGAGCAAAGCATCAAGAGCCTCAGTTGATTGTCTCACCTCAGGCTCTAGCAATTGTCTTTCCGCATCAATCAAATGATTAAATAACGTCGCTTTAATTTTTCCGCTCATCTTTACCCTTACTGTTTGAGCACTTTACCGCCCTGCATAACAAAGTTGACGCTGTTTAGCTGACTTATATCATTAAGAACGTGTGTGTTAACACTGATGATATCCGCTTGCTTACCAACACTCAAGTCACCCAGTTTCTCGCTTTGCCCTAACAACTTTGCCGCCTCAACAGTCGCTGATTTTATAGCCTGCGTAGGTGTCATACCATACTTTACAAGGAGTGCAAATTCATCGGCGTTATCACCATGCTTTGAGACGCCTGAATCAGTACCAAATGCAATTTTAACGTTATTTTTTAGCGCTAGTTTAAATGAGGCTTGCATTTTTGGAGCCACAAACTCAACTTTATCTGCGATGGCCTTAGGCATGTTTGGATTACTTAAAACCTCTTTTTTAACAGTAGCACCTGCTAACAAGGTTGGCACCAAATACGCGTCATGCTGTTTAAATAGCTTTATCGTTTCTTTATCTAAAAACGAGCCATGTTCAATTGAATCAACCCCCGCCTTTAATGCGGCTTTTATTCCTTGTGTACCGTGTGCGTGAGCCGTTACTTTTCGCCCCAAATGATGCGCTGTATTAACGATCGCAGAGAGCTCTTCATCGGTAAATTGTTGATTAACACCTGCGGCAGTATTACTCAAAACCCCGCCAGTTGCTGTGATTTTGATCACATCAGCGCCACTTTTTATCACATCACGAACTGCTCTAGTGCAATCGTCAGCCCCATTACAGACCCCTAACCCCGCACCTACAGCTTCACTGATGTCTCGACGATAGCCATGCATATCAGCATGACCACCCGTTGGAGTGATCATATCTCCTGCAGCAAAAATACGCGGGCCCACGATATCGCCACGTTCTATAGCTCGCTTCAATGGAAAAATAACTTGATAGCTACTACCAAGGTCACGCACAGAGGTAAAACCAGCATTCACGGTGCGCTGTAAATACTTTAAAGAACGTAGTGCATTATCTGCTTCGTATTCGGTGGTCCATTTATGTGGGTTACGTTTTGCATCGCGCTCAAACGTAACATGTACGTGCATGTCAATAAGACCTGGCAATACCATCTGATTTTTTAAATCAATAACATCAGCATCACTGAGATTTAACTGCTCTTTAGTTAAGTAGCCTGATTTTATCGCAGCAATTTTGTTGTCTTCAATAACAAGTGTTTGCTTCTCTTTTACATCTTGCTCAGTGCCTGCGAGCATTTTTCCAGCGTAAATAATCGTCGTTTGTGCGTTAACAGAAAATGCGGATAATAAAGACAGTACCGATAATGTGCTTATTTTTAGATTTATTTTTTTCATGATCGCCTCTTTTTTATACTAGGTTTAACTTAAATACCGAGTAAATGCCATTATTTACGATGTGAAACTGCGTTACGCTAGTCTTAGGATGTGAATTTTGATATAACTTCGAAAAAATTAAAGTCGTCTGACCACATAAAGAGAACACATTATGTCTTATGCCCAAATTACTGGCTGGGGTAAATGTATACCACCAGCAAGCATCAGCAATGATGAAATTAGCAATATTGTTGATACCAATGATGAATGGATCACAACACGTACAGGCATTAAATCTCGTCGTGTCAGTCATGTTTCTACTGCCGATTTAGCCACTGTTGCCGCAAAGCAAGCCCTTGCCTGTGCTGGTGTTGACGCTAAAGACATTGATTTGGTGTTATTAGCTACATGTACCCCTTCAACGATGGTTGCTAACACAGCGTCTTTGGTTCAAAAAAATATTGGTGCGGTAGGCGCCGCCGCGATGGATACCAACGCTGCATGTTCAGGCTTTTTATATGCATTACAAGCTGCAACCGCACAAATTCGTGCAGGCATGATCAAAAAAGCTGTCGTTATTGCTGCTGAGCGTATGACTTGGTATGTAAACTGGGCTCGCCGTGACAGTGCGGTATTATTTGGTGATGGTGCTGGTGCAGTTGTGTTAGAAGCGTCAGATACACCGTCTGGTTTGCTTGCAACCAAAACGGGTTGTGATAGCGAAGACAGAGATATTCTTCACATCGAAAACTTTGGTAGCGATCTTAACAAGTACCAACCAATTGGCCCGTCTAATTTATTATTCGAAGGCCGTGAAATTTTCAAACGTGCAGTAAAAGGCATGAGTGAAGCCTGTGATGATGTTTTAAACCAAGCACAGTTACAACTTGATGATATTGATGTATTAGTGCCTCATCAAGCTAACTTACGCATTATCCAAGCAATTCAACAGCGCCTAAAAGTAGCTGACGAAAAAGTTATGGTTAACATAGCGGATTACGGCAATACATCCGCAGCAACAATTGCCATCGCACTTTGTGAGGCCGTAGAACAAGGCTTAATTAAGCCGCATTCAAATATAATGTCAGCTGCCTTTGGTGCTGGTTTAACGTGGGCTGCAAGCTACATAAAATGGGGGGAGCGCGTAACGCCAATAGCGAAGTCTGACGCAGCTTTACCACCTTGCGATAAAACAGGGCTAGAGTTAGTGGCTCCTGCGGTAGCTGCATGTAAAGGCACTGAATAATTCAAATTAAATTAGATATAAGCGCGGCAATAGTCGCGCTTTTTTGTGAGGGTTTCAATGGAATTGTTAGGCATTCATCATGCAGCTATCATTTGTAGTAATTACGCTCACTCAAAGCATTTTTATACAGAAATTTTAAAACTGCCTGTCATTCATGAGCAGTATCGCAGTGCACGTGATTCTTATAAGCTAGATCTAGCACTTCCTGATGGCAGTCAGATTGAATTATTTTCTTTTCCTGATGCACCACAAAGGCCAAGCTATCCAGAGGCTCAGGGATTACGCCATTTAGCGTTTAAAGTTGCTGATATTGCTAAAGCGAAAACATATTTAGAACAGCATGGAATTGTAGTTGAAGAAATAAGAGTGGATGAAATCACCGGGAAGCAGTTTACGTTTTTTGCCGATCCCGATGATTTGCCATTAGAGCTATACCAACTTTAATTTTATTGAAAGCGCTCTTGTAGGTAATTAAACACCGCTCGAATACCCAGTGCTTCACCGCCAACAGGGCGTCCAGGTAATGCACGTAAGTTCCAAGCCATTACATCAAAGTGAACCCAAGGCGTGCTCGGTTCAATAAACTCCTTCAAATAAAGCGCTGCGGTAATTGCACCGCCGAATGGAGTTGACGCACAATTGGCAATATCTGCCACATCGCTTTTTAATAGTGCTTTGTATTGATCAAACAGCGGAAGTTGCCAAATTGGGTCATGACAGCTTTCGCCGGCATCTAATAATTTATTGGCAACATCACGGTTATTCGCAAAAAAACCAGGTAACTCAGTACCAAGGGCAATACGACATGCGCCTGTTAACGTTGCAAAGTCGATAATAAGTTCTGGATTATCATTTTGCGCTTCAGCTAAAGCATCACATAAGACCAAACGACCTTCAGCGTCAGTGTTGTCAATTTCAACCGTGATCCCTTTACGTGTTTTGATCACATCGCCTGGTCTAAATGCATTACGTGATACGGCATTTTCAACCGCAGGTACTAAAACACGTAAACGAATAGGCAGGTTGGCAGCCATGATTAACTGTGCAAGACCAATCACGTGTGCAGCACCACCCATGTCTTTTTTCATGTTGCGCATGCCCGAACTTGGTTTTAAATCTAAACCACCTGAGTCAAAACAAACCCCCTTACCTACTAGCGTTATTTGAGGTGCATCTTGTGCTCCCCAACGTAAATCTAGCAAGCGAGGTTTATTTTCACTCGCACGACCCACCATATGAATAGTTGGGTAGTTTTGTTCTAAAAGCTCATCCCCAACCCATTCACTGAAATCACCATCGTAGGTGTCGGCTAGGTCTGCCATAACCTGAGATAGATGCTGAGGCATCATATCTGCAGCGGGCGTGTTTACTAAATCACGAACAAGATTAATTGCATTTGCTTGTTGTGTTAAACGCTCAACAAGGCTTTTATTTGTAATTGCTAATTGCGCGCGCGGTGAAGGCTTCTCTTTGTATTCGCTAAATTCATAGCCGCCTAGCATAAAACCAAGCGCAACCTGTTCTATGAACTTTTCTTCACCTTGTATTTGGTAACAACCAGCAGGCAGTTTTGTCGATAGCTCACCGGCTAACCAAAAATCTTGAAGATCTGCCACTAAACAATAAACGTGAGTAAGCTCACCGGATTCACTGTCGGCAACCAAAGCCAAACCTTTATTCTTAAAATCACAATTAGCAAGCCAATTTTGCAGTGCCTTAGATTGTGATTCAAGCCAATCTGAAAGTTGCGCTTTTTCAACGAAAGATAAAGGAATACCCGATGAAGAATGACGAATTAATGAACTCATTAAACGACTCTAAATGAAGAAAAGATAATTAAGCATACCAATAACAAGCAACAAAAGGTATAGCATTCAAGCTATTTGGCTAAATCAAAGAAATAAAAATTATTTTTGATTTTTCTCTTCGGCCTCTTCTTTGGCTACTTGCTGATCGATCTCTTTAATTGACTTGTTGATATTAAAAGAGCTAGGTAAAACATCTACACCAACCCAATGACCTAACTTTACAACTAAGGGGATCGTTATTGGTGCAAAGGGTAAAACAGCAAAGACGCCAAGACCCAAGCCTTTTAAAATATCTAAGAATTGTTCATTAGCAGTGTGTAATTCTTCTTTGCTGGCATTGCCTTGGGTGTAACGCTTGTAGATATGCAACATTTCTTTGGTTTCTTGCTTTTCTTGGGCAAGTGCAATTTTTAGTGCCACCATAGCGCGCTTGAAACGTAATTGCTGACGTCTTTTTGTAATTTTAGCCACCCTAAACGGGGCTCTATGAATGACTTTATATAATCGCATGTTGCTATTCTCACACAGCAAGGGGACTTCACAAAGCATAATTTACTTATATTAATTTTTACATTACCCTGCACATCCTTTTATTACTATTTTAAATTTCACATGTACGAAACTAACCAGCACAGCGATAATAAACCACAAAAGCCAGCCCCAGATGAGTGCTGTGGTGTAGGTAGTTGCTGTCCTTGTGTTTGGGATGAATACCGTGAAAAATTAAAGCAATGGCAATTAAGTAATAAAACACAACAAAATAAGTAAATCGTTCCAACCTGTTTTCAGCTCAAAAATCATACAAACAATCAATAATTAAATTTTTTTTCTAACAAACCGATAAATCCTGACTATTTTCAATCAATTTAAGAATAATTTATCTTCTTATCTTTCATGCACATAATAAAGATAATCACAATAAATTAGACTCCTCCGAACCAAAAACAACACACCATTAACAATTTGCAAAATAAATTTACAGTCGGTATAAGTTGTCTACACCAAGTTTAAATACCTATTTGGTGGCATAATCATAACTATTCTAACTGGGGAAGTCAGAATGAAATTAAAAAATAGTGCGCTACATCACGCAATTAAGTTTGCATTAGCAACCACAACGGCTGGTCTATTTGTATCAGGTTCAGTCGTTGCGGCAGAGCAGACAGCTGAAGAAACAAAAGTTAATAAAAATGTTGAAAAAATAGCTGTTGTGGGAACACGTTCAGCACCACGCTCAATTGGTGATTCACCGGTACCTATTGATATTATCGGTGGTGAAGAATTAACGAAAGCAGGTAACACAGACATGCTTGAGCTATTAAAAGGCTCAGTTCCGTCTTTTAACGTGCATCAAAACCCAATCAGTGACGCTGCGTCACTTGTTCGCCCTGCCAACTTACGTGGCTTACCGTCTGACAGTACATTAGTATTAGTAAACGGCAAACGTCGCCACCGTGCTTCTGTTATTGCATTTTTAGGCGGTGGTATTAATGACGGTGCTCAGGGTGCTGATATTTCAGTAATTCCTAGTATTGCTCTAAAACAAGTTGAAGTACTTCGTGATGGTGCTGCTGCACAGTATGGTTCTGATGCTATCGCGGGTGTAATGAACTTTGTATTAAAAGATGCCTCTGAAGGCGGCTCTTTTGAGATCCGTAAAGGTGAATACTATGAAGGTGATGGCGATACCACGCAAATCTCTGGTAACGTAGGTCTTCCTTTCACTGATGATGGCTTTGCAAACTTAAGCTTCCAATACAAAACGGCTGACGCAACAAGTCGCTCAGTTCAGCGTCCTGATGCAGCTGCACTTGCTGATGCAGGTGTTCCTGATGTCTCTCCTCTAGCGCAAGTTTGGGGGGCACCAGAAGTTGATGACGATATTTCAATTTTCGGTAATATCGGTCTCGATTTAAGTAATACATCGCAATTTTACATGTTTGGTAACTACTCTGAGCGTGATGTGCGCGGTGGTTTCTACTATCGTAACCCACATACTCGCCCAGGTGTGTACTCAAATGACGGCGGCGAAACGCTACTTGTTGGTGATTTAACTGGCGACATGAGCGGCAACTGTCCGACTGATATCATGATTGATGACAACGTGTTAGATAACCCAGATTACATTAACGGTGTTGCTAACAACCCTGACTGCTTTGCATTTAATGAAATTCTACCAGGCGGTTTTACACCTAACTTTGGCGGTAACATTACAGATACTGCACTAACAATTGGTACTAAAGGCGAAGTAACTAGCGGCTTTTTAGAAGGCGCATACTACGACTTAAGTGGTTCTGTTGGTTTTAATGAATCTCGCTATTTCATTTACGATACAATCAATGCTTCGCTTGGCCCTGAAAGCCCGCGTGACTTTAGCCCTGGTAAATACACACAGTTAGAAAAGAACTTTAACGCTGATTTATCAAAAGGCTTTGACTTTGGTTTAGCTTACGACGTAAACATTGCCGGTGGTTTAGAGTGGCATGAAGAAACATTCACTGTTGTTTCAGGTGATGTGGCTTCTTTTACTGCGGGTCCTTTAACAGAGCAAGGTTTTGGTATTGGCTCAAATGGTTTCCCAGGTTTCAAACCATCTGATGCTGGTGAATACACCCGTCGTAACTACGCAGCTTACGTCGATATTGAAGCACCATTTACCGAAGACTTTTTAATGGGTTTAGCACTTCGTTACGAAGATTATGACACCTTTGGGTCAACCACTAACTACAAACTAACAGCGCAATACCACTTAACTGAAGACTTAAATATTCGTGGTTCATTAAGTACAGGTTTCCGTGCTCCAACCGTTGGTCAGGCTAACGTTAGTAACGTGCAAACAAACCTAAGCAGTGGTGTGTTAGTGGATTCTGCCCTATTACCACCAACAAACCCAATTGCAGTGCAATTAGGTGGTACAGAGCTTGAGCCAGAAGAATCGCAAAGCTACACATTTGGTGCAGTTTGGACATTAGGTGACTTATTCTTAACGGTTGATTATTACAACATTCAAGTTGATGACCGTATCAGTCAATCAGACAAAATTGAGCTAAGCCAAGCGGATAAAGACACACTAGAGGCAGCAGGCGTACCTAACGTACAAAATCTTGCTCAAGTTAGTTTCTTTACCAATGACTTTGATACCACAACGCAAGGTGTTGACTTAGTGGCTAACTATGCAACTGAATTGTTAGGTGGTAGCTCTACATTCAGCTTAGCCTATAACTGGAATGATACTGAAGTAACTAAATCAAGCCCAATCACAGGCGAATTTAAAGTAAGCCGCCTTGAAAATGATTTACCAAATCACCGCGCAACACTTAGCTGGGCGCAACAGTGGGAAGATTTCTCTGCATTTACACGTGTGAACTATTTCGGTGAATACCAAGGTGTGCACGTAGATTACGACGCAACAGCTAAAACAGCTGATGCAGCTGTAACCATTGATGCAGAAGTAACGTACTTCTTAACTGAAGAAATCAGTTTCTCTGTGGGTGCACAAAACCTGTTTGACCAAGAAGCTGAAAAACTCGATTTCTTTGATAACACAGGCATTCCAAATAGCAACTGGGGTGGTAAGTACTACGAAACATCTCCATTTGGTATTAACGGCGGTTTCTACTACGTAAAAGCAACCTATACGTTCTAAGCGAGCTTAGGAACTAACCATGCTAAATAAAAAGGCGAAAGACATTTCGCCTTTTTCGTTTTATAGTGAATAAAAATAATAATTTCATCGTAATGTCATGTTGCTAAATAAAGCCAATCAACTCCTTGCAGAAAACAAATTAAAAGAAGCTGAATTTCACTTCAAAGCGTTGTTAGATGCCAATCCTGAAAGTGGTGAAGCCCTATTTGGTTTAGGTAGAATTGCACTACGCTTAGAGCGATATGACGCCGCTGTTTACTTATTACAACGCGCTTGTGAGCGGCTTCCATATATGCTTGAGCCTTTGCATGCACTTGCAGATGCGTTTAATGGTGTTCACTCTCCAAACGATGCTTTAACTGTACTGGAGTATGCAAAGTCCATCGCCAGTCACAATCCTGAGCCTCATTACTACCTTGCTCAACACTACTTAACTTATGGCGAGCTAGATAAAGCGTACAGCACATTGCAACATGCTTTGACTATGGGTGACTACCCTGTAAAAGCCTATATTTTATTTGAACTTGTGCAGTTTGCTCGGTTTAATCATGAGCAAAACTACATACAAGAACTGCATCAGTTTCTCACACTCACGAATAATTTACGCTTAAAAATGGTTTGTTATTATGCGCTAGGTAAAAGCTACGATATTTTAGATGACACAGACCAAGCATTTAATTACTTTACACTTGCCAACAAACTACAGTCTAAGTTAACAACATTTAAAACCGCAGCGCTTACGCCGTTTTACCACGATATTATTCAACATAATAGCCAGGCTTTAATCAATTCTCGCGATCGCTTTTTTAGTGGCACTATTACGCCAGTGTTTATTATTGGTATGCCCAGAAGTGGCTCAACTTTGCTTGAGCAAATGTTAATAAGCCATGATAGCTTTTCAAGCTTAGGCGAAGATGCAAGCATTAGTAATGAAGTAGTCGCGTATATTGAACAACAAACGCAGACCCCTTACCCTGCTTGCTTGGCGAAGCTTGATCAAGGGCTGATCAATCATGCCCGTAACATCTACATTGAACGAATAAGACAAGCGCCCCAAGTGCGCCCATTTATGATCAACAAACTACCCGCTAACTATCAATCTCTTGGCTTAATCTATTTGTTATTTCCAAATGCCAAGTTTATTAATATGCAGCGCGACTACAATGCGATTGCATGGTCAGTCTTTAGCAATTATTTTGCTGAAAACGAACCCTACTTTTGCTCTCTCACTGAGTTCAAACAGTACTTTGATTTATACACTGAGCTTATGGCACATTGGCAGCACATTATGCCAGAAGCGATTTTTGATCTTAACTATGAACAACTTGTTACAGAGCCAAAACAAACATTGCAATCTTTAAGCGAGTTTTTGACTATTAAATACAGTGACCACTTTTTAGATTTTTATAAATCGAATAAGCCTGTAGCGACACTCAGTAAAGCGGCTGTCAGGCAACCGCTTTCAACAAAGGCAACAGAAAAATACAAACGCTACGAAGTAGCAATGCAAAAGCTTATGAGTGGCCCTCAAACCAGTTCAGAAGATCAACAAACTGGTCCTGACGAGCCTGTGGGTGAGTAAGCATGTTAATGTGGTCATAATCGACTTTATGACCATATTTTCGCCCATAAATAGTCATAGTTTGTTTACCTATACCTGACTCAGCCATAAACTTTTCGATATCAATGGGCTGGCACAGTGCTTTGTCTTTAATCCCCGCAACATGCATGATAGGTGGTAACGCTTTATCGGCTAATGCTTTAGCGTAATCAAAACCATCATCAGTATCGACCCAAGGTTTGCGCTTAGCCCATTGCATACTTTGATAATGGGATTTACGGGTTTCATCATCACTGCCCCACTTAAGTTTTTTAGCAGGAACAAAGCCATGCTTGCGTGCAACTAATGGTGCCAGTCCATACCAAATTAAATTACCTTGAATATACTTACTCGGATGGTGGTTATACAAAGACCGCTTAGAGCCAAAATAAGCACACGCTTTTACATCGTCAATCAGCTCAGGAAAACGCGCAAATACACTGTTCATTAACACCCCACCCCAAGAGTGTGCCACCCAATAACGAGCAGGCTCACCTTCAAGCTGTTTAATCTTTTCTAAAAATGCGGGAATATCTTCTAAAATAGCCTCAGTTTGGCCATACTTTGCATGCTTTGATATGGCAGGCTTACTCTCTCCACGACCACGTAAATCAGCTACATAGCAAACATAACCCTGCTCAGCTAAAAAAGGGGCCAAGCCTTTATTACTGTGGGTGTAAAAGATTTTGCCATTTTCTACAGCACCATGCATAAAAAACACTGCAGGTCCTTTGGCATCTGTTCTACTAATACGGCGTAAGTGTAATGTTTGGCTTTCGGCGAGCTTTATAAATACTGATTCTTGTTTAATCGTCACGTTTGACCTTTTTATTCTTATAGACTCATCGTACCAGTGTTAAGTTACGCCAGTCTATTAAGCAAAGCAAGCATGATGTGATGAGTGACTCTTGCTAAATGAACAACCAAAAAGGTTCTTTGAATGGCTATGCCTAAATAAATTTGTAGTTACCTTTGCCTAAGTACTATTTTTTGAACACCGTCTGTTAATAGCACAGCAAAAAGTACCTTACGGGATAACTAATCGATACAACTAGCCGAAAATACTAAAGAAAAGTTCTGTGATTCGCTCTTCATAACAGCTCAGTTCCAGAAACGACATGTTAGTGGCGTTTAAGAGAGCTTGTTATAAATTACTTTCTACCATCTCTTTGATCGTTTTTGCTTTAACAAAGTGATCCAACTTATGAGTTTGGATCCACCATGTAGCCGCTTCCATTAGCAATTCAGGGCAATCATTTTTATTTTTAAAAAAGGCGTAAAATGACAGACCAACATTCTCTCCCTTGCTCTTCATTTTCTTATCGCAAACTTCCAGTATTTTGGCTCTCAATTCTTCTCTCATAAATTTCCTGTCAATCTATTGTTTGTATTTTTAGTGCTATCAGCAGACTTTAACTATGTAACTAACCTTATATTAATAACAAAGATAAAACACTTAGCCAGATCAACTTTATCCAGTACGATAGACGCTGGTAAAAGCCAGTTAATTTTCTATTTTTCAAACCTTTAGCCATTTTTACTATATAAAAAATAGCTAACAAAACTACAATGATTGAAAGCACTCTGAACTCAAAAGAAATATAAGTAGAGGGAGGGCTGAATGCGACTATTATTGGGGCAAGTAAAAGAGATAAAAGCATGATAACACCCGCCCATGAGTGTATTTTACAACTCAACGTTGGTGACTGGGTATAAGGGTCTTTATCCATTGGGAAGTAACCCGCAACCCATGTTCCTATTCCATGGAGCATTATAAGAATACCTGTAACGACAAGAGCTATGTTCGCATTATTAAGCTGTATTAAATGCCAACCAAATAAACAAAAGATAAAACCGAGGGGATAATTATTGATAATAGGTGATAACTTTTCAGTGGGGCTACCCGCAGCGCCTAATTCACTGCAAAATTGGTTTTTATGATCGTAATTCGGGTAAAACTTAGCCGTTACGAAAACCCCGACAGAAATCCAAATCGTAGCCAGTAAACCAGATAGCGCAGAGATGCTCTGAAACATAAAAATCCTTTTATAATAAAATACATCTTAATAAAAATTGCCGATGAGAATATCCTATTGAGCTTAATTATACTAGCGCAAGCAATTTGCTTATCACTGCCTGTGACATAAACAAATTCAGTGAGTTATTTATGTTAATGCCAAAACAGGAGGGTGGAAGCACTCAGCACAGCGACTTGCAAAAGTGGTAGATAATTGCGTAGCAATTTGAATAACACTTTTACAGACCGCTGCCGTTGATTATTAGCTTTTCTTATCTATCTTTTCGATTTGAAGTTTATCTAGTTTAAATCTAATATTATTAAGTTCTGTCAAAACTTTATTTAACTCCATGTTATCATTTCTAATTTTTGACATCTCCAGCTGAAGCTTTTCATTTTCAAGCTTTAGCTTATTAATTTCGTGAGGTGTTTTTCTCCATGAATTAACCTTATCGAATATTTGAACGAGTATATATACTGTTCCAAAACCCGCTGCAATCAATTCCAATGAAAATGGTGAATTTAAACTAAGCTTTTTAACAATTAGATCCTCAGCATCATTATCTAACTCATTTATAAACTTGCTAGATGAATCTAAGGCACTAAATAAATCAGCAAAATCTGAAAGTGTTATATCTTCAAGATCTTGAAATGACATCTTTAGTGAGTACTGCTCTCGCTCATACATATAGTAATAATAGTAGTAGACACTACCCTCCAATTAAAAATGAAAGTTAACGCCCTAAACAGCTGCACGCTGTTCAGCGTCTGGTTGATTTTGCTTGTTAGTATTCGATGGTGCCTGATCAAACTCTGTTGGAGGTGCGTTCCTTTTTGTCTTCTCAACAATTAATTTGTATTTGTCCATCATATTCACAATTGCACTATTATCTGGATCTATCGTTCCTTCAAGCGCACTAGTTAAGTTAGCAATTTCTGCAGCATCATCTCTCGCCCTTACACATAACTGAGCTAACTTCAACTCTTCTTGAGTATTTGGCTTTGGCATTAATGAAATTTGGTTTTGCCAAGCTTGCTGCTTCTGAGTAGCGGCAGCGTTGATGCCAGCGAAAAGGTACTGGAGCTCATTCTTACGTTTTTTTGATTCATTTATAATTGCAGCTTGATATATGGCTATTGCAGTACCGATTACCCCGATAACTAAACCCAAGACTTCCATCATAACTCGAACTCTCCTTGAGAATACTAACAGCTTAATGATTAGAAGTGCGTATAGAAATTTCACTATTAAGTCTCTAAACACCATTCCAATTAATTTTAAACTAAACAACTCACGAACTTAATCTTTTATTAACTGAAATGCAACAAGAATATTCTGGTAGAAACCAAACTAATCATCAAAGAGAGCCGAGTAAAAATTCGTTATATAAATTTACTCTAATTTGCTTCACACTCGAAGCAAACCTTAAGTGTATTTAACTTTAACGTATTTAGGACACGATAAGTTAACGAATAGCCTTCTATATCTAAGTTAAGAAATTAGCAATAGATACAGTTTGCCTTTTGCTAGTTATAAAAATATCCACCGTAACTGCGCCAGAGCCAAGATTAATTTGTTACAATCTGCTTTTAATATGGCTATATACATAGGTTTTTCTTAATGCATCCGCGAAATCGCCACTTAAATGGCTACGACTTTACTTTGCTATGCAAAGATACCCCTGCCCTAGCAGCCTTTATAAAGCAAACGCCAACGGGCACTGATACGATAGATTTCACCAATGCATTAGCGGTCAAAACGCTCAACCAAGCGTTATTAAAAAGTCATTACAAAATCGATTTTTGGGATTTGCCCGACACCTACCTTTGCCCGCCGGTACCTGGGCGTGTTGATTACATTCATCACTTAGCTGATTTACTAGCAAAAGATAACCAAGGGCACATACCAACAGGTAAACAAGTAAAAGTGCTTGATGTAGGCACAGGTGCAAATGTGATTTATCCACTTACTGGTAATCACGAATATGGCTGGCACTTTACAGGTTCAGATATCGATGCCTTATCCGTTAAAATTGCAAAGCAAATTGTGCAATTTAATCGACTTAAAATTACTATAAAGCAGCAAAGCAATACCAATAAAATGTTTACAGGGATTATTTCTCATAAAGATGTGTTTCACCTTACTTTATGTAACCCACCGTTTCATGCCAGTGAACAACAGGCCAAACAAGGTACTGACCGTAAGTGGAAAAACTTAAACAAAGCCCCGCAAAAAGTGCTTAATTTTGGTGGCCGACAAAATGAGCTCTGGTGCGAAGGTGGTGAGCGCGAATTTATCAGTAAAATGATCATTGAAAGCCAAGAGTTTGCTGCGCAATGTATTTGGTTTACGTCACTGGTTTCTAAGTCTGACACCTTGCCAGCTTTAAAAAAATTGCTTAGTACACTTGATGTGAAAGATGTAAAAGTTATAAAAATGGCACAAGGCCAAAAAATAAGTCGCTTCATCGCTTGGAGTTACTTTGATAAAAACGACCGCCAAGCCATTCTCAACGAACTAGTATAAGGATAATAAGATGATCGACTTTCGTTCAGACACAGTAACTAAACCAACAGCACAGATGCGCGCAGTTATGAATGACGCAGCTGTCGGTGATGATGTTTACGGCGACGACCCAAGCGTTAATCAGCTTGAACAATATGCTGCTGAGCGCCATGGTTTTGAAAGCGCCCTTTATTGTAGCTCAGGTACACAAGCAAATTTACTGGCACTGATGGCGCATTGTGAACGTGGTGACGAATACATTTGCGGTCAACAAGCACATAATTACAAATTCGAAGGTGGCGGTGCTGCTGTTTTAGGCTCTATTCAGCCACAACCTATCGAAAATAATACTGATGGCACCATAGATTTAGACAAAGTAGTGGCTGCAATTAAAGCTGATGATTTTCACTTTGCAAAAACCAAACTACTGAGCTTAGAAAACACCATTGGCGGCAAAGTACTCCCGCTTAGCTACCTTAAACAAGCAAGAGAATGTGTAAATAAACATAATCTTGCTCTGCACTTAGACGGTGCCCGTGTGTATAACGCTGCGGTTAAGTTAGGGGTTGATATTAGAGAAATCACCCAGTATTTTGATTCGGTGTCTATTTGCTTATCAAAAGGGCTTGGAGCCCCTGTAGGCTCACTTTTGTTAGGTAACAGAGCATTAATAGATAAAGCACGCCGCTGGCGTAAAGTGCTCGGTGGTGGTATGCGCCAAGCGGGTATGCTTGCTGCCGCAGGGCAGTATGCACTTGAGCATCACGTAGCACGACTTGCTGATGACCACGATAACGCCGCTTATTTAGCACAGAAGTTAAATTCGTTAGCGGGTTTTGACACATCATCGTTTCAAATCGACACCAACATTGTTTACGCAAATGTTGATGAAAGTATCGATTTAAACGCTGTAGTAAAAGCCCTAAAAAAGCAAAGCATACTATTTTCAGCAGGTAAACCACTGCGCTTAGTAACCCATTTAGGTGTCACTAAGCAGGATATAGATAGCTTTATTTCGGCGTTATCGGCCGAGATTTAACGCTTCTTTATAGTGTTTGCGGCATACCGATACGTAGCGGTCGTTGCCGCCAATTTCTACCTGATTACCGTCAGCTATTGCATTGCCCTGTTCATCTGTGCGCAGTACATGGTTCGCTTTACGGCCGCAATGGCACACCGTTTTTAGCTCAATGAGTTTATCTGCCCATGCAAGTAGGTATTGTGAGCCGCTAAACAACTCGCCTCTAAAGTCATTACGTAAGCCATAACAAAGTACCGGTATACCTAATTCATCAACCACATCAGTCAGTTGCATAACTTGCTCTTTTGATAAAAACTGACATTCGTCAACTAAAATACAGTGACGCTTTTGCTCCGCGTGCAACGTTTTAATCAATTCAAATACGTTTTTATCAGCATCAAAAATGTGTGCATCAGCTTGTAAACCAATTCGCGATGACACTTTACCCACCCCTGCACGATCATCTATTGCCGCAGTTAAAATAACGGGTTCCATACCTCGTTCACGGTAGTTAAATGCAGATTGTAAAAGTGTTGTCGATTTTCCTGCATTCATCGCAGAATAATAAAAGTACAGCTGTGCCATGAGGTTGCCCATAAAATAAAGTCGCAATATGCTACCTTAATCACGCCGTAACATCACCCTTTCCTTTGCGTTTTAAAGTGCAGTGCTTTAATCGGTCACGTTTAGATGAAGAAGTTGAGCGTAATGAGAGGAAATAGGTTGTTTTGCTAGCTGCTGCCACACTAGTTTAGCCACATTTTCATGTTTTGAATAAAAGCTGTTTGAAAAAGCTAAATAAGCCGTTGTCGTATTAAGCGGCGGAAATACAGGCGCTAATTTATGTTTATGGTATACAGACAAATCAACTGTGTTATTACCGATTTCGCATATTGCTAACGTTGCATCTGCATTTCCTGCTATAACTCGATTCACCGCCTCTTGTTGCGTAAATGAATGCTCTATAAAAAATGTTTCTTCACTTGCAGCATCACCTATAAATAACCCATTTGGCACAACAAGAGAGAACGCTTTTCGCTGAAACACTTCCCGCGACTCCCACTTGGTATGAAAGCGCCTATTACCAAGTAAACATTGGCTAAATCGTGTAAGTGCAAATTCGCTAATAGGTTGCTTATTGCCATTAACAGGAAAAGCCGCATAGCTTAACTTTTCGTGATTAAATGCGCTTAGATGAGCATCCATTTCGCCTGTTTTTATTGCTTCGATACAAGCTTGCCGTGTTTTTTTGTGCAAAATAAAATTTATCTTAGCCAGGTTATCGTCAATGTGTTTTAAAATATTGAATTGGGTTTGGGCCGCAAAAATGGGGATTTCATTCCGGGCGTTCAAAAATAGTGGCGCTTTCGCAGAATCAGCATAACAAATATTGATAGTCTGTATGCTTCTGGCTTGCGAATAAAATGTGGCAAACATGGCAATGGCTACTACACACCTAATATAAAATAACGTCACTGTCATAATAAACTACGAATTTAGTAAATTAATACCAGTGTAGAAGCCAAACTTAATTTTTACAAAATGCCTTCGTGCCTAAGCAACCACTCTTTTCTACTAAGTCCCCCAGCGTAGCCTGTTAGTTTACCATTTGCGCCAATAATTCGATGGCATGGCACAATTATACTGATTGGATTTTTACCATTTGCCGCCCCAACAGCACGCACTGCTTTTGGGTTATTAATAGCCAGCGCAATATCTTGGTAACTCTTACTTGCGCCAAATTCAACGTTCATTAGTGCACGCCAAACTTGCCTTTGAAAGTCTGTACCTTTGGTATCTAACGGCACAGTAAACGCAGTACGCTCACCGTTAAAATATTCATTCAGCTCGCTAATACAGATTAAAATCGGTGTCAATGTATGTTCATTCACCTTATCTGTTTGCATGTTCTCAACTGGGTAAAAGCCTACATAACTAATACCTTTTGAAGTACTTTGAATGGTAATGTCGCCAATGGGGCTTGGCATAATAACTTGTTGCATGCTCATAGTTGCTGCCATAGTTGAAAAGTTAAATATGAACGAAAAGGTGCGCATCGTTCGCTATCAAATTCGCTTACTCCAGCGAGGGCTTTTTTAACCCCTAAATCGCCAGCCAGTAAAATATCAGGGTGGCTTTGACCACGCAGTTTGGCGTAATTAACTGTCCATGGGCCAATACCTTTTAGTTCTAGCCAATTATCAAGTTCTTGGTTGTCTGGGTTTTGATAACAATAATCACTTAAACGCCTAAGCGCATCTTTACGTGCTTGCGGCATTTTAAAAAAGTCGAGCTCTGAGTTAGCGACCCACTCGGGGCTTGGAAAATAAGAGGTGTCGCTGTGCTGATTAAACTCGTTCACAAGCTGCGTCACTAGGTTATGAGCAGCCGTTACACTTACCTGCTGACCAAGGACGGCGCGAATACCTGCTTCATACTCTGACCAAATCCCAGGTAATCGCAGCCCTTCACTTAGCGGCATTGCACCTTTGAGCTCTGCATTTAAATGCAGCTCTATGGTGTGCGTATCGGCATCTAAATCTAGCACACGTCGAATATTGTTGATCACTTGCTGTAAATAACGGGTGTTATCAATATCAATGACCACTTTAAAGTGATTTTTATGCTCAACAAAATGTGCGGTAAATTGCCCTTGGCAATGTTTGTCTTTAAAGGTTCGACCATAGCTCGTTGCAGTAAGCCATTCAAGGCCACTAATCAAACGGCGCTGTAAAAAGCCATGGTATGCCTGCCAATTATAAGGCGGCCTAAAAGCCAGTGTTAAATTTAATGTCGCACTTGGCTTTTTATCTGACTTACGCAGCTTGGACGGGGCAATATTTAATTGCTTCAAAAATGCATCATTAAAACGGCGGATACTGTTAAAACCTGATGCAAATGCGATATCTGCCACCGACAAATCGGTTTCTTGTAATAACTGCTTGGCAAAATTGCATTGATTAAATAATCGATATTGGGTGATCGAGAGTCCAAAATGTTGATTAAACAAACGACGTAAGTAACGACTCGACACCCCTAGCCTATCAGCTAATACCTCACAATCGTAGGCTTCTCCTTTATCAATGAGTTGCTTAGCACGTAATGCGGTGGTTTTGGTCCCTAACCATGCAGGGCTATTGGGGGCACTGTCTGGACGACAGCGTATGCAAGGTCTAAAACCAGCTTGCGCGGCTAAATGCGCGTACTGATAGTACTCAACATTTTTTTCTTGCGCAGTCGGTGCGGGGCAAATAGGTCTGCAATAAATGCCCGTACTTTTAACAGCAACAAAAAATACGCCGTCAAAACGAGCGTCACGGCTTTGCCTCGCTGTTTGCCATTGTTGGCTAGTCATAATTATTCTCGTTACTCGCTAATATGCTTAGCTTAACTGAATAATTTTTTTTGACTAGCCAGTTTCGGACCTTGACCTATTTGATAAACGTTTATTTAGTTGCTGCTAAATAATGGCGCTCAACTTCAGGCCAATTAATAACCTCATAAAATGCGGCGATGTATTCAGGACGACGATTTTGATATTTCAAATAATAGGCGTGTTCCCATACATCTAGGCCCAGTATAGGTGTGTGGTTATGCATCAAAGGGCTATCTTGATTTAGGCTACTTTCAACAACAAGCTGGTTGTTCTTATCAACACATAACCAAGCCCAGCCACTACCAAAGCGACTAACCGCTGCATTGGTAAATTGCTCTTTAAACTTATCAAAGCTACCGAATGCTTCAACAATCGCTGTATTTAATTCACCACTTGGCTGACCGCCACCGTTTGGTGTCATCACTTGCCAAAATAATGAATGATTATGGTGACCGCCCACATGCTCTTGCACCGCTTTTTGTAATGACTCAGGAAGTGAGCCTATGGTACGAAGTAACTTTTCAGCATCCTGTTCACTATAGTGGCTGCCTTCTAATGCGGCGTTAGCTTTATTGATATAAGTTTGATGATGGAGTGTATGATGAATTTCCATCGTTTTCGCATCAATATGTGGTTCAAGTGCTTCATAGCTATACTCTAATGTCGGTAATGTGTAAGCCATCATGTTTCCTTATCATTAATGAAGTAACTGTGTTTTGTGAGGATGATCACTTAATACATGATTTATGCGTGTGATCAATTCAGGAAAATCTGCGGACATTTGGGCAAATTTAACCAATTCAAAATAGGTTTTGTGATGATGATGCAGAACGAGATGTCGTATTTTTTCATTGGGATGGCATAACACCAAGCTAAGCTTTTGATGAGCGTGGCATAACCAATTACATGCTTTTTCTGGTTGACCCATCACTTTAAACGTATCTGCTAAGTTATGCGTTGCAACAACAAACGCCGGGAAGCAATGTGATAGTGAATCGGCCACTGTGTGGCTGTAGGGTATATTCGTAAACTGTGCCATTAGTGTCTCCGCAATATTTGCAGCGACTGTATAGTGGTCACGAGCAACAACTAAGTCCCCACATTCAAATGATAAATTACCTTCATAAATTGCCTTTTGCCATGGGGCAAGTGCATCGTCAATTGGTTGATATGTTGGCGCTGTGTGGGATGTTGTTTGAGTCATAAAATCACCTGCACTTAAAACCTGTGTATTTAAACTACACACAGAAAAGATCAAATGCAAATGATTTTTATTTATATTTTAATTTGTTATTTTACAGCTAAACTTAGTTGCTTTTACTGATGCGCAAAATCAATCAGCTCTTGACCTGTTAAGCGGTAGATAATCCATTCGTTTTGTGGTTTAGCACCAATGCTGTCGTAAAAATCAATGGCTGGTTTATTCCAATCAAGTACCACCCACTCAAAGCGACCACAGTCTTTTTCGAGAGCTTGCTTAGCTAGGTATTGCATAATCTGCTTACCAGCGCCTTTACCACGGCTGTCTGCACTGACGTAAAGATCTTCTAAATACAAACCATTTTTACCAAGCCAGGTTGAGTAATTATAAAAATACACAGCAAAACCAATTGGTGTATTGCCCTCTAAACAAATAACACTGTGCGCCGTTGCACCTTCACTGAATAACGTTTTTAAAATAGCTTGTTCGTCTGTTTTAACTGCGTCAGGCTCTTTTTCGTAGATAGCGAGCTCGGTAATAAAATGTAGGATTGTTGCAGCATCACTTGCTACTGCTGGACGAATTGTAATTGCGTTACTCACTCTGTATTCCTTTTTACATCATTATTGTAACGCCCATTTTATAAGGGCTTCAGCATAGTGTAAACGCCCTTTACAGAAATACAGTGCATTAAAAATGGGGCAACTAAAAGTTAGCCCCATTTTGCTTTATTTTTACTTACTCATCGACTTATAAAGTACCGGAAGTACAAATAAAGTTAAAAAGGTTGCACTGACCAAACCGCCAACAATAACAGTAGCGAGGGGCTTTTGAATTTCAGCCCCTATTCCGGTACTGAGCAGCATCGGAATAAGCCCCAGCATTGAAGTGAGCGCGGTCATGAGTACAGGTCTAAGCCTTGAAACAGCGCCTTCAAATACCGCTTTATCTTTGCTATCGCCAGCACTAACTCGATGGTTAATGCTTTCAACCATCACTACACCATTCAATACCGCAACACCAAATAAGGTAATGAAACCAACGGAACTAGGCACTGATAAATATTGCCCAGAAACATATAATGCTATCACCCCACCAATCACAGCTAGAGGAACATTAACTAAAATTAGCAATACTTGCGATAAGTTACTAAATGCAAAATAAAGCAATAATGCAATGAGTAGCAATGCCACAGGCACTACAATCATCAGCCGCTGTTGTGCCCGTTGCTGGTTTTCGAACTGCCCGCCAATAGCCACACTGTAACCACTTGGCAGCTGCATTCTATCAGCAATGGCAGCGCGTATATCAGCAACCACAGAGCCCATATCTCGCCCCTGCACATTTGCTTGAATAACCACCCGCCTTTGCACATCATCACGACGAACTTGTGGAGCGCCAGATTCAATCTGTACATCGGCTACATCCCCCACCCTAACAATGGCACCCGCAGGGGTTCGCAGTCGAAGATCAGCAATCACATCTGGGTTTTGGCGATAGCTTTTTGCTATACGCACATAAATATCATAACGCTCATTAGCATTGATGATTTGCCCTGTCGATTGTCCACCAATACCATGCTGAACCACATCCATCAAATCAGCCACCGATAAACCAAAGCGCGATAATGCTAAACGGTTGGGTTTGACTATGAGCTGTGCTTCACCGCCTATTTGCTCCATCGCGACATCTTTAGCGCCAGGTATTTGCTGAACTAGCTGCTCAATTTGTTGGCCTTTTTCACTCAACACCGCCAAGTCACTACCGAACAACTTAATTGCCAATTGCGCTTTAACACCCGATAAAAGCTCATCTACTCGGGTAGCTATAGGCTGTGAAAAATTGAACAAAAGTCCAGGGAATTGCTCAAGCTTGGCTTCCATTAGCTGTTGCAATTCAACACGCGTTTTCGCATTTACCCATTGTTCATGAGGTTTTAAGCCTAAATAGATTTCAATATTGTTAACCGGTTCAGGATCGCCCCCCACTTCAGCACGACCGATTCGGCTTAGCGCATATTCAACCTCACTAAATTCAAGCAACATGGCTTCAAGCTTTGGCGCAACTGAGATTGCTGTATCAAGACTTGCAGAGGGAGCAAGTGTCACACGTAGATTAATAGTGCCTTCTTCAAGCTCTGGCACAAATTCAGTACCCAGCCTTGGTAGCATTACGGCCGCTACAATCAGTAATAACCCTGCTATAGCTAAAACGCTGCGTTTAGCCTGCAATGCTTTTTGTAAAGCCCGTTGATAAAGCATATCGATAGGTTTTAACAGAATACTTTGTTTTACTGTCACGCCCTTAGCAAATAAGTACACACACAGAGCTGGTACTACAACCAAGGCAACGATCACAGCACTAATAATTGCCAACATGATGCTCACTGCCATTGGTTGAAATAACTTCGCCTCAACGCCTTCAAAGCTAAACAGCGGTAAAAATACCGTTAGAATGATCAAAGAGGCAAAAAAGATAGGCCGTGCCACTTCTTTTGCAGCAATAGCAACCAGCTGTGAAGAAGGCTTATGTTGATTATGCTTTAGCCCTAAATGCCTAAATACATTCTCAACCATCACCACTGAGCCATCTACCAGCATACCGATGGCAACAGCAATACCACCTAACGACATTAAGTTTGCCGATAATCCAAGCCATGCCATGACACTTAGTGCTAATCCTATCGAAATAGGGATCGACAACAGCACCAAAAATGTCGCTCTTAAATCCAACAAAAATAGCGCTAATACTATGATAATAAATACAAAAGCTAAAAGCAGTGCATCAATAACGGTTTGTACCGCTTGGCTTATAAGCTCTGCTTGGTCGTAAATTGCTTTAAATTCAACCCCCTTTGGCAGTGCTTGATTTATCATCTCGATACGCGCGTTGATTCCATCAATTGTTTGCTTGGTATTTGCGCCCATTCGCTTTAGCACGATACCAGTAACCACTTCACCACGATTGACTATTTCGCCTTGATCATTGCGTTTTGACAAGGTGACAGCACCTTGACGAATTTCACTGCCAAGCTCAACATTCGCAACATCAGCCACTTTAACGACCGTCCCATCAATGGTTTTGATAGGTGTTTGTGCAATCTCAGCAAGCCCTTTTTCGCCTGGGGTAAACCAACCTGTACCACGAATAACAAGCTGCTCTTGACCACGGTTCATATACCAGCCACCCACATTAGAGTTGTTAGCACCTAGTGCGTTACTAACATCTTGTTGTGTTAAGTCATAAGCTAATAACTTATTGGGGTTTAAATTTACTTGATACTGCTTTACCTCACCGCCAAATGACAGAATATCGGTCACACCATCAATAGGTAAAATAAGTAATTTGACAACCCAATCATTCAAACTACGCAGTGCCATGCTATCAATGTTGGCACTCGGCTTTGCTTCAAGTAAATACTGATAGACTTGTCCAAGCCCTGATGTGTTAGGGCCCATTGTTGGCATACCCACGCCATCTGGTATCAACTCTTTAGCAGACTGCAACCGTTCAAAAACCAGTTGCCTAGCAAAGTAAATATCAACACCTTCTTTAAACACCACAGTGACGCCCGATAGCCCCGTTTTAGAAATAGAACGAACCTGCTCTACATCGGGCAGTGCATACATAACCGCTTCTATCGGGTATGTGATCAGTTGCTCTACTTCTTCAGCCGCAAGCCCTGGCGCTTCGGTATTCACCGCGACTTGTACATTCGTCACATCGGGAAACGCATCTAGATTGAGCTTTGGGATCATAAATACACTCACCGCGATCGCTGTAAGCAAGGCAAGTACCACCAGTAGACGGTTCTTTATCACCGCCTCGATTAATAAATTAAACATGCGTCACCTCTAGTGGTTATGCGGATCGAATCCGCCTTTAGCTAGTTGTGATGCAATAAAAAAAGCACCTTGGGTGACAACTTCAAGCCCAGCTTCAATATCAAACACTTCACGGTAATCACCAAAGCTTCGGCCGAGAGTCACTTCTTTTGCGATAAAGCCACCATCATCATCTACAACAAATAATTGCCAGTCGCCATCGGCACTGCGTGTTAACGCATTTTCCGGTACGGCAAGTACAGCTTGCTCTGTTTCAAAATGGAAATACACATCCGCAAACATACCCGGATGCAAACTATGTTGCGTGTTTTTTACTTCGAGCCTGACTGTTCGCGAGCGTGTTTGTTCATCAATCGTATGCGCTTCTTGAATAACTGTTGCTTGGTAGCGATGGCCATTTACTTCTAATTGCGCCTTAGAACCATTACTGATAGTACGGTCTTGATTAGCTGAAAGCTGTGCGGCAACCCAAAGCGCTGACTCATCGGCTATAAGCATCAGCTCAATACCCGAATCAACACGCTGACCTTGGGCAAAGTTATCAGTTAAAACAGCACCCGATGTTTGTGCAAACAAGGTGTATTCACCGAGTTTTTCAGGCGTTATAGTGAGTGTTTGCGCAATGGCTTGTTTCGATAAACCAAAGGCAACAAGTCGGCTATAGGCGACTTCATATTCGGCTTTAGCGGTCAGGATTTGCTTTTCGCTCAGTGTGCCGCGTGTCATTTTAGTGACTCGTTGCCACTCAGCTTCTGCTAATCTAAATTCAGTTTGTTGGCTGGCAACTTCACCACTAAATAAGGTGACTAAAGAGTCTCCTTTATTTACGTGTTGCCCAAGCAAAGCATGGCGCTTTACAACAATTGAATCAACACGCGGTGATACCACATAACTGGCATAGCCATTGGCTTTAATTTCACCTGGGGCATACAAAGTTTGATTGTGTGTTTTTAGTACAAGGCGTTCAACCTTTATATTAGCTAGTTGCTGTTGTTGCTCAGTTAAACTTACTTCATTAGCTTGCTCATTTTCTTGGTGATCATGCGCCTGCTCTGAAGCGTTATTATTTGTGACATACATAAAACATACGCACAGCAATGCGTAACGCATAAAATTTCTTAAAAACATATATTTTCTCTTACTTAAAATGGGCTTGGCCCAAAACGAATCTAAAGGATAGAGTTAAGTAAGAGCAAAATTGGTGGGCGATGTAGCGGTGCTAAGTCAGCTGATTTGAAGTTTAAATCGAGTGATTCTATTTTAGTAAAATAGATATCAGTAGGCTCAGACAATTGCAGCGAATCTACAAATGCAGGGCTATGACAAACGTGACAATGGCCTTTCTCAGCTGAGTCAGATAACTGTTTTGCAAGCTCGGCATGTTCAGATTGGTGTAGTTGATGATCGCCATTGACAGCGCAATGGGCTTCAAGGTCGATTTCTTCAGATAACAGGACCGAAGCTTGGTTAAACGCAGCATTATGATCGGCCACATCAAAGCTATCCAGCAATGGCTGGAGCAATAATACGCTAATCAAAATAATAAATGCAGCTTTCACACAGAACCTAAAAATTAGAATCTAAAAATTGGTACAACGACGCTAAACTAACAAATCCACCTGCATTTGAACAGTAAATTATTAGTGTACACAAGCAAATGATTACAAACATTTCAAAAAGCGTATTCGCATGATATAAAAATAAGGCAAAACAAAAACTAGGTAATTTTTATGGGACACGGACACCACCATCATCACGATACAAATAACCAAAGCACCCGCCAACTTATGTTGGCTGTTGCGATTAATGTGTTATTAACTGTCGCTCAGGTGATTGGCGGACTTGTTTCTGGAAGCTTATCCTTAATTGCCGATGCATTACATAATTTAAGCGATGCGTCGTCACTCTTTATTGCTTTGATTGCGCGCAAAATTGGCGCAAAACCTGCCAATGAACGCTACCAATATGGTTATAAACGCGCCGAGATCCTTGCAACCTTGTTTAACAGCCTAAGTTTAATTGTGATTGGCGGTTACCTAATTGTTGAAGCCATCTCCAACTACTTAAACCCAGAGCCCATTGACGGCTGGATCATCATTTGGGTTGCAGGCCTTGCGCTCATTATTGACCTAGTCACCGCCCTTTTAACTTACAAGGCGGGTGCAAAAGACAGTATGAACATTCGTGCTGCATTTATTCATAATATATCGGATGCAATGGCTTCGGTGGTGGTGATAATCGCCGGTACCTTAATCATTTTGTATCAGTGGTACATTGTTGATTTAATTGCCACCATGCTGATTTCGATTTATGTCATTTACCACGGTATTTTACTGTTGATTGCCAGTAGCAAAATTTTAATGCAAGCGGCCCCTGATAACTTTAACTCACCAGAAGCTATAACCCAGTTGAAAGCACAATTTACAATGGCTGAAATTGATTATCTTAAAACATGGCAGATAGATGACCATCATATTCATTGTGAGCTTAAATTTAGTGCCAAGCAAAACATCAATAACGATGAAATTCGTCACTTTTTACATGCTAATTTTGCCATCGAAAGCTGCACTATTGAACAAGTTTTAGTGTAAATGTTACGCGTTATCATTTACTATTCAGTTTTGTTTTAACAGCATACTGAAGGAACAAACCTTGTTGAAGTTGTGTTTACGTCGTACGCATTTATTCTTTGCCTTAATAAGCGGTTTATTTTTAATTTGTTTAAGTTTGACCGGTGCATTGCTTATTTACGCAAAAGACATTCAATACCTTACTCAAAGCGATAAGTGGACAGTTACCCCAGCAGCATCAACACTTGATTTTGATAGTCTTATCAAACACGTTTCAGCTTCAACCGAGCAACCCGTCACTCTGTTAATGCCTGAGCAGCGAAGTGATCTTGCGTGGCAATTACAGCTGGCCAATACCCGCTATGTAAGTGTTAACCCTTACAACGGCCAAATTTTATATGAATACGATTACTACAGCACTATTTATGGCTTTACCATGGCTTTGCATCGTTGGCTGCTTTATGAAGATGGTGATAAAAACCGCCCTTTAAGAAACTGGGTATCTGTGTGTGCGCTCATTCTTATTATTGAAATTTTGCTTGGCTTTTATATCTGGGTTAAACCAAAAAATCGTATGAAACGCTTGGCTATTAAGCGTAAAGCAAAGTTTAGAGTGTTGATGTATCAGCTGCATACCGTTCTGGGCGTGTATTTTTTAATTCCTCTTATTTTAATTGCTTATACAGGTATGGCGTTTAACTGGAAAGAACAAACAAAAGCCGTATTAGAGTTTGTGATGCAAGGCACTGTTGAAGACAGACCTAAACCACCGGCAGTGATTCCCCCTTCAGAGAACGCACCTCATCAAGTTCAAAAAGCATTTGATAATGCACTAACCGTATTTCCGAAAAGTCAGTTATTTAGAATTTACTTACCTAAAAAGCCAAGTGACAACATTGGTTTTAGGATAGAGAACCCAGGTGAAAGTCATGCTTATAGTTGGGTATGGGCTAACCCATACTCAGCGGATATTGTGGCAAGTTATGATGCCAGTAAAAGCTCTTGGACCACACAAACATGGAACTTTAAATATAAGTTTCATATAGGTGATTTTGCAGGACCGATTGTGCAATTACTGTGGTTAATACTTGCTATTTCTCCTTTATTTTTTGTGGTTTCGGGCGTTTACTTTTGGTACAAGAGGCACAATAAGTAGCAAGCTTTTAATCTTGATTGCTCTTTTTCATATGGACTGATTATGAAAACTAAACTCAAAAACGCGTTCAATAACGAAATGCTGCAAGCAAAATCAGCATACAATAACGGCGAATACACGCAGGCTTTTACACATCTAGAAAGAGCCCATATTCTAGGCCAATCTTATATTATTCCTCACACATTATCGCACTGGTGGATGTGTAAAATTGGCTTTAAAACACATAATTACAAAGAAGTTATCGGCCAGTTTATGCGCATTTTTGCATCGGTTATATTTTCTCGTTTATGGGTTCCTAAGGGAAATACAGGAGGAACTGACGTTAATCCATTTAAAGTAATGCCAGTACCTGAGGACTTAAAACACTACCTAGACTAATTTATTAGCCAAGGTACTCGTAACCATTTTTATATTTTATTTTTTACCCATTATTGCAAATCATTATCATTACCCTTGCCTTTACACTTCTTTACATTTACACTTCTGCCCCACTAAACAGTCTATTTATCTTTTTTTAACAAGGACAACCATGTTAAGAACGTCGTTAACACTTATTGCACTGGCAGTAAGTAGCTATTCTTTCGCTGATGACTCAATCAATAAAAAATTAACCGCTGAAGAAATGGAGCACGTTGTTGTTTCTGGTAGCCGCGTATTTGAAAGCATCGATGAAGTTCCTGCGTCAATAACCATTATTAACCAAAAGCAAATCGAAGAGCATTTAAAGGTTAATCCAGAACTACAAAGCTTACTATCACAGATGGTTCCAGGGCTTGCACCAGATACAAATAGTTCAAGTAATACGGGTCAGAGCTTACGTGGTCGTGCTCCACTGGTTATGATTGACGGTGTGCCACAATCAACACCACTTAGAAATGGCTCATTAGGCGTTAAAACACTCGACCCTAGTGCCATTGCTCGCATTGAGGTAATTAAAGGTGCTACATCGGTATATGGTAATGGCGCATCAGGCGGCATTATTAACTACATCACTAAGCAAGCTAGCAGCGATGGTGAAACAGAAGGTGAAATCAGCCTATCGTCACGTTTTAGTGCAGTTAAATTAGAAGAGAGTGCGGGAGCACGAATCTCAGCTGCAATTAATGGTCGCGCAGATAAATTAAGTTACTTATTTACAGCTAGTTATGAAGAAAATGGTGTGCAACGTGACGCAGAAGGCGATATTTTAGGCCTTCAGTACGGCTTATCTGATGCTGTAACTGAAAACTACTTCACAAAGCTAAGTTATGACTTTGATGACGAAAAACAACTACAATTTAGCTATAACTACTTCAGCTCACAACAAAAAACTGATTTAGGTGATGTAGTTGGTGATGGTAACAAAGGCGAGAAAACATACGCTATTCACGTACCAAAAGAGCTACAAAAACGTGGTAAGCCGCAGGGCCCAGACGGTAATGAAAACATTACTTTAAAATACACAGACTACGCGTTATTTGAAAACACCCAAATGACCCTAGATCTGTATATGCAAGATATCGAAAATATATTTTTCTTTTCACCAAACCTTGCTAACCCTGACGAAGGTTACGATGGCGGTCAATCAATCATCCGCTCTGAAAAAGAAGGTGCACGCGCTACATTTAACACACTGGTTGATTTTGACACTGTTGAGGCAACATTTATTTATGGTTTAGATGCTTTGAACGATACCACTTCTCAACCGCTTGTAGATGGTCGCGTTTGGGTTCCTGAAATGGAAATGGAAAGTATTGCTGGCTTCCTACAAACTAAATGGGTTATCAACAACGACATCATTGTTAAAGCGGGTGTTCGTAAAGAAAGCATTGATTTAACGGTTGATGATTACAACACTTTAAAGCTTTGCCGTTCAGCAACACAATGCTCAGTACCATTGAGTGTTAAAGGCGATACCATTGATTACGACGCTACAACCTACAACATTGGCGTAAAATACAACTTATCGGATGCATTTAGCCCGTTTGCAAATTACTCGCAAGGCTCTGATATTTCTGATATTGGCCGCCTTTTACGTTCTGCAACTGTGAACGATATTGGGTTAATTCAAACTGAAGCTTCAATCATTGATAACTATGAAGTTGGTTTTACATCTCAATTTGATGATGTACGCTTTGAATTTGCAGCTTACCGTAGTACGTCAGAGTTCGGGACAACGAATAGCTTTAATGAAGTAACGGGTGTTTATGAGCCTGTACGTGCACCACAAGAGATCTGGGGTTACGAAACAATAGTTGACTACACTATCAACCCAACTTTAAGTCTAGTTGCTACTTACAGCTATGTTGAAGGTAAAAACACAGAAGACGATATCTACCTTGGCTCTCGACAAATTAGCCCACCAAAAGGCACAGCTAACTTAAACTGGCAGCCAAGCGATGAGCTTTCATTAAGTGTGAGCTACCTCTATGTAGGTTCGCGTAAACGCTTTGAACCAAATGCAGACGGTGATTACGTAGGTGATCAGGGCCCTATTGATAGCTATAACATTTTCAATTTGAGCGGTCGTTACAATTTTGCTGACAATTGGCAAGCATTTATGGGCGTAGAAAACCTCTTTAATAATGATTACTTCCCTGCTCGTGCTCAAGCATATACATATGGTGGCTATAACATTAAAGGTTTAGGCACCACAGTAACACTCGGTGCTAAATATAGTTTTTAATATTTAACTGAATATTACTTTATAAGCCCTTCTAGTAAGGGCTTTTTTATTTGTGAAAATACAAACAATAAATTGTTCACAAATCGATCACTAACGCAAACTTAAACGAGAATCACAATCAATAGTAACCAACTGATTTGCAAGGAAAATATTTGCATTCTTGTTTTAATGTACTACAATTATCGCAACTTGGAATTTGAGGACAGCACGATGAAAGGTAACCAAAAAGTCATAGACAGTTTTAACAAACTTCTCGCTAACGAATTAGCCGCTATAGATCAATACTTTATCCACTCTCGCATGTATGATGATTGGGGCCTAAATAAACTGTACGAGCGCCTTAACCATGAAATGGAAGAAGAGAAAGATCACGCAGATTGGCTAATCAAACGTATTTTATTTTTAGAGGGCGTGCCTAACATGACGAAACGTCGTGACCTATTAATTGGTTCTGACGTGAAAAGTATGATGCAAAATGACCTAACTCTTGAACTAGAAGTCGTTGACTGCGTTAAAGAAGCCATTGCAATTTGTGAGCAAGAGAAAGATTATCAATCTCGTGAAGTACTTGAAAAGCTATTATTTGATACCGAAGAAGATCATGTTTATTGGCTTGAACAGCAACTTGGCTTAATCGACAAAATTGGTAGCCAGAACTACCACCAATCTCAAATGGGCGAATAGAGGCTAAACGTATGAAAGGCGATAAAAGCGTAATTGCAGCATTAAATAAAGTGTTAGCCAACGAACTAGTTGGTATTAACCAATACTTTTTACATGCACGCATGTTTAAAGATTTTGGCTTTTCTAAACTAGATAAAGCTGATTACAAAGTATCTATTCAAAAAATGAAAAACGCTGACCGTCTAATTGAGCGTATTTTATTTTTAGAAGGTCTACCTAACCTACAAGACTTAGGGCGTCTTCGTATTGGCGAAAACTCTGAAGAAATGATCGAAGCAAACATGGGCTTTGAACTTGACTCACTCCCTGATCTTAAAGCAGCCATTAAACTTGCTGAAGAGAAAAAAGACTATATTAGCCGTGAAGCGTTAGATAACATTTTAAACGAGCAAGAAGAACAAATTGATTGGCTTGAGACACAACAGCAGCTAATCAAAACCGCAGGACTTGAGAATTACCTGCAATCGCAAATGTGATACTAATTTGATCTACAATAAAGCAGCGCCAGCTGCTTTTTTTTATTCTATTACCCTCACCACAACCCAAAACTTAAATACTAGTTAGACTGAGCAGTTTTAAGCCAAACAGATCAGAAAAATCAGATATTACTGTAATTGTCGCAATTAAAAATGACTACACGATGAACAAAGTAATGATTTTTATTATCATCTCATTGTTTTCTTTTTAGAAACGGATGCTGCCCTTTTTAAATTTAAAATCAGGTCAAAAATACACCACAAAATACTGACCATTGCATCTATTACTAACATAAATTTAGGTTAAATAATGAATGATTTAGGTAAACGAGTAGCCCTTTCACCTTCTTCTAACAACTTTAAGGAGTGTGTAGATAAAACCCTAAACGAAGGCATTATTGCCGGCAAAAAAATAACGATGAACTGGCTAGTTGACGCACTCAACTACCCCAATAGAAAAAAGCTAGAACGAGATTTTCGGCGCAACTTAAATACTACTTATCGTGTCTATGTGATGGAAAAACGCTTAGCTGTTGCCATTAAGATGTTAGATGATAAAAAGCTTTCAGTGAAAGCGATTGCACTATCGAGTGGCTTTAGTAACTCAGCCACTTTTTGTAATGCATTTAAACGAGAGTTTGGCTCTGCCCCATCGGTTTACAGAACAGATAAATTGAAGGAAATTGTTAAAAGCAGTTGCCACATGATAAACACAGATCAGTCAGCAGCTTTTCATTCATAAGCTATTTTTGCGCACTTTATTGGTGCGCACAACCTCATAACTTTTCATATACGCAGCTTATTTCTGGTTGGTTAAGTGTGTAAGTTATGGTGTTCGAATCTTTAAAGCGTAAATCTTCCACTATGGTTGTAGCATCACTTTCATCATCGCAACGAAAATAACGTTTAGTTCTAACAATACCGTTTACGAAATATTTCAGTTTTGAACTAACAATACAAAAGTTCGGTATTTTTCTCGTACGCGTGCCGTTATGTAAATCACTAAAATCAATAAGAGTACCTAAATTAAAGCCTTGCGTAGGTTGCTGAACAAGTTTGAAAGGGGCACCTTTGCATAGTTCATTACTGCCCTCTTTCGCTTGATAATCACCCTGTTTAGTCTTTATAAGAGATAAGAACTGCGTTTTATTACTTGGTTTCACATCAAGCAAAGCACTTGCAAAAAGCGACGTTGAAAATAAAAAAAGTATTAAATAGGCGTAATATCTCATTAAAAATCCGAAAGCTTATACATGTTCAACTAGCATAGCATGCTGATGATACTTGTTGAATCTCCAAACAATTTACATTCATACGTAATAAGTCAAAAATTCGTTTGAGTTAAGTCGCTTTTTCACCTCTAATTTTTTTAGCTAAGGCAGCCAGCTCCTCATCACACGCTCTTTCGCAATCGTGTGATGATAAATAACCTTCATACTTTTCAATAAATGGGCCAAACGTAGGCTCAATATGGGTGAAGTCAGACGAATTTCCAGTACCATGCAGCGGGGACAGCTTGCTATGTAAATGATCAATTTCATAGCCTTCCAAAAACATACCCGAACGCCCTACATCTTCAAATGCATCATCAAGAAGAATAGCGACTTTTTTAGTGGCTATTATTAATTTTGATAAATCTTCATCCGTTTGGGCAAAAGCATAGCTAGAGAGGTGTTTTTTCGGAATAACAACCGTCGCACCTCGCGTATTGGGGTAAATAGATAAAAAAGCCAAATGTTCATCATCTTCCCTGAGTTTATGGCACGGCTCTTCACCTTTAACTATTCTACAAAAGATACAATCATGCATCCCAAAAATATCCTTATTTTAGTTTTGTTATACAACAGACCATAATTGCAAAGTCTGACATGATTTTATTAATTATGCCTTTTTTAGCTCAGACCTTAGCTAAAAAACTAAAGGCAGTGCTAACAATATACACTGTATTTGAGCTAATTATATTTTCTTATTGTGATATACCATTTATGTTAATTTTTACCGACCAAAACCAATGACCTTTTTGCCACTTAACCCTTTTTTATGCCATTCGGTTTGTTCTTCACAAAATATTTGCGCATCTAATTCTTTACTTGGCTCTTCGTTTAAGCTGCCTGCAGGCACAAGTAAGTATTTGTTGTCTTGAGATGTAAATGGCAGCGCAGAGCCACAAGTCTTACAAAAGGCCCGTGACAGCGCACGACCAGGGTAATTAAAGCGCGTAATATGATGCTCACCTTTAATCCATTCGATAGCATCGGGTGAAGTAAATAAATTCGCAGCGTGCGCAGTGCCAGACAATTTTCGACATTGCTCGCAATGACAAAAGAAAAAACGCTTAAAGCTATCAGTTACTTTAAAAGTCACGTCACCGCAGCAACATCCGCCAGTAAGTAGTCTAGTCATCTCTATCTCCTCATTAGCTAAGTCAAAAATTTATAACCTAAACAATGCGCTATTTAAAAATTTTAGGCAATAAAAAAGGCCATGTTACGTTTACAACATGGCCTTTTAAATTGATACAAATTAGAAATCTAAATTTGATAAAACGTCATCATCAACATTATTAGACAAGGTCACTTTAAGTTTTGGGGTACGAGCCATTTCACGTTTAATCGCAAAATTAGCTTCTTCGTTACGCGCCCAACTACGACGAGCAATACCGTTGTTTACATCAAACAGTAACATTGACTTTAAACGACGTTCAGCGGCTTCAGAGCCATCTAGTAGCATACCAAAACCACCGTTGATCACTTCGCCCCAGCCAACACCGCCACCGTTGTGGATAGATACCCAAGTAGCACCGCGGAAGCCATCACCAATTACATTGTGAATCGCCATGTCTGCTGTGAAGCGGCTACCATCATAAATGTTTGATGTTTCGCGGAAAGGTGAATCTGTACCACTTACGTCATGGTGGTCACGCCCAAGTACAACCGGACCAATTTCGCCACGATTAATGGCATCATTAAACGCTTTAGCGATTTCAGCGCGGCCTTGTGCATCTGCATAAAGAATACGCGCTTGCGAACCAACAACAAGTTTGTTTTGCTTCGCATCTTTGATCCACGTGATGTTGTCTTGCATTTGCTGTTGGATCTCTTCTGGTGAGTCAGCCATAATTTTATTTAATACGTTTGCAGCAATCGCATCTGTTTTATCAAGATCTTCTGCTTTACCTGACGTACATACCCAGCGGAATGGGCCAAAACCGTAGTCAAAACACATTGGGCCAAGAATATCTTGTACGTACGATGGGTATTTAAAATCAATACCGTTTTCAGCCATTACATCGCCACCAGCGCGTGATGCTTCTAGCAAGAACGCATTACCGTAATCAAAGAAGTAAGTGCCTTTGGCCGTGTGCTTGTTAACAGCATCGGCGTGGCGCTTAAGCGTCACTTGTACTTTTTCTTTAAATACTTCTGGCTCTTCACGAATTAAACGATTTGACTCTTCATAGCTAATATCAACCGGGTAGTAACCGCCTGACCATGGGTTATGAAGTGAAGTTTGGTCTGAACCTAAGTGAATGAAAATATCTTCAGCTAAGAAGCTTTCCCATACATCAACCACGTTACCAATAAAGGCAATTGAAACCACTTCTTCATTTTGCTGAGCCTTACGTACACGCTCGACAAGCTCTGGCATGTTATCGATTAGCTCATCAACCCAACCCTGTTGATGACGCTTAATCGCTGCCTTAGGGTTAACCTCGGCACATACGGTGATACAGTTAGCAATGTTACCCGCTTTAGGCTGGGCACCACTCATACCGCCTAAACCAGCAGTTAAGAAGATTTTACCTTTTGGTGATTCGCCTTTTTCGAGCACTTTACGGAACGCATTCATTACCGTAATAGTTGTACCGTGCACGATGCCTTGTGGCCCAATGTACATAAATGAACCCGCAGTCATTTGACCGTATTGAGTTACACCTAGTGCATTGAATTTTTCCCAGTCATCTGGCTTTGAGTAGTTCGGGATCATCATACCGTTTGTCACAACCACGCGCGGTGCTTCTACTGATGATGGAAATAACCCCATAGGGTGACCCGAGTACATGTGTAGCGTTTGGTCTTCTTCCATTTCGCTTAAGTACTTCATGGTTAATAAGTACTGCGCCCAGTTTTGGAATACCGCACCGTTACCACCGTAAGTAATAAGCTCTTCAGGGTGCTGTGCTACTGCTGGATCAAGGTTATTGTCGATCATTAACATGATAGCAGCAGCTTGTTCGCATTTAGCCGGGTAATCGCTGATTGAGCGCGCTTTAAGTTCATAGTTAGGCTTAAAGCGATACATGTAAATACGGCCAAATTGCTTCAGCTCAGCGGCAAATTCGGCGGCTAATTCTTTGTGCCATTCTTTAGGGAAATAACGCAATGCGTTACGAATAGCTAATTGCTTTTCGTCAGCCGATAAAATGTCTTTACGTTTTGGAGCACGGTTTGCATCACTTGGATGCGGTTTTGGCTCTGGCAATACGCTTGGGATACCTTGCTTAATTTGTTCTTGAAAAGTCATTATTTGCTCCCTTAGTTAACTTTAAACGCTTGCGATTTAACAAGTGCAACCATGGCATCAATGTCAGGCTTAAGTAAGCGGTCTTCTTCTAGTTTGGCAACTTTGCTGCGAATGAGCGCAAAGTTTTCTTCAATGATGTCTGAACACGTGTTAGGACGTCTAAATTCGATTGCTTGCGCTGCATACATCAGCTCAATAGCGAAGATTTTATCAAGGTTACCTAAAATCTGGTTTAACTTACGGCCAGAAATACTACCCATAGATACGTGATCTTCTTGGCCCATTGATGTTGGTACGCTGTCTGCTGATGGTGGAAAACACAATGATTTATTTTCTGTTACCAACGCCGCAGTCACATATTGCGGGATCATCATGCCAGAGTTTAGGCCACCCGATGTCGTTAATAAACGTGGTAACCCGTGTAAGCCCTCAAGCAGTAAATAACAACGACGATCAGCAATGTTACCAAGCTCTGCCGCTGCAATTGATGCGTAATCTAATACCATCGCAAGTGGTTGACCGTGGAAACCACCACCCGAAATGGCTTCTTCTTCGCTGATCACAATTGGGTTATCTGTTACAGAGTTCATTTCTGTTTCAGCAAGCTCTTTTAAGTGGTAATACGCGTTACGTGATGCACCATGAACTTGTGGAATACAACGCAATGAGTAAGGGTCTTGAACACGGTCACAATCAGTGTGTGAAGCCATGTTTTCAGAGCCTGCAAAAAAGCTACGCATGCGCGCTGCAACTTCGACGTTACCTTTAAAAGCACGAATTGCGTGTAGTTCTTCACGAAACGGTGATTGACTACCTTGCATACCTTCAATACTCATAGCACCTGCGATATCTGCAAGGTCTAATAAATAACGCATTTTAGTAAGCGCAGTAATGGCATGCGATAAAATAAACTGAGTACCGTTAATTAACGCTAGGCCTTCTTTAGCATGTAAATCTAAAGGTGCTAAACCGTGCTCTTTTAATACCTCTGCTGCTGGCTTGATTGTGTCGTTTACCCAAAACTCACCTTCACCTAAAAGAGGTAAGAATAAGTGTGATAACGGTGCTAAGTCACCCGATGCGCCTACTGAGCCTTGCTCTGGCACAACAGGAATAATATCAAGTTCAATAAACTTAAGCATACGCTCAACAACGGTTAAACGAATACCTGAAAAACCTTGGCTTAATGCATGTACTTTGGTGATGAGCATCAGCTTTGAAATAGGTTTAGCGATTGGCTCACCCACACCTACCGCGTGTGTGATCAACAAGTTCTTTTGTAATAGGTTGGTTTCTTCTGGAGAAATTTGTGTATCACACAATGGACCAAAGCCCGTATTGATACCATAAATGGCTTTATCTGAGGCAGCCATTTTGTCTACGTTTTGGCGGCTTTTATTAATTTTATCAATTGCTTCTTGGCAAAGCTCTGCCTGTAACGTACCGGCTGCAATAGCATTAACGCTGTCTAACGTTAATTGGTCAACACCATACTTAAATGTCATTTATAACTCCTAAAGAACAGGATAAGTTTTATTTAGATGGAGTCTAGCTTGCCCTCGTTGTTTTACAAATGCATAATTATCGTTATTCATTCCAGATTTATCGAACTAAAAGAAGTGCTATGCAAGTTCATGACGTAGACCTGCGCTTATTGCGCGTTTTTGTAGCAATTGTTGAGTGTGGCGGGCTTTCAGCCGCAGAGTCACGTTTGAATATTGGCCGTTCAACCATCAGTGCGCATTTATCAGATTTAGAAGTAAGGCTTGGTATTAAATTATGTAAACGTGGCCGCAGTGGTTTTGAAATTACAGACGCGGGCGCAATCACTTATCAGGCATCAATTGAACTGCTTCAGCAATGCGAAGCCTTTGCTAATACCGTAGCAAGCTCTAAAAACGAGTTATCGGGGCGTTTAAGTATTGCCATGATAGATACCATGGTCAGTGACCCACGCTGTGCCATTCCCCGTGCTATAGCAAGGTTAAAAGGCAAAGGTAAGAACATTCAGTTTGATATTAATGTGTGTGAGGCACGAGAGGTAGAAACCGCAGTAGCCAATGGCCGTTCATTAGTGGGGATTGGTGTCAGCCGCCATCATATTCGCGGACTTAATTACACCGCTCTACACAACGAAACTAACTTTTTGTATTGCGCAGTCGGTCATCCATTATTTGACTGTGAAGACAAACAAATAAATGAGCTCATTAAAGAAGCCGAAGTCATTACCAGTAACTACATGCGCGATAAAGAAAGCCGAAACGACGGTTTAAACTACCAAAACAGTGCTATTGCTTATCACGATGAAGGTATCGCACATTTAATTTTATCGGGTGAGTTTATTGGTTATTTACCCGATCACTATGCACAGTTCTGGGTTGATAAAGGTATTTTTAAAGCTATTCAACCGAGTAAATATCACTACGATATTCCTGTGGTATTGATCACTTCAAAAACAAATGCCAGTTCGCCTTTAGCAAACGCCATGATTGATGAAATTAAGCGCTGTTACGCAGTTTAGTGTTTTTGTTTAAAGCTTTTTGCTCATTTAAAAGCACGAGACTAAACGCGATCATGGCAAGGTTTGTAGTCACTGGATTAAACGCTTCGATTAAGAGTGCGGGTTGTAAAACGGCAACAAACAGCATTAACCCTACTAAAGCAGCTATATTGAGAATATTGATTAAGATTGAACGATAGAAAATAAAAAACAGCACGGCAAAAATCATTTCACCAACCCCAGCTGCTTGGGTAATCAGCGTTGAGATTTCAGCATTAAAACCAAAACTGGCTGTCATTTTTAGTTCAAGGGGGGCAATGTGAATAAGTTTTGGCATCAGCCCATGATAAAGCCAACTAAAGCTGATAATAAATCGAGCGATTTGAATGCTAGTGAGGTATTTCATAAAAGATTATGTGCAGAGTTATTGTGTGCTCAGACAGAGCACACAACGAATACGGCTTAAACCGTTGGCTTACCAAAACGGTTTTCTGCTTCATCACCCGCTAAGAAGCCATTTTCAATCAGTACCCAAATACCACCAATCACTGGTACTAAACCAATTAGTACCCACCAACCTGACTTGTTGCGGTCGTGCCAGCGTTTAACTTGAATAGCAAGCGATGACCAAATTAGTGGGATGTAAATTAAAAGTGGCAGGAAAATGGCCGCATTTTGTGAAATCATTGCGCCAATACCACTTAACACAAGCATACCTAAAACACTAATTAGCATTAATACTAATACTGATAACCAATAAGTTTTACGCGGGATTCTACCTTGGAAAGAGAATAAGATATCTTTGCGACTCATGGTTGTTGTATCTGTTGAAATATTAGCAACATCTGATTCAGGAGCTTGATAAACGTTTTCTGACACTGTCATTTCCTTTTGAGTTTTACTTTGGTTTTAGCAAGGCTACCACTCCGTGCAGCTTACTGATTAATCAAAAAATAATTTTTGCACTGTATTAGATCCAACTGAAACTATTGCTGAATCCAACATGAACAAAAGTACCATAAATAATACTATTTAAGGAACTAAAAATTAATAATACAATTAAATTTAATACTTTTTAACTAGCAAAAATAAATAAACTTTAGCTCTCGATATCTCTTTCAACTACAAAAAGCCATTTTAATGGTTGCTACTGCCAATATTTAGCAAACAGACGAGGATATGCCTGTTTTAAAAATTTCGGCTTATCTTTAAAACGCTTGCCTTTTGGCTGTTCAAGCCCAGAGGGAATAAATGGTAGCTCATCGTCATTACGCTCTTCAAACAGCATACCGGCGATTAAATCATACTCATCTAAATAAGGATAAGGTTGTTCATTCAAATGATAAACGGGTGTGCAGTCAGCAACAGAGTCTGGGTTCTCTAAGGCTTTTAAAAATGCGCCTTCACCGCGAGATATAAGCCAACATAAAAACTCTGAAAATCCATAATCATCGTTACAACCAGCCATTACAAACGCAGCACCAAATAAGTCCCAAGTGTAAGCTTTACGCATACGCAAACTAAACTGCTTGTCAAACTCCATAAGTTGCTCATCGGATAGATGTGTTAGCTTTTCTCTTAGTGCATTACACACAGATTCTGGCTCTGCCGTTTTATCTTCTGCGGTCACTAATTCCCAAAATTCACTTTCGGTTAGAACGCTCATGATAGGATCTCTTTAACACGACCAACTTGACCGTCATCGAGTTGTACTTTAATGCCATGGGGGTGGTTTGGTGACTTAGTTAATATACGTGACACCACACCTTGCGTTAAATGACCTGTGCGTTGATCTTGTTTAAGAACAATATTAACTTCACAGCCTAGGGTTATTTGTGAGCGTGTTGGTACGGCCATAATAAACTCTCTTACAATATTTTTGCAGATTATAGCCATTTGCGACTGTGTTACCAATGTTAAACTCACTTGATGTGTATGTTTTCATGCACTTGACATGGTGTCAGTCAAAGCTGTGTCTATTGTAAGGAAAAAATAAACGGCGTATTTAATCCTTACAAAATAGAATAGCTTTTGCTGATATCACTACGTCTATCTCTTTCAGCTCTTTTATAATGACTTGATTTATTTGGTTTGCAAGCGGCGAATTTGATAGAGGCATTTGCTCAGCAAAATAACAACTTACTTTCATAGATGATGGCAGTCTCTTTAAGTCAGCGGTGTGAGTTAACCATAAAAAGTTGTCGCTTATGTCTTTTAGATTTTCACATGCCGACGTTAGCGCTGTCCGAATAGCTTTATCGAGGCGTTTTTCAGTTTTGGTCATTGTTCTGACTTTTGCTTTTTAAAGTTTTCGTAGCTATCTTGCTGGCGCTTTACACACTCATGATATTCTTTATCAGCTAAATAGTTGCATTCAGTTAAGCGTGCAGACTGAAGTTCATGAAAACGCGCATTTGAACTACACCCTGTTAACAAAATAAACATTGATGCAATCCCAGTAAACTTTATAGCGTTTAAAAACATTAAATTTCCTTTCTTCAGTTATACATTGGTACTGCGATTTATTGTATATTGCGTGGGTTTAAATACTATCACCAAAGGGTCATATATGATGTTGTCGCAGTTACAAGAGCTGTTTCAGCGTATCGATAAAAGCAAAGTTTTTCAATCATTCGTTATTGCCGTTATTGTTATTTCAGCATTAACCGTCGGGGCTCATACTTATTCACTTCACCCAACTGTAGAGTTAGCTCTTTATTGGATGGATATGGGTATTACCGTATTTTTCCTTGTTGAGCTTGTGATCCGCTTTATTGCAAGCCGCGGCTTTAAAGACTTTTTCAGTAAAGGCTGGAATATCTTTGATTTTATCATCGTAGTGGGTAGTCTTTACCCTGCCGCGGGCTCTACGATTTTTATTGCTCGTTTGCTACGTATATTCCGCGTCCTGCGACTTGTATCCATGATCCCAGAACTTAGGCTGCTGGTTAACTCGCTTTTAAAAGCGATTCCACAAATGGGCTATATTGCCCTACTGATGTTTGTAATCTTCTATATTTATGCCGCCATGGGAAGCATGTTATTTGCCGACATTAACCCCGTTTTATGGGGGGATGTATCAATATCCATGCTCACCCTTTTCCGTATAGCGACATTCGAAGATTGGACAGATGTCATGTACGAAACCATGGCCGTGTATGAACTTAGCTGGATTTTCTACCTAACATTTATCTTCTTAACTGCATTCGTATTCTTAAACATGATGGTAGGAGCAATTTTAGAGGTTATGTCTGAAGAGCATCGTAACGCGCGAGAAGAGCAGATAAACGACGATGATATGCCAGCAACCAAAGGACAAATAACTCAATTACAGGCTGAAGTAGCTGAATTAAAGCAGTTACTGAAAGAAAAGCAGTAACATTTAAAGGATTGGCTTTTAAGATATTAGGCGCTAGGACATAGACCCTAACGCCTTTTTTACCCTCGTTTTTCTACTTTCCATGGTGGGTTTAAGCGGTTTTCTCCGGCCCAATATAGTTTAATCTTATTCCCTGATGGGTCTTTTAAAATTGCTTCCGTCCACAAATAGCGCTGAGCGGTTGGTGGCTGTTCAAAATTAATGCCCTTTTCAACAAGTCTCTCGTACAGCTTATCGAGCTGCTCATGTTCAAAATAAATTACCGCATAATTACTATAATCTTCAGTTTCTAATGACAGCGAAAATGTGGCATCACCATCTGGACATTGAAAGCGTGCGTAATGCGGGGTATCTACAATCTGAATCATTCCCAATGTTAAGTAAAAAGCCACCGCTTCATTCATATCCGTTACTGGTAAGGTTACCTGATTGAGGTTCATTCGCTATTCCAATGTAATGCAATATTCTTTTCATCAGCATATCGCGTAAACCAATTAAGCAAAAGATAAGCTGTAACAAATTATTGAGTTACGGGGTTAAAGTTAGCGAGTTACGGGGTTAAAGTTAGCGAGTTACTGGGGGAAAGTTTGTAGAATGCACTTTAACACCGAACATGTGAACTTCTCGGCTAAAGCCGTTCCTACGGGTTCCCATCGTAGGCGTGAAACTTGTTTCGCGCGCTTGAAGGTCGTGCTTTTTAGCACATTAAAAGTAAAGTTAGCGAGCAACAAGGGAAAAGTTTGCAAGAGGTGTTTTTTCGCCGAATAACCGCGGTACACAACTAAAGCAATTCCTACCGGAGTATCATGTGCAATATTGGAAATGGTTTGCCCATATCATCTAAAGGCGAGCGTGAGGCGACTTTAAACCCCATATGCTGGTAAAAACCAACTGCAAGTGGGTTTTGCTCATTAACATCAACTTTGTTGGCAGCAAATTGATCAACCGCATAGTTAAGAAGCGCTTTACCAACCCCTTTACCTCTTGCTGCATCTAAGATGAACAACATTTCTATTTTGCATTCATGTACGCCAATGAAGCCCAAAATTGCCTTATGCTCATCCTTAATACACTTTAAAGTAACATGAGGAAAAGCTTGCTCAATGATGATCGGCTTAAAAAGGCTATGTCATCTTCTGTTATAAAATCATGTGTTGCTCGGACTGAATTTTCCCATACATCAAGTAGCTCTGGGTAATCTTCAGCGTTAGCACTATCTATTTTCATTGTTTGCCATTTTATAGGAGCTATCCAGCCTTATGCTTCTCAGATGAAATAACAAAAGGATTCGTTAGTCGTTTTAGTTAATTACTCCATTAAAGCATGTGAAGGTCTTTGAAACAAATGAGTATTTTACACCTTAAACTTACCCACTAAATCAGTCAGTGTATTGGATAACAAGTTTAATTTATCTCCGTTGCCACGTGCACTGTCTGCAATCTCACTCACATCATCAGCCGCATTTTTAATTTCAATAACATTACGATTGATATCTTCAGCTACATGTTGCTGCTCTTCTGCTGCCGTCGCTATTTGAGTATTTAAATCACTGATATTAACGATTGATGCGGTTATTTCGCTAAATTGATGTTGTGCTGAATGGGCTAACTCAACTGTTTTATTTGTGCGGTTCAAACTGGTTGTCATTTCTTTTGACACTTGGTCAGACATCTTCCGTAATGTGTCTAACTGGCTTGCTATTTCTTCCGTTGACTCTGAGGTTCTTTGTGACAGTGCGCGAACTTCATCAGCAACTACCGCAAAACCGCGACCATGTTCCCCTGCTCTGGCGGCTTCAATTGCAGCATTTAATGCAAGCAAATTAGTTTGCTCTGCGATGCCTCTAATCACGCTCAATATCGACATAATATTTTCACTTTCAGCGTCCAGCTGATTAATATCTTGAGTAGCTTTAGTTATGACCTCGGAGAGCGATACAACACTCTCTACCGTTTCTGAAATCACACTTTGACCAAGCTCTGAGGCATGCTGTGTTTGTGTTGCAAGCTCAGCAGCATTTGCACAGCTCGCCGAGACTTCATTAGCGGTAGCCGCCATTTCATTAATAGCCGTTGCAGCCATTTCTAAAGCTTGTTGCTGCTGTGAAGTAGAACCTGATAACTGCCCTGCTTGTGCTGATGTTTGCGCTGATGTGTCGCTTACATTATGCGCACATTCATTTATTTGTGTGACTAACTCAGAAATCAAATTCAAAAATAAATTAAAGCTATTTGCCAGCTTCCCAGTTTCATCACGCGTTTTAATAATTAACCGCTTGGTTAAATCTCCGCCGCCTTGTGATATTTCTGTCAACCCATCACTCACTTCGACAATAGGTGCAGAAATGAGTTTTGAAATATAGCTGGCTAACAAAATAAACACGGCGATTAAAATTGCACTAATGATCACAATGGTAATTGTCATCGTGTTTGCAGCTTTCATTACTTCAGACTTTTCAACTAAGCCAATAAATTTCCAGCCAAGTTTTTGAGAGGTATAAATATTCGCCACATATTCAGTGTTTTCGAGGTTAATTTCAAATTGACCGCTGCTGTTATTTGCTAGCTGTTTATATTTACCTTCATTAACCTCTGCTAATTGCTTAAAGCGATAATCTGCATGTTTAACATCCACCAGCACGTTACCACTGTCTTCAATGAGCATAAGATAACCGGTCTCACCTAACTTAATATTAGCTATAATATCTGTTAGACCTTGCAGAGATACATCCATGCCCTGAACACCAATAATCTGACTATTTTGTTTAATTGCTTTCACCGTTGATACAATCACCATATCATCAGCAGCCCAATAATAAGCATTCGTTCTTACTGTGCTTCCGTCAGCGGCTTTCGCTGCTTCGTACCATGGCCGTTTTCTAGGATCATAATTAGCGGTTACTTCGCCTTCTGGCCATTGAATATATCCACCTTGCTCATTCCCCATGTAAATATAAGCAAGGCCTGGATGCGTATCGCCAAAGTGGTCAAATAATGTATAAGCAGCTTGTTCTGTATCACTGCCAGACATATGCGCAAGTTTAACTGCATTGGGCGATTGCATATGTGTTTTAACGTCTTGTTTGGCTTCTAAAATAGCGGGGTGCGAAGCTAGGTAGTCTACATTTTTTTCAATCTCTGAAAAAAACATATTAATACCGTTATCTACTTGCTTTGCTTCTCGTTCACTTAATTGGGCAAAACCATCTAATGCCTGTTGCCTTGTTTGTGTGATGACTAAAACGGCGATGATTATTAATGGTAAAACTATTGCGGATGCAAATGACAGCTTTAACTTCTTAGAGATATTCATGATTTAAATCCAATGTATGACTCACAAGAATATAGTGAGTATCTTTATATTCAGCAAGTTATTAGATTTAGATTTCAATAAAATGAAAAAGTACTGTGTGAATTAAGTAGAGCGTCGTTGAACTTGAATATGGCAGTTAGTTGACACTGAAATGAACTGTACTAAATTTACCTATAGCATTTAACATAATTATAACAATCATGTTGAGTGCCATCCAACCAATATTGGCAGCATTCGCAGGATGCTAATGTGCTGCCTATTCTACTTTAACTGTCAAAGCTTGCTTTTTCTTCAAATTGTAATCAGGACTTTCGGACATATTTTCAGTAATGCCAGATATATTTAGTTCGTTGATTGTTCACTACTATGTTTCCTAAGTTAAACATAATTGGAGAATAACTATGAAACTTTACCACGCATTTAAAAGGATCGCTGCTGTCGCTCTTTTAGGTCTATCGTCTTTATCTTACGCTGGAAATGACACCGAAACAGATGAGAATGGGGTAATTTTAGCGGGTCATGATGTCATTGCTTATTTTAAGCAAAATAAACCTGTATTAGGGAATGCTAAATATACAGCGGTATACAATGATGCGATTTACCGTTTTCAGTCTGCTAAAAATAGAGATATGTTTAATTCAAACCCAGAGAAATACGCGCCTCAATACGGTGGTTTTTGTGCTTATGGCGTAACCTTTGGTAAAAAGTTTGATATTGATGGCAAAGCATTTGAAATCAAAGACGGAAAACTCTATGTAAATAAAAATATGGATGTTTATAAAGCATGGGCTGAAAACATTCCTAAACATATTAAAGAAGCAAATGATCATTGGCCAGACGTTGAAAATGTAAGTGCTGATGACCTTTAATTTATAGTTAGTGACCAACCATCGCACTTCTAACAGCACCTGGGGCTTCGCCTTGGTGCTGTTTAAACGCTTTTCTAAAAGCGGCTTCTGTCTCGTAACCACTTAACTGTGCTATTTCTGCAATACTAATATCACTACAAATCAGCAATTTACGGGCTTCTATTAAACGCCATTTAAGCAAATATTTCATCGGACTTAAGCCAACTAGTTTTGTGAACTTATCTGCAAAATTAGAACGACTCATTGAAGCTTTACTGGCAAGTGACGCTAAATTCCACGCATATTCTGGTTGTTGATGAATTGCATTAAGTGCTTTGCCTATACGATTATCAAACAACGCCACCAACATACCATTATTTAACTTACCAGCTTCAACTTGCTCTCTAAGTATTTCTATAAACACCAAATTAGAGAGTTGATCGACTATGGTATAACAGCCTGTGCGCCTTTGCTGTAACTCCACAATCATCATATCAATTAATTGCATTATTCTTGAATTACACGATGAACTTGTAGCGGGAATGTGTAAAAACTCAGGTAAAGCATCTAAAAGTGGATTAACTAGGGTGTGATTAAACTGAAAAAAACCACAAACCATATTCGTTGTTTCACCCGCCCCTTTTGCAGGCTGATTGACTAATTTTTTTGCTGGTTTAATCGGTGAGCTCGATATTATGTGTTGATGATCTCTTGGGAAAACAACAAGATCTTTTTCATTCAATACGATAGTTTCGTTCTCAAAATGCAGCCATGCTTGCCCTTTACCAATTAAATGAAATGGAATCCGGCGAGAGCCCGATGTATCAACAGCCCACGAGCCACAAAAATCACCATTAACGTATACTTCGGCCCTCAAGGACATTCGCTCAAGTAACACACTAAGCGGATCAGGATCATTTAAATAAATATTTGGACTTTCAGACATAATTTTAGCTACATGCAACATAGAGAAAAAATTAACACAGCTTAAACTAGCCACATCGGTTAAATCACTTAGGACTAACTCATGGCTAAGATCAAAATGTACCACAAAGACTATTGCCCATACTGTCGAGCGGCAAAGCAACTGTTTAAAAAGTTAGGTTGGCAATACACAGCAATAGAAATCTCAGATAACGACCGACTTTTTCAGGAAATGGTTTCACTAAGTGGTCGTAGAACTGTCCCACAAATATTTATTAATGATGAACATATTGGTGGTTTTGATGATTTTCAGCACTATGTTAAACAGCTAAGCCATAGCTAAATTAGCTTTAGCAATAGGAGAAGATACACGCTACAGCAAGTAAAACTTAGCTATTGATATCTTTTCCTATACCTACCTCAGTTTTCAACATATATGATAATAAGCTTTGCGCATCAGGATGCTTATCTTTTTTTAACCCTGCTACAACACCTTGTTGATCAGCTACTGATTTATGCTGGCCTAACTTTTCTTTTGCCTGAATTGAGTCAAGTTTGATTTTAATACCAACAATCCCTCGTAGTAGCTTCGCTTGATAGTCATCTGGCAGCAAATTAGTGTCGTTTAAAATACTCGGTTCGTATTGGCTAATTAACTCATCTAAGCAAGCTAAGGTATTGTCGTCATCAAGGTATTCAACCTTGCCTTTTGTATGAACTGCGGCGTAGTTCCACGTCGATACAGCGGGCTTTTCTGCATACCAAGTGGGTGATACATTATACCCAAACCACCTCAAGATACAGAATTCAGCGTTTCTCATGGGCTTAATGTCAAGGCGTTACTTTGTAAGAATGGCACTCCCTTTTAAGAAGTAACAACGCAGAGAGTAAGTTCTTGAGAAACGCCCTAAGGGTTGGTTTAAAAGCGATTTATTCGGCGTTATTGACTTTAACAAGGGAAAAACCATTCTTTTCAGTCAATGCCTTGCCTAAATCACTTTTAATTCCAACTGAAACTCGGATCTTGAGGTGGTTTGGGTATACGCGGACCATTAAAAACCACTAATACACGCGTATCTTGCAAGCTTTTACCATGACGATTCGCCCGTGACACATGACCATATAAAGTACCAAACTCACCTTCGTCTGGTTTATACACCAATGGCAAATGTGTGGCTTCAAATTCACTGTCTATCATCAGCGCAAAGCTATAGTTTTTTATAAATTGTGAGACTCGCTCTGGTGTCATTTTCCACTTGTTGGGTGTGTGCATGCTTTTCTCATATTGTTAAAATTGCTCTGATTGTTTGAATCTATCATTGTAATTGATAAAGAATTTTCTACTAGTCTTTACCCGCAACTTAAAGCACAAATAGTGTCATGCCCTTTAACCAATTCGGAAAACTAACAAATCAAGATACCGTTAAATTAGAGTAAAATAATTAAATGATAATTGTTTGCATTAACATTTAATGCATGATACCTTCCTAATTATCGGTACAGGGTGTTGCGGATTTTAATTAATTGGAGACGGAAAAAGCTTTTCTTGTCTCTTGGTTACTAAATCAATGTTAAAGGATATACAGAATGGAAAATTTTAAACCGCCGCAATATCAATGGATTAATGATTCTAACTATCAAACTAAAACCAAACAAACTGATGCCCCACTTTTTGGTGTTTCGCCAATGCAGGATTACTCACAATTAATGCAATTGGGTATAAGCACTCTAAGCGAGCGCATTAAAAAAGTTAATTCCCCGACCAGCGGAGTGCAACCTGCACAGTTGCAAGACGAATTTGCAGCCATTGATCTAAACACACCTTTAAGTGACATAAATCAAGTCCTCGAAGAGCTAGATCACCTTTATTTAAAACACGCGATATACTTCCATCATCCAGATTACCTTGCTCACTTAAATTGCCCAGTAATGCTTACATCCCTGCTGGCAGAGTTGTTTAGCTCTTCGATAAACACCGCTGTTGAAACATGGGATCAAAGTGCAGGCGCAACACTTATAGAACAAAAAGTGATTGATTGGACATGCCAAAGAATCGGTTACGATGAAGGCACAGACGGCGTGTTTACCACTGGCGGAACCCAGTCAAATTTAATGGCATTATTACTTGCACGTGAGTTGGCAGGCAAATTAGAACCACAAAGCCATACAAATATTACTTCAGGCTTAAGCAGTAATGCACATCGTTATCGCATTCTTTGTTCTGAATATAGCCATTTTAGTATTCAAAAAGCAGCCGCATTATTGGGTCTTGGTCATGATGCTGTTATCAGTGTTGCGTGTGATGAAAATCGCTGTATTGATACCCATAGCCTCGAAAACACATTAAATGAACTTCAAAGAGCAAATTTATTACCAATTGCGGTAATCGCCACGGCTGGTACAACAGATTTTGGCGCAATCGACCCGATAGCAAGCATTGCTCATTTATGTAAAAAGCATAACTGTTATTTACACGTCGATGCGGCTTATGGTGGCGCTTTGTTAGTATCACAACGCCATAACGAACGTTTGTTAGGCATTGATTTAGCTGACTCTGTCAGTATTGATTTTCACAAAACATTTTTCCAGCCAGTATGTTGCTCTGCCCTATTGGTTAAAGACAAGCGGTTATTGAGCTTTCTAACTTATCACGCCGATTACCTCAATCCAAAGGCTCAAGCACAAGCCGGCGTTCCTGATTTAATAAATAAAAGCTTACAAACAACGCGCCGATTCGATGCGTTAAAGCTCTGGTTAAGCTTAAGAACAGAAGGGCCTGATGCGATTGGTGCCATGTTCGATACCTTGCTTGAAAAAACACAACAGGTATACCAACGCTTAACACGTCATAGCCTGTTACAAGCTGCACAAGTTCCATCACTCACTACACTCGTATTTCGATTTAACGATAGCGCCTTGAGCCAAACTCAGCTTGATGAATGCAACCGCACTATTCGCAAGACCTTAGCTCAAAGTAGCCGTGCCATGATTGCAGCAACAAAAGTGAACAATATTCAGTATTTAAAATTCACTTTATTGAACCCTCATGCATCGATAGACAGCATAGACGACGTATTGAATGAAATTTGCAAAATTGGCGAACAATATGTGATCGACTGCAAAAGCAAACAACTGTGCACAGCTTAAGGAAAAGACAATGAAACCAGAAATTTATGATTTAATCGGAATAGGTGTAGGCCCATTTAATTTAAGCTTAGCAGCGCTTTCTTCGCCCCTTTCAGACTTGAAGACGCTATTTGTTGACAGTCGCCCTAAATTTGATTGGCATCCTGGTATGTTATTAGACTCTGCGAGTCTGCAAACCCCTTTTATGTCAGATTTAGTGACGATGGCAGACCCGACAAGTCAGTTCAGTTACTTAAATTTTGCCAAGCAGACTGGTAAATTGTATTCGTTTTATATTCGCGAGAACTTCTTTTTACCGCGACAAGAATATAATCAGTATTGCCAGTGGGTGTGCCGTCAGTTAAATAATCTCAAGTTTAATTTTCACGTAGAAAACCTCGAATACGAGCAACAGCTCGACTGTTACCGAGTCTCAGGCAAAGATAAAGTGACTGGCAAGGTACAAGATTTTTATTGTAAACATTTAGTGCTTGGTACCGGTACTCAACCTTGGCTACCTGAATTTTGCCCGACCGATAAGCACATAACTCACTCTTCACAGTACCTTAATAACAAAGCAATGTTACAAAGCAAGTCTGACATTACTATTGTTGGCAGTGGTCAGAGTGCAGCAGAGATTTTCCATGATTTACTGCTAGATATTGATAAATTTGGCTATCAATTACGCTGGTTGACGCGTTCACCGCGGTTCTTTCCTTTAGAGTACACCAAGCTTACTCTGGAAATGACATCGCCTGAGTATATTGATTATTTCCATAGTTTACCAAGTGCGAAGCGACAACAACTTATCCACTCGCAAAAGTCGCTTTATAAAGGAATTAATTCAGAGCTCATTAACGATATTTACGATTTGCTCTATCAAAAGAAACTGAATTGCGATTTCTCAGCCGAGCTTTTAACGAATACCTCATTAACTAACATTAAACAAGAAGGCCAAAAACTTGCCCTCTCATGCCTACATAACGAGCTAGAGCAAGATTTTAGCTTTAATACTAATGCACTTGTAATGGCGACAGGCTATCAATACCAGTTACCCACCTTCATTGAACCATTACGTCATAAATTAAATTTCGATGAGAACGGCGAGTTACAAGTAAAACGTAACTATAACATTGATGATCAGGGTCGCATTTTTGCACAAAACCTAGGCCTTAACAGCCATGGATTAACCGTGCCAGATCTCGGAATGGTGTGTTATCGCAATGCCATCATTTTAAAACAAGTATTAGGGAAAGCGCCTTACAGCATTGAAGAACGCATCGCTTTCCAACAATTTGGCATTCCTAAAAAAGAGAGCTTTACGCCCTCACGTAGTAAAACAACTTCAATGTCACAGGAGGCTATGTGAGCAGTTGTAACCACGCAGAGGTCAGTAAAAGCTTCGCTAGCCAGTGCCAAGCAATAATAAACACAGACGCCTTTGTTATAGATGACTTTCGTTTTTACATTTACCAAGCACAGAAGCACTTTTCCTTATTAAATAGCTGGCTTGCTCAAGATTATGCCCACTTTTGGGGAATGCAAAATATGAATGCAGAGCAACGCCAAAGTGAACTTGCTCCCGCACCTCATAAACTAGCACTTATAGCTTACCAAGAGGCGACTCCTGCTTTTTTTATTGAATTGTATGACCCGCAGTTTGACGAAATCGGTAAACATTTTGAAAACCAGCCTAGTGATTGTGGGATGCACCTTTTACTTGCCCCCGTAATCACCCCGCAAAGTGGTTTTAGTCGACGTGCTATTACAGCAACAGCAAAACTCATCTTATCTAAATTAGGTTTTACTCGATTGGTTGTTGAGCCTGACATTAACAATCAAAAAATACATAAGCTAAATAAAAAAATAGGCATTCAGAGTAGTCATATCGTTCGCCTTACAAACAAAGATGCATGGCTAGGTTTTGCTGATCTAGCAAGCTTTGAAGCAGCTACAACACAAGGAGACTAATTATGGAAATCATTAAAAATTCATTCCCTCAACATTTGTCTGAATCTTTATGGCAAGGTGCTAATCAACATTTAGTCGCCAAAATACTCTCTGAGTTTAGTCATGAAAAACTAATAAAACCTATTGCAGCAAAAGAAGATAGAAAACAAACAGTGCAGCAATTTCAGTTATTATTAGAAAGCAACCAAGGGCTTTTAAGTTATGACTTTAGTGCTCGTCACTATCAACTAGATCACCTACATATTCACCCAGAATCAATCGTCTGCAAACTAGATGGCATTAACCAAGATTTAGATGCCGTAACGCTCATTATTGCCCTAAAAGATCGTTTAGGTATTACCGATAGCCTCTTACCAACTTATTTAGAGGAAATCACCAGCACTTTATACAGTAAAGCATTTAAATTACTTCACCAAAATAAACCCGTTTCAGAGCTGGTACATTGCGATTATCAACAAATTGAAGCGGCCATGACCGAAGGCCACCCAGTATTTGTTGCTAACAATGGTCGTATTGGCTTTGATATGGATGACTGCCACGCGCTTACACCTGAAAGTGGTCAAGCAATGAAATTAGTCTGGTTAGCTGTTGCGCGGGTAAACACAAGCCTAGCAATGATAGAAGAGCTTAATTACGAGCGTTTTATTGAAAGCGAATTAGGCAACCAGCAAATTGCAGCATTCAATAACATAATTGCTGAGCATGGTAAAAAAGCTGAAGACTATTACTTTATGCCCGTGCATCCTTGGCAGTGGCGCGAAAAAATTAGCCGAATTTTTGCTGCTGATCTTGCTCGTAAGCAACTTGTTTATCTTGGTCACAGTGAAGATGACTATCAGGTACAACAGTCGATTCGCACATTCTTCAACTTAGATAACAACAAGCGTTGCTATGTGAAAACCGCGTTATCTATATTGAACATGGGCTTTATGCGCGGTTTATCTCCTTATTATATGAGCCGAACGCCCGAAATAAACACCTTTGTTGCTGAGCTTGTGAACAACGACCCATACTTTGCTAAAAAACGCTTTGTCGTTTTAAGAGAAACCGTCGCAATTGGTTATCACCATAAATATTACGAGCAAGCTTTAGAAAAAGACACGCCTTATAAAAAAATGCTCAGTGCACTTTGGCGAGAAAGCCCTTTCAATTTAACATTTCAGGGAGAACCGTTAGTTAAAGAAAACCAACAACTTTTGACATTAGCCGCCTTGCTACATCAAGACAGCCAACAAAAGAGCTTGCTTGTTGAACTCATTAATACCTCTCAACTCACAGCAACTGAGTGGGTAAGCAAATTGCTGGATCTTTATTTACAACCTCTATTACATGCGTTCTTTGCGTATGATTTAGTGTTTATGCCCCATGGTGAAAACCTCATCCTTGTTTTAGAAGAACACCAACCAGTTACTATTTTAATGAAAGATATTGGCGAAGAAGTGGCGATTCTAAACGGCAATTCCCCTTTACCTGGTCATGTCGCTGACTTAGCGGTGAGCCTAGAAGAGGACATGAAATTAAACTATATACTGCTAGATATTTTCGACTGTATCTTCCGCTTTATCGCACCTCAGCTTGATGCGCAAAATTGTTTAACTGAACATGATTTTTGGCAATTAGTCGCTGATAAAGTTTATCAGTATCAGCATGAAAACCCGCAATTTTCCGAAAAATACACACGTTACAACTTATTTAAGGCTCACTTTACGCGTACCTGCTTAAACCGCATTCAATTGAATAATAATCAGCAGATGATTGACCTTGAAGATAGAGAGAAAAATCTCCGTTTTGCTGGGGATATCAAAAACCCACTGCATGATTTTGCCACTCGTCATGACTTTCAACATGACACAACAATGGCCTAAGCATAGGCCTCACTATTTATAGACGTAATAGGACTACGGATAAAAATGAAAAAAACTAACTACTTTAAACTCACGCCTGTCGCACTTTCTTGTTTAGCGATATTTAGCCACTCTTTACAGGCTGAGCAAAAAAAGCATCACGATATGGAAGTACTCACAGTCGTTGGTGAACAAGGCAATGCTCAAGGCTATAAAGTTGAGCAAATGAGTACCGCAACGGGTTTAGAATTATCATTTCTAGAAACACCACAATCAACCACGGTCGTGACAGAGCAAGCGATAAAAGATCAACAACTAAACTCAGTTATTGAAGTGATGAACAGCGTAACAGGGATTAATACCCGCCCTTCTGACAACGACCGCTACTCAATCAGTGCCCGCGGTATTGGCGTAAGCAGCATTTTGTATGACGGCGTGGCAACAACCTACGATACACGCTTTAACTATGGTGACAACTTAATGGATAGCGCAATTTATCAGCGCATAGAAGTTGTTCGCGGTGCAACAGGTTTGATGCTCGGGGCGGGTAGCCCATCGGCTGCGATTAATTTAGTTCGTAAGCGTCCGACAGAAGCGTTTCAAGCAAGCGTAAGCTTAAGTACAGGTTCATGGCAACAGTTACGCGGTATTGTTGATTTATCGGGAGGCTTAAATCAAGACGCAAGTGTTCGAGGTCGAGTCGTCGTAGCGTATCAAGATCGTGAAAGCTATCAGCATCGTTACGAGCAGCAACGACAAACTCTTTACGGTATTATCGAAGCAGATATAGGTCGTAATACATTGCTGACGTTAGGTGCTGACTATCAAGACACCAAACCTGAAGGCTCAATGTCTGGCGGATTACCGTTATTCGACAACCAAGGCAATAGAACTAACTACAGCCACCATACGTCAACAGCTCCACGCTGGGCGTCATCCAAAACCAAAGCATTGAATAGCTTTGTCACGATTGAACATAACTTTAGTGATGACTGGCAACTCAAAGCAAGTTACATCTATGGCGATAACGATTTAGAATATGATGTGTTATGGGCTACAGGTCACCCAGATCCAATAACCAACGAAGGAATGATACCTGGCTCACTGGCATTTATTGATGGTAATCGAACCCAACATACATTCGACTTAAAATTAACGGGCCGCTTTACCCTCTTTGATCGCTCACAACAAATTCTAATTGGTGCAAATCAACAGAAGCAAGAGTTTGCCAATCCATATTATGGCTCTTTAGATGAGGCTCCACCTTTAGGTGACTTTAGAGATAAAGATTTTACATATCCGACCCCTACATGGAGCGATGAAGTTCTGTATGGTTCATGGGGGGAAACAAAGCAACAAGCAATATACCTTGCCTCTGATATTGAGTTAACCGACGCACTTTCAATGGTAATAGGTGGGCGTATTGATAATTGGGAAACTGACCAAGACAATTTTGGCACCGTTCATGATTACGAAGTTGATAATGAATTTACCAGCTATGTCGGCGCCACCTATGCTATTGGGAAAAATGTATCACTGTATGCCAACTACACAGATATTTTTACACCACAAAGTAGAGTGCAAGCTGATGGCAGTTACCTCGATCCTGTTAAAGGAAAAAACTATGAAGCAGGTATAAAAGCCAGCCTATTTGAAGAAGCATTAGACACCTCACTTTCGGTGTTTGAGATCCGTCAAGATAATGTTGGTGAAGCAACGGGGGAAACCTTACCAGGAACAACAGTTCCTATATACCGCGGTATTGATGGCACTAAAACGCAGGGATTCGAATTTGAAGCAAATGGTTCAATCAATGAACAATGGAACGTCTATTTTGGTTATAGTCAATTTGAAACAGAAGACCCTGATGGTGAAAAAGTAACGACCACCAGCCCAAAACATCAAATAAAGCTCTTTACTACCTATGAATTGGATAACTGGGTAAATGGCTTACAACTGGGTGCTGGTGTTAATTGGCAAAGTGAGATCCGCAGAGATGTCACTAAGCCAGATAGAAGCTCAGTGGAGGTTAGCCAGCAAAGTTATGGGCTTGTTCGATTAATGGCAAGATACAATGTAAACGATCAACTAACATTGCGCGCTAATTTAGACAACGCATTCGATAAACGTTATTACAGCCAATTAGGCTTTTATAACCAGTTTCAATATGGCGCACCACGAAACTTTAGCATCACTGCCCAATATAGTTTCTAAGTAACTCGACATTATTGCGAATTGCCATTATGCCGCCTCTGTATGAGGCGGCATAATATACACTTTAAAGACGCAATTTTATGAAGAAACTTCCACCCCAGCACAATGAAAGTACAAACATACATGGCGTTACACGATACCACTGAGCTAAACTCTTTACTGGAGCGACAAGCTCCATTTTATAGTCAGCATTTTAAAATTATTGAGCCACATCAACCTCTCCCCGAAAACTGCAAACCATTATCACAACGATTAAATAAACCACATTATACCAAAGCGCTTATGACTTTTTCTAAGAGCTATCAACAACAGCAAGAAGCAATCGATCTTAGCGCTTTACATTCTATGTGGAGCCAATGGTTTTTCGGCTTTTTACTTCCGCCACTATTAGAATACGCATTAAAAAGCCAGACGAGTGTATTACATGCTGCAATGAACCTTAAAAATTGGCATTGGACTTATCATCAAACGGGGCGAGTAGAATGTTTCTATTTAGTGCTTAGAGAAGATCAAATTCAAAGACCGACTGAGTTACCCATCACATTGCTAGAGCGGTTACTTGTTAAGCTGATAAACCCTATTATAAAACAACTAAGTGCCCTGTCGCCGGTGTCAGAAAAGTTATTTTATAGTCATGTTGCGTACTGTTTTTATTGGTATTTATCAGAAATGTCGTTAGCTCAGGAATTTAAACTTAATTTACTAAACCAGTTATTTAGTAAAGACACATTATTACTCGCTAAAGGCGCTACTTTGCCACACCCCTTATGGCGTAAAATTAGACTTAAAAATAGTGACTACCCGCGTATTATGTGTTGTTTACGGCATAAATTACCTAACACACAAATGTGTACTATTTGCCCATTGCACAAAAATAAACACAAGGTCTGTAAAACTGCGATATGAAGGCTCTGTAAAAGAGCCTCTATAGAATAGATTGTTTGAGCAAGGCTTTATTGCTCAAGCATAGCCTTATTTAGCCATCAACAATTATGCGTAACATACGACGAAGAGGTTCAGCAGCACCCCATAAAAGTTGATCACCCACTGTAAATGCACTGATGTATTCTGGACCCATGGCCAATTTACGAATACGGCCTACCGGAATAGACAAGGTGCCCGTTACTTTTACAGGGGTTAGGTCTGTAGCCGTAATGTCGCGGTCATTTGGAATAACTTTGACCCATTCATTGTGAGAAGCCAGAATCTCTTCTACTTTCTCCACGCTGATATCTTTGCGTAGTTTAATCGTCATTGCTTGTGAGTGACAACGCATAGCACCAATGCGAACACATAAACCATCAACAGGGATAGGTTGCTGGCTACTACCTAAAATCTTGTTTGCTTCAACTTGTGCTTTCCACTCTTCTTTACTCTGACCGCTTGGCATTGGTACATCAATCCAAGGGATAAGACTACCGGCTAAAGGCACACCAAACTGGTCTTGTGGTAAATCACTTGAGGCGATTTTTTCAGTGACTAATTTATCAATTTCAAGAATTGCCGCGCTAGGATCAGCCAGTTTGTCAGCAACCGTTTCGTGAATTGCACCCATTTGTGCGATTAACTCTTTCATATTGCGGGCACCAGCACCAGAAGCCGCTTGATACGTCATTGGGCTAACCCATTCAATCAAGTCTTGCTCAAATAAACCACCTAGCGCTAACAACATTAACGATACAGTACAGTTGCCGCCAACATAGGTTTTAACCCCCTGCTCTAAGCCTTGATCTATAACGTCTTTATTGACTGGATCAAGAACAATAATGCTATCGTCACTCATACGCAGTGCAGATGCAGCGTCAATCCAGTAACCTTGCCAACCTGATTCGCGTAACTGCGGGTAAACGGCTTTGGTATAATCACCGCCTTGGCAAGTCACAATAATATCCATCTTCGCAAGCTCAGCAATATCATTCGCATCTAAAAGAGGCTTAGCAGGACCCGCAATATCAGGGCCTAATTGACCGGTTTGTGAGGTGGTGAAAAAAGTCGTGTCGATCTTAGAAAAATCATTTTCTTGCTGCATACGCTCTAATAACACAGAGCCAACCATGCCCCGCCAACCGACTAATCCTACTTTTTTCATTGTTTGTTCCACTGTTTGATTCATTCAAATTACCTAAACTGTTAAAAATTAAAGTCCATTGCGTGAGAATTTAATTTTTACAGAGGTAATCTAGCATTGCGGCCCAAGCAAAACTAGTGCTAGTCATAGAATATAAAATTTTTTCATCTTGGCTTAGTAATCTCATCTCAAATACCCAATTTGTTGCTCATACTTTTTCTAGTTCTAGCGAACTCTAGTCACTTATGATGTAAAAACTGAGCTGATTTCTTAATGCAATTAATACAAATGCCATAAACAAGATTCATAATCATTTCGCACTTTGTAGTAGGAAGTACTGTGTATTTTTTATTTTTAAAAAGGAATCAAATAAATGAAAAACCAATACTTTTCTGGTCTAGTTGCGGCTTTGCTATCTTGTGGAGTCTCTGCAAACACTAACGAAATTGATGTGGAGACGAATACATCTTTCACACGCTCTACAACCAGTGTCGAGCAAGTGGCGGGTTCTGCAACAAGCCTATCTACTGCAACTTACCTAAACCCAGTAGTTAGAGTAAATAACAGTTATAGAAACTTTTTCATAGGCTCATTATCTGGCAACCAGTTTTGCAAAGAGCAAGGCCATAAAGAGGAAGTAACAGGAAGTAGCGTAAAATGCGGCGAAGATGAATCTTCTTATGCAGAATACGACTGGTATGATAGCGCATGGGTTTCAAAAAGCACGGGGAGCAAAAACCAGTGTTACCCACTCTATGCAAGCATAAAATGTGGTAATTAGAATTTAGAAAAGAACCCAGTGCTTTCTGGGTTCTTATCCAGTAATTGTATTAGCAATCTAGCCACTAATTTTTACCTGCCTTTTAAATCCTAAGCTTATTAAAAACGTCTCAATAATAGAATCACTGTCCTGAAAAATGATTTTACAAAAGTGATGTAGCTAACTTTGCTAGTTAGCTTAAATAGTTGCTATATAAATCCCTCGACAAAAATAAAAAAGCCCTGCTATTGCAGGGCTAAATTAATGTTAGGATTTATTATTATATCCTTCCTTGGCTAGAGTAAGTTAAAACTCGTAAGAATAACTGATACTTAGCTCTGTGCCTTCATCACGAGAACGCACAATAATATCTGACTGAGTCACTTCTTTATCCTCATTGAGTAAGTTTTGCACTTTGAATTTAACTTTAGAATTAAAATCAGGATACCAAGTATAAACTAAATCCAATGAATTAAAGGGTTGCTCATAAGCATCATCACGTCCTGCAACGCCTGCAGCAAGTATGCGCTCACCAAATACGTTGTACACTAGCGAAGCACTATGAATACCATCAGGCGAATCATAGTTAAGCTGCATATTAACAACGTATTGTGAGTGACCTGTCATACGCTTTTTAGGATTCGTTAAGTTGCCAGCAAATGCAGGATCTATCGTCGCTTCTGAGTCACTCAGTGTGATATTACCGCTGGTAAATAGACCTTCAGTTACCATTGTAAGATCTTGTAACCACTCAGCTTCTACACCGTATACTTCTGCTGTTTCGCCGTTTACAAAGCTAGCCGAGTAGTCATCATCACCAACTCTTAATACAGTTTCGATTGGTGCTTGGATATCTTTATAGAATGCAGCCACACTAAATGAATTACCCGCCTCACCGTAATATTCATAACGTAAGTCATAGTTCTTAATTGGGCTGCTTTTAAGTCCTACACGCCCAAAAGTACGAATATCAGTGAGTGGGTCAAAGTAAGTGACAGGTACAACTTCACGAAAATCAGGACGTACGACCGTTTCACCATAACCTGCACGAATTTGATAATTTTCACCACCGAGGTAAGTTAATGACAGTGCAGGATACCAATCATCTTCAATAATAGTACCATCTTCAATATTCTCTGGAGACCAAATATTTTGCAGATCGTCACCATCAAAGATTAAACTTGACGTACCAACCGATGTTTGTCGGAACTGCTCATAACGAACACCACCACTTATACGTAACCACTGTTCATAAATAACATCAAATGAGGCGTAGCCTGCATCTATTTTTTGTGCAGCGATATAATCATCGGCATCAGGTGCTGTAGGTTCATTAAAGTCAACTAAGACGCCATTATTATCAATAAATTCGTCAGATAAGTAGCCACTGTTTGCAAGCGGATCATTTGTACCGTCGTTAATCGATATAGGCGAACCTGAGCTGTTATTAATGGTAAAGCTTGACGTGTTATAAACACGGGCTCTATCTGAGAAGTCATAACCAAGCTTAAATTCAATATCCAGAGCATCAAAACTAAGTGGCAAGTTAAAGTTGCCACCATATGACGTCACATGCTCTTCCATGTCTGTATAAGACATGATTACACGGTTGTCATCACCTGTAATTGTCGAACCTGCGTAGTTTCCTTCACTATCGTATTGATCTCTGAATTTGTAGTCCGCATTAGTTGGGATATCTGTTGTTGCTTCAGAACGAGTGTATTGCCAATCAAAGCCAATCCCCCAGTAATCAAGAAAAGTATGTTGACCTAAAAATTGGCTAACATTTAACTCTCTTTGTTCAAGATTAAACTCATGATTACGGTTTGCAATGCCATTCCCTGCAATACTAAATGTAGAGCTGCCTGCAGGGCTTTGAGAAATTGACACTTCAGTTTCATCTTCGTTATCGACAATGTATAAATGCTGTGCTGAAATACTGTGCGTTTTATACGAATAACCAATACTACCTGTTAAGTTATAGCGCTCATTTTCAGTAGTAACTGTAGAGTCTTTTAATGTATTGTAACAAGACGAAGCCACATCATCAGCGGTTTTCAATGTCGTTGAACAGTTTTCTAAATCTTCTTGGTCTTGTGTAATAACAGATGAGAACTGTGTTCTAGAATCCCATTCATTGGCATACGCACCCGAGAGTAAAAAACCAATTTTTCCACCGAAATAAGACTCCTCAAAGCTATTACCTAAATGTGCTTTAACACCATATTCAGGATCAATAGAGTCTTTTTCTAACGCATAATTTCGTGGCAACGATTTTAGTAATTGATTGTTAATTGCTGTCGCTTGCTCGGCACGAGTTCCTTGCTCACTATCAACTAATAGATCTCTGTTAACAATATTGCTGACACTGAAGTTACCATGGTATCGCACAATAGCGTCTTTTAACGCCTGTGGTATGCCACTATCTGAACCTGAATAGGTATACCCATCATCTGCTGAAGTGTTATACCCTACTCCAAGCTCAACGCCCGCAGTAAATTCTGTTGGAATAGATTTAGTACGAATATCTATGTTACCACCACCAAATGCAGCAGGCATATCTGGTGAGTAGGCCTTCTGTACAGCCATACTTTCAATAATACTCGCAGGGAATATATCTAATGGTAGTACGTTACGAGTTAAATCAGGGCTTGGGACATATGCACCGTTTAAACGAGCACTGGAATAACGCTCACCTAAACCACGCACATAAATAAATTTACCATCTACGAGTGTTAGGCCAGTAACACGACGAAGTGCTGATGCGGCATCACTATCGCCCGTTCTTGAAAGTTGTTCAGCACCGAGAATATCCGCAACAAAAGCTTGATTTTTTCGTTCTTCAACGACCGCAGCAGCACTACCTTGAAGGCGTGTGCCCACAGCAACAACTTCTTCAATTTCGTTATTTTCGAGTTGTTCTTCAGCTGCACTTACATAACTAGTGTGGACAAACAATCCCAGGCCAATTGCGAGTGAAAGTTTACTCAGCCTATGTTGTTTTGACATGATTTACATCCTAATCAATTTGATAAAAAACAGGCGCCAGTTGCTTTGAAATAAGCATTATGGCGCCTACATTTCATAACTCTAAATGAGCAGGTATTAGTCTTGAGCAGCAGCTGCTAGTGCAGTTTCTACCCATTTGTACCAGCTTGAGCTAGTATCTTGATCAGATACTGCACCGATGTAATCAACCGTTTCGAAAAAGCTATCGTTAAGCATAGATAAGTCATTCGCAGAGATAGTTACATCTGTAGAGGCTGTATTAGTCGCAAACTCATTATCAGCAAATACTGCAACATCATCAGTTAAAATTTCATTGCTAGCGCTGTTTTCAAACCATGATGCTTTTGTTTGACCTGCTAAAGGGCCGCCTGCAAATGTGTCTGTATCTGCGAAGTTTGATGAACACGCCATAACTGAACTATTAAATGCAATTTTATCAGCTTGCTTTTCACCATCAGAAGAAAATTCGATACAGCTTGAATTCACTGCATTTTTCTTAAATATCAATGCATTGTAGATATTAGCATTAAATTCATCATCAAATTTAAAGGCTTGTGAAGGGTCATCATCACGTACTGATTTTCCATCAGTCGTAATAACCGTGATGTTCGCTAGCGTAGGGTTACTTGGTGCTACTTCAGCAGAAGACTCACCTTTAACACCATCTGACTCAAACCCATTGTTACCCATGTTTGCAACTGTGCCATCAGCAAGCGTTACAGTGCCATGTTTGATAAAGAGGAATTGACCCTTACCTTGCCAACCTGCATCAAAGTCAAATGAATCATCTTGTGTATCAGTCACAACAATATGTTTAATTGTCGCTGCACCACCGAAGAACTCGATACCATCATCAAAGCCCTGGTGAATATGTAAATAATCAAACGCAGAACCTGAACCTACCGCGTTAAGAGTTAGTGAGTTAAGGTCGTCACCTTCACCACCTACTTTAGGGCCTGAACCTGCGTACCAAATTTTAGCCCACTTGATGCTACCACTTGAATCTGCGTTATCATTACCACCAAAATAACTTGTTATACCCTCAGAAGGTACATTACAGGTGCTTGCAGCGCGCTCTGCATCAGTACATTGGTCAGTAATACCATTACCGTTGATGATGATACCGCCCCAATCAGCGTAACGCGGGCCATTGCCTGTGCTATCGAAACGATCAAACGCATTGGCAGATGTGAAAGTAATAGGTTTAGATTCAGTACCGTTCGCTTGAATTTTAGCGCCACGGGCGATTCGGATTATTGCTTCTCCAGACTGAAAAGCAAGTGTGGCACCTGGCTCTACTGTTAAAGTAGGTCCATTTTGAGGCACTTCAAAACCACTTGTTGTGTCGCCATCTTGACCGATTAATAAAGCATCAGCAAATAAATGAACACCGCCATCAGGGATTTCTTGGAATGTGATATTACTTGTAATTTCTATTGATTTACTTGCGAAAGAATCATTGTAAGTACAATCTTTACCATCGAAAACACCTTGAACAGTACCAGCATCTGACTCATAGCTAGCACATTCAAAATCATCGTTTGAACCATTATCAGTATTGTTGTTTGAGTTATTAGTACTATTATCAGTATTAGTGCTGTTGTCATTTACCGTTGGTGTGATTTCGATATCGCCGCCACACGCTGTCAGTGTTACTGCAGAAGCAAGCAGGCTGACCTTAAATAAGTCAGATAGTTTCATTATTGTACTCCGTTGAATTTCGATTATTGTTAAGCTTTAAAAAACTAAGACTTAAGATACTGACAGTTTGTTACAGGCGAGTTACATTTTCATAAACATAAAATGACAATGTAATTGACTTTAAAATTAGAGGGTTAAGTAAAATTGAAGAACCGAAAAAAGCCGCCCGAAGGCAGCTTTGGTGTTGCGATTATAAATGAGTTCTTTTGTACGCTTACCTGTTGAAGCTGGTTATAGCAATGCAGTACGTAATGTTTCGGCGTGTACTTTTTCACGCTTCACATACTTGATCCATTGCTCAGCTAAACGCTGTGATTTTTTGTGTTTTTCCGCTTGCTCGAACGCTAAAATCGAGGCATCAAAGTTTTGTAAATTGTATTGCGCCATACCTAGAGCCACATACACATTTGATTCAAACTCTAAGCCGCCTTTATCGAGGGCTTTACGTGCTGCATCCGCTGCTTCTTCGTATTTTTCAAGGTTAATGCTTACCTCTGCGATACGTTGCTCGTACTGACCATGCGTTACTAAATCAGCAGCCTTGGCAAAATAAGTAAGCGACTTTTCAGCCTCTTTTGCTTGTACCATAGCCTCGGCTACGAATGCGTAGTTTTTAGCTGACTGCTCGGCAATACCATCTTGCATCGCTTTGCTCATTACGCTCGCCGCTTTATAAGCAAGGCCATTGTATAAATACACTTGCGATAATTGGCGTAAATCAGATTTAGATGTTAAAAAGCCTTGCTGATATGCTGCTTCTAAAACCGCTAACTGCTCTTTTTCTGCGCCTGTTTCACCGTACATACCACCTAATTGAACCCAGTACTCAGGTTTATTGTATAGCTTCACTAAGCGCTCAAGTACCTCGACCACTTTGTCAGACTGATTAAGTGAGTAGTACATAGCACGTTGTAAAATTAGCCAGTTTTCTTTTGGCATTTCACCTTTACTGTCGGCTTCTGCGATAGCAAGATTAATGTTTTCAATGCCTTTTTGGTAATCTTTAAGCTGATAATAGGCTTGTGATTTTAATACGTAATAAGCATCTGTTTTAGGCTTGTCGTTAATCACATCCCACTGCGCTAAATATTTGATTACCTTTTCGTAATCGCTATTAGCCATCGCAAGTTGCGCTAAGCTAAAGGTGGTGCTTAGACGTAATGTTTCTGGAATTGCATCTTCGTTTACTACTTTTTCAAACGACGCAATGGCTTTATCTAAGTCGTTTTCGTTGTAATAAATAAAACCATAGAAATTATGCATCATGGCAATTTCATACGAGTTCATGCTTGAAGAGCGCTCTTGAATACTATCAAGTGCTGCTAATCCTGCTTTTGCATCACCATCATCAGCTAGCTTTTGTGCACGCGCTAATTGGCTATACACTTTTTCGCGCAGTGCAGGTACGCGTTTGGTTTTTTGGTCCTCAGCGTAAGCTGTTGCCAGTGTGACACCGGGTAATAGGCTAACAACGCTTGGCACTACCAGGCTGCTTGTGAAAGCAGCCGCGCAAATCACGGCAACTTTTAAAGGTTTCATAATCGCATTCCTCTTTTCTAACCGTTAATTTGGAAAGAAATTTTGTTCTGTACGCCCGCTACTTCAACAGCTTCACCGTTAACAACGCGCGGTTTATATTTAAATTTAAGTGCTGCATCCATCGCAGCGCGGTCAAACAGTGACTCAGGTTCAGCTTTCACTACTTTCGGGTCACGCACTGTGCCTTGTTTAGTTACTGTAAACTCAACAATCACATAGCCTTCGATACCACGCGATAAAGCTCGGCGCGGATAAACAGGCGCTACTTTTACAATCGGTAGGTATTCACCGTCACTTGATTCAAGGGCTAAGCCACCGGCTAAGTTAACGTCGGCTTCAACACTGGCACCAAAGTCAAAGTTGGCATTGCTCGCGTTAGGATCACTGTTTTGCATTTGCGGTGATTCCATTGGCGGAGGTGGCTCTTTTGGCGTTGGTGGCTTTTGCGGTTTACGTTCTTTCTTTTGCACCGTCTCTTCTTTTTTCAGACGAACAAAATCAAGTACGTTTCCTTTTACAGGCTCAGACATGGCCCCTTCACCACCGGTGATCAGTGCCTGCATGCCTAAAAACAGCATGACAGTCACGATACCAGCGATGATTAATGCAACTATATAACGCATCGCTCACATTCCTTATGATGCTTCTTGCGCAGCAATCGACACATCAAATGCGCCTGCAGCTCGCGATGCATCCATTACTTTGATAAGTACATCGGTTGTGGCTTTTTTATCTGCTTGAATAACCACGCTACCTTGTGGGTTTTCAGCTTTTAAGCGCTCGATATTTGCCTGAACAGCACGAACATCGACTTGGCGCTTGTTGATCCAAATTTCACCCTTGTCAGAAATAGCAACTAAGATGTTGGCACGCTCTTTTTTAACTGCTGTTGCCGCTTCAGGACGGTTTACATCAATACCGGCTTCTTTTACGAATGATGCTGTTACGATAAAGAAGATAAGCATGATGAAAACAACGTCTAGCATTGGCGTCATGTTGATTTCTTCTGCGTCGTCTTCTTGAAATAAGTTACCTAGTGGCGCTCTCATTGTTAGTCTCCTAGTGGGTGATGCTCACATCACCCTAAAATTCGTTTAGTGGTCTAAGACCATGTTGTCTTCAAGTAATTGCACTTCGCGTTTTGCACGACGTTGTAAGAACGTTGATGCGAAAACCCCTGAAAGTGCACCCACCATACCGGCCATTGTTGGGATAGTGGCTTTAGACACCCCTGATGCCATCGAACGTGCACTGCCCGTGCCTGTGATTGCCATTACATCAAATACTTCGATCATGCCGGTTACGGTACCTAACAGACCTAAAAGTGGACATAACGCAACCATTACGTTGATAAGCGCAAGGTTATTATTTAATTGCATGCCAGCGCGTGAAATCATCGCTTGGCGAATTTGCTCTGCGTTCCAGCTGTTACGCTCTGCTCTATTGCTCCAAGTGCTTTTTACGTCTTTCTTGTAGCGTTTAAAGCCACCAAAAAAGTACATAAAACGCTCAAGTATCAATAACCACATCGCGAAGATGAGGACCCCGATGACCAAGAGAACTTGGCCACCTGTGTCGAGGAAATCACGTAGAGCATTGATTGCATCAATCAATAGCACCATGATTTATGCTCCTTTCTCGCTTCGCTCTGCGATGATACCTGCGCTTTGCTCTTGTAAAATCAACAGCATGTTTTTAGAACGCGTGTTAAGAAGTGTGTATAAGAATACTGTTGGGATAGCCACAACCAGACCAAGTACCGTTGTTACAAGTGCCTGAGATATACCACCCGCCATTAGTTTAGGGTCACCTGTACCGAACAAGGTAATTGCTTGGAAGGTGTTAATCATACCGGTTACCGTACCTAGTAGACCAAGTAATGGTGCTACCACAGAGATAATCTTAATTAGCGTCAGGTTACGAGTAATTTTTGGCATTTCACGAATGATTGCTTCGCTTAATTTAAGTTCAAGCGTGTCATACGCTACATCTGGGTACTGATCTTTCACTTTCATTACGCGACCAAGTGGGTTGTCATCACGTGCCACTGTGTCTTTAAGCTGACGACGGATTTTGCTACCCATAATCATCAGAGATACAAAACGCTCAAGTGCGATTAGTAAAGCGATTAAACCAACACCTAAGATAATGTAACCAACCGTACCACCTTGGTGAACTTGCTCTTCAGTATCTGGTGCTTGTACTAAAAGACCTAAGATTGAGCCACCTGTAGGGTCAAGCGCGAACGGTACAACACCTGAATTTGCTTGTTGTAAGTCAGTCGCAGTTGCTGTGTAGCGACTGCTAGGCTGACGTGTAAGCTGGCTAATTGTATTTGTAGCCGGTGTGTACTCTAGGTATTTACCATCAGCGATTAAGTTAAATGCACCAACACGCACCACTTCTTTTTGTGCTTTGCTGCCACCTTCAACGATAACATCTGTTGTAAAGCGAGATACTTTACCTTGTTCAGTCATTTCGCGTTGTAATTCAAACCATACTTTTTCGATATCATCGATAGAAGCAAGCTTTGACGTTGAACCCATTTTTTGTGCTAGCTCATCCATGAAGTTACTACGACCTGGAAGCTCTGCAGAAACAACTGACGTCATGAATTTGTTGCTTGAATCGCCCGCTACTTGTTGTAACACACCGAATAGCTCTTTAAGTGAGCCCATGCGGTTTGAAAGTGTTTCGGTTAAGTTAGCTAGTTTTACTTCGTTTTCTTCAAACTGAGTTTCTAAACGCTCCGACTCGTTTAGCATTGCAGTACGTTTTGCTTGCGTATCTTTAAGCATTTGTACTTGTTCGTTTTGACGCGCCACGAACTCTTGCTCACGTTGTTTATTCTCAACGCTTTGCTGTGCTTTACCTTGCTCTAATGTTTTTAGTAATGAATCTAAATCCATTGGCTCAGCCGCTAGGCTGCTACCAGCAAAACCAAGACCAGCTGCAAACACGGCCATTTTTGTCATTTTCGTTAATAATTTCATCTCAAACCTCTTATTCAGCAGCGTGGACTGGCAGTGTTAACATATCTGGGGCAAGTTGCTTACGTGCAATGCGTAAACCTTTATTGATTTGGCTGATTGCAGAATCTGGTAATTCAACAAACGATTTTGTTTGTGTGTCCCAGCTACCTGCTTTTTTGCCGTCGCGTGTTAAATAAATAAGTTCTAAACGACCGATGCGTAAGAAATCTACTTCGCGTTCTTGGCCATCTACATTAAGTAATGATGTGTACGCTTCGATAGTGCGACCGTAATCAACTTCTACTTGGTATGCTTCAAGTAAGCGGCGGAATTTTTCACTTGAAGTGATGTCTGCTCGGTCCATCATTTCTTTTAATGATGCAATACGCTTGCTACGTTCTTCAGTTAAGAAAGGCACGTCTAATGCAACGAATTGCTCAAGACCTGTGATCATGCGCATCATTAACGGCGTAATTTGACGCTCAATAACTGATACCTGATCCATTGACTCGTTTAACGCGTCCATTTCTGCAATTTGATTGTTTAATTGCTTAGTTAGCTGCGCGTTATAAACAGTTAAGCCATCAATTTCTTTATTAAGGGCTTTAAATTGTTGTAAACGACCTTGCATTGAATCTGCAATCTTGTCGATTTTTGTTTGTGATTGCGCGGCAGAGTTGTTTATTTCGCTGCTTTTATCAATTACTTTATCTAGATCGTTTGCATGTACTGTTGCAGATGCCGCTACAATACCTGCTAAAATCAGTGGTTTAACGCCTTTCATCGCATACACCTTTACTCGTTAAGTTAGCTTAATTTGCTAGTGGGTTTGTTTTAATGTGCGAAAGGATAACGATGAAAAATGACAAGCATGTTGCGCAAAAAATACAAAAATATGACAGCTGTAACAATTCGTTTATATTAGGCTAAAAAGGAAGTGATACTGGTATGAAGTTTAAGGGTTATTTTGTTTAGACTATGGGATTATTATTTGGGGTTACAGTTAAGAAAAGTGATAACAAATTCCGCTTGGGTTGAAGTTAGTTTAATCAACTATAGAGCGCGACCAACAGATATTTTTCACAAAGTTATGTCTTTTGATAATAGAAGTTGTTTTAAATATGCCAGCACTAGTAACTGCTGGCATATGATAAGTTTATACAAGTAGAGGAGCTGTATGACTAGCCATTTCTATTGAAAATTTAGCTAATTGAGAAAGTTTCATAAGCATCTTCTTAAAAATCAAGCGAATACCACGGTAACTAAAATCTATGAACTTTCCTGCGGGCAGGCCACAGAATACATACATATGACCCACTATCCCTTTTACTTCAGCTGCATAGGCCTGAGTTGTTTCTATCTCATTTGCTAAATAGGTCGCAATAGCATCATAAATAGTGAGTAAGCCCGTTACACTTGCTTGTATCGAATGTAATACACCTTTTTTATTTAAAAAGTCGAGCAGCGCGGCGCCTATCTTTTTGGCCCAGCGAACAGAAAAGTGAGCTTGATGACGTTTTTCAAAATCAAGGCGAATAGCTTCTTGGTGACGTAACTCAAACCCTTTTTGAATATCAGCATAGCTTTTGTATTTTGATGCCGTATTTAAATATCCAGGGGTCGGGTTAGTCATACTATGTGCACCAGGAGAGATATTCTGTGCCGAATTTAAAATATATTCGTCTGTGGTGTGTACAAAAGGCCAAACAGGCACCATAGGTACGGGATCACCTGCGTGAACACAGCGATATACACCTTGTAACGCTTGCTCAGTATGACTTGCAAAACTTAAAAAACCAACTCTAGGTGCACCAAAAGTATACAGTTTCACAGGTACTTTAAAGCGTTGTTTTAGCCAACGCTCCACCTAAGCTGTGGCCAACAACATGGACTGGTGCCGAAGGGTTTTGCGAAAAATATTGCTCTAGTTGTGATTTAAGTGAATAAAAAGTTTAATTAAATCCCGCATGTACACTCTGATTATTAGGTCCTGTTGCGACACCGCAATGTAAATCAGTGAGACAATCGCGCATTTTTGCTGTACCACGAAGTGCTAGTACATAATGATCTTTAAACGCCCCCTGTTCTTCCTTTAGCAATATAGCCAAATGGAGTTTGGTGCCGAAAAATTCGTTCTAAAATAGAGCCACTGATACCTGTAATATTGTAGTTATCAAAATTAAATAAAGGGCTTAGATAGGGGTAGCTAGCAGAAGTTTTTAATCCGCCCTGCTTAAGAGTTGCATAGGCAATGTTGGCAAAATGTGCTGCTTGTGTTGGTTGTAATGAAATCATATTTATCTTCCGTAATAAAATGTTGAATTTTTAGTTTAAATTATTAGCTTCATCAATAATTTGCTGTGGGTCAATTATAGTGAAGTCTTGATCCCACCTACAAATTGATGAACCTGTAAGCAATAAGTTTGGTTGCTCTGGATTATCAAACTTAAAAAAGACTTCTTTATTATTAATATCTCCGTTTAATTCCTTTAATTTTTGCGAGTATTCGTGCATAGGATGTATGTTGTATAGGGTTACAGCCCATAATAAATATTCCTGCTTCTTATAAAAAAATTTAATCTGTTGAGCAGTTCTCATATCGACGAAAGGAATACCTGGTTGATCAGAACGTATTATCCATTCAGGAAAATTAAAGTTTCCATGTGCGTCTGTGTAAGTCGCATCTTTTCTTGCTTTTCCGTCACAAAAATATAAACCACGCTCAATTTTTACGTTGGCCAAAGGTTCACCATTATTTGTTAAGCGGCCTGTAACCTCTGGGCACAAATGCACTTTATATGTGCCAAACTTATCTAAAAGAGGCTGAATTATTGTGCTAAAGGATTGGAGTTTATCGATGAGTGACATTTGAACCTCTTAATTTATAAATGGAATTACGAGGTATTGCGTAAAAAAGTGTTGCACGCAGAATATCCACATTCCATGTCAATATTGTCAGCATTCTATAGTCTAGGTGAAAATAGGCAATCAATTTTAGAGTGATGTAATAGATTATGTTGCACTAAAATTACACAGAATGAAATTAGTAAGCTTGTACTAGGCTAAATATGTTGAGACAGGCAAAGCTGGAGGTGCAGGGCTAGGCTAACTTGGAGGTTATACATTAATGTAATGTAATTTTTTGGTTTTACCTTTTGAAGGAACATTATTTTGTGGTGTAGTATAGTTACAGGCAAGTTAAATATATGAGGTTGTTGAAAAGCAATGGAACCTCTTAAGTTGTGGTTTTTAACTCTATTTCTTACATCAGCTGGCCTTTTCTTTTTTATAATATTACCGATGCTAATAGCTATAAAAGATAAGAAAACTCAGCTAATAGAGGATACTCTTGATGATGGTAATCGTTTTTACTCATTAAATATCATAACTGCTGGTAGCGGCGCATTGCACTATGATTCTATCTTTCTATTCGACAGGTATGCAAGACGCTATAAAGTAATGGAGAAAAGAGAAAATGTTCCCAAAAACTTGCAGATTTGGTTTGAGCTTTATTATGTTTTATTTATAACATTTAGCTCAATGTTTTTATTGGCATGCCTTATGGCATATTTTTATTTAAATTGACTGTTATTCTTTAATTTGGTGGCGCTGACACAAATTGCATAACCTGCTGGTAAGTGCTTTGCCAGTCTTGATAATTAACAGGCACAGCATAGTAATTTCCTTTATTTTCAATAACTAAAGACGGAAAACCTTGGACAGGCAAGCTCCTAACCTCGTTTATTTCATTCATTAGTAAAGAATTGATTTTTTCACTTTGAATTTCTGTAATAAAGGTGTTTTTTGCTAAACCAATTTGCTCGGCTAGATTGGCAAGCGTGCTTATGTCAGATGGGTTTTGTGCATTTAGGTAGTAGGCTTTTTGAATTGCGTAGAGCATCTCAAGCTCTTTGTTGTATTGCCTTGCAACAAGCACAGCACGGCATGCAGGGTAAGTTGAGCGGCGTGGTTGAGTATTCAACCAAAAGTTATGATTAAACTTAGTGCCAAGCTGCTGTTCTATACGTTGCCATGTTTGCTGTAAAAATTGCTGCATATCTTCAGGCATTGGTTCATCAGAATCGGGCGCAAGACCACCCACTTTATATTCAATAGCGAGTTTATCCCCTAGGGCTTCTTTCAGTTTTAACCAGGTCTCTCTATAACCCCAGCACCAACTGCACATTGGGTCATATACATAAATCAGCTTTGCCATTTAGCTCACCTCATGGAAATCAGACACCACCACATTACGCCCTTTTGCTTTGGCTTTATACAAATTATCATCAGCTTGCTTTATCGCTTTACTAAATTGGCTACCCTGTTCAAGGTTTGCAATACCAATACTGCAAGTAATAGAAATAGACTGGCCAACATCATAAGCTATTTGCTTATTTGATACGTATTCACGTAGTTTTTCAGCAACACCATGGGCTGTTTTCAAACTTGCTTTTGGTAATAGAATCATAAATTCTTCACCGCCATAGCGTGCTTTTATATCTGTGCCACGTAGTTTATCGTGAAGCATGGAGGTAAAGGCAATTAAAACCTGGTCGCCAAAGTCATGGCCATAGGTGTCATTGAGCACTTTAAAGTTGTCTAGGTCGATTAATAACACAGACATAGGTAAATAACTGTTCGCTTCTGTATCAAGCCTTGGCTGAATGTGTTCATAAATATAACGCCGATTGGCAAGGCCAGTTAGGGGATCGGTTAATGCATCTCGCTTCTCTATCAATGTAATATCTGCAATTTTTTGATGGCTCTTTTTTCTAAAGTATTCACTTATCGCAGAAAATAAAATAACCAGCGAAAATGAGGCCAAAAAACGAGAAACTTCAACATCGCCATACTGCACTTGCCCAAAGTTGGGGCCAAATAGCATTAATAAAGTACTGATATACATCACAGCCATTAATGCACTGCCAAACATCAACCCCAATGTGACATAAGAAACCACAGGGTAAAACATAACCCAATAAAGAGCTGTATTCTCTTTTCCTCCAGTGTAGATAAGAGAAATACACAAAAGTAAAACGATCGACATAATAATACAGGCAATTGTCATTAGGTTGCCTGTTTTAAAGTAATACAACAAACAAAGCACGATTGTTATATCACTAACAATTAACATCACAGTTAGTGGCATTTCATAAATATGGAAATTAGAAATGACTAACGATGTAATCAATACAAGTGCAAAAAATGCCATTGTAAACAAGGTAAAGGCACGGCGTTGTTTATCCGCCGTGTCAACGGTTTTTGTGGTTACGGCTGTAAGCCAATTTTGGTCCAATACAGTATAATTCCGTTGTTAATTAAACTTTAAAGGTTAACACGAGCTTTTCTAGCTCATAAAACTGTGCTTTGAGTTTAGTGCACTCATTCAAGGTGTTATTTAAGTTGTTTTGACCTTGGTTAGACAACTCACTAATTGAGTGAATATCACTATCGAGGCTCTGTATAACATGATTTTGTTCCGTCGTAGCGTTAGCAACACTATGATTTACTTCATCTATTGACTCTATAGCATGGGTGACTTCAGACATTTTTTCGCCCGCAACATTGGCTTGTACCACACTTTTTTCACTGTCTTTTATACTCGCAGTCATTACTTCTACTGCCGAGGCAGAACCCTGCTGAAGCTGCGAAATCATCTCTTCAATTTCTTGCGTCGATTGTTGTGTACGATGTGCTAACTGACGCACTTCATCTGCCACAACGGCAAAGCCTCGCCCTGCTTCACCAGCCCTAGCAGCTTCAATCGCAGCATTTAGTGCCAGTAAATTAGTTTGCTCACTCACCCCTTTAATCACTTCAAGGATCTGACCAATGCTTACGGTATGTGCATCTAGGCTGTTGATTGTTTTTTGTGCTTGTTCCATATTGCGTGACAGTGCATTAATTGCAGCAAGGTTATCTGCCAGTGCAGCCTGACTTTGAAGCGATTGGTTATTAGCACTTGTAGCAAGTGTTGATGCATGACTTGCACTGTTGGATATTTCCACTGCACTTGAAGTTAGCTCGTTAATTGCGGTTGCCACGTTATCAGTACGTTTAGTTTGATCTGCGTACATAGCTAATGTGCCTTGGGTTTGATTAACCAAGCTCTCTACCAAGCGCTCTAACTCTACTGTGGTGTTTTTAACTTGCTCGATAGAGCCATGAATTTTTTCAATAAAAGCATTAAAGTAGTGACTTAGTTCACCAAACTCATCATTGTTTTCAACTTCAAGGCGGCGGGTCAAGTCCCCTTCACCTTGAGCAATGTCTTTAATGGCATCGTTTAAACGCTGCATTGGTCGCATTAAATAACGAAGTAAAAACTGCATCATTAGCACAATGGCGGCGATACCCACTAACATATAAATGGCCGCCATGTTTCTAAATGAAGCCACCGATGAGTAAGCAATTTCTTCGTTAATCACCACGCCTAAATACCAGTCAACGTTTTGAATTCCTTTAATTTTAGTGAACGACACGAGTTTTTCTAAACCACCAACTTGCACTTCAACAAACTCAGATTGTAAAGACAGACTTTTACCAAACAAATCGCGCATGTTCTTATCGTTAAATTTTGTGTCTGGGTGGCTTAATATGCGCCCTTCACTGTCGAGTAAAAAGCCATAACCAAACCCTAAAAAGTCAATTTCGTTAACGATCTTTGTAATGGTTTTCATATCGATATCGGCACCTGCAACCCCACTAAAAACACCATTGGCTTGCATAGGCGCAACAGCAGAAATAGTTAGCTCGTTAGTGGTTACATCAATATAAGGTGCAGTAAATGCGGTGTTTGTTTTGTTTTCAACAAGCTTGTACCACGGGCGGGTCGTGGCATCGTAATCAGGTGGTAATACAACTGATTGGTCATTCAAAACAAAGGTACCATCGGTAATACCAATGTAGGTGTTTTTAAAATCGCCTGCTTTATCCGCTGTGTTTAGCTGTGTCAGTGTTAGGCTTTTACTGTCTCCTAACTGATAGGTTTCGGCAACAGATGAAACAATAGCCAGCTTCGCGTTTAGCCAATTTGCTATATTTTGCGATACCGATTGAGAAATCTCTTGAAGAACGAGCGAAAGCTGCTCCTGCGTTTGGCTACGCATAGAGATGAAATTGTTAATGGTAAATAAACCGAGCACTATCACTAAAACCAGTGATGCTGCCACAGTTACCTTGGTGGTAAATTTAAGAGTGCTTTGCATGACAAACCTATTTGTTATTTTTTTCGTTGTTAGCTGTTTATTTTTAACAAATTAAAACCTCTTTGTCTTATAAATTTAGGCTAAAACAGTAAAAACGTCCCAATTTAAAGTAAACGCTTTCTATATAAATCAATTACTTTGTTAACGGCTGGCAGCTTTGCTTCTAAAGTTAATAAATGAACTATGTTCAAATTAACAATTGGAACGTTCCTACGGCCAACGCAATATTTGCACCTTGAATACGTATTCATTAAACAGTTATATCATGTAAATTTACTTGTCCAGTGTTCATTAGGCATAAAAAACCCCGCAACATTGTGCGGGGTTTTCCATCATTAAAAGTGACTATGCAATTCGCTTTTTCCAGCTATCCGCTAAGCGAACCACGTTTAGTCCATACCAAGCAATAAATGCGTAGCACACTACAGGAACGAAGAAGCTCTGTTGAATACTCACAGTGTCGGCAACAACACCCTGTACTAATGGTACAAGTGCACCACCAACGATGGCTAAACATAACCAACCCGAGCCTTTACTCGTCAGTGAACCCAAGCTTTCGATTGCAACTGAGAAGATTGTTGGGAACATAATTGAGTTAAATAAACCAATTGCCAGTACAGAGTAAAGTGCCACATCACCTTCTGTGAAAATAGTCACGAGCAATAATACAATTACCATCATTGCATTAAAAAATAATGCTTTTGAAGGGGCCACTTTTTGTAGTGCCGCAGAGCCAATAAAGCGACCTACCATTGCACCGCCCCAGTAGTAAGCAATCAAGCTTGCTGCTGCATGTTCTTCAAGGCCTGCAATGTGTGCTTCACCAAAATAGTTAACTAAGAAGCTACCAATTGATACCTCAGCACCCACATAACAAAAAATCCCCACAACACCCATTATTAAATGTGGCGCTTCTTTAAGGCTGTGATTTTTTGCTTTGCAGTCTTGCTCTTCTGAATGCTCAGATATCACTGGTAATTTAAAAAATGCAAATACCACTGCAATCGTTAAAAGTGCTGCAGCTAACATCAGATAAGGGACTTTAACAGACTCAGCTGTTGCAGCATTCGCAGCTAACGTGCCTGCTGTACCGAAGAATAAAATCCCCCCTACATAAGGGCCAACAGTGGTACCTAGTGAGTTAAGTGCTTGTGCTAAGTTTAAACGTGATGATGCAGTTTTTTCTGGGCCCAGCGCAACAACATAAGGGTTAGCTGACACTTGTAATACCGTAATACCCGAGGCTAAAACAAATAATGCACCTAAAAATAACCAGTATTCATGCACAACGACTGCTGGGTAAAATAACATACAGCCAATTGATGCCACCACAAGGCCTGTTAGTACGCCATTTTTATAACCAAGCTTTTTCACCAACATACCCGCAGGTAATGACACAATAAAATAAGCACCAAAAAAGCAAAACTGAACCAGCATCGCTTCTGTATAAGTTAAGTCGAACACCCCTTTTAGGCGTGGGATCAACACATCATTAAGAACTGTGATAAAGCCCCATAAAAAGAACAGGGTTGTCATTGCCGTCAGTGGTAGCAGATAGTTTTTATTTTGCTGCGAGCCATCAGCGACAAACGATTGGTTTGTATTAATTTCACTCACGTGGTTTTCACTCCGTTAACAAGTTGTGTTCGATTCTACACATTGATGTAAAAATAGCACAAGGATTTAATAGGAACGTTCCAATTATTTAATTTCCTGCTATGATTGTATTATCTTAAATATTCAGCTGGAGAAGATGTGCAAACCATCAACTTCAAATCGGTGCCTTTTTTACAGCAGCACATAAAAGATACGCTTGCTTTTTATCACCCTCATTGTGTTGATCAGGCTTCAAATGGGGCCGGTGGCTTTTACCAATATTTTAAAAATGATGGTGAAGTTTACGACAAACAAACTCGCCATTTAGTATCTAGTACGCGTTTTGTGTTCAACTATGCAATGGCTTATATCGAGTTTAAAAACCCTGACTACCTGACACTGACAAAACATGGTCTAGATCATCTTGAAAATGTTCATAAACAACTCTCGGGTGGCTACGCATGGCTGTTAGAGCAAGACGAAGCCGGTTGCGTCACTATTTTAGATGATACAAACCACTGTTATGGACTTGCATTTGTGTTACTTGCTAATGCAGTTGCTCTTAAGGCAGGAGTAACTGAATGTGAGCAAACAATATCGCGAGTTTGGGATTTACTCGAAAAACATTACTTTGAACAACATCACAACGCGTATTTAGACGAGCGAACAGGTGACTTGAGTCAAGCAGATAGCTACCGTGGTCAAAATGCCAATATGCATTTATGCGAAGCTTTACTCATGTGTTTTGAAGCAACAAATAATGCCCGCTACTTAGCACGAGCCAAGCTACTTGCAGAAACCTTTACGGTTAAACTAACTGAACATAGCCGACAATTTATTTGGGAGCATTATTCTCACGACTGGCAACTCGATCTTGATTATAACAAGAATGATCCTAAACACTTATTTAGGCCGTGGGGATTTCAGCCTGGTCATCAAACTGAATGGGCTAAACTGTTACTGATTTTAAATCGCCACATTGATGAGCCTTGGCTCGTTGAACGTGCTAAAAGTTTGTTTGATAAAACACTTACTGTTGCATGGGATAATCAGTATGGTGGTATATTTTATGGTTTTTCACCAGATAAACAAATTTGTGATAGTGATAAATATTTTTGGGTGCAAGCCGAGTCGTTAGCCGCAGCTGCCCTACTCGCTGATGCGACAAATGATGAAAGCTATTGGCAATGGTACGAAAAAATTTGGCAGTACAGCTGGCAACATATGGTCGACCATAAATACGGTGCTTGGTATCGAATTTTATCTGCCGATAACCAACCCTATAGTGATGAAAAATCACCCGCAGGTAAAACCGACTATCATACTATGGGTGCCTGTTACGAAGTTTTAAGAACGATTAGATTGAGGAATGCAAAATGAGTTTAGTGTGTTTTGGCGAAGCATTAATTGACTTTCTATCCGATGGCAAACAGCCTGAGTCATTTACCAAATACGCCGGTGGTGCCCCTGCAAACGTGTCGGTGGCTGCTGCTAAACTCGGTTTAAAAACAAGCTTTTGTGGTATGTTAGGTGATGACATGTTCGGCCATTTTATAAAAGATGAACTGACTCAACATTGCGTAAATACCCACTATTGCCAATTTACCGATGCAGCGAAAACAGCCCTTGCATTTGTTTCATTAGATGAGAACGGTGAACGTTCGTTTAGCTTCTACAGGCCCCCTGCCGCAGACTTGCTCTATCGCGTTGATGACTTTGAACATAGCATGTTTTCTGAGCACGCCATCATGCATGTATGCAGCAATAGCTTAACGGAACATAACATCTATCAAACAACTATTTATGGCCTAATACAGGCCAAAAAAGCCGGTGCTATTTGTAGCTTTGATATGAACCTACGTGAAAATTTATGGCCAAGTATGCGTCACACACTTGATCGTATTTGGCATGTCATATCGCTATCAGATATTGTGAAACTCTCATATGAAGAGCTGGAATTTTTAAATAACCGCAGTCACAAAGACCAACCATTCGAGCACACTATAAAAACCATTTTAAAAGCTGGGGTTACTTGTTTGTTGGTTACCAATGGTGGCGAGGCTATTCGGTATTACCATGCTGATTTTACAGGTGAAGTCGCTCCACCAGCCACCAAAGTTGTTGATACTACAGCCGCCGGCGACGCATTTATTGGTGGTATGCTGGCTAAAATTGGCCAGTATTGCCCCAATAAACAGAGTTTTAAAGAATATTGCCAAACGCAAAGCAATATCGAAGAGACGATTGCTTACGCAGCTAAAGCAGGTGCTTTTGCAGTCAGTCGCTATGGCGCATTTGCGTCATTGCCAAGTGCTCAAGATTTAATTTAACCTAGTATAATGCACGGTATTAATTACTTAATACCGTGTTCAAAACATAACCTTTAGCTAATTATTTAACACCTATTTCTACTGTCATTGTACTTTCTTCAGATTGGCCAACATAATAAAAAACATAATCTTGCCATGCAGCATCAGAACGCAATTGCTCTGCAATCAGAATCGCTTGTTCAATTGATTCTGAGTCTTGCTCTGCCGTCAAATCTAAGTGGCAAAGTGTTTCTCTACACTCTACATTTATAAGGTCTAATTTGGCTAGTTGCTCATTTGAAGAGAAAAGGTCGTTCAATTTAAATGTCATTTCATCAGCCCATTCATAGTTCACCTCTTGCTCGTCAAAAGGGACTTTCTCAATGTTCTTAGGGCTTTTATCTATAACAATATCACTGCTGGTAATGACTGATTGCTCTCTTTTATCAGTGCTATTGCTATCCAACGACGTTGTCGTTTTCATATTAGTTGATTCTAACTTGCCATCATTATTTATATTTGTAAGTTTTTTACTTTTAGCAGCTACATCTTTATGTTCAACTAAAACTGAGTTTTCATTTTTTTTATTTTCCTTTAACTTAGTGACTTCATCTGTTTGCCCAATAAAATAGATACATGTGAGTACTATCACCAGAAATACAATGATCAATTTAATTTTCATATCTCTCCCAGCCAACTCAAAATAAAGTTTTCACAATATATGATGTATTGATGTAAATTTTGTATGTTATTACTTTTATAATGAGTAATCTAAAAAGTCTTATTTAATACACTAACACCAATTAAAAAAGATAGTTACAAAATTATACGATAAAAGATCTTAGTGTAACCTTTTCAGTAGGATGAGCTTTTATTAAGAAAGCTTTTCTTAATGGTATTTATAAACATCATATAGTATTGAAACTTAGTTTCTATAATCTACCTACGGAACACTGATTACAGGAGTTGCTTATCATTTCAGCCTAAAAATTTAAGCATTGGTATTTATTTTAGGATTTAAAAAACAAATACCGTAAAGAAAAAGGGTATTAATTTAATACCCTTTTAAATTAGCTAATCGTCGTTTTTGCATTTATCAATGATAGGTAGGTAACGCAGTACTTTCATGCTTGGGTCAATCACGACATGATCACCTTCTTTTAATGTGATGCGCAGCTCTCCTTTATTCATTTGATATATTTTCTCTATGCCATTTATCGAAATAGGAACTGGCATTGGGAAACGTTCAGCTGCAATTTGTGGATGTTGCCAGCTCAATATTAACGTATCGTCGTTATATGTTTCTTTTAATACAGGTAATTCAGCCTGCTTAAGATACATATTAAAAAACCATTGATAGTCTTTTTCGGTTAAACGATTAATTATGGCAATAAACTCGTCGGTATTACGATAACGAGGAGCAATTGGGTATGTTAACGACGCTGTGTTATTCACACCATAAAGAAGCTCTCGTGTTGCTTGCCAAAATACGTCTTCACCCACAAGCCAGCGAAGAGTGTGTAATGTCCAACCACCTTTGCCATATATATCGGGGTTAAACGCTTGGTCAGATGTAATTTGTCCATCAAGTACAACTGGTTCACAGTTTTTCAGCCCAAGGTAAGCTGAGTACATGCTGTGGTTATACGCTGCGTCACCAAATTTATATAAGCTGTAACTGGGTTGCATGTAAAAACCAAAGCCCTCATGCAGCCATGCATCATTGAGCTTTTCATGGGTCATTAAGTTGCCAAACCATTCATGAGCCAGCTCATGTTGCAGTAACCAATCATAACCATTTGGATCACGTTTGTATTTTTTACCATACGCGTTGACTGTTTGATGTTCCATGCCTAAGTGAGGCGTCTCAACAAAACCTAACTTTTCACCGCCCCACGGGTATGGACCAAGCATCTTTTCAAAAAACGTAACCTGCTGGCGTAAATCATTTTCGATAAGCTCACGAGCTTTTTGCTCATTTTTTGTCAGAGACCAGAATTCGATAGGTACAGTCGCGCCATTTACACTGGTGTAATCCGTTTGAATACGCGTGTAAGGGCCAATATTAAGTGCAATGTTATAGTCACTGGCTGGCACTGATAACAACCAATCAAACTGTTGTTTTTTACCCTCTACTGGCCTCACTTCTTGTAATACGCCATTAGTCACCGCACTCAGCCCTTGCGGTACTGTTAAACGAATTCGCATACTGTCTGCTTTGTCTGCAAAATGGTCTTTACATGGCCAGAATAAGTCGCAGCCTTCTCCTTGCACAGCGGTTGCTATCCAAGGTTCACCTTGCTCTGTTTTTGAAAATACGAACCCGCCATCCCAAGGGGCATTTTTAGCTATATGAGGAAACCCTTGATAGGCTACAGCAACACTAACCACACTGTCTTTTGCTTGTTGCTCACCTAAATCAACACGAATTACACCACCATCTCGCTCATATTTAAGAGCCTCGCCTTTTGAGCTCACCTCATTAATTGTAAAGCGGCTATCCAATTTTAATTCTACAAATTGAGTGGCTGCTAGCAGTTTAAAGTCTGTTGTAGCAATACCTTTAATACGTTTGTTATCAGGAAATACCTCAAGTGCCAAATCGTAGTGTTTAACATCACTTTTAAGTGCAATCGCCGATAAAGCTTGCCCTGTATCACCAATAACAGGATCTAATGCAATAGGTTTTGAACTACACGCGGCTAGCACAGCCGATGCTACGAAAGTAGTGGCTACTTTAAAAAATTGATTTACTTGCAAAATACTTTTTCCTTATCGTTATTTTTATCGATTTAAAATGGCATGAGCAATTATTTATTACTAAGATTTGCGATGAAATTCAGACCTATATTAAAAACAGATAGAGGTGATGCTCTGGATATGTAGAGTATCTAAACCTAGGACTTTTAAAGATAATCATGGTATGTTTTTCAGCGTATCTAATTATTAAAAAGGAATTTATGCTATGAATAGCAAACTTCTTGCAGGAGGCGCAGTCGCTATTGTCGCTGGCGCGTTCCTCTATTCACAAAGTAATACAAGCGTTAATGTAGAGTTGTCGCAACTTCAGCACGTCCCTGCCGACACGCCAATTTTTTACGGTCAATTAAAACCATTTCCGTATGCAAAATACTTTGAGCTTATGCCGAGTGCAATGAAAGGCGGCAACGATTTAACGCCCGTTGTTGCTCAGCTAAGAACGAGTGGCGATCCAAATGCCCTATTTATTGCAGCCCTTTTAGAAAAGTACCAAACATCGTTAACGTCATATGACACGTTCAAGTCTACATGGGGATTTAGCGATGAATCTATGGGATTATTTTACAGCCAAGGATTAATGCCGATATTTCGTATTAAAGTGGGTGAGCAAACTGCACTTTTAAATAGCATTAAAGAGTCTGCTGATGAAGCGGGTATTGCCTACTCTGATGAGTCTTTACAAGGTGTCACTTACACACAATTTGCACTCACTTTAGATGGTATCGATGATATTCATCTGATTGCATCTGCAACAGATAATTGGGTAACACTCACTTTGAGTAGTCCCTTAACAAACGAGCAAGACTTACGAATTGCTTTAGGGGTTGAAAAGCCTGTTAAATCATTAGCAGATACCGATAAACTGGCAACGCTTATCAATACTTTTTCATTGGATGGAAATTCTGTAGGCTATGTTGATCATCAACGGATTGCTAACGCCCTTACTGGTAAAGAAAACTCTCGCTTACATCAAATGCTAAAAGAGTTACTTAATAAAGCACAGCAAGACAATGCATTAGCGGCTATTTCAACCCCTGAATGCCAAGATGACATCGCCACCATTGCGGCTAAATGGCCTGCAACTGTGTCAGGGACTACAAAAACACGTATCACTACTGATTACGCCAACTTTGATGTAAAAGCTGTTCTACAAAGTACAGATCAAGACTTACTAAATACTCTACAAGCAATACGTGGCTTCGTGCCAAAACACACTACACAACTTGACGGTCAAGTTTTAAGTGTTGCCTATGGTGTTGATGTCGCAAAAGTAATGCCGCTTTCCAATACACTCACGGGTGCAATTAAGTCAGCTGAGTTTAACTGTGGCCCAATTGTCGCACTACAAAATGAAATGCAAGATGTGAGCACTGCAGGGCTTGCCATGATGTCAGGCTTTGCAAATGGCGTACAAGGCATGAGTGTGAGCGTTCAAGATGCTGCATTTACTATTGATGACTACCAAGGGCCACAAATTGATAAGCTTGATGCTATCGTTACCCTATCAGCTACCGATGCCCATGGTTTGTATTCGATTGCGCAAGGTTTCGTCCCACCACTTGCCAATATAAAACTGCCTGCCAATGGTGATGCGGTGCTGATCAACGAATACATTCCCTCACCAGTGCCACTTAACTTTGACATTAAAATGGCGCTAAAGGGCAATCATATTGTGATTTTCACTGGTGATAAGTCAGCACAAATTGCCGATACTTTAGAATCACAAAGTGTCACTAAAAATGGCTTTGTGAACATGGCATTTGACGTTCAAAAAATTCTTTTACCTTTGCTAGATAGCGTTGCAGCAACCGGTCAATTAAGTGATGAAGAAATGGCTGAACTTGATTCACTACGTCATCAACCTGTTAGTGTTTATTTTGCCACCGACATCACTGATAACGGTATTAACATGGAAAGTAATGTACAAATCACAAAAGAGTGATTAATTTAATTAAATACACAAAGAGCGCAATTTAGCGCTCTTTTTTACACTCTCTTTCAGTACTATAAACCCCACTTCATGTTTAACTCACTGTATATGTAGATAACTAAAGACTATACTTGTTCCATTAAATGTACATGTTGAGGTTATTATGAGAATCGTATCTTTTACTGAAGCTAAAAATGGTCTCAAAGCTGTTTTGGATGGTGTAGTTAATGATGCTGATACAACAGTTATTACCCGTCGTGATTCTGAAGATGCCGTGGTTATGTCTTTGGATTACTACAATAGCCTTATGGAAACAGTTCACTTATTACGTTCACCTAAAAACGCTGAACATCTAATCCGTTCGATTACACAGTACCGTGCTGGTAAAACAACAGCACGAGAGTTAATTGATGAATGATAGTCAACGATTACTGTCGTGGACTGATGACTCATGGGATGACTACCTGTATTGGCAATACTCAAGACAAGAAAACACTCAAGCGGATCAACAAACTCATTAATGATGTTAAGCGTTCAGCATTTGAGGGCATCGGAAAACCAGAGCCGTTAAAAGAGAACTTATCTGGTTTTTAGTCTCATCGTATTGATGATACTAACAGGCTGGTTTACGCAGTCGATGATCAAGCGATAACGATAATTTCGTGTCTTTACCACTATTAAATCTGGCGCTAACAAAGCTATTATGAGTGATTACTCAGTGTCGGCTTTCTCAGATTGATTTGGTTGCCATTTAAGTGAGTTGTTAGTGTCTCGACTATTGCAAATGGTGTCGTTTGAACTCTCAATACCACCGAGTTTGGCAAGTCGGTCGTACAGCACAACATTGCAGGTTGCAGCTAGGTTCATACAGCCTATGGTTGGCACATACACTACTTCATCACACCACTTCAGCACGTCTTTACTGACCGAACCATCTTCAGGGCCAAACACATAAAATGCGTTTTCAGGGTGCTTAAATTCAGGCAGTGGCGTTGCACCTTCAACCAGCTCAATCACCACCGTTGTGGCACCTTCAGGCTTGGCTTGTTCTAGGCTTTCAACTTGGGTTAGTGGAATATGCTCAAGCACATTTTTGGTATCGGTATGGTACTTATTAGCGCGTAAATAGCGGCTACCAGTAAAAAACACTTGCTTGGCATTATAACACCCAGCGGCGCGTAGCACCCCACCCACATTGGTTGGGCTTTTTGGGTTTAACAGGCCAATGCTTGCTTTAAGGGCGCTCATTAATCAATGTCTCTGGTTGGCCACTCGGCGACGTAAAGGTCAAAGTCATCTAGGTCGACATCACAGTCTTTCACTGTTTTGTCACGCACAGAAATACCCAGTTGATGCATCATATCTTTACTGCCACCGTTCAGTAATGGGTGCCAAGAAGCAAGGCCACGACCTTCGTAAAGACGGCGGTAGCTACAGCTTTGCGGCATAAAAAAGATATCTTTTAGGTTTTCTTTAGTGAGTTTTACACACGAAGGCACCAAGGTTTGGCGGTTCGCATATTCGCTACACCCACAGGTGTCGTTGTCTAGGTATTGGCAAACGATATTAGTGAAGATCAGTTCTTCACCCTCGCGAAGTTGATCCGTTGCGGTAAATTCATCTTCGTCTTCACTGTCAATAAATGTATTTAAACAACATTTACCACAGCCGTCACAAATGGCTTCCCATTCGGGTTGTGACATTTGCTCAAGCGAGCGCTTAAGCCAAAATTGTTCTTCTAACATGGTATTACTCAAAGCCCCTAAACAGCGCGCATTCTAGCGTAAAGCCAGCATGCGCGCAAAGTTTAGCTATTTTTGCTCGTTAACCCAACGCTTAATTTTCTCTTCAAGAATTGGCATTGGTAATGCGCCATCAATCAGCACTTGCGTATGGAAGGCTTTAATATCGAACTTATCGCCTAGCTCTTTACTCGCGTAGTCACGTAGTTCTTGGATTTTGAACTGACCTAACTTGTACGAGAGCGCTTGGCCAGGCCATGCAATATAACGCTCAACTTCGGCAATAATATCACTTTCGGCCATTGATGAGTTAGCCAACATGTAATCAATACCTTGTTGACGTGTCCAACCTTTCGCATGAAAACCAGTATCAAGCACTAAGCGCATTGCACGTAATTGCTCATCCGATAAACGGCCGTACCACATGTAAGGGTCAGTGAATAAGCCAAGTTCTTTACCTAAGCTTTCTGCATATAGTGCCCATCCTTCTGCAAATACCGTGTAGCCACCAAATTTACGAAACAGCGGTAATCCTTCAATTTCTTGCTGCAAGGCAATTTGAAAGTGATGGCCTGGTGCTGCTTCGTGAATAGACAGGGTTTCAAGTAAAAACTTAGGCTGTGCTTTTAGGTTAAAAGTATTGATATAGAAAATACCTGGGCGCGAACCATCAGGTGCTGGTGATTGGTAAGAAGCACCCGCCGCTGATTCTGCGCGGAAATCTTCAACTGCTTTTACTATATATGGTGCTTTTGGCGCAATATCGAACATTTGCGGCAGCTTAGCATCGATTTTTTCTTTTACTGCTTCGTACGCGGCAATTAGCTCTTCTGGCGTATCGTAGTAAAACTCATCTGAGGTTCTTAGGTGTTCAAAAAACGCTTTTAAATCGCCTTCGAAACCCACAGTCTCTTTGACTTTTTTCATTTCAGATAAAATGCGCGATACTTCGCTTAAGCCAATTTCATGAATTTCATCGGCATTTAGGCTCAGCGTTGTATGCTGTTTAATTTGATACTCATACCATGCTTTGCCATTTGGCAGCTCACTGTAACCAATGCTTTCACGGGCATTTGGAATGTATTCATTCGCTAAAAAGTCAGCCATTTTTTGATACGCAGGCACTAAACGCTCGCTGATCATCGCCGTGTATTCGCTTGTTAGCTGTGTTTTTTGTTCGTCGCTAAATGACTCAGGTAACTGAGCAATTGGCCCCCAGAATAATGACTCTTCTGGTTTTTCTACGATATGAGTTTGAAATTGCGGTAATAGTTTTTCAGCAAGCGGTTTAGGAAGAACCACTTTGTCTTTCATGCCTTGGCGCATTGATTGCTCAACACTCTCTAGCCAAGCAATAAAGCCATCGGCACGCTTTTCAAATACTTGATAATCTTCAACCGTGTTAAAAGGCTGTGCGCTTTGCCCAGAACCTAAAGCTGCAAAGGTATTATGCGCCCCGCCCATTTGATTAATTGGCATTAAGTAACTTGGAAACTGAGCGCCTTCAATCGCAAGGTCTAAATCGCGCGCTAGAATTTCGTAGCTCAATAATGACTGACCTGTTAATTGCGCTTTGTCGATATTTGCTAGTTTGTTTTTGTATGCTTTAACAAAGTTAAGCTGCTCGTCACGGTTTGCTTTATTGATAGGTGCAATAAATTGGTCGTTATATTCGCTGCGACCGATATAAGTGCCGCCGATAGGGTTAAACTGTAAACCATCTTCAAAGTAATCGGCTAATAGTGTGTCGAGTTGTGCTGAGGGTGCTTCTGCTTGCGTCGTAGTTTGTGCGTTTTCAGTCGTCGGCTTTTCATTTTTAGAAGCAGGTTCGTTACAACCAACTAATGCAAATAGAACTGCCGAACTGATTATTGCTAATTTTATATTTTTCATTCTTTCCTTGCCCTGATAGTGATTACAGATAAATTATGCGGCTTTAGCTTGCTAATAAGCAAGTATCCCTGCAATTTATCGCAGTTTATTTACACTATGCAAAGTGGTTGCTAGAGTTGCGATTCGACTATCTAACTTTGAATAAAAATGAAAAAGACTCTGCTATCAATAAGCCTTGGCTTAACAGGCTTTATATCAATGAATATAAATGCTGCAACCTATATATCTGCAAAAGAAATGGTTGATGTTCATTCAGGAAAACTGATTAAATCACCACTTATTAGTATAGAAAATGGTCAAATAACAAGTGTAGATAGTAATAAAGAACCACGGCTAAAAGAGGGTGATAAACATATACAGTTGCCTGAACTAACCTTAGTGCCTGGTTTAATGGATATGCATGTGCATTTAACGAGCGATCCAACTGTGCCGCGCAGCGAGCGAATTGGTCAATCGATTCCGCGTAAAGCGATTAAAGCGGCGCACTTTGCTGAAAAAACCTTATACGCAGGATTCACTTCTCTGCGTAACTTAGGTGCAGAAGGCTACAGTGTGATTGCTGTACGTGATGGTATTAATGCAGGCGACATTGTTGGTCCGCGTATTTGGGCTGCAGGTCCCTCACTCGGCGTGACGGGCGGTCACTGTGATAACAACCGTTTACCACCAGAAATGAAATACACCGCCGAAGGCGTTGCTGATGGCCCGTGGGCTGTGCGCGCTAAGGTACGCGAAAACATTAAATATGGTGCCAATGCGATTAAGTTTTGCGCAACAGGTGGGGTTTTCTCAAAAGGCACTAAGGTAGGTATTCAGCAGTATTCACAAGATGAAATGAACGCCATTGTGAACGAAGCACACCTACGCGGCCTTACCGCTGCGGCACATGCACATGGTACGAGTGGTATAAAAGCCGCAATCATTGCTGGTGTAGACAGTGTAGAACACGTTAGTTTTGTTGATGACGAGGCCATTAAACTTGCTAAAAAACATGGTACTTGGTTCTCAATGGATATTTATAACACTGAGTACACGCTTGCCTTCGGTGAACAAAACGGGGTTGCAGAAGAAAACCTCAACAAAGAGCGCCAAGTATCTAAAAAACAGCGTGATAGTTTCAGCCGTGCCGTTAAAGCGGGTGTGAATATGGTATTTGGTACCGATGCCGCAATTTACCCACATGGCGATAACGCTAAACAGTTTTCGCGTATGGTTGAGTTTGGTATGACGCCACTGCAAGCATTACAATCAGCGACAATTAATAGCGCTAAGCTGCTAAAAGTGGATGATCAACTTGGTCAAATCAAAAGCGGCTTTTTAGCCGACATCATTGCGGTTAAAGGCAACCCGCTTGAAAACATTGCCGTACTGGAAGATGTAAAATTTGTAATGAAAGACGGCAAAGTCTATAAATAAATTGTTTTACTGGCTTCTTATTTAGAAGCCAGCTCTCCCCTTTTTTAACCATTCACCGCTCACAAGTTAAATAAACTTTAACATAACATCTCTTTTTTGTATTAAAACGAAAAAAATACCTAATTTAGATAAATAAAACTTGAAATGAAAATAGCTCGCATTATCATTGCCAAAAATTTTCGACAAATTCCCCATAATAATGACATATAAATACTCAATTTTAGCCCTTGCCTGCTTAAGCGCATTCAATGCAAACGCCAACGATTTAGACTCAGTTGAGCGAATTACCGTTTACGACAAACAAAACCGTGTGGTGCTTGAATCTGGCCTTGCCACTAAATCAAATATGACCTTAATGGAAACGCCAGCCCCTGTTGTGGTTGTTGATCAAGAGCTTATCAACTCGCAAGGCGCTACAAATCTACAAGACTTAGTGCGTAACATCAGTGGTGTAACCCAAGCGGGTAACAACTACGGTATTGGCGATAACTTAGTGATCCGCGGTTTAGGGGCTAACTATACCTACGATGGCATGTACGGCGGTGCAGGCCTAGGCAACACTTTTAACCCAACCCGCTCAATGACCAATGTTGAATCTGTAGAAGTACTTAAAGGCCCTGCAACAGGCTTATATGGTATGGGTAGCGCAGGTGGTGTTATCAACCTAATCGAAAAGAAACCACAATTTACTGAAAAACACACCGTTAATGCAGAGCTTGGTCAATGGGATAGCTACTCACTAGGCTTTGATAGCACAGCTGCATTAACCGACAACCTTGCTTATCGCGTTAACGCAAAAACCGCTCGCAGTGATGGCTACCGCGACTTAAAAGACGACCGTGACGAAATTTATGGTGCGTTAAAATACGTATTAAGCGACAAACAAGACATCATGATTTCTGCCGCTTATATCAAAGATGCCATTGCTGTTGATTCAATTGGCCACCCTATTCGTATTTTTAACAGCGACTCAGTGAATGGTAAAACCGCAGGTGAAGTAACCGCTGCCGATTTAATTAACGATGCAACGTCAAAAGGCCTGCAACTAACCGAACAGCAACGCCAACAATTAGCTGACTCACTGGCAGCAAATGATGGCCTAACACCTTATACCTTTGGCCATAACGGTATTATCTCGCCAATGGCAAATGACAACGAAGGCGAAGAACTGCGCTTTAAGTTAACCCATAACTACTTTATTACTGATAATTTATTTTTAAATCAGCAATTACAATATCGTAATTACGAATCGAGCTTTGCCCGCCAAACGGGTGCTTATAACTATGTTTATTGGAACCGCAGAGGCGTGATCAATGCCGACCCGCGCGCTCCTTTAGTGGTTGATGACGTACTTTACCCATTTGCCGCGCGTCGCCAAGAATACCGCCAAGTAGAAGCAGACGAAAAATCATGGCAATACTTTGCTGACTTGCGCTATGACTTTAGCTTTGCCGGTATTGATAACGAACTACTTGTAAACGCCAACTACGAAGACCGCGATATTCGCTTTAAACAATATTCAATTTACGATGCTGATCAGGTCATTAAAAACAAAGATGGAGAGGTTATTTACCAAGGTCAATTACCTTACATTTTTGATATTCGTAACCCGAACTGGGGAGAAGGCAGCTTTTTTGATTACGACCCGCTAAAAACCAGCGATTACAACAAAAAGGTTCAGGCTTGGGGTGTGGGTATTCAACATGTTGCCTATATTCACGATACCTTTACAACCCGAGTAGGCGTTGCCTTTAACCGTATCAAACAAAGCTACGAGCACTTTGGTGTTGATGCACGCTACCGTGCAAGTGCCGCCGAGCCAACGCCAGAAGCAGATACATCAGACAGCGGTATGACCTACAACCTTGGTGCAACCTACAAACTTAGCGATGATATTTCGTTATTTGTAAACCACTCTAAAGGCCGTACAGCATACAGTGTGCTTGGCAGTGTATCGGGTAACGAAGCTGACCGCGATGACGCAGAATCAGTCAGTAACGACATTGGTATGCGTGTAAAAGCCTTTGAAGATCAACTACTAGCCTCACTTGTGATATTTGATAGTGCCCGTACAAACCTTGAGTATGCCAACCCAGATTACGAAGCCGGTGTGTCTGATCCATCAGTACCAAAGAGCTTTTACGATGGTGAAGAGCAAACCAAAGGCGTTGAGCTTGATTTAAATGCTGATTTAAACGAGCAGTGGAAACTTAACGTAAACGCGGTTTATCAAGACGCGCGCGATAAGCAAAATCCAAATTCATCAAGCTTTGATTCTCGCCAAAAGGGTGTGCCTTATGTAACAGCAAGCAGCTGGTTAAGCTATGACGCTAAATGGTTTGATTTAACCGAGCCACTTACAATTAGCGCAGGCGTACAATATGTTGATGATCGCAGCACTCATTCAACCTCGTTTGGCATTCCTGATGGTTACGTACCGAGCTACACAGTTTACGACGCCGCAATTCAATACCAAACAGATGATTGGAAACTACAGTTAAACCTAAATAACTTGTTTAACAAAACCTATTACTCAAAAGCAATGTTCTTAGGCGGAATGCCAGGAGAAGAGCGTAATGCTAAATTAACCTTTAGCTACACACTTTAATTGTGAAATAAGAGCAAAAAGCGCGGCTTAGTTGGGTCGCGCTTTTTTGTTTTAGAGCAACACCCCATTTAAAAATGAATGCGTTTCTTCTATTAACTGGTTTCACGAATTAGATATGCCACCTTTAAAATTGCACCGCAAAATTCTATTTGCTATTTTACACGCTCATAAATGGATAATTTAAGGATTTAAGGATGAACTCACTACAACAATACCCAATGCCAGATCGACCAAGTAACCCCAGCCCTTGAGAAATTGCTATTTATAATTATGAATTACTAGCCAAAAAATATAAAGTGGGATGGTAAATCATGAAGCTGTTCTCGTTAAAGCCTGTTACTAACTCTTACGACATGGTTGAGTGGGACATACTCTCATTCGCTGAAAAAATACAACCAATGTTGCCATCTAATCAAGATGCTTGCATGTTTCTTCTTGATATCCATATGAATAATGACTCTTTATTAGAATACTGGCCTGAAGATTATGAGTTATCATTTTTACCTGGTTATCTAAAGGATAACTACGATATCAGTATCATGGATGGATTTATCGCTCTTCGTATGAATGCTTATGATGTTTTAAAAGATTTATTAGCTCCTTTAGGTGAGTTCATTGAAACAAAAGCTGATGGTGAACCAATTGTGATTTTTAACTTGCGTACATTTGGTCAAGAAGATGAGACTAAATGTGAGCGTGAATATCTAGATGGCTATCCTCTGGATTATATAAAAATTGCTTTCATCTATGATGATGTAGAAAATAAACCTGTATTTAAAAGTAAGTTAACAGGTGGTTCTCGTTTATTTTGTACTGATAAGTTTAAATCTGCCGTCGAAGCTAATAATTTGACTGGTGTCTTTATTGACGAAGATCTCGATAATATATTTTCTCGTTAAGTAATGGTCAGTTTTTAGAAAGCTATGTCACAAAAACTCAACCTCGTTTGGCATTCCTGATGGCTACGTACCTAGCTACACGGTCTACGACGCCGCAATTCAATATCAAACAGATGATTGGAAACTACAGTTAAACCTAAATAACTTGTTTAACAAAACCTATTACTCAAAAGCAATGTTCTTAGGCGGAATGCCAGGAGAAGAGCGTAATGCTAAATTAACTTTTAGCTACACTTTAATTATGAATAAAGAGCAAAAAGCGCGACTTGGTTAAGCTGCGCTTTTTTGTCTCCGGGATTGATTGTAGTTTTGTTTTTTACAAAACGATTCTTGGAATAAATAAGCAAGTATTATATAAAGCTACTAGTAGGAGCACAGAATTGCTGCGACCTACTGTCTGGCTTTTTGATATCTTTATTTGCAAAATGCAAAAGTTACGATTTCCTTTAGCGTTGACTCGCATTTCTCAGTTAAATTTTGTTTACCATCGATGTAATCACGCACTCTTTTCCATGAATTAAAAGGCTTATCAGTAGACTTAACCGATTCATTTTGATCTAGATCCCAAAGAACATGTTCGAAAGTATCGTCAACTAATAGAACTCGGTCTACCGTTGCTATATTCGATATTTTAGCGTTAGCCTTGAATGGATGAATTGCTGCTTTCTCTTCCAATTCTGCATTAGAAAGACCTTTCCTGTCAGTATCGTGAATAACCCGATAATCTATATCCAGAGCGTTTAAAACTTTAGCTAATGCAGGTATTGTCCATTTACCTCCAGCCGAAACTACGGTGGTATCTTTATCTAGACTACCTTCAACTCCTAATTTTTGAGCTAATTCACCAATCATGCTAAATACTGCCACTTCCGTATCGCCTTCAACTATAACAACACGCTTTGCAAATAAGCTTTCGCAAACTGTAGGGTGGAAATCTAACGCAGCTCTTAATATTGTACGTTCATCATATTCTTCATTAACTTCAAAAATATTACTTTTTACTTCATGGACTTGCCGTTCATTTCCCATATTTCTTTTTATTAACTTAAGCGACTCAGGTTTATCTGCAAGATTTATCAGGAAAGGAGAATGTGTGGAACAAATAACTTGCCACTTAGGAGAATTTGACCTTTCTTGCAACGTTGATTTTAATCTCCGCATTAGATGAGGATGAATATAAAGCTCTGGCTCCTCATAGAGAACAATAACAGTTCTTTGCTCACCTGAAACTTCAGATTCTATTGCAGCATTACTTTCCAGCATTGCGAAAGCTAAAGCCCTCTGAACACCACTTCCCTGATATTGAAGACTCGTTTCAATTTCTTCGTCTACGAGAAAGGTTGCAGCTTTCATAAATAAAGGTTCGATGTCAATATCACCAACTGCAAGCCTTACCTTTGAATCAAAATCTAAAATCTGATTCAGAGTACTTGAAACCTGCTCGAGTGCATCCCCCAACCCTTCTATTTCGGTACCATCCTCAGCTTGTCCCTTCAACTTATTCTGTAGTAATTCAGCCTTAGTGATGTAATCTTTGTAAGTATTATCATTCTTAACTTGTGGGAATAGTTTATTAGTAAAAAGAAATGAAAAAGGACTGTTATTGGTTGCTTTTAGCTCATCTTCTATTTTAAAGCTTGCAGGAACATACATTACATGTGGGACTGCTTGTTGTAACGAGTTTGCAAATTTCTTAACGTGCCAGTCTTCCGACTGAATAACATGCTCTGAATGATTAGTTAGGGCGTGTACTTCCAATTCAAAAGCCCTCTCTTTAAAAGCAGCTGCAGAAGTAATTCCCAACTCGTTAAATATCTTTTTACATGTCACATCTTTTTTTGCATTAGTGAAGCTTTCGTCAGACCATGGGAACTTATTTTCAGTATTATAAACAGAGTATTCGTAACTATAATCGGTCTGCTCTGCATTCCATTCCGCCGAAACACGAACTCTTAATCTGTCTCCGAAAAGTAATTTAGATATTGCAGGTTTGTTTTTTTCCCAATCTTCGAGAGCGCCAAATTCACATATTATTTCCATTATTTGATCTGATGCCTTTTGACCTGGCCAATCTTCTAATTTTGGTTTTTTATTATCAAGAACCAAATGGATAGCATTTAGTATTGTCTATTTACCGATATTGTTTGGCCCAACAAGGGTTGTGAAGTCGTTGATATCAATTTCAGCAAATCCAATCCCTCTAAAATTGCGTATGATAAGTTTTTCTAATTTCAAGATTCTCTCCCTGTTCCTAAGTTACTATAAAAATTAAATTTTAGTATTTCTCAATATGTAGCTTGTCTCGAACGGTCACTTATTGGACTGAGCTGCAACTTGCTCAATATGCAAAAGTTGGTGTTGTTTATGCTATGGGTTTACTAAAAATAGACTTTAAAGAAGTTCTAGCTCGCTTAGCTAGTTTGATCTGCTTAGCGATTATTTAAGCTTTCCCTGCGCTACTCAGCGTATATTCAGTTTTCATTACAGCTAACTTTAGCTAGATATGCAATTTTATTTTTATAGATAAAAAGTGGATGTTAGGAAGAAATGTATCAGGTTAACTCATTGATCCTATGTGTAATGAAAACTGCCAGATTCAATTGAACAACTCAATCAAACCTGACAGTACTTGATATAAGGCTCAACTTAAAGCGTCATCACAATACGGCCTGTGATGTCACCTTTTAGCATGTCGTCAAAAATATCGTTAATATCTTCGAGGCGCTTTTCTTCAATAATTGCTTTAACTTTACCTTTGGCTGCAAAGTCGAGGCATTCTTGTAAGTCTTTACGCGTGCCTACGATTGAGCCCACAACAGACACACCATTTAATACGGTATCGAAAATTGGCAATGGCATATCTTCAGGTGGTAAACCTACAAGCACACATTTACCGCCACGGCGTACACTTTTGTAGGCTTGCTCAAAACCTGGTTTTGATACTGCTGTACATACAACACCATGTGCACCACCCACTTGCTCAAAAATAGTTTCTGATGGTACTTGCTTCATAAAATCAATGGTAATATCTGCTCCAAGCTCTTTAGCAAGGTTAAGTTTGCTTTCGCCAGTATCAACGGCAATTACATTAAAGCCCATTGCTTTTGCGTACTGCACCGCTAAGTGGCCAAGTCCACCCACACCAACTATAGCAACCCAATCACCTGCTTTCGCACCCGTTACTTTTAATGCTTTGTACGTCGTAACACCGGCACAAAATAATGGCGCAGCTTCTGCAAAGCCTAACCCGTCTGGTACTTTTACAACAAAGTCACCATGTGCAACACAATATTCAGCGTAACCACCGTCTATTGAATAACCTGTATTGTGCTGCTCAAGACACAAGGTTTCTTTGCCTTCTAAGCAGTAATCACAATGCCCGCATGCACTATACAGCCAAGGGATCCCTACTCTATCGCCTACAGACAAGTGCTTTATATTAGCCCCTACCTTTTCAATTGTACCGACCCCTTCGTGGCCAGGTACTAATGGCATTTTAGGTTTTACAGGCCAATCTCCGTGGCATGCATGTAAATCAGTGTGGCACACACCGCACGCCGCTATTTTAACTAACACGTCATTTATCCCTACCTCAGGGCATGGAATATCTTCAATAGTTAGCTTACCTTTGTATTCTTTATTTACTGCAGCTTTCATAACGTTCCTCCGTGGTATTATTTTGATTGAGCACTTTGAGCCTATACGATAACGCAAACTATTGTCACCAATATTGATACAGATCAAGTTGTTTATTTTTCGTACAGGATATAGTTTTCTGCTTAACTCTTAGTAAAATCAACTGACTAGCTCAAAATTTAGACTTTAGTCGCGTAACATCGAATAGTGGCTATTTCTTTTAGTTATACCAACACCGTGCTAGCATTAAATTTCTGAAGTTTTTGAATACTAAAAATTATGAGCCTATCTGAAAAAAATCTAGCTTTTGTAATGCACTGTGGCGAAATGGGTAGCCGTTGGGGCTTTAACCGCACCATTGGTCAAATGTGTGGTTTGCTCACCATTACGAAAGAGCCGATGACCGCCAATGAAATTGCCGACACCCTAAGTATTTCACGTGGTAACGTGAGTATGGGCATTAAAGAACTTCAGTCTTGGCGTTTAATTAAAGTGCATCATATTCCGGGCGACCGTAAAGAATACTACGGCCCTGCCGGCAGTATTTGGGACATGGCCAACCGCGTATTCGAAGAGCGTAAAAAACGTGAGATAGACCCAACTCTTAGCTTACTTCGTGATAATATTTTAGAAGAAGCCCACAACGATGATGAGCGCTTTGCTCAGCAGCAAATGCAAGAAATTCACGACCTACTCGAAACCGTTACAAAATGGTCGGCAGAGCTACAACGTTTGAGCCCTGAACAACTCCAAAGCCTAATGAAACTAGGATCGGGCATTGGCAAGGTACTTGATTTTAAAGATAAGATTTTGAAGAAGCCCGGAAAAGAGTAAGTTACGAGTTACTAGGAAAAAGTTTGCGAGTTTGACATCGTAGGCGTGAAACTTGTTTCGCGCGTTTGCTTGAAGGCAGTGCTTTAGCACGCAGTAAGTACGGATATGTGTCGCCGTAAGTGACAACCTCATACCCAAAACACTCTATTCAATTAACCACCAAGCTTTGATTAAACTTGGTGGTTAAAAATCAATTACTTAACCGCTGGATAACCGATACGATCTGATAAGTAACCAACACTGGTCGCAAAGTAATACGAACGATTCCAGTGCATCAGTGCTTTATAATTGTCATAGGCTAGGTACATACGGCCATTTACGTCATCTGGCATTACCATTGCGGCGGTAATATCAACTTGCGGTAAGTCACTACCATCCATTTTACGAACACCGATTGCTTGCCAGTCAGCAAGGCTGCGCTCAGAGTCTTTCCAGTACTCTAACCATTGGCTGCGCGTTTTAGTGCCACGTTTAAGAATGTTTGCGTTATCAAAGCCTTCAGGTAATTTAACTTGACGACCCCAAGTTAAATCATCGTTCCAACCTGCTTGCTTTAAGTAATTTGCGATTGAAGCAAATGCGTCTTCTTCTGTGGTCCAAATATCTTTGCGGCCATCACCGTTATAATCAACAGCGTAGGCGTTAAATGAAGTTGGCATAAACTGCGTTTGACCCATTGCCCCTGCCCAAGAACCTTTGAACTTATCAAGGGTAATGTGACCCTCTTTTAAGATATCAAGCGCTGCCCAAAGTTGGTTTTTGTACATGGTTTCGCGGCGACCATCAAAAGCAAGTGTGACTAATGATGCTATCACACTATGACCACCTTGGATTTTACCAAAGTTACTTTCAAGGCCCCAAAGTGCAACAATAAAGCGTGCTTGAACGCCGTATTCTTTGGCTACTTTTTCAAGAACCTCTTGGTTTTCTTTGTATAGTTTACGCGCGCGGTCAATTTTCCATTGCGGCACACGTTTTGGTAAATAGGTTTCGAGGGTTTCTTTTACTTCAGGCTGATTTTTGTCAGCTGAAATGACCTTCTTTTTAAATTTAGCCGTTGCGAATGCTTGCTCGATTAAGGCTTGATCATAGCCTTTTTCTGTCGCTTCATTTTTTAATGCAGCAACGTATACGTCGAAGTCAGCTTGTGTTTTTTCCTCTGCCAATACAGATGTGCTTAATGAAGCACTTAGTAGAACTACGGCAAGTTTTTTAATCACTCTCAACTCCCTTGTCTTTTTTAAATTGGGTTAACAGGTTTTCTTCTGGCGGTGGTAATTGCAAGTAGAAACCTTGGTCAATTAACGCTTGCTTAACCGTTTCTAAGTCTGCCAAACCTAACTTTTCACGACTAGCAAGATTAATTATCATCACATACTGTGGTTGACCAAATGTGTCCATTAAAGGTTCAGGAACACGCGTAAAATCATCTCTTTTTTCTACAAAAAGGTAGGTATCCGCTTTTTTCTTACTTTTATACACCGCAGTTAGCATTATGACCCTATAATATCTTGCTTAACGAGGGCGCACACTATAACATGACTCTTATAAGAAGATTAAAAATTTCGGTTAGATTTTTACTGTATACGCCTTGTTCAGCCTGCGTTTATTTAAAAAAGAGCTAACCAAGACAATTCAATTGAGCATGTATGTCGGAACAAATTTTTGAACTAAAAGGGAACCTTTTTACTTTATCTGTGTTGCATCTATTTTCAGCAGATACCTCTCTTTTAAGTAAGCAGTTAGATGAAAAAATAGCCCAAGCACCTAAGTTTTTTGCAGGCGCGCCCATCGTAATTAACTTAAGTGATGTACAAGGTGACTCGTTTGATTTTTCTTTCTTAAAATCAATGCTTACCAGTCTATCGTTTAACCCTGTTGGTGTGTGTAATGGCAGCCAAGAGCAAAACGAAAACGCCAAAGCGGCAGGCTTATCAGTCCTAAATTATTCACAGGACGTTAAGGGGGCAACCGCTAAACAACAAACAAATACATCTATCGTTGAGAAAACCGTTCACCTACCTGCACAAGTGATTCACGGCACAGTTCGCTCTGGACAGCAGGTCTATGCAAAAGATCGTGACCTTATTGTTATTGGTGCGGTTAGTCATGGCGCAGAGGTGATCAGCGACGGTAATGTTCATATTTATGGCACATTGCGCGGACGTGCAATTGCAGGTGCTAAAGGCTACAACGAAGCACAAATATTTTGCCAAAAATTAGAAGCAGAACTTGTTTCAATTAATGGTAGTTATTGGATCAGCGATTCCCTACAAGGTGAACACTGGGGCAACGCAGTACAAATCCAACAAAAAAATGATTCATTAGAAATTTCAGCTTTGGTTAAAGGATAAATCTCATGGCAAAAGTAATTGTCGTTACTTCTGGTAAAGGTGGTGTTGGTAAAACCACATCGAGTGCTGCAATTGGCACAGGTTTAGCGCTTAAGGGCTTTAAAACCGTTATTATCGACTTTGATATTGGTCTACGTAATCTTGACCTTATTATGGGTTGTGAGCGCCGTGTTGTTTATGACTTTGTAAACGTAATCAATGGTGAAGCTAACTTAAATCAAGCCCTTATTAAAGATAAGCGAGTTGATAAGTTACACATTTTACCTGCGTCACAAACACGTGATAAAGATGCCTTAACCCGTGACGGTGTTGAACGTGTACTAAATGATTTGAAAAAAGACTTTGATTACATCGTATGTGATTCGCCAGCGGGTATTGAAGCGGGCGCAATGATGGCAATGTATTTTGCTGATGAAGCAATTATAACAACAAATCCTGAAGTATCATCAGTACGTGACTCCGACCGAATTTTAGGTATTTTGCACAGTAAATCTAAGCGTGCAGAAGAAGGCCTAGAAAGCGTTAAAGAACACTTATTATTAACACGTTACAACCCTGAGCGTGTTGAAAAAGGCGAAATGCTATCAGTTGAAGATGTGCAAGAAATTCTTGCGATTAAACTTTTAGGTGTTATCCCTGAATCACAAGCAGTATTAAGTGCATCCAACTCTGGTCAACCAGTGATTTTAGACGGTGAATCAGATGCAGGCCAAGCCTATACTGATGCAATTAATCGTCTACTAGGTGAAACAGTCGATTTCCGCTTTTTAGATGTAGAGAAAAAAGGCTTATTTAAACGGATTTTTGGAGGTTAATGTGTCTTTACTTGACTACTTCCGCTCAGAGAAGAAGAGCAGTGCGTCATTAGCAAAAGAGCGATTGCAGATCATTGTCGCACACGAGCGCTCACAACGTGGTACACCTGATTATCTGCCACAGCTAAAACAAGATATTCTTGATGTGATACGCAAATATGTGAATGTAAATACCGATGCTGTTCAAGTTCAGTTTGATCAAAATGAAGATGACTTAGCAGTACTTGAGTTGAACGTGACTCTGCCAGAAGAAGAAAAGAAATAGTCAAAATTGGGCGCTTTGTTAATGCTAACAGCGCCCTTTTTTATTTCTGCCACTGCATATGAAACTCATAGTCGTCTGCACCTAGCGTTTTGAATCCTGCCCGTTGATATAGCCCATACGCTGGGTTTGCTTTTAGCACCGTTAAATTAATTTCTGATGTTTGTGCTTTTAGTGCATTTAACACCTGAGTGCCTAGCCCTTTGCCCTGCTGTTTGGGTGCTATTTGTAACTGTAATAAACTGATTGTTTTGTCACTAACAATGAACTTAGCAGCGCCTACACATTGCCCATCATTTAACACTAAGTGGCTGTGTTCAAAGTGTTCCGCCACTCTTGCTTGATGTTGTTCAAGTGATAAAAATAAACCTTGGTTCTCAAGGTGTTCAACCATGGTATTTAACCTTAAGTCGAGTAAATAGGCTTTGTCTTGCTCTGTAACCGCTACAAATTTAATCATTCTTGTCTTAAAAAAGAAAAAGGTACTTTAGTAAAAGTACCTTTTTAGGTTGCAACAAACAACATGTCGGTTAGAAGTTATAATTTGCGCCTAAGTAAAAACGACGACCCGAATACTGGTTATAGGTAAAGCGATTACTCTGTTTCCAATAACCTTCTTCAAGCTCTTCTGTTAGGTTTACTACAGATGCAGTAAACGAGAGCTGCTCAGTTAGATTATATGATGCATTCACATCTAACTGACCATAGTCTTTGGTGTAAAAGTTATATCCTTTGTGTATGCCGTTAGCACGGTCATCTTTCCAGTTATAAGAGGCGCGAACGCTAAAGTCATCGTTCTCAAAATACACTGAAATATTATATTGATGCTTAGCTGTACCTGGGATCTCAGCATCTGTTTTTTGCCCGTCTGTCGATACTTCGCTAGTGCTGGTATCTGTGTAGGTATAGTTAGTTAAAATACCAAAACCATTATCAAACGAATGCTGGAAGAACAGCTCTAAACCCTCTGATTTTGCATCACCGCCACCTACTTTGGTGTTCATTTCAACTTCAATTGGGCCATTACAGCAATCATGCTCTCGCTGCACAATTTCGAGAGTGGATATTGGTAGGTTTGAGATATCTTTTGAAAATACCGTCGCCCCTAACGCAGAACCTTCTCCATAATACCACTCGACACCTAAATCGAATTGATCAGACAACATAGGGTCAAGACCAGTATTCACAGATGTTCCTCGGCCTCGTCCTGTCCATGAGTCCGGCGAGTTTATATTCACCGGAGGACCATAAGTTTCAGACTGGCTTAAATCTGAATAACTAATTCGTGACATGGTTCTTGCCGCAGCAAAACGCACAACTAAATATTCTGTGGCATCCCAAGCGAGGTTAAAACTTGGTAAGACTTCGCCGTCATCACTGCTACGCTCATTTGGGTCGGTATCATTATTGTCTTGGCCAATCACTTCATCATACGTAAGTGTTGTCAGCTCAGTATTAACATAGCGTACACCCAAGTTACCGCGAAAGTTTTGCCATTCAAAATCAGCTTGCGTATACACAGACCAGATCTTTTCTTCTAATGCATAAGTACCCGAAAGTGACGGTACAACGGTTCGACTAAAATTGTCTTTTAAGTAATTATCAAGGGCATTGAAATCAAACGCTAAAAAGTTAAATGCGCCTGTATCCCCTGCGCTATTATCCACCACATGATCGCTCACCAATGTTGGTGCATCAGGGTGAAAATCAGGATTATGGAACCACTCTGTGCCTGGTAAATAGCCACGGTAACCGCCATTGTCAGCTATGCCGTCATCCCATCGAAAATCATTACGCATGCCTTTAATTTCGTGGTCGCGATATTTGCCCCCCACATACACGCGGGTAAAAAAGCTGCCATCAAGGTCAAATTTTACGTCTGTTTGAATGTAATTTTCAGAGTCTTCATTTTCAGATGAGTAAGAGTCAAACCAATCATAGTATTGATACGCTTCTTTATCGGTGGCTAAATCTGTAGATACTTCATAAGATGGCTTGCCACCTTTTGTTGACCAATGCCAGCTATTTACAGAGCCAAGGCGAGCATCAATATTTGCATAGGTTTCTTTTGATGTACCACCGTCAGCTTTTGTGTGCCCAAGCTTTAACGTAATGCTGTATGCATCACCATAATAAGTACCTTCAAAATCAAATGTATTAGACTTTGATTCACCAAAACGCTCACGACCCGTTAGTTGAGGCGACAATAAACCACGGCGAACCGGCACGCCGCCGTTTACATCGGCATCACCCCAGTTATTCTCATTCAATAAACCATTATCACCATTACCATAAGCAACGACTGTGTCGCCGTCTAATTCAACACCAAAATAGGGATTGTGATTATCATTCCACTCGGCAAAGAACACTTCTTGTCCGACTTGGTCATAACTTAATTTTGCACCAAAATAATTAAAGCTCAGATCTAAACGGTCTGTTGGCATCCATTGAATAGCAACTTGATACCCATCACGATCACGATCTTGGTCTGCGTTTTTCACATGTATGCCAGACGATGCCCAAACATTATCATAAACTTCACCTGTAGCTTGGTCTACAATAGCTGGTTGATCTGCATCTTCCGCCGAATCAGAGTAAAAACGCCAACCAAAAGACTCATTTGAAACAGTAACCACCCGTCTTTCTTGGCGTGTAAAGCCTGCTAAAATACCGAAGTTTTCCTCATCGTTTTTCCATGAGTACAATACATTCACTTGTGGTTTTGTGTCCTCAGACACATCATCGTAAGTCACCTCAGCGCTTAGCGCCCCTGAATTTGCTTCCATTTCAAGTGGTTTACGGGTGTGTAATATAACCGTGCCGCCAATACCGCCCTCATCAATACGAGCTTCAGCACTTTTGTACACTTCTACACTTTTGATCATGCTTGATGGCAATAGTGTGTAGTTGAAACTGCGTGCAGGGCTCCCTGTGCCAGACGAAGCAATATAGTTACCGTTTAATTGGGTGAGAGTCCAATCTGGTGACGTACCACGAATACTGACACGACTACCTTCGCCACCATCGCGATCAATGAGTACGCCTGATACACGTTGTAATGAATCAGCGACGTTTTTATCAGGAAATTTACCAATATCTTCTGCGGTGATTGCATCAACCGTGGCAGCTGAAAGTCGTTTTATTGCTAAGTTTTCTGCGGTTGATGAACGAATACCACGGACTTCAATCACCTCTACATCTTCATTCGCTTGTTCTGCCGCGTAACCTGTGTTGATTGCCGCGAGTAACGAAATCACAATTGCATTGTGTTTAAAATGCCGTCCTTGCCCTTTTATTTTTATCGCACTTTGCTTGCCCATGCCTATCTCCAGTTGTGTGTTCTGCAAGCTTTATGAGGTCTATACATCTCATAAAACATCTTATTGTTGTCGGTTTTAAACTGATTATTGGGAGTTAATAGCTTGTTAAACTCAGTTTCAGAATAGGGGGGAGCGGTCAAAAAGTGATAATAAAAATTCGGTGACCGATATAACAAAATCGGCGTAAGGAATATTTTATATTCACTTTTGTATTTTCTGACTTATAGTTAGCCCAACAACGTTTTAGTTTTTAAACAGTGTTATGAAACAACCGAAATGAAAATAAATTACTGATTATAAATAGTAAAACAATAAAAACTGTTCTTATTGAATAGCTATAAAATGAGTAAATAAAAACTAGGTGTAATAGATATGATAAAAACACGACCATGAACAATGGTAAAATTCTCGAACTGTGCATAAACGAAGGCGATTTAAAGCAGCTAGCTAACAATATTTCGACGGCTAGTAACTTAGGCGCAAAGCGCTTTGAACTGTGCAGTAATTTACACCTAGGTGGCTTAACTCCGAGTTTGTCTGCAATTGATTGTGCTGTAAAAAGCCTGACCAATAGCGCAGAGTTAGTGGTGATGGTCCGCCCTGAAGCGGGCAATTTTATTGTTAGTGCTGAGTGTTACGAATTAATGGAAAAGCAAATAACAATGGCAGCTAATGCGGGGGCACATGGCGTAGTATTTGGTACAGTTAAAAGAGGCGAACTTGATTTAGACGTGACCCGCTCTTTAGTTGCCACAGCTAAACATTATGGTTTAATGGTGACCTTTCACCGTGCATTCGATACCCTAACAAACCCGTTAAGCGCACTTGATAAACTCATTAGCTTAGGAGTTGACCGCGTATTAACAGCAGGCACACCGTGGCAAAGCGGCCAAAGTGCTGTAGATGGTCTAAATCAGATCAACACATATTTAGCGCACAGTGCTAATCAGATAGAAATTGTTATGGGTGGTGGTGTCACCATAGAAAACGCGGAAGCACTTTGGCAATTAATAAAAAACCATTCAGCAAAGGCAGCTGTGCATGTACACTCATGCGTGCACAACAAAAATGGTGCAATTAGCGCTGAGGCTATCAATAAGCTTCTTTCAAAGGATTAAGCATGGCAATGTATTTTTTAGGTATTGATGGCGGTGGCAGTAAGTGTAAAGTTCGTTTAGAAAACGAAAATGGCTCTTTAATTAGCGAAGCCCTAAGTGGTTCAGCAAACGTGGCCACCAGTTGCCAACAAAGCCAAGAATCAATACTCCACGCAACTGAACTTGCATTTCATGAAGCTGGGCTTGCCTTAAGCGAGCTGAAAAACACCTATGTGCATGCAGGACTTGCCGGAGCTAATATCGACTCAGCTTACCAAACCATGACCAAATGGCAGCACCCTTTTGCTAAATTTACCCTATCAACAGATATGCTGATTGCCTGTAAAGGCGCACATCAACACCATGATGGCGCGGTGATTATTCTTGGTACGGGCTTTTGTGCGGGTTATCAGCAGCAAAGCCAATTTAGTGAATTAGGTGGTTACGGATTATTACTGAGCGATGGTGCCAGTGGTGGTTGGTTAGGCTTACAACTTTGCCGTAAAGCATTTGCAGTACTTGATGGTGTTGCGAAAAGTTCTGCAGCAATAAATACCCTACTCACCGAGCTTAACTGCGACTCAAGCCAAGCGTTAAGTCAGCGTTTAATATTAGCAAGCCCTGCTGAGCTTGCCAAATTTGCGCCCCTAGTTTTTAGCCATTCTGACGATGCCTTTTGTCAGCAATTAATCAATGAAGCGTGCGCATACATTACCCGCTATATCGCTTACTTTGAAAAACAAGGTATTGAAAACGTTACCTTGATGGGCGGCATTGCCAGTGCCATCACGCCTTACTTACCTGATGCCAGTAAAGCGCATTTAACCCCCGCTCTTGCCAGTGCTGAGCAAGGAGCTATTTTAATGGCAAGAGCTGCAATTTAATCGCCTAATTGCGAGCGCATTTGTGAGGGAATTTCACCAAACAAACGCCGAAATTGTTTACTGAAGTAACTCGGTTCAGAAAACCCACACTGATAAGCCACTTGTGAAATAGGCAGTTGCGTTTCAATGAGTAGCTTACGGGCATTTTCGAGGCGCACTTCGTTAATAAATTGATTAGGTGTTTTTGCTAAGTGCTTTTTAAAGCGGCGCTCTAAAGCACTTACCGACAAGTGCGCAAGCTCTGCTAATTCATCAATGCTGATCTGACGATGATAATGCTCGCGAATAAATTTTACCGGCTCTTCAATTGCCCTTACATGAGAAAGCGCTTTTGAGGTTTTTTGTAGATGTCGGGTCACCCCGTAAGTGCCAATCACATTGCCATCGTGATCTTTTAAAGCATGCTTTGATGTAGAAAACCAACCAAGCTCACCTTGTTGAGTTTGGTTGAGCTCTAAACGGTCAGTTACTATGTAGCCTTCCATCACCCGTTTATCGTCATTGACGTATTGAAACGCAAGGTGCTTTGGTGAAAAATCGAAGTCTGTTTTTAGCAATATTTGCTCCAGCGTTTTATAACCCTGATGCTCAATAAAATGCTGATTACAATGCAAGATTCTACTATCTGTGTCTTTTACCCAAAAGAGGATATCTGGCAGTAAATCAAATGCAGCAATTAGCTGATTTACGCCAGCTTTTTTTATTATTTCTTGAATATCCATCGCTTAATTTCGTCTCAATAAAGAACAACCCTATATATTTTAAACGCCGATTTTGTTGCATTGTCAACCGAATTTTTATTAGCGCTTATTGGCTAAGCTTTCCTATTATCAATAACATGACATTAACAGTAGCAGACGCTATTTAAATTTAGGAGCGCTTAAGATGAGCAAAGCTAAGATCCGCATGGCAATGGTAGGCGGTGGCGATGGTGCATTCATCGGCGCTATTCATCGAATTGCAGCGCGATTAGATGGAATGATAGAGCTTGTTGCAGGCGCATTCAGTTCAGACGCAAACAAATGTAAAGCAACTGGCGAACTACTTGGGCTTGATAGCAGCCGTTGCTACGACAGTTACCAAACACTTTTTGCCGAAGAAGCAAAATTACCTGCTGATCAGCGTATTGATTTTGTGGCTATTGTCACCCCAAACCATTTGCATTTTCCAGTCGCGAAAATGGCGCTTGAGCATGGTTTTCATGTGCTCTCAGATAAACCTGCAACGCTGACTCTCGCAGAAGCAGAGCAATTACAAAGCATTATTGCAAAACAGCAGGTTTTATATGGGTTAACCCACACTTACACCGGTTACCCTATGGTCAAAGAAGCCAAACATCGCGTAAAAGCAGGTGAACTCGGCAGCATACGTAAAGTGATTGTTGAGTACACTCAAGGCTGGTTAGCGCACAGCGAAGACGAAGGTTCAAAACAAGCGAGCTGGCGTTTAGACACCAGTAAGTCTGGCATTAGTTGTTGTATGGGCGACATTGGCGTGCATGCGGCTAACTTAGCCGAATATGTTTCTGATCTCGAAATCACCGAGCTTTGCGCCGATTTAAACCATGTAGTCGAAGGCCGAGCCCTCGATGATGATGGCACTGTGCTACTTAGATTCAATAATGGTTGTAAAGGCGTTTTACTGGCAAGCCAAATTGCTGTTGGCGATGAAAACAACTTACGCCTGCGTATTTATGGCGATAAAGCCAGTCTTGAATGGTCGCAACTTGAGCCTAATAGCTTATGGCTACGAGGCCACAATCAAGCCGCCACATTACTTAGAGCGGGCGTGGGTGAATTACACCCTGACACACAAAATGCCCTGCGCGCCCCTGCCGGTCACCCAGAGGGCTACCTTGAAGCATTTGCCAACATTTACAGCAATTTTGCAGCGCAAATTCATGCATTTAAGCAAGGCGATAACGCAACAAATTCAGCATTTGATGTGCCTGGCATTAAAGATGCTGTGCGTGGCATGGCGTTTATTGAGCATGTTGTTGCTTCATCGAAGCAAGATACTAAATGGCACAAATTACAGATTGGATAAAAAAGAATGAATAAAATCAAAGGGCCAGCAATATTTTTGGCGCAGTTTATTTCAGATCAAGCCCCGTTCAATAGCTTTCAAGGTTTATGTAAGTGGGCAAGCGGTTTAGGTTACAAAGCGATTCAAGTGCCAACCTCAAACCCTGAAATTTTCGATTTAGAAAAAGCAGCTCAAAGCCAGCAATACTGCGATGAAGTCACTGGTATTGCCACAGAGTATGGACTTACAATTTCAGAGCTATCGACACATTTGCAAGGCCAGTTGATTGCTGTACACCCTGCATACGATGAAATGTTCGATAACTTTGCCGCAGAGCATGTAAAAGGTAACCCTGCTGCACGTACTAAGTGGGCAACAGAGCAACTGATGCTAGCAGCGAAAGCAAGTAAAAACCTTGGTTTAACAACCCATGCGACCTTCTCGGGTTCTTTTTTATGGCATACCTTTTACCCGTGGCCACAGCGTCCGCAGGGACTTGTTGAACAAGGCTTTAGTGAACTTGCTAAACGTTGGTTACCTATTTTAGATTGCTTTGACGAGCATGGCGTGGACGTGTGTTATGAATTGCATCCGGGTGAAGACCTACATGATGGTGTGACATTTGAGCGCTTTTTAGCGGCAACCAATAATCACCCTCGCGTTAATATTCTTTATGATCCGAGCCACTTCGTATTGCAACAGCTCGACTATTTAGCGTTTATCGATATCTATCATTCGCGCATTAAGGCGTTTCATGTCAAAGATGCCGAATTTATCGCAAATGGCCGCTCAGGTGTTTATGGCGGATTTCAAAACTGGCAAGACCGACCAGGGCGTTTTCGTTCTTTAGGTGATGGCCAAGTAGATTTTAAGCAAATCTTTAGCAAGTTAACGCAGTATGGCTTTGATGGTTGGGCTGTACTTGAATGGGAATGTTGCTTAAAGCACCCAGAAGATGGGGCAAGAGAAGGCGCTGAGTTTATTAAAGCACACTTAATAAACCCAACAGACAAAGCCTTTGACGATTTTGCCAGTGGCGCAACAAACACTGAGCGTAATAATCGAATTTTAGGTTTATAAACCGACAACAATAGAACACACAGGACACACAATATGGACAACAATAATTATAACCGCATTGTCTTTCGGCTTTGCTGTATAGCACTAATTGTGACCTCTATGACCTTTGCCATTCGTGCTGGTATTTTGGGTCAACTTGGCAGTGAGTTTGGCTTAACCGACACCGAATTAGGTTGGGTTAATGCCATGGCATTTTTAGGCTTTCCGGTTGCGACTATGGTCGGCGGTATTATTTATAATGCCATTGGCGCGAAGAAATTAGTGGCGTTAGCGTTTATCTGTCATTTACTTGGTCTAGTTTTGACGATAACAGCTGATGGTTTTTGGGGCTTACTGGTTTCTACTTTTTTGATTGGTTTTGCCAACGGCGCTGTTGAAGCAGGCTGTAACCCATTAATTGCAGAAATGTACCCTAAAAACACCACCACCATGCTAAACCGTTTTCATGTTTGGTTTCCAGGTGGCATTGTGATTGGCGCCCTTGCGTCGAATTTTATGTCGGGAGCGGGTTTAAACTGGCAATGGCAAGTGGCCTTAATTTTAGTCCCTACAGTTATTTATGGCGCTATGTTAATCAAAGCACAATTTCCACGCTTTGATACGCGTACTCACTCTACCAGCAGCAATATTCGCCACTTATTCACGCCGTTATACCTCTTTTTAATTGCCTGTATGACACTCACAGCAACCACTGAGTTTGGCACACAACAATGGATTGAGCGTATTCTAGGTTCATCGGGTGCCTCTCCTATGGTGGTATTAGCTTTAATAACAGGTCTGATGGCAGTTGGTCGCTTCTTTGCAGGCCCTATTGTGCATAAGCTCAACCCTACTGGGGTATTACTTGGCTCTGCCATTTGTGCAAGCTTAGGCATCTTTATGATGAGTCAAGCTGAGGGCAGCATGATTTATCTTGCAGCGATGCTTTTTGCACTTGGGGTTACCTACTTTTGGCCAACCATGCTTGGTTGCGTTGCTGAATACATTCCAAAGTCAGGCGCGCTGGGTATGTCGTTAATGGGCGGTGCTGGCATGTTTGCTATGAGTATTTGGAACCCTGTGATTGGTAGCTGGATAGATACAGCACGCTCATCAGCACAGGCAAGTGGCGCAAGCGCTGAACAAATTGAAATTTTAGCCGGACAGGCTGTATTACAAAACCTACTGATCTTCCCAATTATTTTAATCGTCGCATTCATTGGGTTGTATTTAGTAATTAATAACAACAAACGCACCGAGAAATGTGCGTCTTAAGCAAGTAAATCGTCGAGGAACACTATGTTTAAATCTCTTAAAGCACTGACTTTAATGCTCACCGTTAGTAGCTGTGCACTCGCTAATGCGGCTGATAATCAGCTTACACAACAAGAAAAGCAAGCTGGCTGGCAGTTATTATTTGACGGCAAAGATATGTCGCAATGGCGTAACTTTAAAAGCGAATCTTTAAATCCTGCATGGGTGGTTGAAGATGGCGCTATGACATTAACCAAAGGTGGCGGTGATCTGCTTACTAAAAAGCAGTACCAAAATTTTGAATTACAGATTGATTGGAAAATCTCTACCAAAGGCAATAGCGGTATTTTTGTATTGGCCGATGAAACCGGACAGACGATTTACTCTCATGCACCTGAAATTCAAATTATTGATAACGAAGAACACCCAGATACTGAAATTGACTCACATCTAGCGGGGTCAATTTACGATTTATTTGCAGCACCAATTGCGGCGCACAAGCCAGCAAATAGCTGGAATCATGTGCGTATTAAAATGCAAGACAACCATTTACAAGTTTGGCAAAACGGTATCAGCACCACCAGCATTGTGATTGGTAGTACAACATGGAACACCCTTGTTAAAGGCAGTAAGTTTGCAACTTGGCAAAACTTTGCAACTGCAGAGCAAGGTCATATCGGGCTTCAAGACCACGGCGACAAAGTGTGGTTTAAAAATATAAAAATCAAGGAGCTATAAGATGTCTAATTTTAAACACAAGGTATTAGTTGTTGGCTCTGGTGCTGGCGGTGCAATGGCTGCTTATACGCTTACTAAACTTGGCCACAAAGTATTATTACTTGAAGCGGGCCGTAATTATGACCCGAAAACAGAAAGCCCGATGTTTCGTCGTAACAACGAAGCCCCACTTATGGGTGCAGGTAACAAAGACAAAAACTTTGGCTTTTACGACGCAACCGTTGATGGCGGCTGGCAAGTACCTGATGAGCCATATACCAGCGCCAAAGGAAGCGACTTTTATTGGTGGCGCGCACGTATGTTAGGTGGTCGAACTAACCACTGGGGCCGCTATTCATTACGCTTTAGTGAACACGATTTTAAAGGCAAAAGCCGTGATGGTCATGGTGCCGACTGGCCATTTGAATACGCTGATTTAGCACCTTGGTACGATAAAACTGAAGAACTTGTGGGTGTATGTGGCACTAATACAGGCCATGAGGATATGCCAGATTCGTCACCGGGTATTTTACAGCCGCCACCAAAGCCGCGTGTTCCTGAGCTTTTAATTGCCGCTTCTGCTAAGAAAATGGGCATTCAAGCAGTGCCTATGCACCGTGCGGTATTAACCCGCCCGAAAGATGATCGCATGGCGTGTTTTTATGCAACGCCTTGTGGTTCTGGTTGTTCAATTGGTGCTGCTTTTCAAACGACGACATCGCTATTGCCTATGGCAAAAGCCACCGGTAACTTAAAAGTTATTACTGATGCCATGGTTAAATCAGTCAAAGTTGATGAGCAAGGTAAAGTCACTGGCGTCACTTATGTTGATAAACACACAGTAACCGAACATGCTCTTGATGCAGATGTGGTTATCTTAGCGGCCAGCGCCTGTGAATCAGCGCGTATTTTATTAAATTCAAAGAATAAAAAGCACCCTAAAGGCCTTGCTAACTCAAGTGGCCAAGTAGGTCGAAACTTAATGGATTCGACAGGTGCATGGTTAGGTGCGCAAATTCCAGCACTTAAAGGTCGCCCACGTTATAACGAAGATGGACACACCGCTAATCACTTATTTATTCCTTGGTGGGGACACCAAGCACAAGCTAACAATGAATTAGATTTCCCACGTGGTTATCACTTTGAAATTGGCGGTGGCTTTAGACAACCAGGCTCGGGTGTATCGGGTGATAAACAAGGCTATGGTCCTGCCCTTAAACAGCAAATTCGTGATGCATATGGCTCTTATGTTGGTTTTGCGCTGCGTGGCGAGATGTTACCGAACAAAGATACCTACATGGAAATTGACGAAAACGTGAAAGATAAATGGGGTATTCCGGTATCAAAATTCCACTTTAAGTGGTCTGACAGAGAATTAAAGCAAATTGAACATGGTTTAAAAACCGCGAAGCAAATCTTAGAAAACATGGGGGCGACCGTTGGCGAACTCCCGCCTGCAGAAAAAGCCATTTCTAAAGGTGGCGAAATCATTCACGAAGTGGGCACCACACGAATGGGCAGCTCAAAGAAAGACTCAGTCACCAATCAATGGGGTCAAACATGGGATTGTAATAACCTATTTGTAATGGATGCGGGTGTATTTGCTTCTAACCCTCATAAAAACTGTACGCTCACCATCATGACACTGGCAATGCGTAATTCAACTTGGCTTGCTCAACAAATTGATAACGGGGTACTTTAATTATGCATCATCGTAACGAACATGACTCATATAACTATGTTTCTAACATGAGCCGCCGTGAGTCTTTAAAATGGCTTGGTCTATTAGCTGCGGGCTCAGCAGTTGGTTTAACTGCTGGCTGCACAAAAGCACTGGAAGATGACGTTGTAGTCTCTGCAAAAGAGCATTGGCCTGATTTAGATATCAAGCCTGTAACCGCTAAAGGCTATGGTCAAGATCCTAATTTGGTGATGCCACCAGAATCACCTTGGCCGCTGACCTTAACGGCAGACGAACTCACGTTAGTAGCGCTTTTATCTGATTACATTGTGCCGCGTGAAGGAGATATTCCTTCGGCAAGTGAGCTACAAGTTCCGGCGGTTATTAATGAGTGGGTGAGCGCGCCTTATGAAGGCCAACAACGCGATAGAATTAAAATTTTAAATTCACTCGCGTGGCTTAACGATGAAGCACAGCTTCGTTTTAAAAAGCAATTTGTTGCGCTTAACGAAAAGCAACACCGCGCGATTTTAGACGATATTGCGTTTTTAAACGAGCAAACACCTCTGCAATTTCAGCGTATTGGTAAAGCCTTTTTACGCTTTAAAGAGTTAGTGCTTGCTGCCTTTTTCTGTACACCTGAAGGCTGTAAAGACATAGGTTACCTTGGCAATGTGCCTATTGCAGGTGATTACCCAGGCCCTTCTGATGAAGCAAAAGCTCATTTAGATCAGGTTTTAGCTGAGCTTGGTTTAAGCGAGTACGCCTATACCAATTAACTTTCCCCCTTGTGTTGTTTTATAACACAGTTTAATGCAGGGGAGCTCTCCCCTGCTTTTTTAGGATTTAAGTATGTTTAAAACCCGCATTTTATTGCTCATTTTTAGCCTTGTATTTAGTGGTCAATTATTCGCAAAACTGCCAGTGAGTGTGCAGTTATGGTCAGTCAAAGACACCTTAAAAAATGACTTTCATGGTACGCTTAAGTCTCTTGCAGAAATGGGCTTTGACGGCGTGGAGTTTGCCGGTGATTTTGGCCCATACTCAAATAACCCAGCAGCCTTAAAAGCAAAGCTCAGTGAATTAGGCTTAGTCGCCAGTAGTGCCCATATAGGCTTTGATGCACTCAGTGAAAACACAATTGATAGCACCCTGCTGTTTTACAAGACTCTTGGCGTTACGACACTTTATGTACCTTGGGATGAGCGAGCATGGCACCCAGAAGGTGTTAAATCTCTGGTTAAAGAACTCACTAAAGTCAGTGATTATGCAACCCGCTTTGATATGAAGATCGGTTTTCACAATCATAATAAAGAGTTTAATGCTTTTAATAACGCAACGTTTTGGGATTATATTGCCAGTAATACACCCAAAACTATGCCATTGCAGTTAGATATTGGCTGGGTCAATTACGCAGATAAAGATCCAATCTACTTTATTAAAAAGTACCCTAACCGTACACTTGCAACGCACATTAAAGTACGCACGATTGAGGATAGCAACATGAGCCCGATTATTGGTGAAAACAACATTGATTGGCCTGCCATCATCGATACTTTAGAGTCTCACGGCAACACCAAGTGGTTAGTGCTTGAACAAGAAGAATATCCGAGCGGATTAACCCCATTACAAAGCGTTGCTAAATCAAAACAGAACTTGGATAAGATTTTACATAATCGCTAAAGAGCTTGGTATTATAGGCCCACACTTTTTGTAAAAATAAGTATGGCTTTGCTAATTCAACTCCACGTGTTTTTTTGCTCTACCGGCTAACTCTAATAAAAAAGCCAGCACAAAAGTGCTGGCTTTTGAACAATTAAAATTGATAGTTCATTGAAAAAGCAATTTCATTAATATCATTCTTAGAGACAAAATACCGCGTGTAGTCAACACCAATACTAACCGAATCAAGTACTTGGTAATTGATACCTGCGCCAATAAAAAGGTCAGTTCCTTCATCCCGTTTGACGATAGTATTTAAATTATCTCTACGACTGTTTATTTTATATTTCCAGTGATACGCACCTAGAAACAATTCCCCTTTGAGCGATGAAGCTAAATCAACTAAGTAGTTAGCTTGGATTGCTAGGCCATTAGGTAAGGCTGGCGCTTTGTCTAAAACCTCTGAATGCGCTTGCTCTGGGTTACTCGTTTCTTTAGAAAAATTAACACGCGCTTCGCCTAAATCAATATATCTAATGCCCAACTTCCAATTAGGTTTTAAATTATAAAAAGCACCAACGGACCAACTAACGCTTTCGTCATCAATCGCGGTTTGTACCCATTGCTCAGATGAATATGAACTTTGGGCTGTCGCTTGACCTAGGGTTGCAGACACTTGCCAATCTTCCGCGGCTGCTGAACTTGCTAATACACAACTAGCGGATAGAAAAGCAAAACTCGGTAACCGAGACACTCTACGTCTCACAACAAAAGCAGAAACAACGAGCAAAGTGATCATGCCAAGGCCACCCCCTGATGATTTATTGCTCACATTAACAGTTTGTTTTAACTCAACGGTTACTGAAACGCTTCCCTGGGATTGCGCACCTTGTGCATCTCTCACAATATAGTTGATGGTATCCATTCCTTCAAAACCACTCGCTGGTGAGTAGCTCAACGTACCATCACTGTTAACAACGGAGGTACCAAATTCTGTAGTAGCCGAAACTAAGAACAGTTCACCTTGTTCTGGGTCGCTGTCATTAGCTAAAACATCAATCGTGATAGTTTCTCCATTAGTAGATGCGCTATCATTTTGTGTCACTGGAGCTTGATTAACTTTAATAGTCACAATTGCAGTACTATTAGCCGTTCCTCCCATCCCATCAGAGATACTGTATTGAATAGTCGCATCCCCGATAAACCCGACTATAGGCGTGTAAACAAGCTGATTATTCTCAAGAACAACAGTACCGAAATCAACCGTTGCACCAGTAATGGTAAGGGTATCATTGTCGATGTCTTCATCGTTGGCGATCACATCAATAACGACAGATTCCTCAGCCATAATTGTCACAGCATCCGCATTCGCGATTGGGGCGTTATTTCCTGTGGTTGGTACAGCAACACCACCAGGGTCTACAATACTACCATTGGCAACACCATCATCATCATTTGGACCACCGTCAACAATACGTAGTTGTACACACCAATCCCCTTCAGATAGCCCTGTAGTCCATTCATTACTACCTGGCGGAGGACAGAAGCCTGGTTCACCTTGCGCTGACAGTACTTCATTGTCGTCAACAATTACAAAGTTCTGCCAGTCTCCATTAATTAATTTCCGATAAACAGCATTTACAGGAATAGGTTGTCTCTGCGGTAAAACAATACTGTAGGTATCACCAACTTGTGGTAAACCCGTTGCTATAAAGTCGAATAGCCCACCAGTGTTGCTTGCAGTTGGATCTTCCGGTAGTTCTGTTTCTAGCAACTGCAAACCGCCCGTATTATTTTGCGGGACCGTAGCCCCTTTGCGTAGACATACTCCAGGGTCTCCTTCTACTAAAAATTTTGACGACTCTAATGCTTGCTCTTGCATTACGTTACAATCAGAGATTGCATCCATAAAATCAGGAATACCATCACTATCAGAGTCAACATACCCTTCTTGATCATCAGGTATTAAATCGCCATCGCTATCAACCGCAGTCAGTTCAGGTAGTGACGGTATTACTTCAATATAAACATCTTTCATAGTCGACAAAATTGGTACAGCATCATCTTTTGCAGTAACACGTACTTTGTAAATGCCAGAAGCTACAACGGCTGGATTAAACTCAAAAATGAACGGATCATTTGAAGTGTTTACAAACTCTGGCGCAGAATCCCACTCAACAGTTACTTCATCCGTTGGATTTGGATCTGATACGTTTGCGGTAATTGTCACCAATTCATCTGAAGCAGTAATAATGCTGCGTTGTTGATTATTCTGTAAAACTAAGGTCTCAATGTTTGGCGCGACATTGTCTTCGACAATTGTCACCGTTGAAGTAGATTTTGCGCCCTTATTTACGGAGTCACCAAGTGTTATAACGATAGTTTCGTTACCTTCATCACTACTGTCGGCAAAAATCATTAGTGGAATACTCGCCGACACGCCAGAGCTAATAACCAGTTCGCCAGATTGTAAATCATGATCAGCGCTGTCCGCTGTGCCAGATACAGTGTAAGGAATTACCACTGGATAACTTGGAGCAGGTCCGTTTAAATACACTTTAACGGCATGCACTTTATCTTCAGCAACTCGACTATCTTTTTGTAATGATACAAGAGGATTGACGTTTAATTGCTGAGTTGTCGTTACTTGTTGACCTTCATTATCCTCGGTTTGCCAGTACACTAAGTGTTTACCCGGTGCAAAAATGGGGGCTCCACGTACGAGCGAAACAGGTAGAGGATTATCTGAGCTATCAAACGCCATTGCTATCCCCAAATCAACTTTGGTGAATAAACCCGTTGCATTGACAGTTAAATCTGCAGGGGCTGTGATTACTGGCATTGCAGACGAGTCATCACTATTGATAGCAATCGTTGCGGTCGCTTCAGCTCGAGCTTTATTCTCATCTTCAATAATATAATTAACAAGAATTGGGCCTTGAGTATTCCCAATTGCTTGATAACTCAACGTGTTATTGTTGATAGATACTGTGCCTATCGACGCTTTTGCACCAATGATACGCAATGCATCGCCATCAGCATCTGTGTCATTTTCAAGTACTGATAATGTATATTGATTATCAGATACGGCTGCAAAATTAAAGTTATCGTCATTCGCCACAGGGACATCATTTACCGCACTTACATTTATCACCACTGAAGCGTCATTAGATGATAATTGTCCATCAGAAACACGATAAGTAAATGTATCATTGCCATTAAAATTTGGACTCGGTGTGTAAGTAAAAATCGTCCCTTGTACTTGTACGTTACCATTTTCAGGTTGCGAGATAAGTTCGATAACTAATGGATCATCATTGGCGTCTTGAACATCTGCCACAAAGCTCGTTGTCCCATCTTCTTGGACATTTCTCTGCATGTCATTGGCTACTGGCGCTGCGTTAGTCGCAGTAACAAGGATAGAGAACCCTTCTAAACTTGCTTGTAATGAACCATCACTGACACTAATGACAATATTTTCATAATTACCTACGTCAGTAATATCAGGCGTGCCTGACAGTCTGCCCGTAGACGTATCAAAACTCAGCCATGCAGGTAGATTAGAGACAGAAAAGCTGAATGTGTCTGAATCAACATCTTCAACGGTAGGCGTGAAACTATAGTTTTCACCTTGCTTCACCTCGATGGGCGGTACACCGAAAATAACAGGTGCATCATTAACTGGATTCACACTAATATTAAATGCAGCTAGAGCTGATTCAAGTTCACCGTCAGAGACTGTAATAACAATATTATCGTAACTACCACTTTGTCCCTCAATTGGCGTGCCTGAGATTGTTCCCGTCGTCTTATCAAAACTAGCCCATAATGGTAAGTTCGTTATACTGAACTCCAAGCTATCGCCATCTGAATCTGTCGCAGAAGGCGTAAAGCTATAAAGTGTGTCTTCATCTATTGAAGTAATAGGTTGACCTGAAATGACAGGTGCATTATTCGATGGAACACTTGGAGGTACAATTGTTACAATCGCCTGATTGGTGCCCGTACTATCTATCACCCCATCGTTAAAAGTATAGTTAAGCGTGACTGGTGAGGCAGGGTTATTGGCATTATTAATGTAGCCAATTGCTTGCAACACACTATCAACGATAACTGAAGTCGCATTACTGTTGAAAGTAAGTTGTAATGTTCCTGCTGAATTAGTGGTTACCGCTCCCACCACATTGCTATTATAGCTCAACACACCACCTTGAGTTAAGGCTCCCAGCAACCCTGTGTTAGTAAAGAGATCATTACTGTTGGCCCCACCCGCTCGCGCGATAGTTACCGATGCGCCATCATAATTACCATTGCCGCTATTAAGTGCGTCTAGCTCACTATCTGCGACTGTGACATTGGCATCAATTACAATCGCTGAACCGCCTTCAGTAAACGTGCTTCCTCCATTCAAGCCACTAAAAACAGGGCCACTATTTGAAGATCCAAAAGTAATCACAGTATCACTGCCCGAGTCAGCGACTGTATACACAAGATCACTCGCTGGAGCATTTGTAAGTGAGAGTGATATTTCAGGACTTGAGAAGTCAGTAGCATCAGTATCAATCTCGAGAGTACTGCTGCCATTAAAACGCACATTACTGGTTGATAATCCAGTAATACCAGTAATCGTTATTACGTCACCAATACTCAGATCTGTCAGTGTATCACCATTCAAATCACTTGATTCACCAATGAAGTTATCATTTCCACCATTACCTGTGATGGTATCTGTTCCCCCACCGGGGCGGAAAGTATCTGCACCACTACCACCAATCATCGTATCTGCTCCATCGAAGTCAGCAGCGGTAATTTCAAGAACATCGCCAACAAACGCTGAAGCATCAATTACTAGATCAGCAGTTATTGCACTGCCAGTGTTATTAGTAACAGACACTGTTTGTGTATCTGCACTGAAGTTATCAGTTAAATTAATTGTTGCTACATTATTAGTGCCAATTGCGATCCCTTCGATCCCCGTAACATTAGTTGTAGCAAAGTCAAAGGTTCCCCCATCCATAAGGTTTAGTGTTTCAATGCCCGTACTGCCAGTAATCCCAGTTGTAAAATCATTTAAATTTTCAGCATCAACAGCAATACTTGCACCACTCGCTAAGCTGAGCGTTCCTATACTATTAAATACACCACCACTGACGTCTGCACCATCAGTTACTAATAGACTGTCAGCAACACTACTATCGCCAGTTAATGTGCCACTGTAAGCACTTCCGCCGATAGCAAATGTGATAGCATCTGAGGTTGAATTAGCTGTGACAGATGTCGTACCGCTTAAAATTGTGATTGTTCGAGTATTAGAACTATCATCACCAACCAGATAGTTTTCGATACCTGTTAGTGCTGTTATATCCCCGTCACCACTTAGCGTAATAGTTTCCGACCCACTGGCAGTCAATGTACCGTTAAAGTTTTGGTGCTGACTGACTGTCATTGCAACATTGGCACCCGATTCTACCGTTAAATTACTTACTCCATTGATAGTTGCAGCAGTAATATCAGCACCAGAACCCAAAGATAATGTGTCCGCAGTCGTATTGTCACCCGTGATTGTGCCTGTGTAAGTAAGCGAACCTAAATCGAAGGTCACTGCATCTGAAGTTGAAGTAGCTGTAACAGAGTGGTTAGTGTTGCTTACTGTTACTGTTCGTGCGTTTGTAGAATCATCGGACAGTGTGTAACTTTCAATTGCAGAAATAGTGGTAATATCACCGTCGCCTGACAGTGTTAAAGACTCACTTCCACTACCAGAAACTGTTCCGGTAAACGACGATAATTGCGCTACCGAAATTGTAGCTGAACCATTTTCTGCTACTGATAAATTTTCAAAACCACTAACCGTTGCGCCAGCAATATTCCCACTATTGCTGAGTATGAGTGTATCTGTTCCACTTCCTCCAGCCAGCGTTCCAGTTGCATTCAATGTGCCTATATTTACTGTATCGTCACCACTGCTTCCTGTTAGATTTTGCGCTGCATGACCCAAAGTAAAAGTGTTAGCTGCAGACAATATGTATGTTTCAACTGCACTATTACCAGTTAAGCCATCACTTGAATCACTGATAGTGATACTCTCAGTGCCAGCAGCAGTGATTGTTGTAAAGCTATCATGCTGCGCTTCAGTCATCGTTATCGATGCATTATCACTCAAGGTCAATGACTCAAAGCCGCTAAGCGTTGCACCACTGATGTTTGCACCATTATCCGCTCGTAACGTATCTGTACCCGCACCACCTGCAAGCGTACCTGTTGTCGTAAAACCTGCAACATCTATAGTATCAACTCCAGTGCTTCCCGTAACACTCTGCGCAGGACTAGCCAGTGTAAAGCTCATTGCCGCACCCAGCACATAAGACTCAATATCGCTATCACCAATTAGGGTTTGATCTCCATCAGCACTCGATATTGTAAATTGGTTAGTACCTGAGCCATTGATCGTGGTAAACGCATCATGCTGCGTTTCTGTAAGTGTCAGAGATCCATCATTTTCTGGCGTTAATGTTTCGAAATTAGTTAATGTCGTAAAATTAGCTAGATTAGAGCCTGTTGCTACAGACAAGATATCAGTACCCGCGCCACCATCTGCAATTGAGCCGACAATATGGCTGGGATCAGCAATAGTCAGTGTTTCATCATCACTGGTGAAGGTAATTGCTGGAGATAAATTCGTGCCGTTTGTTGTATTAAAACTGGCTGCAGTACTGATCGCCGCTGTGGTATTATTCACGGAAACAGTCGCTGTGCGAGAGATACTATTATCTGTACCGTCATTTATGACAACGGTGACGGTTCTAGACGTTTGATTCGGTGAACTGGAAGTATTGTTGTAAGTGATGGCCTGTAGAAATGTTTGTACTTCTGCTGCAGAAGCAGTTGCGCCAGTTATAGATATTGTATCTTGTAGCGTAATATCAGACGATCCTGAAACTCCCGTCAATGCATCTTGGGCTGATGCACTAATATTTAACCCTTCAGATACACCATCTTGATCGTTTGTAAGACTTACGGTAATGGTTGTTATCGTGTCGCCATCTGTTTCTGTCACAGCCGCATTCGCTGCAATATTGACCGCACCAGCCCCTTCAGAGAATGATACACTGCTATCGTCACTGCCGCTCGTTGAATCTAAGTCAACTTCAGGTGCAGTGTTACCTGTCGAGAAATTAAAGCTTGTATCATCATTTATACCTGGAAAGCTGTTTCCCGCAGAATCATCAACAGCAGTTGCGTCAATACGAATAGCGTAGTTACGATTACCCGTTAAATTATTGCTAGGGTTTATATAAATTTTATCATTTGTAATGCCTATACGACCGGCACTTGGGCTTGTCGTTGTACCATCGCTCTCGGTTGCTACATTAAATACTTCAAAGTCACTATTGCTACTGACGTCACGAATAGTAATGTTCCCCGTTCCAAGGGATATATTTTCATTAAAGTCGACAACGATATTCGCATTTCCTGCAACACCTGTAGCATCATCATTTGGCGTCGAATTTGCCCCATCAAACGTAGGCCCTATACTGTCAATTGTAAAAGCAGTTATCGCCAGTGGCGTATTAGTATTACCCGCAGCATCCGTTATTGTAATCGTACAATTACTGTATGTACCATCGACGAGCGGTGTGCTGTTATCGGTTTGCGTCAGAGTAATGGTTTGGTTACCTGTTGAACTAATCGTTGTTGAGCTTGAGGTGCCACAACTCCCTCCTACTGAAAGTGTGCCCGTTTCAGTGGTACTAAATGTATAGCTTGGAGTACTGTCACTCCCTGGAGTGGTCACTGCGGTCACTTCTGCAACCGCTGGCGCTGAAGTATCCACTGTGAAACTGGTTATATTCAAAACTGAACTAGGATTATTAGCTGCATCGGTCACAGTGATAGTACAGTTGCTGTAAGTACCGTCAGCCAAAGCAGTTGAATTATCAGTTTGAGTTAAAGTTATAGTTTGATTACCTGTACCACCGATAGTTGTAGATGTCGACGTACCACAGCTACCACCTACAGACAAGGTACCAGCCTCATCGGTAGTAAAGGTGTAGTTAGGCGTATTATCGTTCGTTGGGGTAGTAACAGATGTCACTTCACTGATTGTTGGTGGGGTTGAATCGGAGGCTACAGGGTTAGTTACCACCATATTCAGAACAGCTATCTCCTGAAAGTCTGTAGTGCCAACCACACCGCCAGAACCATCTGAGGTTGTAGCCCAAGTAACAACTAATGTATCTATATTTTGCCATTCAACATCATCCGACCAAGTACCTGAGCCTCTGGTAAAGGTTTCAGCACTGCCTGCCGAAAAAACACTCCATGTTAAATCATCGGTAACAACCGCGCTACCACTTCGGTAGCCTGTAATAGTAAAAACGTTATCACTAGTGCTACCAGTAGCTCTTCGCGCTAAGTACATAGAGTCTAATGAAAAGTTATTTGTAGCTAATAGCTGAAAACCACCTGTAGAAGCATTGAAAGCGATATTTGATACCGTGTCAAATGGCAACATTGCAGCATTCGCTGCATATACTTGTTCATCGGTGTATACGTTACTACCTTGTAGACCGGTTCCCCAATCAATTGTAAAGTTTGTGCTAGTAGATAGACTGACTGTTGAGGTATAGTCGTTTACTGCCCCCCCTGTATTTACATTGGTATAATCAATTGTTGCAGCCGAGGTTGCTATTGATGCAGTCAAGGTTGTTGATAAACCAACAAGCCTAATAGAATTAGTTATTTTATTTAATCGCATGATACTCAACCCCTAACCTGCGCTTGATACGCATAAAATCCCATGATTTGAAGCAATTTCTGCTTTTTTCCATACTTAATAACTACTTACACAACACTTTTTGGAGGTGTTGAACAAAAAGCTTTTCAATTTTCGAATCTAAAGAACGAGTTTTGCTTAAGCCTTTGCAAAGCTCGCTCTTTCTAATTTATGAACGAGATGGGTATATTCCCTCCAGTACCATTTGCCAGTTAACTACCTGATATGGACTAACAATGCTAAATGATTCTGAGTTGCCAGTGTTCCCCACAACGACATTACCTGACACACCACCACCCTCGACAGTTAACCCCGATATATCAGTCAATGTTGGAGCTGGCGAAAAGCCTTGCTCTTTATAGTACATTTCGCTACTTGTATTCGCTGCCAAGTAAGACTCAGCATCCGGCGTCGGTGTATTGGGGCCGTTTGTTGCAACCTGTAGTCGCCCAGTTGCTTGCGAAGCACCTGTAGACTCAAATATTGCAGTATGAGTATGCTGCGGCAATTGCGATAAAGTTAAGGTTCTATATTCGGAACCAAAGCGTTGGCCAAGATTATAAGTAGCACCACCAGGCATATTGCCCATACCTAACGGGCTTCGACCGCGTAAATCAGGTATACCAAACGTCGTTCTTGCATCACCACCATAAAAATCTCCAATTAAAGAGAATAAGGCTGTGTTTTGAGATATTGCCATTAACTGGCCCTGACAAATCGTCCAGCTACGAATTGTAAAATTGCCACCAAATGGTCTCATGGTGCCGATATATGAATCTGCTGACATAATTGGTCCTTAATAATTTTTGAGTTGTAATTGGCGAAAAAATGACTTTATAACTGCTTTCAAATGCCTCACCAACTAGGTTACTTGCGATTAAATTAGATATATTTTGTACAACTAAAGTCACCTCGTTTATTGAGATTATTCGTTATCTTCTGGTTTACTTCCCACAGGGTGAGCAGAAAACACTGGGGGAACAAACAATTCTGGTAATGCCACCTGACGAACACTTCCAGAGGATACTTTACCTAAACAAACAGTACCGACATCATTAACACCTAAGTTAACTGAAGGATGCTCTGGATGTGTAGTAAAACGCCAATAAAGCTCAGAAGTCTTATAGCGTATCAATACCATTTGCTCGTATTGATCAAATTCATCTGGCTGTTCACAAAATTTATCGTGGTATTCAGACAGCCGCTGCTCACCCAAAAACTGCACCAACACGCTCCCCATTCCTGGCACTTTTAAAATTGCGGACTGCCCACGCTCTACAATTAACTCCCCTTTACCCTCAAGTTTGGCGATAGTTTGGGCCGATTCAGGACTAGGCACAGCACCATCGTTATATGGATATGCTGCTAGGTCATAGCCATAATTATTGGTAAGTTCTATTTTTATCTTCATTTGTTATCTCGCATCTGAAGTGTTACCTAGAGCACCGCGCACATGGAATTACGATAACAGCCCAACTTCTATTGCCTTTCATGCGACTTTGCTCACCATCTTTAATATTATTCTTAACTTGTTGCCTGAGAAGCCAACTCCACTAAATCAAAGAAAAGCCTGCATCAAGTCCAAAAAGTACAGCAAATCTATAACCATCAAAGAGTCCTTGCTGTGTGCCAATAACATCTAGACAAACAGCACCATCAAGGGTTTTAATAACTAAACCTTCTCGACGACTTAGTTGAATAACAGTACCTGCTTGTACGCCTTTGATATCACATTCAACTTCAGTCGCTTGTAGTACTTGAAACATCTCTTCTCTTAGACGAAAGGTGGCACAACCAACATCGACATTGCCAGCACGGCACATGTTCACAATTTCCGAAGTTGGCTGTTTACACCAGTTAATAGCCAGCTGCTGAGGTTCGAGCATGGGTGCAAAATACTCAAAGCATGTATCTTGCTCACGCCAAGAGATATTTTCTTGCTCTTCTAATTGACAAAAAGTATTGAGCAAATGAGGTAAAGCCTGCGAGACCTTTTGATTTACTACACTTATCGTATCGAAAGGATGAATAATAAGGTCAATATCAGTAGCTATATCTCCGCTATCCACTTCTGACGTAACACGGTGCAACGTAAGCTTAGTGGCTTGTTCACCGTTTCTAATTTGCCAATAAAGCGGGAAAGGTCCACGGTATTCAGGTAGAGGGCTAGGGTGAATATTGACTAAGCTGCCATCAAAGTAGCTTATCAAAGTTTGTTTTATAATATGTCTAAATAGATAAATTACACCGTGATTAGCACCTAGCCTGTCCAAATCCGCTATAAGAGTCGTATCGTCATGCTGGTTATACTTTAAAGTAGGGATCTGCGCTTGATGTAGTAGCTGCTGCAATTGCATTAAATCCGGATTTGGCTCAGCATCCACCAAAACTACACATGCTAATTTATGAGTTTGTTGGAGGTATTGGATCGCCGATAAACTCTGGCAGCTACCCGTAAACACCGCATACCTTTGCATCATATACTCTCCTGTACTTTTACAGGCACAAAACCCGGCAGCCCAGTCAGTTGATAGTAAAACTGAATGGTATCCCCGCTACTAGCAACAAAGTGAGTATGTTCAATATCTTTAGGTTTAAGATCTATGTAGACGCTATTGTCTGGTCTTGGATGTGTGATCCCTGAATCATATTGGCCAACCTCTTCTTGCGCGAAGGTTTCTATGTGAGCATAGACCGCAAAAATACGTTTACTCATATCTTCGACACCCTTAGGTAATACAATTTGATTCGCAGGGATCACTTTTATGCCGCCTTCAAGTTCAAGCTCTTGCATTTCTAACAAACTAGACTTATTGATCTTAAGGATTTCGCCTAGCTCCACTCGGTCTTGTTGTGCCTCATTAGCTACATTACTTGAATGACTAAACTCTTGAGTTTTCCATTGTTGATTAAACTCAGTTTCCCCAACAACCATCATGCCTTTTACCGACACATTTTGCGGGATCATCCAACCGTCTATGGATAAGTATTTTACTAAATGTTTAGCAATACTTAATTGGCCCTCTTTCGTAAAACCATGTTGCATCGCTTCTAACACTAAAAGATCAATCGCATTTTCTGGCTCAAATATGCTCGCATCAGCCTCTTCAATAAGTGATATATACTCTTCTAGCTGCAAGTCACTAACGAGCTGTTTAAGGGTTAATACTGCACCGGGCTGAATATCCACAAGTGTCACTTGGATTTGACTCGGCTTGATAGTTTGAGTCTCTTTGTAATAACTAAGTAAAGGTAGTAATAAAGGGGCGAAAGGGCCGCATGCTGGATACAACACATTAATTGAGGGTTTATTTTTTAACTTACCTTGAATTGCTTTATCAAGCCCGCGTGCATATCCCTTTATCCGGTATATATCCTTTATTGTGTGCTTACAGTTATAGGGTGACATAATCAAACCCGTCGCTGAAATATACTGATTCGTAAGTTGCTCTTGGCTTAATCCCGCAACTGCCATAGACAGCACTGCTTGGTCATACATTTTTTCAAATGTTTTCACTAATTGAGTGTGAGGGGCAGTTATTTCAGAAAGTACCAACGTCATAGCTTTAACAAAGCTCTGTTGCAATACAACGAGTCTTTGTTCAACACTAATAGAAGTCTTCAGCAATGATTCCAACTGTGTTCTGACAGAGTGTTTTAGTAACGTGTCTATCTCAGGGTTAGCGTAATCGTATAAAGTCTTACTGTTTGTACCGTCTATTCTATCCATGTAATAAAAACTCAGATTTGTTAAGTTGCCAATACCTATAGTTATAGATAATTTTATCTTTAACTAAACAATGTCACGCTGTTTTAGATCAAAGCGAGTTACATCAGTATAGTTTTAATACTGTTATTTACAATTTAAGGGTACACTTAAAACAACAAATTATTTATTACACTTTATTACAGGATATTGCATTACCAATTACCTGGTGGTATTTTGAAAAAATGGCATAAAATAAATTGATAAAATTAAAATACTATCTAGGTGTGGTAAATATTATTACCCGTATTTATTTTCCTAGGGTTCAGCCAATATTTGAAGAGAAAATCACAGAAAAGCTTGCCATGAACAAATTTGAAAAAATATCTTTTCAGATGGAAAATAGCTTGTTATTTCATCCTCGAAAATAAACTTTCGAGATCCACGTTTATAGCATTCCAAAAAGTTTTCACTGTTCTTCCCTTATTTTTTAGAGAGGATCTCTAATATGAAAAATTATATTGAGACTATTTTAAATTTTTTAACAAAAATAAAAATAGCTTATGAAATGACTGATCTTAAAAATAAAACCCTTTTACCTGGGTTATTTATTCAAAATGGAATTCTTCAAATAGATATAAATAAGCTTAAGTATCCCGGAGATATTTTACACGAGGCAGGCCATATCGCTGTGTGCGAACCTATTTTTCGCGAGCAGCTAACGGGTGATGTTTACAAAAATGGCCTATCGATTAAGAGAGAGCCTCAAGCAATGCATGGTGAAGAAATCGCCGCTACAGCTTGGTCAGTTGCTGCAGTAAAATATTTAGGCTTACCTATGGAGCTCATTTTCCATGAAAAATCTTACAAAGGATCTGCACAAAACCTTTTCGATTTATTTGAAAATGGCGGATTGTTTGGTCAACCGTTATTGCAAGCGTGGGACATGACTTGCCCAAACTCTGGCTTTCCAATTATGCGAGAATGGATAAGAAAAACAAGGTGGATTAATTCGCTTTCTTAATGAGCGACTAGGCGCTTAGTAAAGAGCTAGCTTCTAAAAAAACACTTTATAATAATGGACTTATAGTGTTTGAGCTGGCTCTGCCACATATCAGACAAAGCCACAACAAAGCTCTTTTAAACTAAACGAGCCTTATTTTTCCCAAGCAGAGAGTACATCTTTCACCAACTCATAGCGCCATGAGTTAAAAAGGTCCGGCTTTGACGCAGCTTTACGTTCTTCATCATCGAGCTTCCAATTCCAGCTGATAAGTTGATTAATTTGTTTTTTAGAGGCTAATACATCTTCAGGAATACCCTGCTCTTTTGCAGCTTTAGTAATTTTTTGTTTAATATCTTTAGCGGCTTTTTTGTATGCCGGAAAATCAATTAAACGTTTTAATTGAGCTGGTTGCTCGCTTACAGGGATGGCTTTACCACGTTCAATACATTTTAAAATTTCGACGCCAGAGCGGTTAACTTCCATCGACTCAACACCTGGGACACGGCGAAGTGCATTTAAGCTTGTTGGCTTACGTTTGGCAATTTCGACCATGTTATGCTCTTTTACCACAAAGTTAAGAGCAAGGTTTTTGCGCTCTGCTTTTTCACGTCGCCATGCAGCAAGTTCGCGTAATACAGCTAAATCATGCGGTCGTAATTGCCATGCATTTTTAATGTCTTTGTAAAGCTGCTCTGCAGGGGTTTGATAGGCACGTTTTTGCGCAACTAACTCGCTTTCACTGAGTACTATGTCAAAAAAGCCAGCTTCATCAATTTGTTTTTTGATAATTTCAAAACAAGGCAGTAAATGATACGTATCGGCAGCGGCGTAATCTAGCTGTTTTTCTGTGAGTGGACGTTGTAACCAGTTAGTGCGCGATTCACTTTTATCAATTTCGATATCAAGCAACTCTCTCACCATGTGCGCAAAGCCCATGCAATTGCCATGTCCTAAAATTTGCAGTGCAAATTGGGTATCAAACAGCGGCGTTGGTACAAAGCCAGCATACTTTTGAAACACTTCAATATCTTCTGATGGTGAATGCAGTACTTTTAGCACTTCTGGGTTTTTAAGTACTTGCCAAAAATCAAAAAGCGACAACTCAGCCAGTGGGTCGATTAACGCTAAATGCTCACCATCATATACTTGAATAAGTGCAACTTCAGGATACAGTGTGCGACGACGCATAAACTCGGTATCAATTGCCAGTACCGGTTTACCTGTAATTTTTTCTACAAAATCATTTAATTGGTTTTGTGTTTCGATCAGTTGATATTGCACTTACACTCCTATAGGAAACATAAAAAAGCCGGCTGATGCCGGCTTTAATTATTTCTTTTCGTCCTTTAAGGCTCTTCTTAGAATCTTACCAACATTTGTTTTTGGTAATTCATCTCTAAACTCAACGAGTTTAGGCACCTTATAGTTCGTTAAATTATCACGACAGTGCTTTATTATATCTTTTTCAGTTAAAGATTGATCTTTTTTCACAACAAAAACTTTAACTTGTTCACCACTTACCTCATGAGGAACACCAATCGCTGCCACTTCAAGCACGCCATCGTGCATTGCAACAACTTCTTCAATCTCATTTGGGAAAACATTAAAGCCAGATACGATAATCATGTCTTTCTTACGATCAACAATATAGAAGAAACCTTCATCATCGTAAGTTGCAATATCACCTGTTGCAAACCAACCATCTTTTAAGCATTCGGCTGTTGCATCAGGGCGGTTATAGTAACCTTGCATAACCTGCGGACCTTTAACCAAAAGCTCACCAGGCTCACCTTTCGCTGCTTCTTCACCATTTTCAAGCATAAGCTTAATATCAGTGCTTGGTGCAGGTAAACCAATGGAACCATTATAACCTTCAAGGTCGTATGGGCTCACTGTTACAAGTGGAGCACACTCAGTTAAGCCATAACCTTCCATTAATTTGGTTTTCGTTACAGCTTGCCATTTTTCAGCAACGGGGCGCTGTACCGCCATACCACCGCCAAGTGACATTTTTAAGCTTGAGAAATCTAGTTCAGCAAAGCCTGGGGTATTTAGTAAACCGTTAAATAGCGTATTTACACCCGTTACCGCAGTAAATTTGTGTTGTGCTAACTCTTTTACAAAACCAGGCATATCGCGAGGGTTAGTAATAAGCACGTTCAAACCACCGTATTTCATAAAGGTTAAGCAGTTCGCAGTCAGTGCAAAGATGTGGTAAAGCGGCAGTGCCGTAATAACGACTTCTTTGCCTCGCTCAAGAACAGTATCTAAACAGCCCGAAACTTGTTCAAGGTTACCAACCATGTTGCCATGCGACAGCATTGCGCCTTTTGATACACCCGTTGTACCACCTGTGTATTGTAAAAACGCTAAATCGTTTAAATCTACATCAGGCTTTTTATAGCTTGCTTCATCACCTGCCAATGCATCTGAAAACTTGATTACATCTGGTAGCGAGTAACTTGGCACCATTTTTTTGATGTGTTTAACAACAAAGTTAACAATGTGCTTTTTAAGACCACCTACCATATCGCCCACTTGGGTAACAACAATGTGTTTAACATTGGTTTTTGGAAGGGCTTTTTCTAGAGTATCGGCAAAGTTGGCAAGAATGAAAATTGCTGCTGACTCTGAGTCATTTAATTGATGCTCTAATTCACGTACGGTATAAAGTGGATTGACGTTAACCACCACACAGCCAGCACGAAGAATACCTAAAATAGTCACAGGCGTTTGTAGTAAGTTCGGCATCATCACCGCTACTTTATCGCCTTTTTTTAGACCAAGGTCGTTTTGAATATACGATGCTACACGTTTTGTAGCACTGTCTAGCTCACTGTAGGTCAACTCTTTACCCATGTTGGTAAAGGCTGGAAGGCCACTATAGTCAGCAAAACTTTTTTCAAACAAGTCGAGTAACGAGTGATAATGCTCAGGGTCGATTGTTTCAGGCATACCTTCTGGGTAGCGCTTAAGCCAGATTTTTTCCACTCTTAGCTCCTGTTTATAATTATATTTTTTAATAACCTTAATCTAACTAAGGTTGTTTCACAATGGAGTAAATACTCTAATGGTGCAGATAATCCCACATTTGGTGCAATTATACAATTAACTTGCTTTATAGTGCTCAATAAATGCATGAATGTGCTCTAAGGTTAATGCAGGATTTTGCATATGGCAATGGTGACCGCCAGGTATCTGATGAATTTTCAACTCCTTGTAATATTTGCCATATGCTTCTAGGTTTTGCTTAACGAACGGGAACCCTTGCTCACCAAGGATTAGCTGGCATGGTGCCTGAATTTGTTTGATGGTTGCAATACATTGTGCTTCATCAAAACGAAAACCTGAGTGATTTTTAAGCTTAGGATCCGTTGTTAAATACCACTTACCTGCTTTCTCGTAACTATTTCTGCTCATCAGTAACTCTGCTTGTACGTATTCAAGGTCGCCACTGGCTAGCCTTGCACTAATAATGTGCGCTTTGGACTCAAATGCTCTGGGCCCTTTAGTACTGACTCTTGCTCTATTTAATATTGCTTTACGAAGCTGACTGCTGACATCATTGCTGTTTGTTGTAACGCCCCCGATTCCCTCAATAAAATTCACCGATGCCACTTTTTCAGGGAAGCAGCTGGCAAAAACGCCAGCAACCATAGCGCCCATTGAATGGCCAACTAAATGCACTTTGCTCACTTCGAGTGACTCAATAAACTTATATACGTCGTCAATATAGTCAATAAAGTAATAATGGGCATCGTTACTTCGCCAATCAGATAAACCATGGCCAGGGAAGTCTATACAGTACCAAGTATGATTGAGCTTGGCATTCTCTAACATAGGAATGTAACTGTGTGCATTATCAAGCCAGCCATGTAAGGCAACAACAGCCTCTTCGTCATGGCCAAAGGTTAGGCCACGTAATGTCTGAGTGCCAGTTTGAAAAGAAAAAGGTTGCACAATTACTCCTATTTATTAAGCGTTTCAACTTAAAGGCGTTTATTTATCGTCTAGCTAGTATACAATAATCATCGCAGTATAAATAAGGGCACAATAATAAGGTTACATCAATGAAATTAAAATTAAGTCTTTTAGCATTATTATGCTCAGCAGGCTCTGTAATGGCTGAATCAGCACCAAAAAACATCATTTATATGATTGGTGATGGTATGGGCCCAGCATACACAACTGCATATCGTTACTTTAAAGATGATCCAAATACTAAAGTTGTTGACCCAACTGTTTTCGATACGATTTTACGTGGTATGGCTCATACCTACCCCGACGATCATACCTATGTAACAGATAGCGCTGCAGGTGCAACAGCGCTTAGCAGTGGTCATAAAAGTTATAATGGCGCAATTGCTGTTGATACTGATAAAAAACCGGTAAAAACCATGCTTGAAGTTGCTAAAGAGCGCGGTATGACAACAGCACTTGTGGCAACATCACAAATCAACCACGCAACACCAGCAAGCTTTGCCTCACATAACGAATCACGCCGTAACTACGACGAGATTGCTAACGACTATATCGATAACAAAATCGCAGGTAAATTACCGGTTGATTTAATGTTAGGTGGCGGCACGAAATATTATGTTCGTGAAGACCGTAACCTAGTGGAAGAGTTTAAAGCTGCAGGCTATCAGTACAGCGATAACTTCGCAGCAATGAATGACTTAAAACAGGTTCCAGCACTTGGTTTATTCGCTGAAGTAGGCCTGCCTTTTGCACTTGACGAAAATCCGACTCGTCTTACGCAAATGACAACTAAAGCACTTGATTTACTTGATGATCAGAACGACAAAGGCTTCTTTGTGATGATCGAAGGTAGCCAAATTGACTGGTGTGGTCATGCCAACGACATAGCCTGTGCGATGGGTGAAATGGATGACTTTGCTAAATCGATCGAACAAGCAAAAGCTTATGTAGATAAAAACCCTGATACCCTCCTTGTTATCACAGCCGATCACTCAACAGGCGGTTTAACGCTGGGTGCTCATGGTCAATATAAGTGGGAAACTGACGTTGTGAAGGGTGTAAAAGCAACGGCGGGTACCATCACAAAAGCCTTGCTTGAAAGCGAAGATTTGAAATCGGTATGGCAAAAGTATTCTGATATCGAGTTTACTGAAGCAAATGCGATTAAGCTCAGCGAAGCGAAGAAAATGGGCGATAAAGCTTTAGTACTCGCAGTTAAAGATATCATTAACCATGCCAGCTTCACGGGTTGGACTACTGGCGGCCACACAGCTATTGATGTGCAAGTGTTTGCCTATGGTAAACGTGCTGAAGATTTCTACGGTTCGCAAAACAATACTGCGATTGCCAATAAGTTGATTGATTTTATTAAAGAGTAAATCTTTTAATCATAAAAAAGCCTAAACACTGTTTAGGCTTTCTTCATTTAATTCAGTTATTTTATTAATTATGCGTACACATCAACGCCAATTAAACTTTGCACTTCGGCACGGCGATCTAGATTAGCAAATTCTGTATAGGTTGAAATTGCACGGCTTATTTTTGGATTGCTTGGTTTGTCATAAATTGTTTGCTGATAGCTTTGCGACTCAGCTTTAAACTTATCGGCAATAACAACAGCTTGAGGACTCGATTTAACATACTCTGTTGACGATTTTTGCTCAGCCGTTCGGTCTGATATCGCCTTGGACGTATCAGTAACGGTATTTTTACGGCTATATTGACCAGGGATGTCACCGGTATAAAAGCCTGAGCCAATAGGTAAAGTCAAACGAGTATTTCCACATCAAACATGACTAAATTATGTGCCATAACTGACGGGCACGCAAGTCCCGTTGCTCTTTCAATTACTCTCGGCCTGGTAGCTTTTTCCAAGTCACTGTATCACGAACATATTTAGGCTGTGCATTCGCAGCAGTTACCGTTTCACCGTTAGCAAAAGCAGATTCAACAGAGGCCAGCATGTATTTCGCATCAGGCAATAAGATGTTTTCACACAAGCTTACATTTGCAAGTTCTGTAACAAGCGAAGGATAGGTCTGCCAACCCGTACCCACCGCTGTTGCAGCCATTTCAGGTAGCGTTAGCAACTCAGGTTTAATAACTTGCTCTTCATCAACAAGTAGCATTAAGCCATGTTCATTTGCTTTATAGTGAGCGTAATAAATCTCACCCATACGCGCATCAATCGCAGAAAACACATCACGTACTTGATGTTGCTCAAACGCTTGTTGCGCCATCATCTGTAATGTTGATACCCCAACCAAAGGCAAGCGTGCGGCATAAGCTAAACCTTGTGCAATCGCAACACTTATACGCACACCCGTGAAGCTTCCAGGCCCTTGACCAAACCCAATCACATCTAAATCGGTTAATTTACATTCTGCCTTTGCGAGTAACTCATCAATTAAAGGCAAGATCTTTTGGCTGTGCTGCTGTGGGCACTCTTCAAAATGATGAAATGTTTGCCCTTGATAATGTAGCACCAGCGATAAAGCTTCAGTTGATGCATCTAAGGCAAGAATATTGTGTTTAATCATCTAAGTTACTCTAATTGATCTGTTCTAAAAACGCGTTTGCCATTGCTAAATCACGCGTGCGGCGCATGGGTGGCAAACTTTTTAAAAATACTTGGCCATAATGGCGCGTTACTAAGCGGTTATCGCAAATAACCAGCACACCTTTATCTTTACTATCGCGAATAAGCCGCCCTACTCCTTGCTTTAATGCAATCACTGCTTGGGGTAATTGAATATGTGCAAATGGGTCTTTACCTTGCAACTGGCAATCTTGCATTTTTGCTTGCAACAATGGGTCATCCGGCGCGGCAAACGGCAATTTATCTATAATAACACAACTTAATGTACTGCCTCTAACATCCACGCCTTCCCAAAATGAGGCTGTGCCGAGTAAAACGGCATTACCATGGCGGGTAAACTTTTCAAGGATAATGCGCTTTGACATCTGCCCTTGCATATAAACAGGATAATCCATTTGCGTGGTTAAACCTTCCGCCACTAAGTGCATCATGCGATAACTTGTAAACAGCACAAAGCAGCGACCTTTTGCTGATTTAATCAACTCAAGGGTTAGCTTGATAATAGCATGGGGCATATTATTCGCGTGAGACTCAGGTAAGTAGCGCGGTAAGCAAAGCAGTGCTTGTTGTTGATAATCAAACGGACTTTCAACAATCATGCTTTGCGTAGGTTTTAAACCAAGGCTAACGTTAAAGTGCGCTAATTCGTTATCGACCGATAAAGTCGCCGAGGTAAACACAAAGCCTGCACCTGTGTCTTTCATCATTTGCGCAAATTTAGCTGATACATTGAGCGGTGTAATGTTTACCGTTAAATAGCGGCGAGTTGTCTCATACCAATAGCTATAGCCTGTTTGTGCGGTATCAAATACACGTTCTAACTGACCTTTAAAAGCGAGTGTACGTTCAAACGGATGCTCTATTTTTTCACTACGATCTAAACATAACTTCAACACTTGATATAAAAAGTCGAGGTCGCTTATCACGCGGTGCAGTGCTGCACAAATAGCTTTATCAGCCAGCTTTTCACGCCAGTCACCGCGACTGCCATCTAAGCCAAACTGCAGACGTAAATCTGCCACGCTAGTTTCTAACTTATTGAGAGTTTTACCTAATTGCAGCATATCGGGGATATCTGCACGGTAAATCGCGCGTAAGTCATTGATTAAATCAACCAGCTTTTTAGTACTAACACTTTCACCAAAATAGTCACTGGCTATTTCACTGAGCTGATGAGCCTCATCAAAAATATAGGCATCGGCAGTGGGCATCAATTCAGCAAAACCCGTGTCTTTCACAGCCATATCAGCAAAAAACAAATGATGGTTGATCACCACCACATCGGCTTCCATCGCATTTAAGCGCGCTTTACGAATATAACAATCTTGAAAATCGGGGCACTCTTTACCCAAGCAATTATCAGCAGTTGAGCTAACATAAGGCAGTACTTTGGCGTCTTCTTCAATACCAACACAATCTGCTAAATCGCCAGAACGCGTTTCACTGGCAAACTTTGCCACCATCGCCAGTTGATGCATGACATCTGGATCATCTGTTGGTACATGCGCAACGTGCTGACTCAAGCGATAGGTACATAAATAATTTGCACGGCCTTTTAATAGGGCTACTTTTTTCGTGGCACTGAGTACTTTTACTAAGTTGGGTAAATCACGATGAAACAACTGTTCTTGCAGCGCTTTTGAACCCGTTGAGATGATAGTTTTACCTTTTGATTTTAACGCAGGCGCTAAGTAAGCATAAGTTTTACCTGTACCTGTTCCCGCCTCAACCACTAATTGGTGACGTTTTTTCAAGGCATCATCAACCGCAACAGCCATGTCAATTTGTGGCTGTCTTGGAGTGTATCCATCAAGAGAAAGTGCAAGCGGGCCCGTGGCACTGAAAAGTTGTTTGATAAACTTCGCCAATAAGATTAAAAGTGGTGGGCAGATTCTACGTAACTGGTTAACCTAGGGCAAGACTAAATGAGGAAGCAAGGCTTCCTCATCATTAAAAACATGGGTTATTGTGCTTCTATAGTGAGTGTCACACCCAATGCAGAGCTATAACCTTGCAAGTCTATATACCAAGTACCCGCTTGAGGATTACTAATCTGACATGTCTCTTCGTTGCCATTTTTATAAGGTCGACATTGATAATTTGAACTCGTCGAAGGTGAGCCGTAATTAACATATAAATCAGCATCACCACTGCCCCCAGAAATAGTCACTGTTAGATTACTCATACCGCTAGGGATCGCTTGAGTAAACCTCTGCCAAGTACCACTGGGTACATTAACATTCGTTTCTGTGCGGTCTATAGGTGTACTGCCAGAGCTTTGGCTATAACTTCCCGTTAATGCAACACCAGCAATTTCATTCCATGCTTCAACCATAACGTGATAAGTCCCCGCTTGTATTGATGAAATCGCACAGCTTTCGTTACTTGAAGATGTTGTACTTTTACAATCAAAATCTTGTAAAGTCGGCTTGCTGCCAAATTTGACATATAAATCGGCATCACCTGTACCACCTTGTGTCGTAAACTCTAGGTTGTTGCTCATTGCTGGCACTTCAAGGGTAAAAAATAGTTGCTGTTTTGCAGCCGCAGATAAACCCGTTTTTGCTACACCATTTTCAAGTTCATTACTTGGTTCGCTCACAACATCACCGGCATTTTTTGCCATTTCAGCAAGGTAGCTCACAGCCAGTTTGGCAAATTTGCTGGCATGTTGCGCGTCGAACTGCGAATCGTTTGAAGTATGGATGAGAGGGTTAATATCGCTCATTCTTGATTCAAATGGCATTGATGCAGCAAAACCTTGCTGATACCAAGATGCATGATCTGAACAGCCATAACCGCATTGGTCAAAACCGTAGCTAACACTTGGTTGATAAGCATCTAGTAATTGCGATAAATACTGGTTTTGTGGTGAATTGGTGTAATCTGTCATCATCACAATGTCTGTGCTGCTGCCGTTATTACCTGTCATATCAAATTGCACCATACCAACTACATTTTTAGCCTGTGATTTATAACTCTGGGCAATATCTTTAGAGCCCCGAAGGCCGACTTCTTCTGCAGCAAACCCCATAATTTGGATAGTTCGTTGAGGTTGATAGTTATTATCAACAATCGCTTTTAAGGCCTGGGTAAGCACAGCAATGCCTGATGCGTTATCGTCTGCACCAGGCGCACGCCCATTGCTTGGGTTTGATTGATTTATTGAATCTAGGTGACCACCAATCACGACAATTTCATCGGCTTTTTCAGCACCTGGAATAGTCACAACAACAGACGACTGTGAAAAGCTATGATTGAAGTATTCGACGCTAATATCACTACGGCTACTTGCTATTTGTTGCCAGTGATTTTTTAACCACTGAGCTGCATCTACACCGCTTTGCACTGAATAGTATCGATTATGGAAATTCATCATACTATTCACTGTATCAGTCAGCTCACTTGCATTAATTGATGAAAGCAACGCATTGACTGTCGTAGCGTTATCAATAGTATAACTTGCAAAGCTGCTCGTCGAAGCAAGTTGTGAAACACTATTTAGCTTTTGAGTATACAGTTCGGCATCGGCAAGAGATTCATGAGCCACAAAACCACCACAGCGATGGTAGTTATCGTGCATAAATTCGCTTAACCCTGCTATGTCTTGTTTATTGACACGCATAAAGTTTACATCATTTATAACTGACGATTGCAAAGCGAGATTACGTGTTTGTTTTTGTTTACTTAGCGCATCTTGTTGAAAATGTTTTGCGGCTAGGGCATCAATTGTCACCCAGACTGTTTCATCATCTTGAGCGAAACACATTTGGCTTAACGACAGTGAGGCTACACCGACTAAGCACTGCTTAAGAAGGGTTGTCATAATGGGTCCTTTTCTTTGTGAGGGAAAGTAAAGGGAGCGAATGCTCCCTTTTTATGATTGGCTAATTAGCCGAGATGGAGAGTGTTACGCCACTCGCTGCGTTGTAACCACGTAAGTCAATATACCAAGTGCCTGCTTGAGGATTGGTAAAGGTACACGTTTCGCTGTTACCATTTTTATACGGACGGCAATCATAGCTAGAAGTTGTTGATTGCGAACCAAACTTAACGTAAAGATCTGCATCGCCAGTGCCACCTGAAATAGTGACATCCAGTGATGAATAACCCGCCGTTAAATCTTGTGTGAAGCGTGTCCAGCTACCTGATGCAACACTCACATTTGATTCTGTACGATTGATAGGTGTCACTCCACCTGAACCATTATCAAAACTACCTGTTAAAGACACACCAGAGATTTGGTTCCATGCTTCTACCATCACATAGTATGTGCCTGCTTGTACATTACTGATTGCACAGCTTTCAGTGCTAGTAGATGACGTACTCTTACAATCAAAGTTGTTAAGTGTTGGTCTAGAGCCATACATTACATACAGATCGGCATCGCCACTTCCACCTGTGGTATTGAATTGCAGGTTTGTAGCACCGCTCGGAACATCTAAAGTGAAGAACAGCTGTTCTTTGGCTGCGCCACTAATCCCTGTGCGCGCAACACCATTTGTTAACGCTTCGTCAGTCGGTGGCTCAGTTGTACCACCACAGCTACTACCTGCGCTTAAGTTTGAACTAACACCTACCGCAGCAAGCGCTGCTTGAACATCGGCAGGATCGTAGTTTAAGTCACATGCCGCATCCATAACGCCATTACCTGCAAGGTCCCAGTTAGTGCTTGCTGTCCAATAAAGTTGGTTAGCGCGTGCCATAACCACAAATGCCTTTTGCGTATCCCACCCCGATGTGGTTGCAAGATTATAAAATGCTTTATTGAATACGCCTGAGCTGTAGTGAACATCCATACCTGAGTAGTAATCATTTTGATGATCAATTGAGCTACCATCTTGAGTTGGATTATTCATGTAGCGAAGTGCGCCATTACCTTTGAAGATCTCCTGACCAACTAACCAGTCGTTTGAGCCTTTCATGTAAAACTCAGCGGCTTCACCAGCCATATCAGAGAAAGCTTCGTTTAAACCACCCGATTTACCAGAATAAACAAGTCCTGAGTTTTGCTCAGTAAAGCCGTGGCTCACCTCATGAGCTGATACGTCTAGACTTACTAGAGGGTAAAACGTATTTTGGCCATCACCAAAGGTCATAGCACTGCCATCCCAAAATGCATTTTCGTAATTATTACCATAGTGAACACGCATTTTTAATTGGAAAGTTAAAGGTGCAGTACCTAACCAATCGTTATACATATTAAAAATAACGTTACCAAAATAATGTGCGTCATTGAGTGGTGAATATGCACCATTAATTTCTTTAAAGGTATTTTCAGGGCACGTAAACGAATAAGCCGTAGAACCACTCGTACCGCCATTGAGGTTAATCGTTCTTACGTTGGCGTTATTCATCGTACATGTGTTGCCCGACTGAGAAACATCAAGGCTACTGAAGTCACTGCCATAGAGGTACTTACCCGTTTTTAAATTACCGCCTGGGCCTGTTGCACTTGCATGTTGGAGGTTATCCATACTAAAGAGTACTTCACCAGTATTCGCATCAATAATTTGATAAGGGCGAGACGGGTTTTCACCATAAGTGACGTATGACACTTCGTAAACCAAATGCGCAACGCTATTCTCATCAAGCCAAATAGCTAAACGAGACTGCTCATTGTGTCTCTCTAGGCCTGACGATTTTTTTGCAACGGCTGAATTAGCAAGGCCATGCGCTAGCGCTTTTTGTTTTGGTAAAGCAGGCGAAACAGAACCGATATCTGAAGCAATATCATAGACCGCAGCACCATGTGCTGTTTTTAACTGCCCCGCATCATCAAAGGTAAGAATAACTGTATCACCAATAACTGGGATATTCTTATACATTTGCTGGTAACGGCGGGTTGTCGTACCGTTATTGCTTTTTATTTCTTTTAAAACAGTTAGTTCATTTCCAGCTTCCAAACCAATTAAATGTTTCGGATTAGACATTAATACTGATGCAGCATTAGTCTGTAATGCCTTATTAATGCCTGTTTGCTTGTTTAGATATTTTTTATTTGCAGCTTCTGCATTTGTTGCTTGAGCTAATGCCAAAGCAGCAAGAGTAGCTATTGTGAGTTTTGATAAATTCACGTTTACGCTCCGTTAGATTGTTATTTAATATTTTCCTAATAATCGGGTTACACACGTTCCCGATTGCTAACCAGCCTAGCGCGATCAAAAAGAAAACAAAAATTAAACAATAAATTAACAATTGAAATTACAAGATCTCTTTAAAGCGCTTATTTTTTAGTAGGTTAACAAAAAGACATGATAGATAAAGCTTAGAATCGGCGTGAAATTGTAAAAAAATAATTACAGATCGTTAACAATTTTACTACATTAGTCCCTTTTTTATTGATTATTTCTTAGCGTTGTTTAATCAGCTCCCCATTCATTTCCTGTTCGTTGAGCACTTTAAAGCTGGGTACATAAATTGCAACGACGACACAGACTTTAGCTTATAGGATTAACTATGTTAGGCGAGCTGTCGCAAAGCGAATGGGTAAACAAACCATGGTTGCTAATAATTGGTGGCACAACCCTAGCTGCTATTACCTTGTTTATAATAAGGTTTTTAATTGTTTACTGTTTAAAGAAATGGACAAGACGAACAGACTTTGTATTCGATTCACTACTTGTTGACTCACTTATTACTCCGCTGACCTTGTGCACAATGATGGTGCTTGTGATCATATTTGGGCAGTTATTAAGTGTTACCGGATTTATGACAGAGCACCCCTTGCCTATTTCAACCACTGCTAAAACAATATGTATTATTGCGTTTATATTGTTTTTAGATCATTTTTTATTTGGCACAGTTGATTATTATAGTGCGCGTTCAGTAATGGTATCGAATAGTCATAGCATTATTAAAGGACTCATACGCTGTGTAATTGTATGTGTTGGCCTGCTGGTTTTATTGGGTACTTTGGGCATATCAATCACACCTATAATTGCATCACTTGGTATTACGTCTCTTGCTGTTGCACTCGCTTTGCAGCCTACACTTGAAAACTTCTTCTCTGGCGTTCAGTTGGTGATTGATAAACCGATTCGGGTGGGTGACTTTATAGAGCTTGAAAGTGGCGACCAAGGCTTTGTCGAGAAAATTGGTTGGCGCTCAACTTGGGTAAAAATGTTGCCGAATAACATGATAGTCATCCCAAACAGTCAGCTTTCTAAATCACGCATCATTAATTACTTTTACCCCGAAAAAGAGCTCAGTGTACCTGTTGAAGTGGGTGTTCATTATGGGTCGGACCTAGAAAAAGTTGAACAAGTGACACTGGATGTAGCAAGGCAGGTTTTAAAAAGTCATAAATGGGGCGTGGCTGACTACGATACATTTGTGGTATTTCATACCTTTGATCAATCAAGCATCAATTTTACCGTGATGCTAAGAGCAAAAGAATACTTCAATCGATTTTGGGTAAAATCTGCTTTTATTAAGGCACTGCACAAGCGTTACGCTGAAGAAGGAATTGTGATCCCTTATCCAATAAGGGCTATTAATACGAGTCAGGAATCGACGCAATTAAAAAAAGTTGATTGACCTAGCTAAACTAATCCTCAGCGTACTTTTAATCAGGTTTATTTTGTCTCTTTTGAGACATTTTTAACAGCAATTATACAATTGCAATCAGCCACCTGAATTTTTACTCTAAAATATCATAAAAATCGCATAAACACTGTGACATACGTGAGATAGAGGCGTACCATATGCGGCCAGAAAGTGACAGCTTTCTGCGTCTTGTTATACAAATATTTAAGGTCAAACAATGAATGCTTGGTACCTCATTTGTTTTCTTTCAGCATTAGCTATTTTTATTGCTTTTGCTAACCAATATATCCTCAAAATGCAAACCACAATTGCTATAACAACAGGCTCTGTTGTTATTTCTTTACTGCTTATACTTGCCGTTAAAATGCTCGGTGATAGCACCGCCCTCGAAATGACCCAAATAGTCTCTAGTATCAACTTTAATCAGTTGCTATTAAAAGGCATGCTCGGGTTTTTACTGTTCGCAGGTGCACTTGAAATCAACTTAGCAGCCCTTCGTAAACAACGCTGGGAAATAACCGCATTAGTGCTATTTTCAACCATTACATCCACGGTCATCGTTGGTTACTTAAGCTACTACTTATTTGCTTTTGTTGGCTGGCCGGTGCCATTTATTTACTGCTTATTATTTGGTGCATTAATCAGCCCAACCGACCCGATTGCAGTGTTAGCCATTATTAAACAAATGCGAGCCCCAGAAGGTATTTCTGTGCAAGTCGAAGGTGAGTCTTTGTTTAATGATGGTATTGGTTTGGTGATTTTTACTACTATATTTTCAGTTGCATTTTATGGTACCGAAGCAAACTTTACCGATGTTGCCGAGCTATTCTTAGTTGATGCAATTGGTGGCATTGTATTTGGTTTAGTGATTGCTTTAGTCGGACATTTTTTAATTATTAATAGCCGCGATGTGAACATTCGTTTGCTACTAACCCTGACCATTCCAACCGCTGGCTTTGCTGCTGCAAACATTTGGGAAATCTCAGGCGCATTGGCGATGGTAACAAGTGGGATTTTACTAGGTAATATCACTCGCTCAAAAGCAACAGAGCGCACGGGTCCTGAAGATACTCGCTACGTAAAAGACTTCTGGCATGCCACCGATAGCTTTTTAAATGCCTTGCTGTTTTTGATCATCGGTATGCTCATTGTCACTATGCCTATTACTCTTGAAGAGATTGGCCTTGGCTTACTTATGGTACCTGTGGTGCTACTGGCACGCTTTGTAAGTGTGGGTGCACCGTTTGTGTTCTTTAAAAAGTATCGTCAGTACGACAAGCACTCAGTGAAAATTCTCACTTGGGGAGGCTTAAGGGGTGGTTTAGCGCTGGCAATGGCTGCAGCTATCCCACGCGATCAAGTGATGATTGCAGGCTCTGACCTGCACAACCTAATTGTTATTGTCACCTATGTGGTGGTGATCTTTTCGATTATCGTACAAGGCTTAACAATATCGCCGCTGATCCAAAGTAGTATTCAATCAGCAGAAGCGAAAAATTAAGCACTGCTTTAAAACCATAAAGGCTCGTTTATCGAGCCTTTTTACGCTTCTTGCACATACGACCACCACCAGCTAACTTTTTAGTTACTAAATAAGACCGCAGACGAGAAAATTCGCTATGCCCACGTATCGAGATGCTGATTGCCTTCTTCATCTTCTTCGGTGGTGTTTTTATTATTTTCATCCGCTTTTTGGGCTGTTTTTTTTCGTAACTCAATCTCTCGCTTTTGTCGCTTTTCAAGCTCAATTCGCTGCACGTTCGCGTCTTTTACGCCCGCAATGTGAAATGCACCTTTACTTTCCAACTGTAAGCGCGTAATTCGACCTAAAAAGGGGATCATGATATCCATTTGTACCTCCTACCTATCCATTTATTATCGGCAGTTATAGCATATACTTTAATTTCGCAAAAAAATGCTTGCCAAAGATTAGCAAAGCATGTTTATCTATATACGTAACTTATTTAAACAGATTTACGCACTGGTTTATACAAACGAGTGCAATATAGGAAAAATTATGCGCTTCAATCTGACAACTATCCATCATCACCATCATTCACCGGAATAGCCTGTCAGGTTTTTCGCTGAGAGGTTATTCCTAAAAGGAACCTCTGGCGAGCAATCAACCAAATTATTTATTTTCGCCCTGAGGTTCCCTCGGGTTTTTTAGTTTTTGAATTAAAGGAAAATGAATAATGAGCAATACCAACCGTTTACGAATCGCCATCCAAAAAGGCGGCCGCTTATCAAAAGACTGCCAAGAGTTATTAAAGCAACTTGGTGTTAAATTAAATCTTCGTGAACAACGTTTAATCGCACACTCTACCAACATGCCAATTGATGTACTTCGTGTACGCGATGACGATATTCCGGGCCTAGTAATGGACGGTGTGTGTGACCTAGGTATCGTTGGTGAAAACGTACTTGTTGAAGTACAAGCCGAGCGCGAACGCCAAGGTGTGGCATTCGAAGTAAATAAACTTTCTAAACTTGATTTTGGTTACTGCCGCCTAGCACTTGCATGGCCACAAGAACTTGGCCCTCAGGAAAAAAGCTGGTTCGAAGGTAAACGCATTGCCACTACTTACCCTGAAATCTTAAGCCAATATCTAAAGCGCGAAGGTATTAACGCAAGCACGGTAATGTTAACGGGCTCTGTTGAAGTTGCACCGCGTGCTGGTTTAGCTGATGCAATCTGTGACCTAGTGTCTACCGGTGCAACGTTAGAAGCCAACGGCTTAATGCAAGGCGAGACCATCTTAGAATCAAACGCATGTTTAATTCAAAACAAGGACCTTACTGATCAAAGCAAACTTGATTTAATCAATACGCTAATGCCGCGTTTACGTGGTGTGCGCCAAGCAAAAGAAAGCAAGTACATCATGCTACACGCACCAAAAGCAAAGCTTGATGAAGTATGCGACTTACTACCAGGCACAGGCCAACCGACTTTACTATCACTTGCTGGTAGCGACGATTATGTAGCACTTCATATGGTTAGCAGCGAAACCCTTTTCTGGGAAACAATGGAACAGTTAAAAGCACTAGGTGCCAACTCAATTCTTGTTATGCCAATTGAAAAAATGATGGAGTAATTATCCATGTTTCGCTGGAATGAGGAAAATCAACAAGCACAGCAGGCGGTACTTACCCGCCCTGCTGTTACTGCAAGTAAAGAGGTTGAAGCAATTTGCATCGACATCTTAAATGCAGTTAAAACTGAAGATGACGCAGCGTTATTAAAGATGGCAAAAGAGTTTGATAAGCGCGAAACACCTCGCTTATTAGTGCCAATTGAAGAAATTAATCAAGCTGAGCAGTTATTATCAAACGAGTTAAAAGCCGCCATCGAAACGGCCTATGCCAATGTTAAACGCTTTCACCAAGCACAATTACCTAAAGACATTAAGTTAACCACGCAACCTGGCGTGTTATGTGAACTTAAATATCAAGCCATAGAAGCGGTAGGTATTTACGTACCTGGTGGCAGTGCACCATTGCCATCGTCAGTGATCATGCAAGGGGTGCTTGCACAATTAAGTGGTGCACAAACCGTTGTGCTTACTACACCTGTAAAAGCTGATGAAACTATCAATCCTGCCATTTTATATGCGGCAAAACTATGTGGTATTAAAACCATTGTAGAAAGTGGCGGCGCCGGAGCGATTGCAGCAATGGCATACGGTACAGAATCAGTGCCTAAAGTGAACAAGATTTTTGGCCCAGGAAATAGCTTTGTCACCATGGCAAAACAACTTGTTGCGCAAACTATTCCGGGCATGGCGATTGATATGCCAGCGGGCCCTTCTGAAGTGCTAGTGATTGCTGATGAGCGTGCAAACCCAGAGTTTATTGCGGCAGATTTATTATCGCAAGCAGAGCACGGCGCTGATTCGCAAGTTATTTTACTGTGTAACAGCGAACGCATTATTGAAAAAACACAGCAAGCATTAACAGAGCAGCTTGCAAAGTTAAGTCGTAAAGACACTGCCGAGCAAGCCCTTGCTAATTCAAGCTTGATATTAGTCGACTCGGTTGAGCAAGCTTTTGCGGTATCTGCTGAATATGGCCCTGAGCACCTTATTCTACAGCTTGCTGATGCGCAGCCTTATTTAAGCTTAGTGAAAAATGCCGGTTCAGTATTTGTGGGTGATTACACTCCGGAGTCTGCCGGAGACTATGCATCGGGTACGAACCACGTACTACCAACGTATGGTTACAGTGCGACCTATTCGAGCTTAAACTTACTGGACTTCTTTAGAACTTACACAGTGCAAACCATCAGTAAAAATGGCTTACGTGAATTATCTAAAGCAATATTACCTTTGGCCGCAGCAGAGGGGCTTGATGCTCACGCTAATGCTGTTTCAATTCGTCTTGAGGCTATGAACAATGAGCGATAATTCAAAAATAGCAACACTGTTGCCAGATAACATTGCTGCGCTTAAAGCCTACAGTTCGGCGAAAAGTGAAAAGCTAACAGGCACTACTTGGTTAAATGCCAATGAAAGCCCGTATTCACGTACGCCAAATATCAATTTAACTGATTTAAATCGCTACCCAGATCCACAGCCTCAGCAAGTGATCAATCGTTACGCTTGCTATGCTAATTTAGAGTCAGAGCAGGTACTGATGACTCGTGGTGCTGATGAAGGTATCGAACTATTAGTACGTACTTTTTGTAGCCCTAGTAAAGATAGCATTGCACTCTTTTTGCCAACTTACGGCATGTACAAAGTCACAGCTGATACCCACAACATCGCGATTAACGGTTTAACTCAAGAGCTGTTATTAAAAGGCACGGTTGATGAGATTGTCACTGCAGTTGCTGATTCAAAGCTGGTGTTTATTTGTAATCCAAATAACCCTACCGGCAGCATGACAAGCCTAGACAAAATCAGAAAAATCACTCAACAACTTGCGGGTAAAGCGATTGTAGTGGTTGATGAAGCTTATATAGAATTTTGCCCAGAACAAACAGCGGCAAGCCTGATCAACGAGTTTAGTAACCTTGTGGTACTAAGAACTTTATCAAAAGCATTTGCACTAGCGGGTTTAAGAACTGGCTTCACATTAGCCAATAACGAGCTACTTGCGCCTATTCGTAAAGTGATTGCGCCTTACCCAGTATCTACGGTGGTTGCGAGCATTGCTGCAGATGCATTAAGTAGCGACAACATCGCTTCAATGCGCCGTCAGGTGACAATTCTAAATAGCTTAAAAGCCAAACTGAAAAGCTGGCTTGAGCAATCACCTGCTGTTATCAAAGTACTGAGCGGTGAAGGTAACTTTGTCACCTTAAAATTAAAAGACAAACAATCATTTAATATCGCACTTGAGCAAGGACTCGTAATGCGTGCCTTCACTTTATATGGCGAAGATGATTGGTTACGAATTTCTATCGGTAACGAGCAAGAACTAGAACAGGTAAAAGTTTGGTTAGATGGCTTATCACTGACCAGTAAAACAGTAGAACAGGAATTATCATGAGCAACCCGTATTTATTTATTGACCGCGATGGCACGATTATCGAAGAGCCTATCACCGACAAACAGGTTGATAGCCTAGAAAAATTAGTGTTCTTGCCGAATGTGATCCCTGCTCTATTACAACTTCAAGCGGCAGGTTACCGCCTTGTGATGGTTTCAAACCAAGATGGTTTAGGCACTGATAGCTTCCCGACAGCTGATTTTGATATTGCTCAAGACAAGATGATGAATATCTTAAACAGCCAAGGGATTAAATTTGATGACGTTCTGATCTGCCCTCACTTTGATGAACAAAATTGTGACTGCCGTAAACCAAAAACCGGCTTACTTACTGAGCTGATGCGCTCGGGTAAAGTCGATTTAGCGCGTTCATTTGTGATTGGTGACCGCCAAACTGATATTGGACTTGCCAATAACTTATGCTGCGAAGGCATTTTGTATGATGGCAGTTGGGATGCCATTGTCACTAAGCTGACAACCGCGAACCGTGAAGGCCGTGTCACTCGCAATACCAAAGAAACGCAAATCGATGTGCAAGTTAATTTAGACCAAACAAAAAATGGCGAAATTAGCACTGGCCTTGGCTTTTTCGATCACATGCTTGACCAAATTCGTACACACGCCAATATCGGACTTAATATTCAAGCCACTGGCGACTTACACATTGATGAGCACCACCTAGTTGAAGATATCGGCATTGCACTTGGCCTTGCCCTTAAACAAGCACTAGGAACAAAAACGCAAATTGGTCGCTATGGTTTTGCACTCCCTATGGATGAATGCAAAGCAGAAGCGCAAATTGACTTATCAGGCCGTGCCTCATTTGTATTAAACGCCGATTTTAGCCGTGAAAAAGTGGGCGACTTAGACGTGCAAATGGTTGAACACTTCTTTAAAAGCTTAAGTGATAATGCCGCCATGAGCCTTATTTTGTCGGTTAGCGATGGTAACTGTCACCACCAAGTTGAAGGTCTATTTAAAGCGTTTGCAAGAGCACTTCGCGCTGCGATTGCAAAAGATGCTTCACAACAAACAGCAAGCTCTAAGGGGTGTTTATGATTGCCATAATTAATACCGGTTGTGCCAACATTAACTCTGTTCGTTTTGCCTTTGAACGCTTGGGCGAAAAACCTGAGGTGATCACCTCACCTGAGCAACTAAAAGGCTTTGAACGTGCTATTTTACCAGGCGTAGGCCATGCTTCTGTTGCCATGAAACGCCTAAAAGACGGTGGTTGGCAGCAAGCAATTGATGAATATCAGCGCCCGCTGATGGGCATTTGTTTAGGTATGCAATTACTTTGCGACAGCACTGAAGAAGGCAACGTTGATTGCCTTGGCAAAATTCCAGGTATTGTTAAGCACTTAGATGTGGGTACATTAACCTCACCGCACATGGGGTGGAATGACCTAAGCGTGTTAAAAGAGCATGCCCTTACCAAAGGGTTATCAGCGCAAGATCAAGTGTACTTTGTGCATAGCTTTGCGCACACAGTAAACGATGCCACCCTAGTTAGCGGTGAATACGGGCAAGCTTTTTCAGCAATTGTTGCCAAAGATAACTACGCAGGCATGCAGTTCCACCCAGAGCGAAGCGCCAAAGTAGGCACCCGACTTTTACAAAACTTTTTAGATTGGCAGCTGTAAGCGCAGCAAAAAATAAGAGAAATAAACGTGATTATTCCAGCACTCGATGTATTACAAAACCAAATTGTGCGCTTATACCAAGGTAAGTATGATACCGCACAATTTTACCCTTACGAACTTGGCGCCCGCTTACAAGAGTACGCAAATAGCGGCGCAGGTAAACTGCACCTAGTTGATTTAGAAGGCGCGCGCGATCCAAATAAAAAACAGTGGCAGCATATTCAAGCTGCAACCAAAGCGCTTAATGTGCCTTATCAAGTGGGCGGTGGTATTCGCTCTGAGCAAGATGTTGCTGACTGGCTTGAAGCCGGTGCTAACCAAGTCGTGATTGGCTCAATGGCTGTTGAAAAGCGCGAGCAAGTAAAGGCTTGGATTGAAAAGTTTGGCAGCTCTCACTTTGTTATCGCACTGGATGTTAATAAAACTGACAACGGCTGGGCACCAGCAACACATGGTTGGTTAAGTGAATCTGAGTTTGGTTTGTTCGAACTTGTTGATTTTTACGTGGCACTTGGTGTGGTTGATTTTCTGTGTACTGACATCAGTAAAGACGGCACCATGACTGGCCCTTCATTTGCTCTTTATGAAGATTTAACCAACCACAACAGCGAGATTAAAGTTCAAGCATCAGGCGGTGTAAGCTCTCTTGATGATATTGCAAAGCTGAAAAAACTGGGTGTTGGCGGTGTAATCTTAGGTAAATCATTACTCGATGGTGCCTTTAATGTTGAGGAGGCGCTAGCATGTTATCAAAACGCATAATTCCTTGTTTAGATGTAAAAGACGGCCAAGTCGTTAAAGGCGTTAAATTTAAAGGCCATGAAGTAGTTGGTGATATTTTAACGCTCGCCAAGGCATACAGTGGTGCTGGTGCAGATGAACTGGTGTTTTATGAAATCAGTGCCAGCGTCGAAAAACGCCTACTTGATGTCAATTGGGTAGAGAACATTGCGCGCCACATTGATATTCCATTTTGTGTGGCGGGCGGCATTAAATCTGTTGCCGATGCAGCACGTGTTTTAGAACGTGGCGCAGATAAAATCAGTATTAATAGCCCTGCAATTGCTCGCCCAGAGCTTATCAAAGAGTTACACGATGAGTTTGGTAAACAATGCGTAGTTGTGGGTATTGATAGCTTTTATGATGAAAACACTGGCGAGTATTTAGTGTACCAGCTGACTGGCGACCCAAATGCATCAAGCCGTACTCGCTATAAAACCGAAGAATGGGTTAAGCGCGTGCAAGACCTAGGTGCTGGTGAAATAGTGCTCAATTGCATGAACCAAGATGGCGTGCGTAAAGGCTACGACAATGTTCAGCTATCAAAAATGCGTGCACTGTGCGATATTCCACTAATTGCATCGGGCGGCGCAGGGACGATGCAAGACTTTGTTGATGTGTTTCAGCAAAGCCAAGTTGATGGCGCGCTCGCTGCCAGCGTATTTCACAAGAACGTCATTGATATTGGCGAACTAAAACAATTTTTAACTGATAATAATGTAGCGGCAAGACTATGCAATTAACCAAAGACACTCTTTCTCAAGTCGACTTTGCCAAAAGCGAATTGATCCCAGCTATTGTGCAAGATGCACACTCTGGGATGATTTTAATGCAAGGCTTTATGAATCAAGACGCATTAGCTGCCACTTTCGACAAACAAAAAGTAACCTTTTACTCGCGCTCTAAAGAGCGTTTATGGACCAAAGGCGAAACATCAGAAAACTACCTTGAAGTAGTCTCAGTACATACCGACTGCGATTACGACTCACTATTAGTGCTGGCAAACCCACTTGGGCCAACATGCCACCTAGGCACACAAAGCTGCTTCGGCGATGATGCTAAACCTAGCTTGTCGTTTTTAGCTGAGCTTGAACAAGTGATTGTTTCACGTAAAGACGATGATCCAAACAAAAGCTACACTGCGTCTTTGTTTGCAAAAGACTTAAGCCGTAGTTGCCAAAAAGTAGGTGAAGAAGGTGTTGAAGTTGCCCTTGCAGCCATGAAACATGATAACGATGAATTAACCAATGAATCGGCAGACTTACTGTATCACTTAACTGTGTTATTACAGCGCCAGGGCCTATCGCTGGCTGATGTGGTTAGCTGTTTACAAGGCCGCCATAAGTAATAAATATAGAGTGTGGTATCTAAATACCGCACTCTATTGCTGTTTTAACGCTTCTAACACAATTTTAAATGCCGGAGACGGTTGTCTACGGCTCGGGTAATACAAATAATAACCGGGAAATGAGGGGCACCAATCAGCTAACACCTTAATTAAATTACCATTTTTTATATGCTCAACGAACTCTTCTTCAGGTAGAAACGCAATACCTAACCCCTGTAACGCCGCCTCAACAATATGATGAGAGGTATTAAAGATTAATTGACCGCGTACATTCACATTAAGTTCTTCACCCTCTTTTTCAAACTCCCACGCATACAAACCGCCATGGGTCGGAAAACGAATGTTGATACAATTATGTGCAGTAAGATCCTTTGGCGTGTTAGGCTTTTGATGCTTAGCAAAATACTCAGGGCTTGCAACGGCTGCCATATTGAGCTCTTTACCAATAGGCACTGCAATCATATCTTTATCTATAGTTTCGCCAAGACGAACGCCAGCGTCGATACGCTGAGCAACAATGTCTGTGTAGCCATAGTTAACATTAAATTCAATATTAATATCGGGGTATTGCTTTAATACATTGGCCAGTTTTGGGAGTAATGTGTTCTGAATGATAAAATCACCACAAGTAATTTTTACCGTACCCGCAGGTTTGTCTCTGAGTTCAGTTAACGCTTCTAACTCATTTTCAATATCATCAAAACGATGCCCTATTGCATTGAGTAAACGCTCCCCGGCGAGTGTAGGCGATACGCTTCGAGTTGTTCTGGTTAACAAACGAATATCTAAATTTGCTTCTAGTGAACGAATAGCCTGACTCAAAGCTGACTGAGTTACTCCTAACTGCGCAGCAGCACGCGTAAAACTGCCAGTTCTTGCCACAATGACAAAATAGTTCAATTCATTGAGGTTTTGTTTGATCATCCATCAGCCTATTAATAAGTATTACTAATAAAGCACATTAGTATTCATTAGCTAGTCTATTCAACCTATGTCTGAAAAAATACTCCATCACATTTAACTGTATGGACTAGCATGACAAATTACTCAACCTATCAAGATGATCAGCCTATCGAGCAGCAAGCTAATTGGAGTGGGGTTTTTGCGATGACATTATGTATTTTCGCCTTAATAGCCTGCGAGTTTATGCCTGTAAGCTTATTAACACCTATGGCTGAAGATTTATCAATTAGTAAAGGCATGGTTGGTCAGGGGTTAGCAATATCGGGCTTTTTTGCGGTGATCACGAGTCTATTTATGAGTCCTTTATTTGCTAAAAGTGATCGAAAGACCTTACTAGTCGCTCTGACCTTGATAATGCTACTGTCAACTTTAACAATCTCTATAGCTGATAGTTACGCTGTTTATATGCTTGGTCGTGCATTAATCGGCTTAGTCATTGGCGGCTATTGGTCACTTTCAACGGCTTCTGCAATGCGCTTAGTTCCTGAGGAAAAAGTGCCTAAAGCACTGGCAGTATTTAATGGTGGTAATGGTCTTGCCATGATAATTGCAGCACCACTTGGCAGTTATTTAGGCAGTGTTCTTGGCTGGCGAGGCGCGTTTATGTGTTTAGTGCCATTTATCGCTATTGCTGTATTTTGGCAATGGCAGGCTTTGCCTAGCATGCCAGTCCATCAGCAATCAAAAGGACCTTTTTCTGCATTTAAGTTATTTAAAAAGCCACTCGTCCGTTTTGGTATGCTAGCTGTCGCGCTGCTATTTATGGGGCAATTTACTTTATTTACCTATGTAAGGCCCTTTTTAGAGTCAGCGTTTCAAGCCACCAGCCAACAAGTCTCTATGGTGTTATTTGTTATTGGTTTTGCAGGCTTTATTGGAACCTTACTGATAAGCAAAGTCATAAAACTCAGTTTAGCGTTTGCATTAATAGCTGCTCCTGCAGTTATGGCATTAATTGCATTTTGTTTAGCTAATCAAATATCTCTTTTTAACATCAACATCGTATTACTTGGATTATGGGGATTAATTGCAACTGCAGCGCCTGTTGCTTGGTGGAGCTGGGTAGCTCGTGCTTTACCAAAAGATGCTGAAGTTGCAGGAGGGTTGATGGTCGCAATTATTCAGTTTTCGATAGCGCTAGGCTCAACGTTTGGCGGTATATTATTCGATGTTTATGACTACTCTATTACCTTCTTTGTTAGCGCAGTTATCTTATTTTTTGCAGCTATTGCCAGCTATTTCAGTATAAAAACACACTAAAAAAGCATTAGGTAGCTCATACTTGGGCTACCTAATGTTCATTTTAAGCACCTAAAAATACATTCGACACTTTTAGGCAATAAATCGACTGTTCTAATATAACGCCAAACTGCACAAATAACCGACAATAACCTCATCAAAGCTGCATTGTGAAAACAAATTGCAGTCCCTGTTAATCACAAAATAGGAGAGTGTTATGACAACCTCAACTGATAATTTTTACCAAAGCGATGCTGTTAACTTTGAAAAAGTAATTTTCAAAAACCAATTACAAATGAATGTAGTCGGTAATCTTTTTACACCAAAAAATGCTGAGAAAGGCGCGAACCTTCCGGCACTTGTAATTGGTCATCCTATGGGTGCGGTAAAAGAGCAAAGTGCTACTTTATATGCAACTAAACTTGCAGAACTTGGCTTTGTTACTTTGGCAATTGATCTTAGCTTCTGGGGCGAAAGTGACGGCGAGCCACGTAATACTGTGCTGCCTGATTTATACGCAGAGTCATTCAGTGCCGGTGTCGATTACCTTGCTAGCCGTTCATACGTCAACAAAGAAAGCATTGGTGGTTTAGGTGTATGTGGTAGTGGTGGGTTCATCATTAGTGCCGCTAAAATTGACCCACGTATCAAAGCTGTGGCAACAGTGAGTATGTATGACATGGGTGGCGCAACGCGCAATGGTTTAGGTAACTCTATCGACCTTGATATGCGTAAAGGTATGCTTGATGAAGCCGCTGAGCAACGTAATGTAGAGTACCTAGGTGGCGAAGTGCAGTACACTGGCGGCTGCCCGCATCACATTGATGAAAGCTCACACCCAATTGCAAAAGAGTTTTATGACTTTTACCGCACTGAGCGAGGTGAATATACACCAGAGCGCTCATCAGCAGATTTAACTACACATCCTACATTAAGCAGCAATGTGCGTTTTATGAACTTTTATCCATTTAACGATATTGAAACTATTTCACCACGTCCATTACTGTTTGTTGCTGGTGAACAGGCTCACTCATTTAAGTTTAGCCAACAAGCCTATGATTTAGCAGCTGAGCCTAAGCAATTATTAGTTGTGCCAAATGCAGGCCATGTTGATTTATATGATGATGTAAGTTTAATTCCATTCACTAAGATTGCTGAGTTTTTCACAGCAAGTCTTTAACTAAAACGTGTCATGGTAACGAATGGGACATAGGGATATGCCCATTCGTTTTTTATACGTAAAGGGCTATTTAGCCGTAGCTAAAAACGCCTCAACATCTCGTTTTGGTGATAAACCAAAAAACCGAGAATACTCGCGAGAAAATTGTGAAGGGCTTTCGTAACCAACCTTAAAAGCAGCTCCTGACGCATCCATACTCTCGCCAACCATTAACCTTCTTGCTTCCATTAACCTTAAACGCTTTTGATATTGCAACGGGCTCATTGAAGTTAGGTCTCGAAAATGATGGTGGAAAGTTGATTTACTCATTTTCGCAAGACCCGCTAAGTCCTCTACACTCAAGGGTTGATCATAGTTTTCTTTTAACCATTTAACACTACGTGCAATTCTCAGCCCTTGGCTACCAGTCGATACTATATGGCGAAGCTCCGCCCCATGCTCACTATTAAGTACACGCCAAAAAATTTCGCGCTTTATTAATGGCGCAAGCACAGGCATAGACTCAGGATCATCAACCAGCTCAACTAGTCGTGTAAAAGCGTTAAGCAGTGGCTCTGTCATCTCACCTAAGGTCATACCCTTGTTCAGTGATTGCTTGTTTAATTTATCGAGCGGCACTTGCGAAATTAGTTCACCTAACATAGCCAAATCAAGCTTTAACACTAAACCTAAATAAGGTGCGTCGTCTTCCGCTTCAAGAACTTGCATTTTTGCTGGCAAATCTATAGAAGTAATCAAATACTTGTGTGGATCATACTTGAACACATCTTCGCCCAAGGTCATGCTTTTCGCCCCTTGTAAAACCAGTGCAATACTTGGTTCAACCACACACATAGAACAAGAGGTGGCGGCCTGAGTTTGTCGATAAAAAAACAAATCCTCAATTACACTATCAGCGGTTTCTTGCTGGCCGATAAGTGGTGCAATTTTATCTGCTAAAGCGGCGCTCATTTTAGCAACAGCTTCATGATCTGAATGCATAACCAACCTTATTAAATTTAAGATACTTAACTATACGCTCGGTTATACAATATTGACTAGTAATAAATTTGCCACCTCGGACTAATAGGCAATAACTTGCGTGCATTGTACTTTTTAAAGGCACAATTATTAGCCAAAATGAAGATTCATTCGGTTACAAACACATGGAGAAAAGTATGAAGTATATTATCGGCACCCTTATCTTAACGATGAGCGCATTTAGTCATGCAGAAAACGCCTCTTCACAACGTTTAGAATTACCGCAAATCACAGTGCAAAAAAATGGCACTCAGTACCCAATGACTGGGCTCGACAAGTATTTCACGGGCAAAGTACGCGTCGAGCCTAGTTTCCAAGCTCATGGCGAAGCGAAAGCCGCTGGTGCCATGGTAACCTTTGAGCCCGGCGCTCGAACAAACTGGCACACTCATCCTGTTGGCCAAACCTTAATTGTTACATCAGGTATGGGCTGGGTTAATCAGTGGCATGGACAACCTCAGGTTATAAAACCAGGTGACGTTGTCCATATTCCTGCTAATGTTAAACATTGGCACGGCGCGACAGATAAAACAGCCATGATGCACTTAGCTATTCAAGAGTCAAAAGACGGTAAGGTTGTTGATTGGTTAGAGCCAGTAACAGATAAGCAATATTTAAAAAAGCAGTAAAGATGGTCAGTGAAATGCAAATAAAGTTCACCAGTAACAGCAAAACTATGCAAGCGACTCTGGAAAGTAACAATGCCGCTAAGCATTTTTATCAACTTCTACCATTGACTCTTAAGGTAGAAGACTTTGCCAATGCGGAGAAAATTGCCACTTTACCAGAGAAATTAAATCTACAAGGCTTGCCTGCTGGCACCGATGCCGATGCAGGAGACATCACTTATTACGCACCTTGGGGTAACCTTGCGCTCTTTTATAAGCCGCAAAGTTACGCAAATGGCCTGATAAAACTTGGCAAAATAACGGGCGATAGTCAGTTTTTTAAAAGTTTAGGCCAAGCGGATGTCACTATAGAGCCTTTGTAGTAGATACTAACTCTCCAGTTAGCAAAGCTGCTTCTGTACGCCACAAAGCAGCTTTTTTATTGCCTAACTTTATCTACCCAGTGCTTTTAAAACATCACGTGTAAAGTCATGTTCACTAAAGCCTTTAAGCCCTGCAAGGTCATACCCTCGCCTAACAATCACTAACTGCTCGCTTGGAATAATCACCAAATATTGACCACGGTTACCTCGCGCAGCAATAGTATCGTTTGGTAATTCAGGAAAACGTTCGTTATAAAGCCACCACTGTGCGCCGTATCCTGGCGCCGTTTCAGGGGGTTGAGCAGGGGCAGGTTTACTAATATAACTTAACCAGTCTTTTGGTAATATTTGCTCACCTTGCCAGCGACCATTATTTAGGTGTAATAGCCCTAAACGAGCAAGATCCCGTGAAGTAGTCCACACTTGCGATGACAAAATAAAGTCACTTTGCCAATCTGACTCTAAAAACGTGTGCTGCATGCCGATTTTATCGAGTAAGTTGTCATATGGGTAACGTAAATAGCTCGCCTCATCGTTGAACGTTTCTCGTAAGGTACGTAGCGCTAACATGGTGTCGTTATTGGCGTATTTCCAGCGGCTACCTGGCTTTACTTCTAACGCAGTATGCGTTGCAGTATCAGACACTAAACCGCCCCCCATATACACCCGATCTGTCCGGTTGCCCGCTTTATTACTGTCTAAGCCTGATGCCATGTGAAGTAAGTTTTCAAGGGTAATTTCGCCACGTGGGTCAAGCGGGTGAGACCAGCTTTCAAGCCCCGCAGGCTTAGTAACATCAAGTCGCTTTTGCGCTACCGCCACACCAATGATGCTAGCGCCAATACTTTTTGCAACAGACCAAGTACGCTGGGCGGTTTCAGGGGTAAAACCTGCTTTATATTGCTCTGCTAAAATCGCCTCAGGGCTTGCTATTAAAATAGCTGAAGTGCGTGCGCCTTCACCATAATGACGAGTAAAAGCCTGAGCAATAATCTCATCAAGCGCCTTATTACCCGTTGCTTTATTAACACCATTTAACGTTTGCCAAGGCTTACCATCATCCTTTTGGTAGGCTAAGTTTTCTTTAAACGGTGCTTGCACAAGTGTTGCAGCTTTAAGGCTTGCCCCTACGGGTAAATCAACACAGCCTAAACGAGAACGCCACACCGATATGCGCTGTTTATCTTTATCGTAATCAACAATGACTCGCTTGTGCTCAGTATCAATGTTCGCTTTTAGTGTTTTTACAGTATCTGCGATTAAAGGGTAAATACCGGTAAGTTCATCAATATCGATTTGATCTTTGCTTTTGCCAGCGTTAAACGTAGCACTACAGGTAAAATTGGCGACGTACCCAGCGGCATAGGCGTTTAAAGTTGTATCTGTTTCTTCGCTACAAACAAAAAAGCTGGAGCACAACAACGTACTTAGGAAGGTTATTTTTTTCATTATTACTCCTTGGGGGCCAAAAAGCCTAAGTTAGCAAAAGAAAAAAATAATGATATGTTTTTACGGCAGTATTCGCTCTTTAAGCGACAAATCACTGAATAAAAAAGGAACAACAAAAAGCGCCATACTGGGTATGGCGTTTGGCTTACTCAATCTAAAAAATTATTTAAAATGTCGAGGCATCAATTACATAACGATAGCGCGCTTTTTTATCCACCACGCTTTGCCATGCATTATTGATTTCAGAGGCTTTGATTAACTGGGTTGCTGGCAGAATGTTATTCTTAGCACAGTAATCAACAACGTCTTGCGTTTCTTGCATATCACCAATTAACGAAGCATTAAAGTTTACGCGGCTTGCAGCCAATGCTAATGCATTCATGTTTAATGAAAATTCTTCTGGCATCCCCACTTGGGTGTACGTGCCGAATGGTTTAACTAGTGAAGCATATTTAGCGACATCATATTTAACTGGCAAGGTATTAATTAAATAATCAAGCTGCGACTTATGCTCGTTGTAAGCGTCTTCACCGTCCACAACAACCACTTTAGCGCCAAAGGCTTTAATATCGGCTACTTTGTCTTTAGAGCTAGTGAACGCGTAGACATCAGCACCTTGCGACACAGCTAATTTAACAGCTAAGTGCCCAAGTCCACCAATACCAACAACACCTACTTTATCGCCTTTTTTCAAGTTGAATTTAAGCAGCGGAGAATACGTTGTAATGCCGGCACATAATAAAGGAGCAGCATGCTCTAAACTAATGTTTTCAGGAATATGCACTGCAAAATGATCGCGAACAACAATGTTATTCGAGTAACCACCTTGTGTGATACCCGTCGGTGAGCGTTCATCAGGGTAACCATAAGTGAATTTTGTTTCTGGGCAATATTGCTCGCCTTGATCTTTACAGCTATTACAGTCAAGACAGCTATCAACCATACAGCCTACACCAGCACGGTCGCCCACTTTAAACTTAGTCACATTCTTACCGACCGCAGTTACGATACCTGCAATTTCATGACCTGGTACTTGAGGGTATTGCTGTGCGCCCCAATGCCCTTTCATCTGATGAATATCTGAGTGGCAAATACTGGCGAATTTAATTTCGATTAAAATATCGTTATCGCCTACTGGGTGTCTTTCGAACTCCCATGGCTTTAGTAAGCCTGAATTATCAAAAGCCGCATAGCCACGAGATTTTATATTGCCATTTGCAAGCTGCTCAGATGATGCTGCAAATGAAGGCGCCGCAAAGCCACCTAATAAAAGGCCTGCGCCTAGAGCTGAACTCGTTTTAATAAAATTACGACGTGATAAGTCTTGCGTTTCATGTTTGTCACACATTTCAATGTACCTTATGCTAAATAATCTTCATCAGAAACAGCTTCAAACCAATCAACTGGTTTACCATCGAGTGCTTCTTGAACTGCTACATGCTTCATTGCACTATCAGCTGTCGCACCATGCCAGTGTCGCTTCCCGCAGTTACACCAAATTAAATCACCCGGATTGATGACTGTTTTCTCGCCACCCTCGCACTGTGTCCAACCTTGACCTTCTGTAACTAATAAAACTTGGCCGAGTGGATGAGAATGCCAATTTGTGCGAGCTCCTTTTGAAAACTCCACCACAGCAACACCAACGCGAGCAGGTGCTGGTGCATTAAATAAAGTACTAATTTGCACTTTACCTGTGAAACATTCGGCTGGCCCTGCGATTGGATCTTGAGAACCTGACTTAATTACTTGCATATCGTTTGTTTGCGCTGAATCACTCATATGTTTCTCCTGGGGTTGCTTAGGTTTTGCTCTACTATTTCAGTCTAAAGCATAGTTAAAAACCATAAATGCCTGAAGCTCGCGCTTTCTTGCCTATTTTTGTAAAAAACTTTTAAACCCTTTAAACCTTTTTTATCAGCACCTGCGACTAAGCTAGTAACACCACACATATGAAAGGGAAGAACCATGTTAAGTACAGTAAAAACACTCTCACTAATTGCCGCAGGCTTATTATCAGCACAAACCTTTGCTTGGGGTGATATGCCACTACAAGCAACTAAAAACCTAACGCTAGATGCAACATCATTAAGCGCTTTAAAAGTAGAAGCAGGCTCTGGCTTTTTACACATAACCGGTAGTGACAGTGATCAAGTGACCGTTAAAGCCGAGATTTATCAAGAAAAGCCTCATGATGAATACTGCTTAGACCTTAAAGCCAAAGGCAATAACGCAGCACTTAGTGCAGGTCAATGTGAATATCAAACCAACAAACAAACTCGCATTGATTTAAGCGTTGCAATCCCTCGTTCATTCAATGTTGATGTGCACGATGGCTCCGGTGAAATTATTATTAGCAAAGTTGCCAATACAGTGATCAACGATGGTTCTGGTTCAATTACAGCGAATGACATTGAAGGTACATTAGAAATCAATGATGGTTCGGGTAGCATAGATGCACGTAATATCAGCGGTGATATTAAAATTCATGACGGCTCAGGTAATATTGATGTTGCCAACGCACAAGGTAATATTGAAGTGCACGATGGCTCTGGTGGTATTGATTTAAATGATATCTCGGGCGATGTAGTCGTTTCAGATGGTTCAGGAAGCATTCGCGTTGATACTGCGGCAAACTTTGAATTATTAACTGATGGTTCTGGCTCAGTAAAAGTAACCAACATTGCTGGTAAAACAAAGATGTAAGCATAGTATTACTAAAAAGGCGGTGCTAATTAGGGGCACCGCATTTGCAATTAATTCTGTCTGCCCTAGGGATTAAATTATATGCATGAAAACCCTATGGTAAAATACACTAAATATAAAACCAGCAGCAAAGGGCTGCTAACACCCTCTTGGAATTGGGGGCATTGATACACCTTTTTAATTAGCTATCCCAACCTTTTTTCACGCGTGAATAACGGTATCGCCACACACATAAAGCGAATACGATAAACGTGATATTTATGGCAATTGAGTTAGGCACTAAGGCATCAGGGTAATGTACTAAAAGGTGCGTTATTGGCAATATAACTAACAACATCGCCAACACGTTAAGCAAGACCAAGTGCGTCTTTACCAGCATCTTTTGTATTAACGAACCGACTAATATAGCCACTAACACCAACCAAAATACCGGCTTAGTAGGAATATGTAGCATGAGCTCTAACAACGCCGCACAAATAAACGCAATCGGGGTGCCCCAAACAAACCCCATCCATAATTGGTTGAGGGCGTCTTGTTTTTGCCTTTTCGCCAACCATAAATTAATGCCTGTGACCGAGATTATGGTCAGTGCAAACCCCATTAAACCAAAAAAGATTTTCATAGCTTCAGGGCCAAAATGGCCAAAGTGAATACGGTACACAGAAAAAATGGCCTGCTGCCCTACTTCACCGTCTGAGTAGCCTACTTTGTCTATGTATTGCCCGTATGAATCAAAACGATATTGCTCAGAATAAATCAACTTATCGAGGTGCTGCGAGCCAAGCAAAATGTATTGATTGTCTTTGGTGGCATTCTCAAGCGTAACGAAAACAGGTTGCGTGTTAGGCTCCATGGCTCTAATTTCATTAATAGCGCGAGCTATGTCGGCCACTTTGGGCTGGTTTTCAACAACAATAGATGAGCCATAAATGTCAGCGAATAAACCCATTTTGTTCCCGTCATATAAGGTGTCGGCATAAATCGAGGTTAGAAATGATGCTAAACCAAAATACACCCCAGTAAGCGCTATCATTAAGTGAAATGGCAAACCCCATACACTCATACGGTTGTGCAAATCACCTTGTGTAAGCTGCTCGTTATTACCTGTACGCAGGCGAAAGGCGTCTTTAAATATGCGTCTATGGGCAATAATGCCTGAAATAATTAACGCGCTTAAGATTGCGCCAAGCGTACTAACTATCATCATGCCGAGATCTTCAGGTAAATGAAGGGCTGTATGCAAATCAACAATTAAATCTGTAATGGGGGTTGTTGAGGGTTCACTTAACTCACCTGTTGGCGATATATTCCAGGCCTCTCCCTCAGCGCTAATACGCGCGCGGGGTAAATCTTGCGTCGGCAAGCGCACCACAATGTTACCGTCAGTGCTGCCGCCTTTCATTTCTAAAAAGCGCTCATAAGCGGTTTGAATACTGCTTGGTGTGTAATTTAAGTCATCTGCAATATGTGGTTGCTCCCAACGTAACAACTCTTGAGAAAACACAGACAAAGCACCGGAAAAACACACCCAATACATCAGCACGCTCACTGCAAGGCCGATCCATGCATGACTTTTTAACGCGCTCTTATTGGCATTTGGGGAAATAGATAAACTCATACTACACACTATAAATAAACAAATAACTCAGCGCACTGAGGCCCGCTAGCACACAAATAGGTCGCCACAATTTGCTATCGGCACATAACCAATAAGCCGCAGCTCCCCATAAAATAGGCATAGTATAAATACCTAAGGCGATTTGATTCACTTTGCTCATATTCAATGCCGTGGTCCAGATAACTGTCACTAACATGGCACAAACGGCACTTAACCCGACACATGCAGCGGCTTTTATTAACGCGTTAACACATATCACTAAACGAGGTTGAGTAATGCCGCTGACAAAAGGCAAGCTGATGCGTTTTATATCTTTATCGATACGTTGGCGAGCAAAATAAATCCAACTCCATGCCTGCAAAGAAAACGCTACAACGCCGTAACATATGCCCAATTCTGGACCATGCTGCTGAACCCATAACATAAAAGAGCCAAACATCAGTGCCAACGCACCGAGTTTGGCTATACATTTAAAGGCTATAAGGTTGCTTTGCCAAGCACGGTAAAACAACCCAATCGCCATTGCGCTGCCAATAAAGGCAGCGATAGACATCCACATAAATTACCCTATTAGAAGCTGAATGATGCAGATAATTTAACGGTGCGAGGCTCACTTAGAACAAGGTAATTTGAGCCTGGGTAGCCACCTACTGATGCCCAGTAGTTGTTGTCAAAAACATTATCGACACGGGCACGAATTGTTATATCAGTCATACCAACTAAGAAGTTATAACGTGCACCTAAATCAAAGCGGTTTGATGCATCAACTTCTAAACTGTTATCGGCGCTTGCGTATTGCTCTGAGGTATAAGCTGCACGAGCATCGAGGGTTAAGCCTGGTAGTGCAGTTACGTCCCACTCAAAGTTTACGTTGGCTTGTAAGTCAGGCACGCCAATGGCGGTATTACCATCAAGTAAGCCGTCTTGCGTTTTTTTCATTTCAGCGTCAATCCAGGTAAAACCACCAATCACACGCAGGTTATCTGCTGGCATACCAAATACACTGACTTCTAGACCTTGATTTTGTTGTTCGCCATCAATGCTAAATACATTGTTGTTGATCACAGATGTTTGCTTTGAAGTATTAAACACACTGACTGAGCCGCCGTATTGGCCCGCATCGTATTTTAAACCAACTTCAATTTGTTCAGCACGGTATGGGTCAAATACTTCCCCAGCGTTTACAACAGCTTCTCCTCCACTGGTGGTAGGTGCAACTTCACCTGGTAATAAACCTTCAATGTAGTTTGCGTAGTACGAAAGCTGCTCTGACGGCTTGTACACCACACCTGCAACTGGGGTGAATTGTGACTCATCGTAGCCTGATAACTCGTCGCCGCTATTGTAATCATAGGTATTGGTTTCAATATTTTGCAAACGACCACCTAAGGTAACAAGCAGTTTTCCATCGTTGAATGACAACATATCAGCGAGTGCAAAACTTGAAAGTTCGGTTTTTTCAGTAACCAAAGGGTTGTTTAAGTCACCGCCAATGAAAAAGTCGGCATCAGGCATATCGGCAGTTTCAGGTCTGTATAAGGTGCCGGCACTAAAGCCCGTAAAACTTGAGAATGCATACGCATTTTCTGCTTCTAGGGAGAACACTGATGCTGATGAAATCAGCGTGTGGCCAACTGAGCCAGTATCAAACTGAATATTAACGCCCACTTCACCCGACTGCACATCTTCATTGCGCACATTATCAAAGCGGTATGCGCTTAAGTCGCCGTTGTCTTGCATGGTTGGGTTTGCAAAGCGGTTATCTTCTTCGCCACTTCTAAAACCGTAAGCGACCCAGCCGCTGATATTATCGGTAAAATCGTATTCACCACGAACAGCCCCAAATAATTGGCGCTCATCAGTGTAGGTCCAATCTTGAGCAAAATTAGTGTCGCTATCGGGCGCGTCTAAAATAACACCTGATGGAGTCACGGCAGGACGCGGAGCGTCAACTTGGTGATCTTGAAAACCTAAATCTAACGACACGCGAAAATTCTCACTCTGGTGATCAACTCCGACTGACGCGACAGTCAAGTCACGGTCTTGGTTATCAACACTGGTTTCACCGCCACGCTGAACTAAATTTACACGGACACCGGTGCTGTTTTCTTCATCACCAAAACGGCGGCTAACATCGGCTGCGCCATACATGTGGCCTTGCGATTCATAACCAAGTGTCACGCGATTAAGTGGCTCATCACCTGCACGTTTAGGAACAATGTTTACAGAGCCACCTAAACCACTACCGCCAGGTGCTGCGCCATTTAAAAAGGCACTTGCGCCACGAAATACTTCCACACGTTCTAATAACTCAGCGGCGACATACTGACGCGGTAAAATACCGTATAAGCCATTGTAGGTCATATCATCTGAGTAAACAGGGAAACCACGCATGACATAGAGTTCTTGAAAGTTACCGAAGCCTTTCGCAACTCTCACCACAGGATCATTTTGCAACACATCAGCCACACTTTTCGCTTGTTGCTCACGAATAAGCTCAGCAGTAAAGTTAGTGCTGTTAAATGGCGAATCCATCATATCAAGGTTACCCAAGATCCCTGCTCTACCGCCACGAGATACCTGTCCACCAGCAAAGCTATCGCGTAGCTCAACTTGAGATGCATTAACAGTTATATGCTCAATATCGCCATTATTGTTTTCTTTAGATTGTTGTGTTTGGGCATATACAGGCGCACTCACATAAATAAGGCCAGCCATTACTGCTAAGGCACTTTTATGTAAATTCATTGGGAACTCCGAGATGAGAAAAGGTTATTATATTATAATTTATGATAACTGTTTTTATTTGCATCTTCAATTGACAGAGTTGGATTAGATTTTAAGATTGTTTTATTAGATAAATGATGAAGAAAAAGAAGCCCATCAAATAAAAAGGATAACTGGAAAAAATCAAGTGCTGATATCTGTGCATTAGATCAAGCCTAATTAATTCAAAATTAATATTTTTATGTCTTTCATAGCATTTTTACAAGGGCTTAGGTATCCTTTATAAAACGTTTAAGGAACTGCTATTTAAAAGGATAGCCTGATATGAAAAAGCCACTCGCCGCTTTACTAACTAGCCTTGTTTTAACAGGATGTACGGGACTGACAACTGAGCAACAAGCTGCCATTGATAACTTAACCCCTTGCGAGAAAATTAACGCACTACTAGGTGCTTATGATAACCGCTTTGAAGGCTTAAAACGTAGCCGTGTAAATACTAAGTACATGGAAACATGGACAGCAAAATACAATCTAATTAGTGATAACTGCCAAATTACCGCGCTTGATAAAGACAATGTTACCTACCGCTGCGTAGGTAGTTATGAGCAACAACAACAAGCTGTCGCCGATCACACTCGTGCAGTTAACTTTACTCAAGCATGTTTAGCAGATAACAATTGGCATCAAACACAAAAAGAGTCCGCAGAATCGTTGCGCACAACTTTTGTGCTTGACGAAAACAATCCTGTTATCTCAATTCATACAGGTAAAACCCTTTCACGTAAAAAACAATGGTCTACAACGCTCGAAATTGGTAAACCAGTTGAAGGTAAATAGCTGATTTATTGAAGGCTAAGACAATTAGCCTTCAGAACACTATGACAAATTCCCATAAAGAAAATAGCCAATTTAAAACAGACTGTGTAGGTCAGTGTCATCGCCTTAATGGCTATTGCACAGGCTGTGGTCGCAGCAATGATGAAATTTTTGATTGGATCATTTTATCCGAGCAAGAAAAGCAAACAATTTTAAATACCCCTCGCCCTGACATAAAAAATAAATAGTACTGACACTCAAGCGTCATTGACGATTGCTAGCCTGCTTAAAACGGCTAATTAGGTAATTATCATGACTGCTATTTTTGTAATTAATTTAGTAAGCTCAGCTGAGCGGCTAAATCATGTAAGCCAAGAGCTAAAGGCACAAAACTTACCCTTTGAGCGCATTAATGCAGTTGATGGTAGGGAACTGTCTGAATCAGCGATTGCTCAGCATTACAGTGCTGATTTAAACCTAAAAAAATACCATAAGCCGTTAAGTAAAGGTGAAATTGGTTGTTACCTGAGCCACCGAAAAGCGTGGCAAACAATTGTCGATAGACAACTAGATTATGCGATTATTTTAGAAGATGACTTTGTTCTCGACCGCTCCATTCACAGTGCAATTGAAAACATTAATACGTTAAAGCAGCCTTGGCAGCTAATAAAATTGGCGGCTTATAAAGACCGTCAGCGTGGCATTGCTTTTACCAAACCCCTTGCTGATGAGCAGCATTTAGTCATTCACAAAAAGCTGATGTCTGGCTGTTGTGCAACAGCTGTTAGCTTGGCAGGCGCAAAAGCGCTGTTAAAAGCCACTGCCACATTTGGCCGTCCCGTTGATTGCGATTTACAACATGTTTGGGAAACGGGCGTTTATGGCTACTCTTTGCTACCCTACCCGGTATCGCAACCTAAAAATTCACAAAGCGATATTAGGGATAGATCAAACAAGGTTAAAAAATCATTTTGGCGACGTAAAAAGCAGCAACTTCACAGCGCATTATTAAACACAAAGTACACTAAGCAGTTTGTGAAAGCGCAGCAAACTCCAAACAAAAAGAAAGGAGCCGCAGCTCCTCTCTTACCAGTCAAAAATCATTAAACATTAGATTGGCTGTTATTTTTCTTGGTTTGGGTGGTCAACACCCATCCATGCTTTAAACAATGCCATTTGAGCGGGTGTTGCATCTTTTAATGCTTTTACCTTTTTCTCTTTATCAAAGTCTTCACTCAGTGTCAGCGTCGTGCTTTGCAGGGCATCACGTCTAATGAAATCAACAGTCACAGTGTCGCCTGCTTTAAATGTTTCAAGGCTAGCTGTTAAATCTTTACCAACATGCTTTTTGTTGAATGCAACAATTTTGTCATCTGTCGTTAAACCCGCTTGCCAAGCAGCGCCACCACGGCGAACGTGAGTCAATGTAAGTAACTCACCACTGTTTTTAGCGAACGAATCAATACTCGGTACTGGTTTTGCCCCTTCTGGGCGAATTAAACCTAAGCCTACTTTTTCAAGTAATGCATCGAAGTCGATAGCAGCTGGCTCATCCACATTCGCTTGCCACCAAGCGCTATAATCACGACCTGTTAGCTCTTTTAAAATTGCTTTAACATCATCTGGCGTAAAACCATCTGGTAAACGGTGCTTGTTGTAAAGTGCACGGTGAACATCACGGTAGCTAATTTTTCCATCGCTTTTTTCAAGTAAATCAATCTCAAGCGCCATTGAAATCAATGACCCTTCTAGATAGATATTAGTGCTGTAGTTGCGAGCGTGGTCGCCGCCTTGGTTGATCCACTTATCAAAACTGGTTTCGGTTGCGCTTTGGACTTCGCGACCCGGTGTTTGTAAGTGACGATTAATTGTTTTGGTTAACGTACCAAAAAACTCATCGGTTGTTTCAATACCCGAGCGCACCATTAAGTGATCTTCAAAGTAGCTGGTTGAACCTTCTGCTATCCACAACGTTTTCGTGTAGTTAATATTTGTGTAATCGTAAGGGGCAATCCCCTTTGGACGATACGCTTTAACATTCCACGTATGAATAAATTCGTGGGCAGCAGTGCTAATAAACGCGAGGTAATCTTTACGAGAACCAAAACGGTCACGTGGGCGCTGGATAATGGTTGAGTTTAAATGCTCTGTTGCCCCGCCTGCACCTGATGTAGCATGTACCATAAATACATAACGTTCATACGGATAGCTGTCCCAAATTACATTGCCGGTTGCCACTAGCTTTTTAAGGTCGGTTAGCATTTGCTCTACGTTGTAGTTGCCCTCACCCCAAATAACGAGTTCGTATTCACGACCATCAACAGTGAACTTGTGTAGCTCATTGATACCACTTTCAATTGGCGAATCTACTAAAATGTCGTAATCCGCGGCTTTAAAGCTGTGTTTAGAACCCGCATTTTCCATACCTGACACTGAACGCCACGCTTTTGGTACGTTTAGATTCACAGTAACAGGGTCTTGGCGAAATGATTCACTGAACATGAAAAAGCCCGAGGCATCAATAAAGGCATGGCTATCATCAATGTGACGAGCACGCTTACCAAGCTCATTGGCATATACTTGGTAATCAACATTTACTTGCGTTGGCTCGTTTAGGTGAACACGCCAAGTGCTGTGGTCAATTTTCTCCCACTTTAACGCCTTACCGTCATCATCTTTTGCTTCGAAAAAGCGTACGCCATTGGCAAGATTTAAAATTTCGTAACGACCTGTACGCCAAGCGGGAAGTTTAATATCTAAATGTGCTTGCGCAGTTTCAGGAAACTCAACACTCACATTACCTAAATGGTGTTCAGGTTCAGTAATAGACAGTGAATAATTAACATCAGCAAATGCACTGCTTGAGCACGCCGCTAATATTGACATGGCCAACAACTTTTTCATAACAACTCTTTTTTCTTAGTATCAAAATTACGAGCTAGCCTACCAACTGAGTAAAAAAATGTGAATTAAAAACCGATAAAGCCCCAATGCAATAAGCTTGATAAACAAATTCGCTAAGTTTTTGACTTCGCGCCTACATTTCGCATTAATTTGTTGTAAACTTAGGGTATTGAAATTTGAATCTTAATGGCGGTATTACTCGGTGCAACAGCAGCATGATGTCCTTAATAAAAAGTTAAAACAAGCGATCGACGCACGCATGGTCGTCGAAGACGCTCGTAAGCATCAAGTTGAATTGCTCTCACAGTTTGCGGCGAAATTATCGCTCAGCTGTAAAGGGCTAGACATTGAACTAGACAACCGTCTTGCAAAATACCGTAATGCATTAAGAAAAGGAGTAGACTTTCAGCTACTAGAGCCCTTTATTAACGATATTCTTGGGCTGTTAAAAAACCAAGAAACGAAACAAATGGCGCTACAACGCGAGTTGAATGACACTGTCCTTGATGCCGGTAAGCAACTTCAAAAAGTAAAAGGTTTACCAGACGATGCGCGCAGAACACTTCGTCATCTGCTTGATCATGAATTAAATAATATCCAGTCAAATCATGACTTTGTTCCATTACTTTCAAAGTTGATTGTAATCTACCATCAAGCATTGCAAGCGAAACTCTCCGCAGCAAATGAAGCTGAAGCACTCATAAAGCCAGAACTTGCCAAACAGTTAATGCTCCTTGCCAATGACCTTGTGCTAGAAGATGAAAGTGCAGAACAAATAAAGAGTATAAAAAATAAAATTACCTACAATGATAGTGTCGATGACCTGCTAGATACAGCAATCGATATTATCACTATCATTACACGTAATATGAGCAAAGAGCGCCAATCTGCGCAAAGCTTTTTAATCTCATTAAACCAAACAATCGAAGACCTACATCACTCGATTGTATCAACCAGTAAGCATTCAGAATCACTCAGTGCTGAATATGAAACGCTCAATAAACAAATAGAAAGTAAAATTAAGAATTTGCATAAAAAAACACAAGATGCGACATCTATTTCAGCGCTGAAAGAGCTGGTAGAAGAAGAGCTAAAATCGCTAAGTGACGACTTAATTGCAAAAGAAAAGCTTGAGCATACCGAGCGTGAAAACTTATTAGCAAGTTTCAACGACATAAATAGTCGAATTGGTCATTTAGAATCTAAACTGACCACTTACAAGCAGCGTTTGAATGAACAAAGGTTCAAAAGCTTGCTTGATGGGTTAACTAAGTTACCAAATCGAGCTGCATTTGATGAGCGCTTTAACCATGAGTTTCATCTGTTTGATGCCCAGGAATCAGACCTCACATTAGTTGTGATTGATGTTGACCATTTTAAATCAATTAATGATAAATATGGTCACAGTGCCGGTGATAAAACACTACAAGTGATAGCCAAAGCACTACAAAAATCAATTCGTAAATCTGACTTTATTGCCCGTTATGGCGGTGAAGAATTTGTCATGTTAATGACCGGAATGTCTCTTGATAATGCATCATTGCCGCTTGAAAAACTGCGTAAAACGATTCAAGCCATTCCATTTAAATTTAAAGATACTCAAGTTGAAATAACCATTTCAATCGGTGCTACACAACTTAAAAAAGGTGACACACCTATTATCGCATTCGACCGTGCTGACGATGCACTCTATCGTGCCAAGAACGAAGGACGTAATAGAGTGTGCGTCAGTCGATAAATTAATTATACCAATTTACTTAATTAATTGAGCAACCTACACCTCAAAATGATTAAGTATTATTGCGACAGGTATTAGTTTAAGTCTTGTACATACACAATGATAAAGGCTCATAGATGAGCTAGGAGAGTGCTTATGTTAAAACAATTGAATCCTACAGGCGTACTGGATTTATTATCACAACTAGAAGTAGACTTACTCGAACAATCATCCACCAGTGAGCGCTATAAATTATTTAGAAACTGTGTGCTCGCCGTCCTAAATGTGGGCAGTCATACCGACTCAAGCTCTGAGATATACGATAAATTTGAAGATTTTGATATTCGCCTTTTAAGCCGTGAGCGTGGTATTAAAATAGAACTTGAAAACCCTCCTGAGTCGGCGTTTGTCGATGGCGAAATTATCACCGGTATTCATGAACATATTTTCTCAGTTATCCGCGATATTTTGTTTATCTGCCAAAAATATGAGAAAAACCTGACCGAACAAAAAGCCATCACGCATATGGTGTTTGACATGCTAAGAAATGCGGGTGCGCTCCGCGTCAACAGTGATCCTAGTATGATTGTTTGCTGGGGCGGTCATTCAATTAACGAAGTTGAATATAAATACACCAAGCAGGTGGGTTATGAGCTTGGCCTACGTGGTTTAAACATTTGTACAGGTTGTGGTCCTGGCGCAATGAAAGGGCCAATGAAAGGGGCCACTATCGGACACGCTAAACAACGTATTTCAGATAACCGTTATTTAGGGTTAACAGAACCTAGCATTATTGCTGCTGAGCCACCGAACCCGATTGTAAATGAATTAGTTATTTTACCCGATATCGAAAAGCGCCTCGAAGCTTTTGTAAGAACGGCACATGGCATTATTATTTTCCCAGGCGGTGCAGGAACAGCTGAAGAGCTATTGTATTTGCTCGGTATTTTGCTCCACCCTGATAACGAAAAACAACGTTTACCTGTTATACTTACGGGCCCTAAAGAGAGTGAAAATTACTTTATCGAGCTTTGCAAATTTGTTGAGAAAACACTCGGTAAAGTCGCTCTTGAAAAGTTCGAAGTTATTATTGATGACCCTGCCCGTGTAGGTAAATCACTTAAAACCCAAATGGCCGAAGTTCGCGACTACCGTAAGAGCCAAGGTGATGCCTACTACTTCAATTGGACATTGAAAATTGATAATGATTTCCAGCAGCCCTTTGTACCAACGCACGAAAACATGGCAAGTTTGGACTTGCATTTAAATCAACCTACACAACAATTAGCAGCAAATTTACGCCGTGCCTTTTCGGGTATTGTGGCAGGTAACGTTAAAGATGAAGGTATTCAGGCTATAAAACAGCATGGCCGCTTTATACTCAGCGGTGAGCCTACATTAATGACCGACATGGACAAGTTGCTTGCAGCCTTTGTTGCCCAGGGCCGAATGAAGCTACCAGGCAGCAAGTATATTCCTTGTTATGAGATTAAAGCCTAACAAGGAGACTTTGTGAGCACCCAGTTACTTTTAATAGATGCGCTTAATCTAATCAGGCGCATCTATGCTGTTGATAGTAATCAAAGTCACCACAGTGAAGAGCATATGATCAAAGCAAGTTGTGCCCGTGTAGCTCATGCTTGCAAAAAGTTACGTGCGCAATGTAACGCCACCCACGGCGTTGCGGTGTTTGATGGCGACAGAAGCTGGCGCTATCATTACTTTAAAGATTACAAATCTTCTCGGGCTCCAATGCCTGATTTACTTAAGAAGAACCTTGCATTATTTAAGCAAGCGATAGAACAAACGGGCATTGTTGTTTTCTCCCCTGATAACGACGAAGCAGATGACATTATCGCAACTCTCGCCTACAAGGCCGCCTCAAATAAAGTGCCCTCAACCATCGTTTCAACTGATAAAGGGTTTTTACCATTTTTATCTGAATACATAAGCGTTTTTGACTACTTTAAAAAACACTTTATCAGCCAAGATGATATTCATACGCGCTTTTCAGTGCCACAGCACAGGCTAATTGATTTTTGGGCTTTAGCAGGTGATAAAACCAACGATATCCCAGGCGTTAAAGGGATTGGCAATAAATCAGCACAACAATTGATAAATCAATATAATGTGATTGATGATGCCATAGACGATGAAACGCTTAACGCGACTTTAAAACGTAAGCTCATTGCCGAAATGGATTTGTTTATCATTTCCAAAAACTTGGTTACCTTGCGAACAGATATAAACTTAGGCTTTAGTTTAAAGCAGTTAAGACTCAATTAGTCGCAATCCATTAGCACTGTAGAACAACTGATCGTATACTAAAAACAGCGTTCGTATTGAAGAGTGACACATGTTTAAAAAGGTTTTCCAATATCTGATACTAGGATTGGGTGTTTACGCACTCATAGCAGCCTTAGTTATCACTTTTTATAAAGATGACCCTCAAGCAATGATTTGGCAAGATCGTGAAGCGTTCAATAAACGTTATATTGCCAAGCTTTCAATCGATAAACCTGAAAACCTTAATGCCGTACTTGATTATTTAGGTAGTCCAGACCTAACCTATGCGAAACGAGCAGAAGATGTTGTATGGCAAATTGTTTTTTATCGCACGCAACATGTTAAATCTGATGGCATTACAACAATTGATGAGTGTACTGGTCTATTATTTAAAAACGGTCAACTTGTGCTATGGGGACCCAGTGCCTATGAAAGCTATCAACAAGAAGGCTAACACGCTATGATGGAGTCAGTCACGCCACGGGAGTTGGCGCGCTTGTTTGATAGCACACACCAATTATTAAAGCTTTATCATCACAAAAATAAATGGCCACAAATATATCCCCTATTAAATAATCTTGCTGAGCGTTACTACCTCATTTATCAAGCTTGTCCTAAAGGCCTGCAAGCCCAACTAAGCTTATACGTTCCAGATTATGGCTATACAACTAATTTAGTTGTAAACCAATGTGTACTCGCCTGTGTGTTATGTCGAGCTCTTAACTACAACCAAGCGATCAGCGAACAAATTATTGCAACCTGCTTGGCTAATTATTTATGTGTGCAATCACAAAGCAATAAGTTAGCCTGTGCACAAACTCTCACAGCGCAAGATAAAAAACTGTGGCAATGTCGCCACCAGCTCGCAGTAAAGTTATTGCATGCCTCTGGCCCTATGACATTAAGTGTGCAACATATACTTGCGCGCCTTAATAAATACAAACAAGCCTTATTAAGTGCTCCAAAAACAATGATTTACGATGGTGCGACGACTCTTGTTGCCTTAGCTAATATCATTGCAATGAATATAACTTACCGTCAAACAGGCGAGCACATTAGTTTACATAAAGCACTGGCTGACATTTACTTACGAACCCCAAATGAATTTGCTCAAAAAGCGATAAAAAACTTTATTGCCCACACCGGCTCATACCTTCCAGCCAGTGAAGTAAATTATGCCGAGCAGTCACTCATTTATTTAGCAACGGATGATCGTGCACGGCATATACTTGTCGATGTTTCTCGCCCTGAAAAAGTGCGTTGGCATAGAGTGAAAGCAACGCTTAATACCTTTGAGAAACAACGAGCATGTAGTGATAACCGCTTACTCTATACGGTTTGGTTCAGCGACAATATAAATTTTGCGCACCCTGAAGACATTGCTAAATCTCAGCGACAAAAATACCTCAATCTCATTCGCCAGTTAAAAATATCGAAAGAATACAGCTTTAGTTCACTTAATAAGTTACTAAGCCCATTTCCTGAGCTCATTTTGCAATTAACTCTAGCCGTTAAACCCTATAATAAAGAGCATCAACGTGCTAAAGACTTACGTCATTGTTTATCGATGGTGGGTTACGACAATGCCCCTGCTATTATTCAAAAGGTGCTCTTTCAACGTTTAGTCGCAACCATTTCACACCCATTAGAACTACACATAGTTAAGCGACTAGAAAATATTGCTGTTATTATTCAAGCTTTTTTTAAGCACTCAACGATTCAACAGTTTGAACAAGTCACCCTGCCCTTATACGCGTACTGTGTGTTTTTATGCGAAAATCATGCTACTGCCTTATCCCGAAAAACATTATTTGAACAAGCCGAATCAAACATAGTTAGTGCCCCTTTAGCCTGTTTATTTGGCGTAAGTGCAATTGATCAAACATCACTCAATGAATACCTCACGCAATTACTCGGTGATAATCCATGGACTGGATACTTACTAAACAGCGAACAAAAGGAAAAACAGCAATTAAGTATCGAGGAGAAACACTGGATTGCAATAAAATTATTTGCTCACTATGTCTTTCAACCCAACGCAGTTTTCAGCAGTTGGCAAGAACAAATTATGGCGCAAAGCCTTAATCTAGTTGGCTGGCAATCAAAAGCGGATTTTTATTCATATCTACAAACCTGCGAGTTTGCCGATAATTTTTAAATTGTGTTGTTAAAACGTGCAAAATCGTTAAATAATTATGAACTTTCGCCTATTTATAGTCAGTATTCACAGGATAAACTGGCAAAAAGCTGAATAAATTGCTATAAAAGCCGCTTAAATTTTCAAACACATCCACGTAAAGTTTCTAACAAGCAAAGTCGTGCTCAATTTCGCGATGTATTTACGTGTATATCTACTCATAAATAGGAAAAGTAAATGGCTAAACAAACCATCACAGTGATCAAAGGCGACGGCATTGGTCCTAGCATTATTGATTCAGCACTTGAGATCCTTAAAGCTGCAGGTTGCGATTTTGATTATGAATTCGTTGATGCTGGCCTTGCTGCCCTAGAAAAAACTGGTGAGTTACTTCCGCAAGAAACCATTGATACTATTGCACGTAACAAGATCACTTTAAAAGGTCCTTTAACTACACCAGTGGGTGAAGGTTTCACATCTATCAACGTTACATTACGTAAAAAGTTTGGCCTATACGCTAACGTACGCCCTGTTAAGTCTTTTGCAGGTACAAAAGCGCGTTACGATGACATCGATATCATCACGGTTCGCGAAAACACACAAGGTATGTACTCAGGTCTTGGCCAAGTTGTGTCAGAAGATGGTAACGAAGCTGAAGCGATGTCAAAAATCACACGTGAAGGTGCAGAAAAAATCGTTACTTTTGCATACGAATTAGCAGTACGCGAAGGCCGTAAAAAAGTCACTGCGGTGCACAAAGCTAACATCCTTAAATCAACGTCTGGTTTATTCTTAAAAGTTGCACGTGAAGTCGCTGAGCGTTACCCGCAAATCGAATCAACTGAGATGATCGTTGATGCAACATGTATGAAGCTAGTAATGACGCCAGACGAGTTTGATGTAATTGTTACAACGAACTTATTCGGTGACATTCTATCTGACCTATGTGCTGGTCTTGTTGGTGGTTTAGGTATGGCACCAGGTGCAAACATCGGTGAAGATGCAGCTATCTTTGAAGCTGTTCACGGTAGTGCTCCTGATATCGCAGGTAAGAACCTTGCTAACCCAACTTCAGTTATCTTAGCGTCAATTCAAATGCTAGAGCACCTTGAAATGGGTGAAACAGCTGAGCGTATTCGTAACGCTGTAGCAGACGTTATTAAGACAGGTGACCGTACTACACGTGACCTAGGTGGTAGCCATGGTACAACTGACTTCACGCAAGCAGTAATCGACCGCCTGTAATTTTAGTCACAAACTCATTTTAAAAAGCCAGTCACCCGACTGGCTTTTTTTATGGCTAGATTATGCATAACTAAGGAGTGGTTATATTATTTATTACTGTTAAGCCATAAAACAACATAATCAAATTAATGCATAGTTATTCCCTTAAAGCCGCCAATAAAAACAAACAAAAGAACAAAAATAACCACAACAACAAAAATAAGAAAAAATAATGCAAAAACCACCTTTTACAGTTGACATCCCTTGCTAAAAAGCTTAAAAATAAGTCAATCATTTTTTAGGCAGCAACTCTATTTAGGAGTTGCCCTTTTATAAGAATTTTAAAACTATGAATATTCGCAGTCACCTTTTAGTCGTCAACGTTCTCGTACTGGTCTTTTTAACAAGCCCAGCGGGGAGCTATTAAAAGGTGAAAGCATGCTTTTAAAAAACCCCCGCCCTATGCGGGGGTTTTTTTATGCTCTCGCAGCTAGCACACAGAGGAATGAGGATGAGTAAAACACAATACAATGGGTCAGAACTGGTAGTTCGGGCATTAAAAGAATTAAAGGTTAAGTATATTTTCGGCTACCCCGGTGGCTCTGTACTAGACCTATATGATGCACTTTTTCAACAAGACGATATTGAACATATCTTAGTGCGTCATGAACAAGCCGCTACACATATGGCAGATGGTTATGCCCGTGCCACGGGTGAGGTCGGTGTTGTGCTTGCAACTTCAGGCCCAGGGGCGACAAACTGTATTACCGGTATTGCTACCGCTTATATGGATTCTATTCCTATGGTGGTTTTATCTGGCCAAGTGCCCACAGGCCTAATTGGTGACGACGCTTTCCAAGAAACAGATATCGTTGGCTGCTCAAGGCCCATAGTAAAGCACAGCTTTAATTGCCGTAGTGCTAAAGATATCCCTGCCATTCTTGCAAAAGCATTCTATATAGCCAGCACGGGGCGTCCTGGTCCTGTTGTTGTTGAACTACCAAAAGATATGCTAAACCCTGCGCTTACTTTTGAATTTGATTTCCCCAAAGCAACAGAGCTAAGAACCTACAACCCCAATACGAAAGGGCATTCAAAGCAAATAAGAAAAGCCGTTACTGCGATTCTAGAAGCCAAGAAATTAGTTATCTATTCAGGTGGTGGTATTGTGCTCTCTAATACCTCTGAGCAGTTAACTCGACTTGTTGAGTCACTCAATGCGCCTATTACGAATACATTAATGGGTTTAGGTGGCATTAGCGGCACACATCCAAACTTTATTGGTATGCTTGGAATGCATGGCAGTTTAGAAGCCAATAAAGCAATGGCCAACGCAGATGTTATTTTAGCGCTTGGCGCCCGTTTCGATGATCGGGTAACTAATAACGTTAAAAAGTTTTGCCCAAATGCAACGATTGTCCATGTAGACGTAGATCCAACATCAATCTCTAAAACCATTAAAGCCCACATTCCGGTGGTTGGTTGCTTAAACACGGTTCTTGAACAACTTCAAACAGCGATAGATAAAAGTTCTATTGCGATCGACCGCTCAGCACAAGAAGATTGGTGGCGACAAATCATTAGCTGGCGTGAACAAAAGTGTTTAAGCTACAGCACAGATGGCGATAAAATTAAGCCGCAAGCTGTAATTGAAGCCATTTATAAAGCAACCAATGGCGATGCTTATGTAAGCTCTGATGTAGGCCAGCACCAAATGTTTGCAGCTCAGTACTACCCGTTCAAACACCCACGTCAATGGATTAATTCAGGTGGCTTAGGCACCATGGGCTTTGGGTTGCCAGCTGCAATGGGAGTAAAGCTTGCTTTCCCTGATAAAGAATCAATCTGTGTGACAGGGGATGGATCTATTCAAATGAATATTCAAGAGCTATCAACCTGTTTACAATACAATTTAGCTGTAAAAGTAGTCTCACTTAACAATCGTTCACTTGGCATGGTTCGCCAATGGCAAGATATGATGTATTCAGGACGTCATTCGTCTTCTTATATGGAATCATTACCTGACTTTGTAAAGCTAGTAGAAAGCTACGGCCATGTAGGTATTCGCGTTGACCATATCGATGAACTAGAACCAGCAATCGACAAAGCTATGTCAATCAACGACAGGCTCGTATTTTTAGATATTTGTGTTGATGAGAAAGAACATGTTTACCCTATGCAAATCAAGTTAGGAGCTGTAGACGACATGTGGTTACGTAAAGGAGTAAAAGCATAATGCGCCGTATTTTATCAATCTTATTAGAAAATGAACCAGGCTCGTTATCACGCATTGTTGGTTTGTTTTCACAGCGAGCTTACAACATTGACAGCCTAACCGTCGGCACAACGGATGATCACTCATTATCAAGAATTACCATCACAACTATGGGTGACGACCGTATCGTTGAGCAAATCACTAAGCAAGTTAATAAACTTGTTGATGTACTTAAGATCATTGATCTAACTGAAATGGCACATATTGAGCGCGAATTGTTACTTGTGAAAGTGTTTGCCCAAGACGAAAACACTCGCGCAGCGGTCACCCGTGTGGTTGATGTATTTCAAGGTGCGATTCTTGATATGGGTCGCCATAGCTACACGTTACAACTAGTGGCTAGTACTGAAAAAATAGAGTCTTTCCTTGATACACTGCGCCATGAAACAGATCTTATTGAAGTTGTACGTTCTGGTGCGGTTGGCATTGGTCGAGGTGACAAAGCGCTAAAAGCGTAAACGTTTTAAAGCTAAATCAAAGAGACAAAAAAAGGGCTTATTAGCCCTTTTTTTAATAATAAGCAATCAGTCTTATTAAGGATTAACTTGATCTTTAAGACCTTTACCCGCTTTAAAGCTTGGGATAGTTGCTGCTGCGATTTGAATTTCTGCACCAGTTTGTGGGTTACGGCCAGTACGCGCTGCACGCTCTTTTACTGAGAATGTACCGAAACCAACTAATGCTACTGAGTTACCTTCTTTAAGAGAGTTAGTAACCGCGCCAGTGAACGCATCAAGTGCACGTGTTGCTGCCGCTTTTGAGATTTCTGCATCAGTAGCAATTTTTTCAACTAATTGAGCTTTATTCATTGTTAGATTCCTATTCGTTATTATTTTGCCTTCGCAAAACCTATCTTTATGTATTTTTGAAAAGTTAGCAACAGCAAATTGCTATTTTTACGTAAATTCTTCAAAAATGACTACATTTTAACTATCTGTCACTAATCTAGTGACTTCAGGGTTAATAAAGACTGAATTTAACCATCTTTCAAATGGCTTAGAGACAATTAAACTATCGTTCGATTTTCTCGATAACCAAGGTCACTTCCCCGACCTCGATGCCAAACTTATCAATAGCAGTACGGTTAATCAAGCGTGATTGTGTTACCAAATACATCCAATCATCAAAATTCACTACTAAAGTACTACCATCATAAGGTAATTCCACCGAGTAGGTCCAATGAAAAACACTGCCATTGCTGTCACCGTAAGCCGTACCGATAACATCAGATGCTGTCCCCTCAATGCTGCCATCCTCTTTTAGAGTGATATACCAAGTACGCGTTTGAGTTTCACCATCATCATAGACAAATTGCTCATCAATAACTCCTTGATTACCTTGCCAGCTTGCTTGCATATCAACCACTAACTTACGCGTTAACTCGCCTTTGTGGTCTTGGACAACACCATAGGCTTTCAACTCGCCATTAAAGAAGCGTTTAAAATCAAACTGTGGCTCTGTTCCTTGGTAATAATCAACGTCAGGTGCAGAACAACTGGTGACTAACATTACCATGATAAAAATAAAAATTGCTTTGAGCTTAATCATGTTTCCCTCCAATAAGCTGTTTTCGAAGTGACGGCTCTGAGGTATCACTACTGAGCCAAATTGCTAAAAAATGGTCTGCAAACTTCTTGTCTTCAACAACACCTAGCTTATCGTTATTAAAGTAAAAAGTACCTATGCCTTGTGGGTTCGTTTCAAATGATAAAGAGTCGTTTTTTTCGATATTTGGCCAAAGCGCTAACAATTTTTCGTCATAAGTGTTAACCATATCGACCAAACCGAGATGCTGCCATTGTTCATTGGTCGCTTTGACGATGTCTTTTGCATCAAAATTACGCAAATAAGTAAGTGTTAATTTCACCGGATGTTCACCAAACTCATAGCTTCCTGTGGGAGTTTCTAGTTTCGCGTCATAGACATCCCAAAATAAATACTCCATTTTCGCTTCACCGACTGTCTTGAAGCCGTTAGCATTGACATACGCTGACAAGGTCAACGTGATAAATAAAAGCGTTACATGTATTAACTTCATAATTGCTTGCCTAAAAGTGAATTTATAGACACTACGACTTAAGCTAAGAAGTTGATCATTTATTGGCAAGCATTCTGTTATTTAAAGTAATTATAACGAGAAACATTGATGCCCAGCCTGTGCCATACATAATCCAAAACTGCCATACAGGTAACTCGATATTAAGCACACCAAAACGCGCACCAGCAAAGTAACTGGCTGGCGCAAATACAGCGCAAATTAACCACGCTAAGTACCAAGGAAGCTTTTGCAAAAATTGCATTGAAGTATTAACGGTAAGCAGTAAAGCAGCCCAAAGCACCGCCAGCCAAAAAGGAAATGGGGACACTTTAAAACTCAGTAAATTAAATGATGTAGCCAACCATTCAAAAGTCAGTGCAATAGGTAGGGCAAAAACCAGTAAAAAAGCATCTTGTCTTCGTTGCAATGACAAATACATCATCAGTGAAACACAAACAAGGGCCGGCAAAATAGACTTTTGTTCAAGGAGTAAGGCCATAAACCAAACCCCTTGGAACAAGGCAAAATTAATAATTGAGCGCAATGTCATCGCCGGAATGCACAAAGCGTGGTCTGCGGGCAACAAGATGAACCGTGCTTATCGCACGCGTTCTAAACGCCCCTTCGCAGTAGGCAAGGTAAAATAACCACAAACGATAGAAACGTTGATCAAACTTTACTTTATCGATTTCGGGCCAACTGGCAATAAAACGTTCACGCCAATCAGCAAGGGTTCGGGCATAATGCACTCCAATATCTTTTACACTGTGTACGACCATGTCCGTTTTCAGCTTTATTTGTTTGTTCATCTCGTCTAAACACGGCAAACAACCACCTGGAAAGATATACTGCTGAATAAAGTCAGAATTTTTTAGATAATGTTTGTAGCGTTGGTCGGCAATGGTAATCGCTTGAATTAACATAGCGCCGTTTTCTTTTAACAGTGATTGACACTTAGCGAAAAAGCCTGGTAAATACTCATGACCCACTGCTTCAATCATTTCTATGGAGACAAGCTTATCGTAACGCCCTTCAAGCAAACGGTAATCTTGTTTGAGTAACGTAATTTTACTTTCTAAGTTTAGCTGTTGAATTTTCTCAGCCACATAAGCGTGTTGTTCATCAGAAATCGTCGTAGTTGTCACATGGCAATCGTAATGGGTGGCAGCATATATTGCAAATGCGCCCCACCCTGTACCAATTTCAATTACCTTGTCGCCCGCTTGCAAATCAACTTGCTCGCAAATAAGCGCTAGCTTGTGCGACTGGGCTTGCTCTAGTGTTGCTTTTTGGGATGGGTAGACAGCGCAAGAATAAAGCATTTCGTCACTTAGAAAAGAGCTATACAAATCATTGCCTAAGTCATAATGAGCAGCAATATTCTTTTTTGAACCACTTGATGAGTTCTTATTTTTTAAATGATTAATGCGATGCGATAAGCCACTCAAAAAGGCAAATTTTTTCTCAAACGCGTCAAGCTGATCTTGATTTAATGCAAATATTTCAATCAGCTGTGTTAGATTATCGCACTCCCAATAACCTAAAATATACGCTTCCCCAGCCCCTACACTACCGGATAATGCAAACAACTTATACATTGCAGGATCTTTCACAGTCACTGTCACATTTAAAGAGCTACTTGGGTTACCGAATTGAATACGTTCATTTTCTTCAACAAGTGTGATGCAACCAATATTAATGCTATTAAAAGCACCGGTTACAAGCTTTTTGTAGATTTTTGTTAACCAACTCGTTGTATGAGTCTGTGTTAAGTTTGATACCTTTTCCATCACATCACCTAGTTTGTTTCTCTTGCTTGCCCGAGTGACCAATAAAAGGCACACGTTTACAAAACAACTTCAGCGCATGAATATAAATCCCCTTGAAAATACTAAGGGTCATCGCTGGGAAACGTTTAAGTACAGCACTTACTTGTTGTTTAGTAAGCGGCTGCCTTTGCAGTCTCAATGTTGCATCAAACAAGAGTTTTTCGTCTTTTTTATTTTCAATATGAATCATGGTGTTATCAGAACTTTGTCTGACACTCCAATGATAGTTCATATCTAAGTTCATGAAAGGTGATACGGAGAAAACCTTTTTAAAGTTCACTTTTTTTTGCAGGGGTACGACATAATAATGACGTTCATTCCAAGGGGTATTACTTACCTCAGCAAGCATGTGGCTAAATTCGCCATTCGGTGTCTGATAAAAGAAAAAGTTTACAGGGCTAAAATAAATTCCGAAGCAGCGCATTTGCCCAAGCATGAAAACATGACTGAATGTTTGCGTGACACCGAGCTGTGCGATTTTATCGAGTGCTCGCTGTTTTACAGGTAATTGCATGTCAGTTTGATAGTTAAAATAGTCGCTTTGATTGAACTTCAGCGCTTTAAAACCATCACAGCCGAGCCAAGGATGAATACCGTTCAATTCTTCAGGCCGTGATAAATCAACCCACATCATATAAAGTGGGTATTTGAAGTGGTGCTCCTTCACCGCAAATCGTCGGTGACGAATATCACCGACATAAATTGCGCTATTCAAACTCTACTCCGAGTTGCTTTGCGACATTTACAGCACTTCTAACACCATCTTCATGGAAGCCGTTATACCAATAGGCACCACAAAAATAACTGTTATTTTTTCCGTCTATGAGTGACTTTTTCTTTTGGGCCGCAATAGATTGTTTATTAAAAACAGGGTGATGATATGTAAACTCTCTGAGGATTTTATCTTTACTGATCCCTTCAAGGTGGTTCAACGTGACACAAAATTGCGTATCACTTTTGATACCCTGTAATATATTCATTTGATATGTTACTACAGCCGCTTTATCCGTGTTGTCATTCAGTAAGTAATTCCAACTGGCCCAAGCAGCTTTACGTTTAGGTAAGAGCGCCGTGTCTGTATGTAGCACCACTGAATTAGCTGTATATGGCATTGCAGCTAGCACTGCTTTTTCATCTTCACTTGGGTCTAGTAATAATTTGAGGGCTTGATCTGAATGACAGGCAAACACCACTTTATCAAAGGTTTCAGTATGACCATCGTCAAAATGAATATGAGCACAGTCTTCAGTGCGTGAAACCGAGCTAATGTTGCTGTTCAAACGAATTTTTTCCGCAAAACCTTGTATCATAGGTTTAATATACTCGCGCGATCCACCTGGTATTACGTACCACTGTGGGCGATTAGTAATGTCCAATAAACCATGGTTATAGAAGAACTTAACAAAAAACTCAACGCCTACTTGGGTCATCTCTTTTATGCTAGTCGACCAAATAGCTGCGCCCATCGGTAAAATATAATGTAAGCGGAAAAATTCATTAAAATTGTGCTCATCTAAAAGCTCGCCCAGCGTTTGATTTTCTGTATAAGTTTGTTTGGCATGCAGCGCTTTACAGACATCATTGAAGCGCACAATATCTTTCAATAACTTCCAAAATTTAGGGCGGAAAATATTGCGCTTTTGAGCAAATAAACTGAAAAAAGTATGACCATTATACTCAAAGCCAGTGCCTTCATTATGCACACTAAAACTCATTTGTGTCTTTTGTCGATCGACACCTAAACGGTCTAATAACTTTTCAAAATACGGGTATGTTCTATCGTTAAAAACTATAAACCCCGTATCAACAGCATATTCAACGCCACCGAGGTTAACATCGATGGTTGCAGTATGGCCGCCTATGTAATCGTTTTTCTCAAATACAGTTACATCGTAATGTTTATGCAGTAGGTGTGCGCAGCTTAATCCCGCTATGCCAGACCCAATTACAGCCACTTTTTTCAACGTGATAATCCTTTTGCAAGCTTCAACCATAATGGCATTGGAAGCATTCTTAAAAATTTTAAAATGAAGGTAAAACGATGGGGGAAATGCACTTCTTTGCGCCTTTTCTTAACCCCTTTGTAAATATAATTTGCAGCCTGTTCAGCCGTTACAGCCATAGGCATTGGGAAGTCATTTTTATCTGTTAATGGCGTTTTCACAAAACCTGGGTGAACAAGAGTGACATCTACATCAGTTAAATCCACCGCGAGGCTATTGGCTAAATAACTCACTCCGGCTTTGGAAGCTCCATATGCTTGACTGCGAGGCAAAGGAAGATATGTCACACTGGAACTTACAATAACAAGCTGGCCACCAGATTTAATTCTTGGCAGCAATGCCTCTAAGCAATATCCCATACTCAGTAAGTTGGTGGTAACAACACGCTCAAACAAGCTGCTGTCAAAGTGACGTGCATCATCAATGTACTCACAATTACCTGCGTTTAAAATAACGCGGTCAAACTCGTTATAAGCAACTGTACTGGAGCGTATATCCTGTAAGTTTGTAGCATCAAATTGGCAGCTTTCGATGTGGCTATGTTGACTCAGCTTAGTAAGTTTCTCTGTATTTCTACCACAGGCAATAACGTTTTCTCCGTGCTCTGCGTATAGCCTAGCAAGTGCTTCACCAATCCCTGAGGTTGCTCCTGTAATTAAAGTAGTCATTATGCACTTGTCCTTTTATCAATATAACGTATTGCTGTACCAAGAAGCGGAATATGCCTATATAGGAGTGCGCCTACATCAAAGTAATCCTGATGATTAACTATTTTATCTCCCTCAAAAACTAAACGGCTGTGTCCCTCAACGGCAATGCTATTGCCATTATTTAGTTTTGGGTGGCGATAATGCATCGTCCAATAGATAAAGGCTTTATTATTGCTACTTTCAGTGTCTTTTATCGAAAACTGGCAAGACAACACATTTGCGTATAAATTTTCAAAGTAATGATGGAGTGACTCAAGACCGTTCACGGTATGCAGTGGATCAGTAAATTGGATATCTGGGTGATAGATATCATCAAGTAGCTGCACGTTATTTTTGTTCAGTGATTGGTAAATTTCAATAAACCTATCGAGAGTCACCTTATCCATATCACACCTTAAATGCGTTTAGCGCACGTTCTCGTGCAGCTTTATGATCAACAATTGCTGGCCAATAACTGCTAGACTTTCCTTGCTTAGCTAAATAATCATGAGGAAAGTGAATTTGCTTCGCAGGTATTTTTTCCAGCTCTGGTAGATATTTACGAATAAATTCACCATCTGGATCAAAACGCTCACTTTGAGTAATTGGATTAAAAATACGGAAATAAGGTTGTGCGTCACATCCAGTGCTTGCTGCCCACTGCCAGCCGCCATTATTTGAAGCCAAATCACCATCAATCAAATGCTTCATGAAAAAGCGCTCACCCTTTCGCCAATCAATAAGTAGGTGCTTTGTTAAAAAGCTCGCAACCACCATACGTAAACGGTTATGCATCCAGCCTGTTTGCACTAACTGGCGCATTGCAGCATCAACAAGAGGATAACCCGTTTTCCCCTCGCACCATGCTTTAAAGTCACTGTCGTCGTTACGCCACTCAACCGCATTATATTTGTCGTTAAAGTTTGCGTACTTGCTTAGGCGTGGATAAACCGATATGAGGTGTCGGTAAAATTCTCGCCAAATTAACTCATTGACCCAGCAAAACAAATTGCTTTTCGCACTTTTTAATATATCAGGGTGACGCTGTTGAATCAGCGCAAGAAGCTGATGAACACTGATAATACCTAACGCTAAATAAGGACTCAGACCTGATGTACCTTTAATGCTGGGGATATCTCGCTGCTCTTGATAAGAGGCAAGCTTTTCATCTATAAAGCGGGCGCAAACATGACTTAAGGTCTCATCATCAACGGGCCACTTTTGCGAGCTTCCATCTGACTTGAGTAATTTACTTTCTTGCCACTCGATTTTGTCATGCATTTTAGGCGGCTCAGCAAAGTAGAAATGTGTATCTTGATACTCTTTAAGCCAAGCATTTTTAAATGGAGTATAAACCTTAAACATCTCACCACTTTGGTTTTTGATACTACCTGGGGGGGCAATCACATCACCATCATAAGTGTAAAATGAAACCCCAAGGCTGTCGGCTTTATCTACAAAGGCACGGTCACGCTCAACTTCATTTAGCTCATACTCGTTATTAACGTAAACATTTTTTACTGCATTTTCTTCGCAAAAATCGGCTAGTTTCTCAACGCAACCGGCATAGTCTCCAGCATCAATGAGATGCAACTTTATACCTTTAGTTGCTAATAACTCGCCTAAAAAGGCAAGCCTGCGTTTTAATAAATCTAGCTGAATATCAGCGACATCATGGGCTTGCCACTGCTTTTCAGTTATAAAAAATACAGCATGTCGGCAGCCATTCTCGCTCGCTTGATACAGAGCGTCGTTATTAAAAAGGCGCAAATCGCGCCTAAACCAGAATAGTGTGTTCATTAAATTCCGTAGCGTAGTTTAAGTTCGTTCGGATAAGGGTCTAAGTACACTTGTTGACTTAGATATTCATTTGGATGAACTTTGAGGTGATGCTTTATCAGCGTTAATGGCACATACAGTGGCACTAACCCTTGCCGATACTCGTCTATTGCATCGCGTAACTCTTGCTTTTCAATCTTAGAGAGTGACTTTTTAAAATAACCTTGCAAGTGCATAAGCGTGTTCGCATTATTTTTGCGAGAAGCAGGCTTTTTCAAAGCTGTCATCAAACCAAGGATGTAATCACTTGCTAATGCTTGAATGTCGTGACCATCAAATGTGCCCAGTAAATTGCCTAAATTACGGTATGCTTCGTAGTTGTGAGCCATCAAAAGATACTTATACTGAGCATGAAATTGGGTCAAACGATGCACGGTTAAAGGTTGTTCATTTAGCGTTTGCCAATGTTTGTAAGTGTATACACGCATGACGAAATTCTCTCGTAAATGCATGTCGTTCAAGCGCCCGTTCTCTTCACATGGCAATAGTGGATTATGCGCCATTATTTGCTCAGCAAAAAAGCCCACACCTTCAGAGGTGTTACCTGTGCCTTGTTCGTTGTAAATTTTGATACGCTCCATACCACAGCTAGGGCTTTTGGCGCAAAAAACAAAACCACTTAACTCAGCTGTTTGCTCTGTAGCAACTCGCTTTCCGTATTCTGTAAGTTTTGGTCCTACGTCTCCCGTGCCGTCAGGGCGACAAACTTTAATTGTGTCACCCACTCTCACTTGGCGGATGGTTGGTCGTGGAATAGGTAATCCGACAGCCACTTCAGGGCAAAACTTCTTATACTCAACATGGTTAGCGAGCTCGTCCATACAAAAGTTAGATTTTTTATGACCACTATCAAAACGAACTTTATCGCCAGCAAGACAGGCACTAATACCTATTTTAATTGTTGATTGCAGCATAGGATCCCTAATAAATTAAATTACCAATTGGGTTAAGTAATTTGCTAATACCTTTGTTAAAATGCAGCGCACTACTTACCACTGTAAAACACAAACACCCTTCAGCCGTTTTTGGTGTGTGGTTATGGCGTCCATCCAGCAGCATAAAATCTCCTGGTACATAACTGCCATCTTCATCACTAAACTCACCATCAAGTAATAAGGTTAGCTCAAAACCTGTGTGAGTGTGCTCTGGAATTTCACCACCGGCGTCGATATGTAAAAGACTTGCTCTGAGCGCCCCATCATCCAATGCAATTCGTGAACGTGCTAATTTACCTATTTGCATAAAGCTACTGTGCCCAATGCGAGTTAGCGCTCTAGGTAAGGTGTACTCTCTTCCCTTCACCTCTACTTTGATAGCCGGTTGTTCATATACTTCATCAACACTCTCATCCGAGGTGATGTTGTCGAACATAATTTGATCAAAGCAAATGTCATTGTCATTAACGACGTCTTCAAATGCAGTGTTTGCATTTTTAGCTTCAAGTGTAGCGAGTTGCTTTTGACAAACAGGACACATCTCAACATGAATAGCAACCGCGACACTTAGCGTAGCCGGCAAATTGCCCTCACTAAATTGCACTAATAATTCGTTGCTCGGATGATGCTTAATCATGTTGCTCTCCCATTTCGTTGCGTAACTTCTGCAAGGCTAGACGAAGTCGAGACTTCACCGTACCTACGGGAATGTTTAAATGCTCTGCAAGTTGCTCTTGTGACATATCTTGAAAATAAACGCCACGCACTACTTCACGTTGAGCTTGTGGTAAACGATCTAGATACTGTTTAATTTGCTTATCTTCAAGGTGATCGCTGAACTCATGTTGCCCAGACTCAGCTTCGTCAATAAGCGGCCAAATATCTTCACTAATACACTCTTCTTTGCTGCTTTTCATTTTTCTGAGCATATCGAAAGATGCATTTCGCATCACTGTGTATACCCACGTTGTCGCAGCACCTTTTTCTGGATGGTATAAGTGTGCCTTTCTCCAAACCGAAGTGAGCGTTTCCTGTACCAATTCCATAGCTTGAGCCTCAGAACCAAACTGTTTGATTCCAAAACGCTTTATTTTTGGCGAAAAATATTGGAAAAGAAAAGCAAATGCACGCTTGTCACGGGAAGTGGCAACAGCGAATAGCGAATCAGCAAGCTCTTTGCTCGGTGTCTCTGGCATGGCAGTAAATTGACCTGTTTTAGGTTTACAACCTGTTTGAAGTTGTTGACTTACCATTTTAATGTCATCCAATTATTGTCGTAAAAAGCAATACGCATTCAGACTGGGTTCGGATCATATTAATCAGTAAATTCTGTATTAATTAGAGTATGGAGGAAAGTGAGTAAGTTTTCAAAGTTAGATTCAAAGGCAAGTTGTTGTTTTTTAACTAGTGAAATAGGTAAAATTTCAAGCCAACGCGCAGCAACCCAAGCCAAATCATCGTAGTGTGGCGCTGGGTAGAGTGCAGATAAATCAGGCTGATTAGCAAACACTGAACGAAGCGTCTCGCTTAATAAAGCATTGTTCTGATCCAAAGGTGTTTTTTTATACCAAGCAGGCTCAATTATTGCTTCAACATCAGCATAACGAAGCATATTTTTGTCTTGGAATGGATTGTGAATTGTGACAGCAGTTTGTGCATAAACATCTATCAAGAGCTGACCACTGTCGTCTTGATTGAAGTCATTAATTTGCATCAAACAACCTAGGTTAGGCAAGTTGAACTCAGTATCGTGCTGATAAGTACAAAGCACAAATCCCGTGTTATCTTTCGCGGCTTCTTTAACCATGTCAAGATAACGCTGCTCAAATATTCTAAGTTTAGTTGCCCCCTCTGGAAGAATAAAAACCGGTAGGGGAAAAATCGCACGCTTCATAAAGTCTACTATTCAAAATACCACATGCCTCTAATTACGTGCGCTTTTCATTTGCCGATCAATATTTCATGAAATCTTCATTTATGCCCATAAATTAAAAGTTGAACCATTGTGCAACGTTTCTAAATAATTCGATTGACGCGTACGCACTCAGTAAACTCAAAACGGGTGCAACCATAAGTAAAAATAAACTGATTTCACTACTCATTAGGTGTTTCCTTACTGCTTATTTTCTACAACAGGTGCTTTAGCAATAACGGTTGATTTGTCATTTTCCTTAACAACCTCTTCGCTCATGTATTCATTGAGTAATTGCTGAGCATCAAATTCAATACTGTTTGTCACATTTTGTTTAAGCTCATTACTCGCTTGTTGAACATAACTTTTTAGCGATTGAGTAATTGTGTTACTAATATCTAATTCAAAGTCAGTCGCACTTGCTTGAGTAGACCCTAATACAAGTAACGCAGCTGTCGTAAGTTTAAGTGAGTTATTCATAATGATATTCCTTGTCTCTTTAAGTAATTAGTCGTAACTACTTAATCAAAGGTTGTGCCAGCATGAAAATATTTTACAACCAATTAATTTTTAAAGACTTTTAATTAATTTTATTTTTCCACTCTATTCAGTATTGGTTAATAAAACCAATCACCTTAATGTTTTTGACTAACTATTAGCGAAAAAATAAACGTTGATATGTTCAGCGTACACTTGTACACTGAAATTGTTTTTACAATCACTTTTAGAGAGTTTATGACTGTTCAGTTACCCTACTCACGTCAAGAAGAACAAATCAATGTACTCACTCATAGCTTGGGCGTGTTATTTGCTTTTTACGTACTGTGGGATTTGATTTCGCAATCAAAAGCTGTGTCAGCAACAGTCAGTGCGATTGTTTATGGTTCAAGTTTGCTGGTGCTTTTTATGGCATCAACACTTTACCATGCAAGTACCAAAGAGCGTTTGCGTGCCATCTATAAAAAATGTGATCATTGCGCTATTTATTTACTAATTGCTGGCACTTACACACCATATCTCGTCATATCATTATCGGGAATGTGGGCAATTGCAGCGCTGGTATTTATTTGGAGTTTAGCAATAGGCGGGGTCATTTATAAGTTGGCGGTAAAAAATGGCAATAAAAAAGTATCACTCGCAACCTACTTATTAATGGGTTGGTTTGCCCTTGCCCTTGTCTACCCCCTGTACTTAAATTTAGATCACAGTGCCTTGTGGTGGTTATTAGCTGGAGGCATTGCTTACAGTCTTGGTACTTTTTTTTACAGTGCTAAAACACGCCACTATAGCCATGCTATTTGGCACGTATTTGTACTTGTTGGGTGTGTATGTCACTACCTATCAATCAGTTTATATGTTTTTTAATCCCATTGGTGTAAACGCATATTGATTTTAGCTTTATTAAAGCTCACCCCTTCACTGATTAATTTTTGCCGTTGTTCAAGGTGTTTACTCGTCCCTTCTGGAAAAGAGATTTTACCTTGGCTATTCACAACACGATGCCATGGAATAATTGAATCACTAGGCATTTCTTTTAATAAGCGGCCAACCAGTCTGGCATTTTGCGGGTAACCCGCAAGCGTAGCAACTTGCCCATAACTTGCTACTTTACCTGAAGGAATAGAGGCTATTATTGTAAAAATTAACTCTTCTTTAGTTGCCTGTTGCATAGGCTTGCTCCGTATATTCTTTACTTACCTCACTAAAGGCTTGCCAAATTGATCTTGCAACTGGACCATGATGCACTGAATGTTGCCTAAACACGCGAATTTCTGCGCCAAACTGGTGCTCTCTATCCGTAATTTTTATTTGCTGTAACAAACCTGATTCTATTTCAGCCTGACAATGTTGCAGACTTATCATTGCCCAGCCAGCACCAGAGAGTAAAAACGACTTAACACTGGTAATATCATCTATTTTCATTAAAGCTGAGCCAAGGTTGTAAGATAGTCTGTCAGAGTCAAAACTCAGATCACTTTCAAACATAGCCAGACATGGGTAATTTTGTATCTCGGCAAAACTAATCTCTCTTGGCACGACATGAGGAGCACTGACAATACCAATATCAAACTTACCTATCGGTAAACTTTCGAGATCCCCTGTTGCATGAAACAAATCAAACCATGGCCCAATACCTAAATCTGCCTGCAAGCTATTGACTTGCTCTAAAGACACAAATCGTTTTCCTGAAGAAATACTAAACTCAGTACTTGCAAAGCACTTAAAGGTTTCGCTTATCACTTGATTATAACTATGCTGATGACACAGTTGCTCGTAGCAAATTCTATAACTGGCTTCATTACCCAGCGCAAGTTCTTTTGCTAAAGAAGCCAACTCACTGTTTGCATTGAGTAATTGGCGTGCTTCACGATAAAAAATGCGCCCTTTCTCTGTTAAACCTAAGCGATACTGATTTCGGTCTAACAGTTCAAAACCAAGCTCCGACTCAAGCTTCTTTATAGCAAGCGTCAATGCAGGTTGTGTTTTGTGTAATGCCACAGCTGCTTGGCTTAAACTAGAGCTTTGCACGATTGCATCTAAAATTGTTAATTGATTTAAATTCATTAATCGCCAAAACCATTAAAAAAACTAATGATGTTTCTAAAATTTAATAATTTTTATTTTATATCTTTGCAGCGTATCCTGCATCAAATTTATGCTTTCATATCTATGGAGAAGACAATGAGATTGGCATCCGCCGTATTAATGAGCAGCGTGTTTTTGTTACTTACGGCATGTACAGAGCAAGCAGCACAAAGTGACGTTGAACAAGTTGTTCGCCCAGTTAAACTTTTCAATATAAACAGTAACTCAGATCAAGCAATCCGCAGCTTTCCAGCTGAAGTTGTGGCTAACCAAGGCTCTTATCTCGCTTTTAGAGTTAACGGAGAGTTACTTGAGTTTCCAGCACTTGCAGGCCAACATGTTGAAAAAGGAGAGCTTTTAGCCAAACTCGATCCAGAAGATTTCGAACTTCAGTATGAAGAGCGTAAAGCACGTTTTGAACTTGCTGAATCGCAACTTGAACGTGTACAGAAATTATTTGACCGCTCCATTGCCAGCCAGTCAGAGTTAGATCAGGCCATTGCCAATAAACAAGTGGCAGAATCTGCAATGAAAATTGCCAAAACCAACCTAGATAACAGTGAATTACGCGCTCCATTTGCAGGCACTGTCGCAAAAGTATTTGTGAAAAACTTTGAGAATATCCAAGCTAAACAAAATATTTTACGACTTGAAACCCGCGACTTAATGGATGTGGTTATCCAAATACCTGAAAAGCTTATCGCTCGTATAGACAAAGACGTGCAATACCAACCAGAAGTCGTCTTTGATGGTTATCCAGATAAATCTTATCAGCTGACAATAAAAGAGTTTGATACCCAAGCCGACCCGACAACGCTGACCTATAAAGTGGTATTTTCGTTACCTGTGCCAGAAGATTTTAACCTACTTGCAGGTATGACAGGTCGTGTGGATATTGATTTAAGCAAAATCACTAGCTCACAATCAGCCTACACATTACTGCCAATTGAAGCGGTTTTCTCTGAGCCTACAGAGCCTGAAGGAAAGAATAGTTATGTATGGGTTTTTGATGAAAATAGCGGCCAAGTACATAAACAAGCTGTTAAAGTCGGGCAATTACACCGCGATGGAATTGAAGTGCTTTCGGGCATTGAAAAAGGCCAAACAGTTGTCGCGGCTGGCGTACACTTTTTAGAAGAAGGTATGAAAGTTCGTCCATGGCAAAAAGAGCGAGGCTTATAATGAGTTTTGCAGCACTGGCCATTGAACGTAAAGTCGTAAGCTGGATGTTTGCCCTGTTTCTGCTAATTGGTGGCACAGTGGCATATTTTGGCTTAGGACAGCTTGAAGACCCTGAGTTTACTTTAAAAAAAGCGATGGTGATCACTCTATACCCAGGGGCCTCTCCCCAGCAAGTTGAAGAAGAGGTCACCTTCCCTATAGAAAATGCCATTCAACAACTCCCCTATGTTGATTATGTAACAAGTATTTCATCTCCTGGTAAGTCGCAAATAACCGTTGAGATGAAAAGTAGTTATCGCAAACAAGACCTACGTCAAATTTGGGATGAACTGCGCCGAAAAATTAATGATCAAGCATCCTCAATGCCATCAGGGGTATACCCAAGCAAGATCATGGATGATTTTGGGGATGTATACGGTGTGATGTACGCCGTAACCGGTGACGGCTATTCTTATGATGAACTCAAGGATTACGTTGATTATTTAAAACGCGAACTTGTACTAGTCGAGGGTGTAAGCAAAGTGACCGTAGGCGGTGAACAACAAGCCCAAGTGATGGTCGAAATCTCTACGCGTAAACTTGCCCAACTCGGCATTTCACCAAACCGTATTTATCAACTGTTACAGACTCAAAATAGCGTCTCTAATGCGGGTAAAGTACGTGTCGGTGATGAATCAATTCGCTTACACCCAACAGGTGAATTTAAAGATGTTAAAGAGCTTGAAAACCTGCTTATTTCAAAGCCAGGTGAAAACGAGCTTATTTACCTAGGTGATGTAGCAACCGTGTTTCGCGAATACGCCGAAGTCCCCACCAACATCATTCGCTACAATCAACAACAGGCTTTATTGGTAGGTGTGTCTTTCAGCTCAGGCGTTAACGTTGTTGATGTAGGCATGAACATTGATGAGCACTTAGCTTCACTAGAATACCAACGCCCCCATGGTATGGAAATTAACAGTGTATATAATCAACCTGCTGAAGTTGAAAAGTCTGTCAGTGGCTTTATTATCAGCTTACTTGAAGCTGTTGCCATTGTAATTGTCGTGCTGCTGCTCTTTATGGGCTTTAAAAGTGGTGTCTTAATTGGCGTTATTTTGCTTTTGACCGTGCTAGGTACTTTCATATTTATGAAGTTATTTGCCATCGATTTACAGCGTATTTCACTAGGTGCGTTAATCATTGCACTCGGTATGTTGGTTGATAATGCAATTGTTGTCACCGAAGGCATACTTATCAACCTAAAGCGCGGGCAAACAAAACTACAAGCCGCAACCAATATTGTTAATCAAACAAAATGGCCTTTGTTAGGTGCAACGGTTATTGCTATCACTGCATTTGCTCCGATTGGTTTGAGCTCAGATGCAAGTGGTGAATTTGCCGGAAGCCTTTTCTGGGTGCTCTTTATTTCATTATTACTCAGTTGGATTACTGCAATTACCCTCACTCCTTTCTTTGCTGACTTAATGTTTAAACAAGCCAAAGAGAAAGAACCGCACCATGACGAAGACCCCTACCAAGGTGTCATTTTCAACGTTTATAAGGGTGTTCTTCATACCTCTATGCGTTATCGGAAAACCACCCTTTTACTGATGGTTGTGATGTTAGTGAGTGCGGTGTTTGGTTTTAAGTTTATAAAGCAATCATTCTTCCCAGCATCAAACACACCGATGTTTTATGTTGATTACTGGCAAACACAAGGTACTGATATACGCAGTACGATAGACGGTGTTGCTAAGCTTGAAAAATTCTTACAAGCAGACCCGCTAGTTGAGGAAATCACCACCACGGTGGGCCAAGGTGCGCCGCGCTTCATGTTGACCTACGCACCTGAAAAATCATACCCAGCCTATGGGCAATTGATTATTCGCGTAACAGATCGAGAAGCCGTTACAACCATGATCGAGAAGGTGCGAGATTATCAACACAAACATGTGCTTGACGCTCAACTAAAGGTTAAGCGCATGGAAATTGGCCCGTCGACTGATGCTAAAATTGAAGCGCGTTTTTCGGGTGCTGATCCTGTCATACTTCGTCAATTGGCTAAGCAGGCTAAAGATATACTGCATCAAGATGCAGGTGCATTTAATATTCGTGATGATTGGCGAGCACGTTCGAAACTTATCCGCCCACAGTTTAACGAGCAAAAAGCGCGTCGCTTGGGTATTGCCAAATCTGATCTAGACCAGCTACTACTCACCAGCTTATCAGGCAAGCAAGTTGGTGTTTATAAAGATGGCACACAAATGCTACCTATCATTGCTCGCTCACCTGCGGAAGAGCGTTTAAACGTTGAGAGCTTACGTGACTTACAAATTTACAGCCCTGTACTAGGTGTATTTGTGCCAGTGACACAGGTAGTTGATGACTTTGTGGTTGAGTGGGAAGACAGCCTCATCATGCGTCGCGATCGCAAACGAACTATTACAGTCATGGCTGATCATGATGTTATTGGCGATGAAACCCCAGCCAAGCTGTTCGCCCGTGTCCGTAAAGATATAGAAGCTATTGATTTACCACGTGGTTATGAGCTGCAATGGGGTGGTGAATATGAATCATCAACAGACGCCCAAAAAGCAATCTTTGGCTCATTGCCGCTTGGCTATCTAGCTATGTTTGCCATTACTGTATTGTTATTCAACTCAGTGAAGCAGCCTCTCGTAATTTGGGCAACCGTGCCGCTTGCCATTGTTGGTGTGAGCGCAGGCTTATTACTAATGAATGCGGCTTTTAGCTTTATGGCTCTACTGGGCTTACTCAGCTTAAGCGGTATGTTAATTAAAAATGGTATCGTCTTGGTTGATCAAATAAATATTGAACTAGATAGTGGCAAAGAACCATACAAAGCGGTATTCGATTCAGGCGTGAGTCGTGTTCGTCCTGTTGCTATGGCTGCAATCACCACCATTTTAGGGATGATCCCACTGTTATTTGATGTGTTCTTCCAATCAATGGCAGTAACCATTATGTTTGGTCTAGGTTTTGCGACAGTACTTACGCTTATCGTCGTGCCTGTTCTATACACTATGCTGTTCAAAATCAAGGTGCCTAAACAGCGTCATAGCAGCTAAATACGCTTACTTAAGGTATCCCTTGAAAATTATTTTCAAGGGATACTCTAGTATTTATAACCAATTAACTGCTCTATGCGATAAGCAATCGCTATTAATTCTTTCTCACTTAATGAGCCACCTGTAACAGATAGCCCAACAGGCATATGATGCACTTTCCCCATTGGCAGAGTTAAATGAGGGTACCCCGAAACAGCAGGAAAACTAGAAAAGCTGCCAGTAAAGTGATCGCCATTAATGCGGTCTATTGACCAAGCGGGCGTTAAAGTTACGGTAATAATGGCATCGAGGTCATGCTCCTTGAGCATTTTATCTAGGCCGTCTTCTCTGGTCGCTTGGTGAATATTTTGCAATGCTTTTATGTAACTTGGGTCAGTTAACTTGGCTTTTTTCTGAGACTTTTCAAATATCTCTTGTTGAAAATAAGGCATTTCGAGGGCTGCGTGTGTTTGATTAAATTCGATTAATTTTTTCAGTGTCAGTGTATTGTACTCGTTTGGTAATTGAGCGAGGTAGTCGTTTAACGACGCTTTGAATTCATACAGCAATACATCATAGCTATCTTGATAAAAATTAGCATAAGGCTCTGTCGATAACCCCTCCACTAATACCGCTCCCTCTTTTTCAAGGACTTTTTTAGTCTTATTGAAAAGTAACTCAACGTGCTCATGAACGAGTGGCGCAGCATAAAGCACGCCTAAGCGTTTTCCTTTTAGAGAATGTTTTGAAGTTTCAGGCATATAGTCATCGTTCATACGCTCTTTGGCTATTTTTGTTGCAGCGTCTTTATCATCAACACCTTGCATCACTGAAAGTAAAATAGCCGCATCAACCACAGAGCGAGTCATAGGGCCTGCGGTATCTTGCGTATGTGAAATTGGCACAATACCAGTGCGACTTAACAAACCCACTGTGGGCTTGATACCAACAATCCCATTTGCAGAAGACGGACAAGTAATTGAGCCATTGGTTTCAGTGCCAATCGCTGCAACACTTAAAAATGCCGCAACAGCTGCACCAGAGCCAGAACTAGAACCACATGTAGAACGATTTAAATCATGAGGATTACGTGTTTGGCCACCAGTCGCACTCCACCCAGACGATGAACGCTCGGAACGCATATTAGCCCATTCGCTTAAGTTTGTTTTACCTAAAATAATGGCACCTGCATTTCTAAGCTTGGCGATAATCGGCGCATCTCTATGTGTCAAGTTATCTTTTAATGCCAACGAGCCTGCCGTTGTCGCCATCTCTTTAGTTTCAATGTTATCTTTTATTAACAGAGGTATGCCGTGTAGAGGACCACGTATTTTCCCTTTACTTAACTCTTCATCCAGTTGCTTTGCAATACCTAAAGCGTTTGGATTCATTGCAATCACTGCATTGAGTTGCGGATTAAGTGTCTCTACTTGTTGAATAAAAAATTGTGTTAATTCAGTTGAAGTTAGCTGATTAGCTTTCATCGCTTGAATGAGTTGTGGAATAGTACTTTGTTGAACAATTTCTTTTATCGCTTGAGACCTTTGCTCTGTAACGGGTGTGTTTTCGTTTGCAGATAATTTAAAACTCAAACACATTGTCATTAAAGATAAGCCTAATGTTAACTTAATGAGCATACGCCTAACCTTGTTTTTTCCTATGTACATTTTTTACCCCTTTTTCATAATTTTTATAGGGTTGTTCTTAGCAATTACTGCTGCATTGTTCTACTTTCATGCAAGAGCAATCTGCAACTTTTAACGCAGTGAGCGTAAAATTAACCCTCTAAAATGATTAAGTATTTTTGCAGATTAGTATCAGTACCGATTTATAGTCTACCCTGATTAGAATGAAGGGCGCTAGTTTTTAGGCTTTAAATATCGAAAAGTAAATAACGAATGGGTGTGGGCTGTTATATTAGAATATGCTGAATTGGGGCAATGCTAGAAACACCCAGCATTGCTCCATTTTTAGTAGGCTTAAACCTTAAAGAAACTTATAAGTTTAACCATAGCTTGTGTTTGATTTTCGAGTAGTCGCGTTTGTTTGCTGATATCACTTAAGCTCGATGCGTTATCATCCGCAAGCGCCTTTATTTTCACAACATTCGCATCGACTTCTGCGGCAACAGATGACTGCTCTTCAGCCCCCACGGCAACTTGATTATTGGCCTCAACGATATCGTTAATCGAATACACAATTTTCTCAAGTGATGCGGTCGAATCATTTGTTAAAGCTGCAACCATTTGCCCTTTTTCATTTGATGTTTTCATAACATCAACGACATTGTCAGCACCAAGCTTGATTGCTTCGATAATGTTGGTGATCTCACTAATAGAGTCTTGAGTGCGCTGTGCCAGCGTGCGTACCTCGTCAGCAACTACCGCAAAACCGCGCCCTTGCTCACCGGCACGGGCCGCTTCAATGGCTGCATTCAAGGCAAGTAGATTGGTTTGATCTGCTATATTGCGGATCACATCTAATATCCCTTCAATGTTAGCTGTATTTGAGCTTAAACTTGTGACTACTTCCATCGCATTTAATAACGCATCCGCAAGCTCACTCATTGCAACATCGGTTTGGCCAACCACAGCTTTAGACTGTTCTACGCCCTCTTCTGCATTGTGGCTTGTTTGTGAAGCCCCACTTGCACTTTGTGCAATTTGTAACGCAGCGGCAGCCATTTCGTTTATAGCAGTTGCGACCATGTCTGTTTCAAGTTGCTGTTGAGAAACAGAATCTGTTGCGCCCGATACTGAATTTGTTATTTGGCAACTTGATGCTTCTATTTCCTTGGTAACTTGAACAACTTGATCAACAACATTACGTAACGCATTCGCCGATTCGCTCAACGCGGTATTTAACTGGCTAAACTCATCGCTGCCTGTAACCTGAATAGTTTGGCTCAGATCCCCCTTCGCTATATGAGATGCAAAATCAATAGACAGATTTAACGGCCCCATAATGCTGCGAATAATCCACCAGCCAACAGATATCGCAATGGCAAACGCAATCATAACAACAATAGCCATTATCAACTGCACGGCGTTTTCTCGCTCACTGGCAATCACTTGTTCTTCTTCAACAAGTTTTGATGCTGCCTCTGAAGCGCTGTTAGCAACGCGTAGCATATCAGCTTGAATAGTGTTTAATTCATCGTAAGTAGCAACTGTCGATTTAAACACTTGATAATAATGAGCTATATCATCCAATAAATCATTGAGTAAGGCTTGTGTACTGGCAGCAAGCATTATTTTCTTTAGACTATTAACATTACTTTTAAGTTGGCTAATTTGATTAGAAATATCGCTCTCTAGTTGCTTAGTAGGTGCAGTATTATAACGCCACACATTGACACGAATTTCTGCAAAATCATCCCGTACTTGCTTGGCTTTTAAAAAACGACCAAACTCCGAAAAGTCGGATTGATTGGTTGAAAAGTATTGCTCAATGCTGTTTAGCGTCTCGTCGATGCCATTGATGACAGAATGAGCTGCTTGGTTAACCTCATCGCGCGCATTGATTTGTTTTTTCTTAGCGGATACGAAACGTTCAAACAATTGCGTGAAATCGTTAATTCCCTGTTTTATTGTATTGACTTGAGTCACACTCTGCTCAACTGCCATTTGGCTTTTAGCCGCATTCAATGTGCTAATTGCTTCTTGCGCTTCGCTCAATACTTTTTTGGTGAAATCAGGGTTTTCCTGAATCATATAATCAGCTTGAGCCAGTCGTGATGTATATAAACTTGCATCTGCAAATGTGAGATTTAACATTATGTCTGTTTGTGTTGCTTGAGATTTTAATGAAAATGAAGCGTACACACCCAACCCCAACATTAAAAACAACACAGCGGCAAACATTGCATAAAGTTTTTGTTTAATAGTCAATTTTTCGTATCCATTAATAAATTCAGTACGAAAAATATTATAGACAAAGATTGATAAAAAAATGACAAAAATTTCAATAAAACTATGTTTTTATTAGAAAATAGCCTAAATAAGGAACACACATATTAACCAGCAGCAAACCCTTTATTTATAAAAACCATATAATCGTTTCTAGCTATATTTCCCCCATAAAACCAAGCAACTGATAACAATGCTCTTTTGGATGCTCTCGCTCTGAGAGGTTTATTTTTAATTCGAAAATCGAGTGCCTAATAAGAAATTATGATCATAATATTTACTTTTTTGAAATTCATGTTAAAAATTAACAGGTGAATATAAAAACAATGTTACTTAGTATCGCGTTTTTTTCACAGACAGGCATAGTCTGTAGTTATGCCTAAAATCGTTACCATGCAACAAAGTAAATATAATAAAAATCAAAGGACTATAAACATGTCGGCATCTCAGAACAACATAACTACTTACTGTAATAAACGCACCAAGCTCAGCCTTGCCATTTCTACCGCTCTATTGAGCCTAAGCTCATTGTCTGTTTTTGCGCAAAATGCGCCACAAAATGACAGCGGTGTCATTAATGAAAAAGATGAGCAAATGGAAGTAATAGAGGTTTCTGGTATTAAGGGAAGCATTTTTAGTGCGCAAAACCTTAAACGTTACGCTGACACGGTTAAAGATGTCATAACCGCGTCGGATATTGGTGCGCTACCTGACAAATCGGTTACAGAGGCATTACAGCGTGTTCCCGGTGTGACCATCGAACGATTTGCGTCTTCAGACGATCCTAAACATTATGCTGATGAAGGAACTGGCGTACTTGTTCGTGGCCTAGACCGTGTTCGTTCTGAGGTCAATGGCAGAGATGCGTTTAGCGCGAACTCTTCTGGCGGGCTAAGCTATGAAGACTTTCCTGCGGAGTTATTAGGCGCAGTGGAAGTTGTAAAAAACCAAACCGCCGACCTAACAGCAGGTGCTGTTGCAGGTACCGTAAACCTCATTACAAGAAAACCTTTTGATTCTACAGATCAGTTAATATCATTTAATGCCAAAGCAAATTATGGCGATTTTAGAGAAGAAACCACGCCCTCTTTCTCTGCGCTCTTTTCAGATAACTGGGAAACACAAGCAGGTAAATTTGGTTTCTTAATTGCGGTTTCATCGAGTGAATATAAAACCCGTGGTGACGGTGTTGGCTTAGGAAACTACCACTCTCGTGGTGACTCATTTATGCCTACTCTTGACCAGTGGGGAGGTATTACGGGGGTTGATCCAAATTCACCCGTAGATGGCCCTGCACTGCCAGGACAACCTACTGGTAGCACGTGGCATGTACCGGTAGCTATTCATATGAGCACAGCAGAAAATGATCGCAAAAGAAAAGGCTTAACAACCTCCTTTCAATGGGCAAATAGTGATGACACAATTATTGCAACCGTTGAGCATATTCGTTCAAAAGCTTCTTTAGAATGGAATGAAAGACAATTGGGTCAGGCCGCACAAGGTTTTAAAGGCTTCATGGGATCTTCTCAAAACTGGCAAGATGATAGCGAGAATGGCTACCCGCTCACGGTAGACGATAACTTTGTTACGTCGGGAGTTGTACTTGGTGTTAGCCCTGAAACCCCATTCTTTTACCGTAGTCGCTGGAACCATAATGAAAATACCGTTGAAGACACTTCATTTAATTTAAAGCTCAAACCAACAGACAGATTAAGCATGGAGTTTGATTACCAGCACGTCGATTCTGAAAAAGTAGTCCATAACTACAGTATGTCGGCACAAACTCGAGGAAACCATGTTCATGCGGTACTTCCTTATTACCTTGATACACGAGGCTCAAGACCAAGCGTTGAATTTTTAAGTGATAATATTTTAACTGCGGGCTGGTCACCCAATGAAGATTGGGACGGACCCGTTCCGAATACTTTTCTAGGAAGTGGTATGGAGCAAGAAGAGCACAATACCGCTAAAGCAAACAGCTATAAATTAGATTTTAAATACGAACTTGATGGTAGCTTTACCAGTGTGCAAGCTGGTGCCTACTACTCAGATAAAGACCTAACGGTACGCGATACTGCTTATGAAGGCTGGTCGGCAATCGGCACGCCATGGATACAAGCAGACCGAAATGCTGCAGCAGCTATTAACCGCCCTGAACTGTTCGAGCGTGTTGATTTTTCAGACTATTATCATGGCCAAGTACTGCAAGGCGATGTGAATAGCTTCCTTTTCCCTAGTATGGATCTGGTAAAAAATTACGCTGACTCACTTCGTCAAGGCTGCCAGGATGGTTGGCATAATGCTACCAATAGCGCAGCCAATAACGGTGTTTGCAGTGGCACCTATGTGCCTTATGAAGACAAACCTAACCGTGTTGAAGGTCCGTTTGCAGCTCATAATATTAGCTCAACCAATGAAAAACGTAGCGAGTTTTATGTGCGTGCAGACTTTGATTTTCTCGTTCAAGACCTACCTGTTGTAGGTAATGTAGGCCTGCGTTACGTGAACTACCAATTAGAGTCAACCGGTGCATTTGTACAACCCATGGAAATAAAGCGTGGCGAGCCTGGCACCTCACTAAATGAAGTAATGCAACAACCTGAATATAAACGCTACTACGATATTGCAACTGGGGAGTCTACTTTAAGTACAGTCGAAGGCACTGATTACAGTACCGTTCTACCAAGTTTTAACTTTAGCGTGGCATTAACAGATGATGTGGTTATTCGTTTTGGTGCCTCTAAAGCACTTTACTTCCCTAACCTGATTGATACCCGAAATATAAACATCGTAAACCTTGATTATACTCGCCGCTTACAAACCCCTGGCGCTGATTATGACGAAGTTAATAATCCTGTTGTAGCTTTGGATGATATTGAACTGACAGCCCTATCTGGCAATCCCAATTTAAAACCTGAAAAGTCAATCAATACAGACCTTTCTGCTGAGTGGTATTTTGCCCCTGCCGGTTACGTTACTGTTGGTTTATTCCATAAGCGACTCGACGACATAATTCGCAGCCGTGCATTTGATTTAAATGCAAACTTCAATGGCGAAGACTATGCAATTTCGGCCTACGGACCAGCCAATACAGGTTCAGGTACTATTCGTGGTGCTGAATTCGCTTACTCTCAATTTTACGATATGTTGCCAGGTGCATGGAGCGGACTTGGTTTACAATTTAACTACACCTACATCGACCAAAACGGCTTAGAAGATCCCAATGAAGTATCGACCGGCACACTCGGGTTTGATGAAAACGGTAACCCAATCACTGACAACCGAAATACATTCCGTGTATTTAGTGGTTTGCCACTTCAAGGCTACTCAGACCAAAACATGAATATTGTCGGTATGTACGAGTACGAAAACATTTCGTTTCGTCTAGCTTATACTTGGCGCTCAGAATACCTGTTGACCTTAAGAGAGTCAGAAGAGTACGTGCCAGCCTATGTAAAACCAGCAGGCATGATGGATGCGAGTATTTACTACACGCTAAATGAACATTGGAAAATTGGTTTCGAAGCAAGTAATTTACTCGACACAGAAACTAAAACAGAATATCAAATGGACCAAGCAGGCACCCGCACAGATGCCCTAAGCTTTACGACTGACCGTATTTACGCACTTAGCGTACGAGCTACTTTTTAATTAATGTTAGCCCATCTAGTATTGATTAGATGGGCTTTTAAATTGTAAAAGTTTTAAGCAAACTTATGGAATTACACATACCGGTCGATGTGCTTTTAATCTCCACTTCCTCCCAAATCATTTCCCCCGTCTCCCCCTATGAAATCAACACTGTTACTCAACATAGAATTTGAACTAGGAGAACTACTCACATATTCTTTTTCAATTTCTTGATAATCGTATTGAGTTCCAAACCTACTAGACTCAAATGACTGCCTATCAACAAACATAAAACAAGCAAGATACGAGTATTTTTGATTCAACTTATGTCTGGTTATTGTTGCTTCTATTTGACTTGGGGTGCAACCATTAAAGCTTCCATAATCTTTTTTCAGAAGTTTTGGTAGCTTTGTCAAATATTGTTTTATCGCCCTTTTTTTAAAATAATTGAAATACATTGCTTAACTCTTTTTCACATATTCTGGTATATCAAAACTTTTTTGCCATGGAACAGAAAAATTATCATTGAAGTGGTTTATAGATAAGCTTGCATAACTTTCCCCATTTTTTTCTGCCAGTTTAATACTGAAGATATTATCCCAAGGCAATAAAACAGGCGGTTTTTTCCGATAGCAAAGAAAATATAATAAAATTCCCTCCTCATTTACACTAACCCACATGGGTTGATTAGTATCTGACAAAACTCCGACCCCTTTGAGCCAATTAGACATACATAAAAATGGCTTTATTTCCTTCTGGACAATCAGTTGAGTTGCGATCTTATCGACAGCAACCCGCCTCACTTTTCGCCCACCTTTTGGATAAAAGTAAATCAGCCCCCAAAAACCAATAAAAAACAAGGAAGCAAATAATAGAGAGTTAAACCAATTAAATATTAAAAATGAAAGTACAAGCGCACTAATCATTAACACCGCTAAATTTAAAGCTGCACTTTGTATCAACGCTTTCATTAATGCCAACCTTACCTGAACTTACGTTTTTATAATAAATAAAAATTTTATACATGTGTTTAAGTTGTTTGTTGTCTAATCAACTCCTCAAATAGTTTAAGCATTAAAAAACTCGCTAGTTGAGTGTCTAGCAAACTCTGGGAAGTCCAATACTTCCATTTGCGGAGTTGGGTTGTCCAGATACATTTTCTACTCCATTTTCACTAATTTTAATTCCAAGTAAATTTGTACGGGTTATTATTTGCGTAAGCATATCAATTGAAACCATGAACAATGCCATTTTCTGTATTAGCATGATCTATCACACCAATCGGATTTTTTCATTGAGCCACTGTTCACTTGAAACAAAAGCCCAAGCCAGCTCCTCCAGAAAAAATAAAGCCCCGCGACTGCGAGGCTTTGGATTTAATAAAAAGCATACTTCCTAGCTACTTAACAACTAAGTAAGAATCCAATTTATGAACCCCCATTACAATACCTGAGATTGATTGCTGACTTAAACGAGCAGGGAAATCCTCGACTAGAAATCCAAAAAAACACCATGACTTTGCTAATTATAATAATAGCTCAGCTCTCTCGTTTCCATTATATATCTTATAAAAAAGCTCGTCTTCAAGTATAGCGAAATCAGTTTCCTCTATAGCTTTATTAACGGGCTTGTCAAAAGCAAAATCCTTTGTGAAAAGACTTAATCCATTCTCATTCATCCATTCCAATAATATTTGATCACTGTTAGGAGAAGCTTCAATACTATCGCTTTTAATGCGCTTAGATACATGATTATCGAGATCTGAATTTTCGACACCAGTGTAACGTGACAAAAGAACCGCACTACTAAAGTTACCCCAACGAACTTCTCTCACAATCAAATTCGAACAAGGGGCTATGTTTGCATAGAAGTAGTCTTTTGTTTCATTGAGTTCAAGGATTATGTCACTCATTTTTATTGCTGCTCAACTCTATCGTCATTAGGGAAATCCATACATCATTGACTCATATCATTCACCTTTTCTTCGAGCATTGGTGCCACCTTCTCGCTGTTACCCATAAGAGCACCGCGAGTACGAAGCTCCACGTTCATATAAGCAAATCAAACAAAAGGGTTTAGCAATTTAGAGTCGCATTTGGGACATTCTATAGCTTCCCCCCCCTTATTCAACTCCCAAGCTTCACCACATTTGGGACATTGAATCCAACTATCTTGCAAAATAACCGCAGATATCGAAATATCACTATCTGCAAATTCCATTTCCAATTCATGTTGGTATGCTCTGAATATACTCCCAGCATCCCCATTACTCTCTACAAGGTTTTGGTAAAAGTATGAATCGTTTGCCCATTCAGGAAAGGACAAAATTACATTTTTTGAAGAACCATTATCGCTTCCATAAACCCACGCACCAGAAATTCTATTATCAATAATATCTACATCAGATCTATCGATCGCCATAGGAAATGAATGTAACTCTGTCATAACCATAAACTCAGTTTTTTTCTCGGAAATATACACAGCGTAAACATTATAAGCTGCATCTGTTCTAATAATTTTAGAGACTTTATTCTCACGTAACTTCACTCTCATATTCAGAACCTACTATTATGGATATATTTCATTTCGGCTTTTACTATTGTCAGGCGCATCCTTAAACTTAGTACCTGAAAGCTCGCCTGTTTTTCTATCCCTATCTCCATGCACTTCTGTTTTTGTTCCATCGGAGTGTTCTTTGCTGCCTGTAAGCTTGTCGTGAGTGCCATTTTCGCCATAACGTGCTTTATCACCCATTTTTTCACTAATATCGTTACCGCCACCGCTAGCAAAATCACCTAATATTTCTTGTCCCGCCAAATCTTCTTCCATATCTACGGGGTCGTCTGTCGATCTACCATTCTGACCTCGGATACCTCCTTCTGACGATTCATTAAACACCAAATTTCCGAACCTATCAGTTCTTTCGGAATTTCTTCCTCCACTAGTAATATATGCAGGCTGTGTTGACTGACCAACACCGCTTGAGGTGGGTTGTATTATTGGAGGAGGAGTAACAAATCTCCCTATCGCAACAGGGTTATTACCATCAGGGTCCGTGTATTTGTATGGATTATTATTCGCATAAGCATAAAGGTTAAAACTATGAACATCACGAAATCCTAAGGGATCATTCGAATAAAAACGCCCGATAACTGGATCATAGTATCGTGCCTGCATATAAATTAGTACGAACTACAACCCTATAAATTTACAGCCAACTATTGGACAATGATCCCTCAAACACAATATTTTTTAAAATTAGAGTTTTAATATCAACAAACCAGAAAAATAAAGCCCCGCGAGTACGAGGCTTTGGACTTAATATAAATTGTCAAAAATCGCATTTCTGACAAACTAATTTACTACTTCTGTCTAACCGTATTGTTCACTCCTTGAACTGAGAATTTAAAATGATTTTAGAGAACTTAAAGCTAAGGCAAAATCATATGACCCTTACCATTCATAAAAAGGCTTTAGTTCCCAAACCCATTCGCCCACTACTAAGAAAAAAAATGCTAAGCAAAACACTGAAAATAAAGATATTTTTAATGCGGCCTCTGTGGCATACGATAAAATGGATGGGGATGTCTTTTTTGATCTAATAACTTTTAAAAGCTCATCAATCAAGTTAAATGCTGCAAGACCTCCAAAGATTAAAAAGATACCTACAATCCGACTGATACTGACGCCTTCCAACACAAAACTTGCTGCTCCCATCCAAATGCACAGTACAAATACTGAAAAATGAAATGCAGCATCAATTGAATTATCAGTTCGCTTGATAGTACTTTTATCCTTACTACCTATCAAATACAGAATGCTCAGCACAATTTTTGAGTAAAATCCCTTAGAGAAAGCACTTTGATCTGTACCATAGTTAATTATAAAACCATCAACAATCACGTATAGCACTACTAAAAATAATATATGCAACAGTGCTATACGGTTGTAATAAACGTGTGTACTAGTCGACAATATACTGCCCATCTTTATTAACTTTAACCTTCGGCTTACCAACTGATGTCCCCACTCTCATCCTTGGGTAAAGAGTTTTAGCTCCTTGCATTACTGCCGCCCCTTTTTTCTTCGCAATCAGCTTTCCACCTAAATAGTAATAATCTACATGATCACCATTTACTTGGCGGTACATTAACTTACCATTACTTGCATAAAACGAATAGCTTATGCCTGTCGAGCCGACTTCTTTTACCCGCTTATTATTACCCATCATACGTATAGGAGTAACCATCACTCTCTACCAGCTGATCTGCTGTATTATAAACAAAGCCTCGTTTGCCATTGTCTGTAACGTTGCCTTTGTCATCGTAACTAAAATCGTAGCTTTTACTTCCTGTTACATAGTCAAGCTGTTTGCTGGCATTGAAGTAGTACGTGAAAAGATGAGACTTACCGATTTGCACCGAGAAGCTATCGGTACATCAAAGATTTAAATGATTATTCCTAACAAACGATTAATCATTACAGCAAGTGGCAGTTTCTATCATGTGATCGGCAGTGGTGATGTTGCACAAGTGCAGCTAAAAGACTTCGAACTCCTTCGCCACGGCTTTTCACCTGAGCAGATCACCCAATTGAATTTGGCACCAAACGGATTTTTTCATTGAGGCGCTCAGCCAGCCTTGAAAACAAATCCAAGAGCCAGAAAAAACAAAGCCCCGCTAGTGCGAGGCTTTGGATTCAAAGACTAGAAGGAGACTCTTCCGTACTATTTAATATTAGGTGTTTGAAAAACTATGCTGCTCCAAATCATTCCTGACACATTAAAAACAATCATTATCTCACCTGTATTTTTCCAATTTGGGGAACGAATACACCTATAAACAAGCTTAGAATATATACCTTCATCGAATTCTTTTATATGATTAAGGGCTACCTGTGATTTGTCTAGCTCAACAATCAGCGAATACCACCGATCTACTTCAAAATTAAAAAGTTTATTTCGCCAACTTTTATATTCCAGATTTAGAAAAACATCATGAATAAATTGAGTCAATTTATCTTCAATACAATACTTATCATTCATTTTAATATCTCATTAGCCATCTTATTCAATCGGCTCCCATTTCCCACTTTCAACTTTACCAGTTGTTTCTTTTTCCGTTTGATCTCCCCATGATGTCATGTTTCCATTTTCGCCATCAATTACCACGTTATTCCCATCAACGTACACGGTTCCACCAGATTCTGTATCTCTAAATTTCTCACCATTTTTACGTGTTTTATCTTTATCAACTCCTCGGCTATTTCTCTCCTTACCATGCTCTGTTGTATCATCACTATTGCCATTAGCCCAGTCTTCATAATCTGCTTCCCAATCATCAACAGACTCATTTAAAACAGGTGTCAATACTTCTACAGCAATTGACGCAGCCATTACGTAAGGATTTCTTCTAGCAACTACCCCACTAGCCTTACCAGCAGCGGCCCTATGCTGTTTAATCGTCACTCCCGGAGGACGATTGACAGACATATCTAAGGAGCTTCCACCTGTAGGGTCAGTATAACGGTATGGATTGTTGTTCGCATAAGTATACCTATTAAAACCATGTATTCCGTTGCTTGTACTCAAGTGTTCGACAGTTCCTACAGGATCATTGCTGTAGAAACGACCTATGACTGGATCATAGTATCGTGCCTGCATATAACTCAACCCTAAATCCGTGTCGAATTTATGCCCTGTGTAGCCCACATCATCTTTTGCTGCTTCAATGCTATCCCCATACGGCTTATAATTCATAACCGATGGCGCGACAGTAACTCCAGTACCTTCTTTAGCAACTAGCTTACCTCCAAGATATATATAATTAATGCCCCCTTTCGGTGTTTCTCGGTAAAGCAATTTACCTGCCTTACTGTATAAACTATAGCTAACACCTTTTGAGTCTATGCTCTTGATACGGCGATTATAGCCATCGTAAACATAATGATTACTATCCGATTTGACCACTTGGTTCGCAAGAATATAAGCAAAGGTATTCTTAACCATTATTTGTAATATTACCGAGGCTATAAAACAAATATGGTTAATTCAAAGTGCGTGGAATTGGACTCAAAAAGTCTATTTACTTATCATTTTTATCTAACTGGCTTGCGCAAAAGTAGCAGCTCTCTTTTGGCATGTTATATTTTAAAAATGAGCGAATAACTTGGTTTTTACCACATTTAGGGCATGTGTAGTTTATCGATTGAACAACCAAAATAATTGCAGTGACCAAACTCAGTATATAAAACGGATTTAAAAAGAAATCGACACGAATATCAATGAGGTTAAAGCCCATGATACAGACAACAAGCACTACTAATGTTATTTGAAATTTTTTGTGTTTTGCCATTTAAATACCAAGAACCTTTCTAACCTAAAGCTAAATATGCTTTCTGTTATTAGCTATTTTTTAAGGCTCAATGTGCCTACACGTTTAGTACTACTGCGCTTTGTTTGCGTATTTTTTGCAGAATGAGTTTTCGTTTGTTTTGAGTCTGTGCGCGCTTTTTTTACGTACTTCGAAAAGTCGCGCTTTTTATCGTTTTCTGCACGAGGTTTTGACGAAGGTTTGGTTTGCTGTTTGTTTTCATCTATGGAACGTTCTTCAGTTTTACCTGAGTTTGCAATGGAGTTATTAATTTCAGCCATTTCTTGTTCTGTCAGGTGACGCCATTGGCCTACCTTCAAGCCTTTTAGCGTCACATTCATGATGCGCGTGCGTTTAAGAGTCACAACTTCATAGCCTAGGTATTCACACATGCGGCGAATTTGGCGGTTGAGCCCTTGTGTCAATACAATAGTGAATTGCTGAGGGCCAGTTTGTGTGACTTTACATTTCTTTGTCACCGTATCGAGGATGGGAATACCATTTGCCATTTTATTTACAAATTGGCGGTTTAACGGTTTATCAACGGTGACGACGTATTCTTTTTCGTGATTATTACCCGCGCGCAAAATCTTGTTAACGATGTCACCTTCGTTAGTTAGAAATATTAACCCTTCGGATGGGCGATCTAAACGACCAATAGGAAAAATTCGCTCGGGATAGTTTACTGCTTTTACAATATTACTTTGAATTTTACGTTCTGTGGTACAAGTTATCCCCACAGGTTTGTTGTAAGCGATATAAACAAGTTTAGGCTTTGCTTTGAGTGCTTTGCCATCGATAAGTACGTCGTCGGAGTCACTGACTTTAACGCCCATTTCAGGTAAATTGCCGTTAACCGTTACGCGACCTTCTTCAATATATTTATCGGCCTCACGACGTGAACAGAACCCTGTTTCACTGATAAATTTATTTAATCGCTTTAACTGTGTCATAACGTACTTCTATTAGAATTGTAAAGCCGCTAGTTTATACCAGAACGCTTAGGCAAACCAGACGCAATAGAGGCCGTCTAAAAAGCGGATTCATCAATAGCCACATCGGCGTTTTTTTGCAGCAATAAGGAATGCAGCCGCTCAAAATCGAGCTGATAGGCAGTATTATTTGAACCGCTGAGCAAAAATGCGTCAAAGGGAACCTCAGACCAATCTTCGATGTCTCTTATCCAGTTGTAATCGTTTACGTTTTGATTGGTGATCACACCTAATAAAAACTTTATAGAATTATTATTCGTCCAATATGAGTGACCATTGTGATGATCGACCAGACTTATTAATGCCCATGCCCCCATCATAAAATGCCCACCGGCACTTGCGGTTAATCGTCCTTGTTCAATCAGTCTTAAGTTATCATCAAGCCAGTCCATGCCACCAATAAAGTACTGTTTATTATTTTTCTCTTTAACAGCATCCAGTGCGCCAAGCGCCATTAAGTCAGAAGCACACCAAATAACGTTTGTTTGAGGGTAGCGATGTAATAGCCTGCGCACTTTATCAGTGGCCTCAGTTTTGTTCCAATTAGCATACACCACCTGCTCTAGCTCAACTTGCTGATTTTTTAAAAAGTGCTTTAAGCCGTTACTACGTGTGTCAGATTCGGTGCCATAGTGGCCATTAATAGCAACAAAATGCGCTGTTTGACCTGCTTTTTGAGCACTGTCTAGCAGAGCTTTGCCAAGTTGTTCACCGGCTTTAAAGTTGTCGTGATACACTTCGCCTAACCAATATTTAAAATGCTGTTTTGGCTCACCGACTTGATCTCGCTCAGCCCCTAGAATAGTTTCTTCTAGGGTAATAAACTTAACTTTGTGTTTTTCTAACAAACTCATCGACTGCTCAGCGCCACCTGGATAATTAATTAAGACAACATAATCAGGTGTCGCATTGTATTTGAGGTATTGCTTGAGTTCTTCCAGTTGAATATGGCGATTCGCCCCGCCATAGATAATATCCAAATCGACATTAGTTTGCTTTGCGGCCGCCTGCATTACGTCGGTCACTTTTTGCCAAAATGGTTCTTCTTTAATGGATGGATTTACAAATAACACATTAAATTGCTCGACTGCGCACAGTGGCATTGTGCATAACATTAGTAAGCTAATTATCCAAAACCGCATAACATCCCCGAACAATTTTCTTTAAGTTAAGTGTAGTACACACAGTGCGACTATGACGATAATTTACGCCATACATATTCACATGGTCCATGCTTAAATAAACGTAAATATAAGGCACAAAAGCTCAGCTGAAGCACGGCAATAAAAACGCTAAGTAGCCAATAATCAATCCGATTAAAGGTAAGTACCCACGAAGGAAATACAACTCGAAAGCACAACAAAAAGATGACTGTTTGCATCAAATATAAGGTCAATGACATACGACCTGCATTTTGTAAGACTGTAAATTTATTTTTATTATTTCCGACAAGCTTCACAATTAAATGAATATAAAGTAAAGCAGTACTAAGGGCTGCAAACCAGTTAAATGGTTCAGCTAAAGCATATGTTAAAACGCTTGTGCTAGGCTCAACTATTAACCTTAAAAGCGTAAATCCAACGGCAGCTGGTAAAATAAAGTTAAGCTGCTTTGTTGTTAAACCGTTTACAAAAATGCCTTGTTTATAGAGTGCTACACCAATAAGCATAATACCCGCTGCCATCCATAATGTTATAAGCGGGAGCGCTATTAGCATCACAACAAACATAAGTATGTTACTCATAAACCCAGAAAAAAATGATGAATGCCAGTCTTGGTAAGCCTCTACAAAAGTATCTGATTCACGTGTTAAAGGGCTCATATCAGGTTCAATAAAAGCCAGTAAAAATGAAATGACTGCGCCAAGCGCTAAAAATCCAATGCCTTGTTTTAGTTGTTGATTATAGGGTTGGTCAATAAACTTTAACGTTAACCAACCTGCACACGCATAAATTAATAAAATATCGCCAGCCCAAAGTAGAAGGCCATGTGCTAGACCAATAAAGGCAAGTATTTTTAAACGGTTATATTGTTTATCATGTAACTGAGGGTGCTGCCGTTGAATAACTAAGCCTGCGCCAAATAACAGGCAAAAGAGTGTTCTGAATCGCCCATCAACAAAAATGAGATCGGCAGTATGAATTATATTATCAGATAAAGGTGGTTGTGTACTTGGCACGTATCCATATTCAAAAACACCGAAAAAATAGGCATTCATAAACATCAGGCCAAGTACCGCAATACCCCGTAAAACATCCATATTTATATTGCGCATAAATCACTTATAAGTTTTGCCGACAGCTGTCGCTCCAATTTACCGCATTTTCATAGATTTTGGGAAGATCTGCACTCTCAATATTAATATAAGCGACAGCTTGCTCTAATGCCCACCAACTGCCTGTTTCGTAAGCTTTAACAGTCTCAAGTATATAGTAAAGAATATTCTTTTCCTGCATCAATGCCGCATGGATATCATCAGGAAAAGGTAGCCTATCAAGCAGCTTTTCCATCGGTTGGTCAAGTATAGCATCCAGCAAAGAAAACAAGCCTGTTAGAAACGCTTCGCCAGTGTGTTCTTTAGCGACTTGCAAGGCTATTAACTCACAAAAGCGTGCCCTAACAACACAAAGCCGAGTTAACTCGGCTGGTTTTGATTGCGCACTATGGGCGGTAATTATAAGACTTACAAACTTTTTCAGTCGTTCATTACCCAAATAAACAAGTGCCTGTTTCAAAGAACCTATCTTGCTTTTTATTGGAAATACGCCACTGTTAATCAGTCGCAACAGCTTATAGGCAAGCGCAGTATCAAGAGAAAACAAACCTGCCACTTCATTAATATCAGGTGAAGGTCGCATAACTTCGGCGTAAATCGACAACACTAAGGCGTAGTTATAGTTAATGTCACGCTGTTGGATCATGGTTGGTTTTGCAAAAAAGTAGCCTTGAAAAAAATCAAAGCCCATTTCATAGGCTTTTTTATAATCTTCTTCTGTTTCAAGCTTTTCAGCGAGTAGTTTTATTTTTTTGTGCTTTTTTAGCTTATTAACGACAGGAGAAATTTCTTCGAAAGGCGTTTGTTTTACATCAAACTTAATCAATCGTACTAATTTTAAAAAACGGTCCCATTCTGGTTGATAAACGAAATCATCCAGAGCAAGCTTAAAGTTATTATGAAAAAGTTCACGACAAAAAGCGTAGTTTTCGTCTGTTGGCTCCATGGTTTCCAACAGTTCGATAACAACATCCTTATTAGGCAAAAAAGCGCATAAATCCAGTTTCAAAGACTCTGGACCAATATTAATTAACGCTTTTTTCCCCGATGTAATATGACGTGTACCTAAGTTGAGCTGGTTTTCCATAATGAGTCGCGCTGTCGCAGTACTCTCAGCAACATTCGGAAAACAGTTTTTTTCACTATCACGAAATAGTAACTCATAGGCGACAACTTGTTGACGACGATTAAAGACAGCTTGCCTAGCAACAAATACAGCCACTTTACCTACTTTTTATTTATTATGTAACACTAAGTAATTAATAGCTGAAATTGAAACAAAAGTCACCCTATTCCCAATAATAGTCCACTTTTTATTGATATAAGTTCGATAAATAATCTGAGGCGACTTGCTGCCAAGTAAAACGAGCACTTTTCGCTCGCTCGCAAATTGTACACCATAATTCAGAGTCTGTTTCTTTTAACGCTAATACCTCACTAAAACGATTAATGAGTGCACTACTTTGCTCGCTAAGATTAGCACCTTCAAAACTAAAACCATTTTCTGAATCAACGACCGTATCTTTAAGCCCTCCCACACTATGAACAAGGCATGGTTGGCCTGCTCGCATCGCTAGCATCTGGCTTATACCGCATGGTTCAAACGAACTAGGCATTAAGAATAAATCGCCTAACTGGTATAGGTATTCGCCTGTTAAGTGTGCGTAGCCTTTTAAATATAATAAGTTAGTATTTCGCGCCATCGCCGCGGTCATTAATTGCTCAAGCGAGTCATCACCCGAGCCCAATATAATCATATAGCCATGGTATGTGCTTAAACGAGCACACAATTCATCAATAACAGGATGTTGATTAAAAGGTTGGCGCAGCAGCAAGGCTTTTTGATCCGTTAAACGGCCGACACTGGTTACTAATGGGCCTGAAAAGGGACGTGTTTTAAACTGTAAAAGCCGTTGATGCGCAATGTAGTGGGTTGAGTCAAGTATCGGACTTTTTGCCATCCATTGAAACAATGCCAACTCGGCATGCTGATACAGGCTAGCCAGAGTACAATGATCTGGCTCTGCAACTGGGTATTCACAGCCATTGAGTATGCCAACTACTCGCCCTTCTTTATTAGCTGCCTGTAAGTCTTGCTCTAATCCTTCGCCACCAAAAAAACCATTGTCAGCATCGCTTGCTTTAAGGACCTCTTGACAATAAGTTGGAGACACCAAGTGGACTTTATCAACTAAATTAATCGCTGTGCGCATCGGGTTAAAACAATCTGGGTAGCGAGGATCACACAATTTTTGACCATCGTAGCCTAAACTTGGAAACCATGCTTCTAAGCTCGAGCTATCCCCCTTAAATGGACGAATACCTTGTAGGGCTAGATTATGAACCGTGTAGGCTAAAAAGAGGTTTGAAAACCGATTAAATCGTTTATCAGTTTTTAGTAACAATGCAACACACGCACTATGCCAATCGTGTAGGTGCAAAACATCTGGGGTGTTAATAACTCCTTGTAATAAAGCCTCACAGACTGCCGCATTGAACAGAGCAAACTTACTGGCATCTGTTGCAAATGGGCGGCCTATTTCATCATTACAATACACAGCACCGTGATGTCGGCTAAATTCCCAATGCGAAATAACAAGTTGCTTTATGCCCTGTTCCGACTGAGCTAGCTGCCAAATTTCTAATTGCTCTATTTTGCCTGCAAATGAAATCGAGATACTGCCTAGGTGCTGACGCTCCAAATAATGAAAACCATAATCAGGTATAACAACATCAACCGTTAAGCCTTTTTCAATCAAAGCCTTTGGACAATCTCTAACAACATCAGCTACACCACCTACTTTGGCATTGGGTAAAGCATCATTCTCTGCAGCCACCATCAACACATGCATGTTTGCAGTACTCCTTTTGAATATATTTAAATCATGCAGCCACGGCAATACGCGCTAACTGCATGAGCACGGCATTAAGCAAGACGTTTGTTATCCTGCTCTTGTTGCTTTAGTTTCTTTGCAAGTTCATGCAACATGTCACGGGTAACAAGCACAATGCCTTTTTTGGATACCCTAAAGCCATTCTCTTTATCGACCTTATGATCGTAGCCAATTTCCAGCCCTGCCGGAATTTCACAGCTACGGTCAATAATTGCGCGTTTGATTCGACAATTACGCTGAATTTTTGCACCGGGTAGAATCACCGACTGTTCTATTTCACAATAAGAGTGTACATGCACATTCGAAAACAACAGTGACTTTCTCACTAACGAGCCCGAAATAATACACCCACCTGAAACAGTGGAATCCACTGCCATACCGCGCCTCTCATCATTATCAAAAATAAACTTAGCAGGTGGTAGTTGCTCTTGGTATGTCCAAATTGGCCAACTTGGGTCATATAAATCAAGTTGCGGTTCAGGCATCACTAGCTCCATATTGGCTTCCCAAAACGAGTCAAGCGTGCCTACATCGCGCCAATACGGCTGACCTTCAAAGCCTGGATCTCTAAATGGGTAAGCATACACATTATGCTCTTCGATTATGGCAGGAATAATATCATGACCAAAGTCTCGGCCAGAGCCCTCTGTTTCAGCATCTTTTTTTAGCTGTTCAAACAAAAACTCAGTATTGAAAACATAATTTCCCATTGAGGCTAAGCAAGTGCCCGGTTTGCCAGGCACAGAACTCGGGTTTGCTGGCTTTTCATCAAAGCGGCGAACCCGTTTAGTATCATCAACTGTCATCACACCAAAAGTATTTGCGGCTTCTTCACAAGGCACTTCAATGCAGCATACTGTCATATCAGCCCCTGTTTCTACGTGCTTTGCTAACAGACCGCCATAGTCCATACGGTAAACATGATCCCCAGATAAAATCATTACATACTTAGGTAGTTCATGGCGAATAATATCCATATTCTGAAAAACAGCATCGGCAGTACCGCAATACCACTCATCACCATAACGCTGAGATGCTGGCAGTATTTCAACTGATTCTCCAAGCTCTTTCTTAAAGTGCCCCCAAGCACGATTCACATGACGAATTAATGAGTGTGATTTGTACTGAGTAGCAATCCCCACTCGACGAATTCCTGAGTTTATACAGTTGGACAATGGGAAGTCGATAATTCGATGCTTACCACCAAAGTACACAGCCGGTTTCGCTCGCCAATCTGTTAATTCGTGTAAACGTGAACCTCGCCCACCCGCTAAAATTAGGGCATACGTTTCTCTTGTTAAACTACTTATATATCGATTTGCATAACTTGGCATAACTCTCTCCGTCTTAAGTTAGCTACTTTTTTCTGTGTGTTGCTGTGTGCGAGTATCCAAAAGTGGCTCCAAATGCCATATGTCGTCACTGTATTGGCTTATGGTTCTATCGCTCGAAAACATACCACTGGCGGCCGTATTCAAAATGCTCATTTTGGTCCAATGTGATGTGTCTAAATAGGCTTGCTCAACATGTTCTTGCGCTTGTACAAAGCTGGCAAAATCATGGGCGACTAACCAAGGATCGTGTGGACTTTTAATCGCGGCAATTATGTCGTCAAATAAATTGGGTTCAAAAAGATTAAAATGACCACTTTCAATGAGCTGCATCACTTTATATAAGCTGTCAGTTTGTTGGATAATTTGCTCAGGGTTATAGTGGGCTTTAATATCATCAATTTGTTCTGCGCGGGCACCAAATAAGAAAAAGTTGTCTGCACCAACCGCATCTCGAATCTCAATGTTTGCACCATCTAATGTGCCAATGGTCAGTGCACCATTCATCATGAATTTCATATTACCCGTGCCAGATGCTTCTTTACCTGCTGTTGAAATTTGCTCTGATAAATCCGTTGCAGGACAAATAGTTTCCATAGCGGTTACGTTATAATTAGGCAAAAACGCAACTCGTAAGTAGGGCTGAGCGAGTGGATCTTTATTGATAACCTCAGCGACGTTATTAATTAACTTAATGATCTTCTTCGCCATGTAATAGCCAGGTGCTGCTTTGCCACCAAGTAGCACACAGCGTGGCACGATATTGTCTGTGTGACCTTGACGAATTCGATCATATAAATGAATGATATGCAGTACATTTAAAAGCTGGCGTTTGTATTCATGAATACGCTTAACTTGCACATCAAACATCATTGAAGAATCAAACTCAACACCACAGCGAGCTTTGACTAAGTCAACTAAACGCTGTTTATTAATGCATTTAACTGCTTGCCATTGTTTGTGGAAGGCTTCATCGTCGTAATAACGACGTAGCTGGCTAATTTTGCTGAAATCAGCAACCCAATCATCACCGATTTTGCTGGTAATTAATGTACTTAACGCAGGGTTACAATGAGCAAGCCAACGACGAGGAGTCACACCATTTGTCTTGTTATTGAATTTGTTAGGCCATAATTGATAAAAGTCATTAAATAAGCCAGCTTTCAACAGCTCAGTATGCAGGGCTGCTACACCATTGACGGAGTAGCTACCAACAATCGCTAAATACGCCATACGAATTTGCGGTTCGCTACCTTCTTCAATTAACGACAAAGCTTGTTGCTTGCCAACATCCCCTGGCCACGCTTGTGCAACCTCAGCTAGAAAACGTGCATTAATCTCATAAATAATTTCTAAAATACGGGGGAGTAAACGAGAAAATAATGACACCGACCACTTTTCAAGTGCTTCAGGTAAAAGTGTATGGTTTGTGTATGCCATTGTTTTTGTGGTAATTAGCCACGCTTCATCCCAATCAAGCTCATAATCATCCACAAGTAGTCTCATTAGCTCTGCTACCGCAATACTAGGGTGAGTGTCGTTTAACTGAAATACATGATGATCGGCAAAGTCAGAGAAGTCTTCACCGTACTGATTAACCCAAATATCAATGATGTCTTGAATACTGGCCGATGATAAAAAATATTGTTGACGTAAACGCAGCTCTTTACCGTTTTCGCTACTATCGTTGGGATATAGCACCATGGTAATTTGCTCTGCTAAGTTCTTACGTGCCACTGCCTCAGAGTAACTACCTGCATTGAACTCACTTAAGTCAAACTCATCAGTGGCTTCTGATTTCCACAAACGCAAGGTGTTTACTATGTCATTTTTATAGCCAGGGATTGGCACATCATAAGGTACGGCGAGTACGTCTTGGGTATCGAGCCACTGACGATGCACTCGTCCTTGTTTATCTGTATAGCTTTCTAGGTGACCAAAAAATTTAACCCGTTTTGACTGCTCTGGTGCGCTTAATTCCCACGGATGCCCTTCTCGTAGCCAGTTATCTGGTTGCTCAACTTGATGACCATTTTCTAGCGCCTGATTAAACATACCGTACTCGTAACGGATACCATAACCAATAACAGGCAGAGCAAGACTGGCGCAGCTATCCAAAAAACACGCTGCAAGACGCCCTAAACCGCCATTACCAAGCCCTGCATCGTGTTCAGCTTCTGCAACTTGTTCAAGCTCAGTACAATATTGCTGCAATGCTTTTTCAACTTGCTCATCTAAATCAAGATTCAAAATTGCATTGCCAAGTGCCCGTCCCATTAAAAACTCCAGTGATAAATAGGCAGTTTTTCGACGCTTTTGCTCATGTATTTGCTGCTTAGTAACACGGCAGCGAGCCACCAGTCTGTCACGTATTGTTAATGCTAACGCATGATATAAATACAGTTGTGACTTGCCGACCTTGTCACGCCCTAAGGTGTAGTAAAAATGGCGTGATAAATCATCCTCTAAGGTGCTTTCATCAATAATTGGCGCGTCTTGCCACCCTTTTACAACACATGCTTGCTCAGCATTTTTAGTCATGACTTTAGTCCTCTGAATTGGCGGTAAAAACCCAGCTACTCATTGCAGCTATTTGTTGTTCCATATCTTCATTGGCGGATATTGGATGAATACTGCTAACAGCGAGCTGCCACTTCGCTTTTTCTAAATGAGGAAGTTGACAGCTAACAGCCTCAGATCCTGCATTTAGAATGATTAAGAGTGCTTGATGTGTATGTTTATCGGTTAAGCTATACATTAGGAACTGACGCTCAGCTTCATGCCAGTCGTCCTGTTGCATCGCGATACCTTCTTCGGTAAACCATGCTACGTCATACCGCGTGTCATCATCGTGCACAAAGAAACGGTGCTTAAAGACACTAAATTGTTTGCGTAAACGCAGCACATCGTCAATGAATCGAGTCAATGGGTGGCTTAATTGAGAATCTTTCCAAGCAAGCCAACTGGTGCGGTTATTTTGGCAATACGCATTATTATTACCGCCCTGTGAGTGAGCCATTTCACTGCCCGACGCAAGCATAGGCACGCCTTTGGAAAGCAATAAAGTTAGCAACATATTTTTTTGTTGTTGTAATCGTAATGAGCTTACTTTTGCATCGTTAGTAAAGCCTTCAACTCCACAGTTAAATGAATAATTAGCACTATGACCATCACGATTTTGTTCACCATTAGCTTCATTATGCTTTTGTTCGTAACTGACTAAATCTGCAAGCGTAAATCCGTCATGGCTAGTAATAAAGTTAATGCTATTTAATGGGCCTCGTAAGTTATGCTCAAATAGATCGAAAGAACCATGCAAACGCTTTGCAAGTTCACCTATTAAGCCTGGCTCTTGTTTCCAAAAACGTCGAACGGTATCGCGGTATTGATCATTCCACTCACGCCAAGGCGCAGGGAAAGCACCAAGTTGATAGCCTCCAGGCCCAATATCCCAAGGCTCAGCAATTAACTTTACTTTATTAAGTACAGGGTCTTGGTTTATTGCCTGTAAAAACGAATGGGCTTGATTAAAACCATGTGGGTTGCGCCCTAGGATAGTCGCAAGATCAAATCGAAAACCATCCACGCCCATTATTTCAACCCAATAGCGTAAACTATCGAGTACCAATTGTAATGTGCGTGGAGAGTCGATGTTGAGCGTATTGCCACACCCCGTATCATTAATATAATGTGATGGTTTATCAGCCACTGTTCGGTAATAGCCTAGATTATCTAAGCCTCGCAGTGATAATAAAGGTCCATCCGTGCCAGCCTCGGCAGTGTGGTTGTAAACAACATCTAAAATAACTTCAATGTCTGCTTTATGAAGGGCTGCCACCATATCTTGAAATTCACTGACATCATCTTTAACCAAGTAATCTTTGTGGGGAGTAAAAAAGTTTAAGGTGTTATAACCCCAATAATTTTGTAACCCTTTGGCAGTAAGAAACTGTTCACTAATAAAGGCTTGTACAGGCAATAACTCCAAGCAAGTTACGCCCAACGTACGTAAATGCTCAATGAAACGAGGATGGCTCAACCCTAAAAACTTTCCCTGTAATGATTTGGGAATGTCTGGGTGTCTGCATGTTGCCCCTTTAACATGACACTCATAAATCACGGTTTTGCCCCAGCTGTGATTTGGCCTTTTACCCGAATATGGCGTAACTTCTCCGACACGCGATTTTGGCATATCAATGGCATTATTCACTTCACTTAAGGTGCCTACCGGCATTTGCCCATAGTGGCGTTCACTCCAAGTAAATTCACCGTAAAAGTCCTGCGCGTATGGATCTAACAGGAGTTTGTGTTTATTAAAAAACAGTCCTTTATCAGGTGCATATTCACCATCGGCACGAAAGCCATATAACGCCCCTTTTTTTAATGGGCTTACCAAAAGTGTCCACACACCCCCTTCGTTCATATTCATCGGTAGCGTTAATACTTCCGAGTGACCACTACTATCAAACAAGCACAGTGACATATGCTTTGCCTGTGGCGCGTACACGGCAAAGTTTACACCTTCTTCAACAACGGCTGACCCCAAAGGCTGCGTAGAGCCGACTTCCAATCGCACACTATGACTCATGATTCACCTTTTTAAGGTAAATTGTGGCAAGGCTAGGTAAAGAAATACTCAAACTTTGTTTAAAACCATGACTTAGCGTCATTTGCGTACTTATTGTTTGATTTACCTCGCCTGTCACCTCTACACCTGAGCCAAAGTAATCTTGCTTATCGGTGTTAAAAATAACCTGATAATCACCCGCTTTTGGTACGCCAACGATGAAGTCATGATAGACCTGCGGGGTTAAATTGCTGATCACGATTACAAAATCATCGGCTTGTTTTGCATAGCGAATGAAACTAAAAATACTTTGCTTTGCATTGTTGCTATCGAGCCAAGCAAATCCTGCAGGACTGGTGTCTTGTTCGTACAGTGCGGGGGTGTTGCGATAGAGCTCATTTAACTCTTTAATGGTTTGCTGCACACCACGGTGACTAATATGTTCAAGTAAGTGCCAATCTAATGATTGGTCGTGATTCCACTCGTTACGTTGCGCTATTTCAGCCCCCATAAAAAGGAGCTTTTTGCCTGGGTGAGCCCACATAAAAGCATAATAGGCTCTTAAATTAGCGAACTTTTGCCAGTCATCGCCGGGCATTTTTTCAATAAGCGACCTTTTGCCATGTACAACCTCATCGTGACTGAGTGGCAAAATATAATTTTCACTATAGGCATAAACCATTGAGAAAGTCATTTCATGGTGGTGATGCGCACGGTATAGTGGGTCTCGCTGCATGTAGTGCAGACTGTCATTCATCCAGCCCATATTCCATTTGTAGCCAAATCCTAAGCCATCATGATCAACTTGGCGTGTAACACCAGGCCATGCTGTTGATTCTTCTGCCACCATCATGATGCCAGGATTATTTGCGTAGCAGCGCATATTCACTTGTTTTAAACACTCAATGGCCCCGAGATTTTCACGGCCGCCATATTGATTAGCAACCCACTGTCCTTCTTCACGGCTGTAATCTAAGTAAAGCATTGACGCTACAGCATCAACACGCAGGCCATCAATACCAAATTCATGCAGCCAATACATCGCATTCGCAATCAAAAAACTGCGCACTTCAGCCCGATCATAGTTGTAGATATAGGTATTCCAATCTGGGTGAAACCCTTGACGAATATCTGCATGCTCATAAAGGTGAGTGCCATCAAAACAATGCAAACCATGCGGGTCACTTGGAAAATGCCCAGGCACCCAATCTAATATAATTCCTAAGTTTGCTTGATGACATTGATTAATAAAATAAACAAAATCTTCAAAGCTACCATAACGGCTTGTTGGCGCAAATAAACCTACCGGTTGATAACCCCATGAACCATCAAATGGGTATTCACTAATTGGCATTAACTGTAAGTGGGAAAAACCAAGCTCTTTGGTGTAAGGGATCAGACAATCTGCAAGCTCTCGCCATGTTAGATATCGATTATTATCTTGACGCTGCCAAGAACCTACATGCACTTCATATATACTTATTGGCGCATCAATACTATTGCGCTTGGCACGATTTGCCAGTGCGTGCTTATCAAGGTGCACCTCTGCCTTGATACACTGTAAAACAGAAGCAGTGCCAGGTGCCTGTTGCATTTTGAATGCAAATGGATCCGCTTTTTCAAGTACTTCACCACTAAGAGTGGTAATCGCAAACTTGTAACATTGGTCTACTTTAAGTGCAGGAATAAATAACTCCCACACACCACTTGCAGGATGAAACCGCATAAAGTGGCGGCTGCGTTGCCAATAATTAAAATCTCCAATGACTGAGACACTCGCGGCGTTAGGTGCCCACACTACAAAACGGACCCCTTGTACACCCTGCTGATCTGTAAAATGAGCACCAAAGTGTTTATAAGCATGCTCAAGGCTGCCCTCATTGAATAAATACATTGCCTGCTCGTCGAGTGTACTAACAAAGCTATATTCATCGTACTGTTGCTCGCCCCCTTGCTCATAGTTGACATCAAGTTTGTACTCAGGAGCAGACTCTGTTTGGATTGTCGCAACAAACAAATCACTCTGCCCTTGTCTGTGTGCAGGCACTGTAAGTGAGTCGAGCACAACGGATACTGTTTTTGCTCCTGGTAAAAAGCAACGTACCTCATAACTTTCACTATTCACTTTATGTGGCCCTAAAAAGCTGAATGGATCTTTAAAGCAGCCCGCAGTTAAAGCCGTGATCTGTGCCTGATAAATCTGTGGTTGTTCAATGTGCTCTTGGCGGACACGACTTTGCATTTATTGCTTCCTTATGGAGATTAAATTGGCTAACAATGATGCTTTAGAATCGATGATATGCTTTGTCGGACGTGACAATAAACGCCGCCAATTTGGGTATTCTTGATCAGTGCCAGGGATGTTTACGGGCAATACTTGCTCGTCTAAATCATCTATTTGAATGGTAAATAACTGTGCAGGAGCCTTAGCAAGACATGTCGCTAATGCTTCATACACTTCTTGTGCCTGTGCATTAGAGCTTAACTCCTTAGCACTTTGACGATTAATAAAATGCAACATCCTTTGCTTTTCAATGTCTCGCGCTGTAGTGAGTTCATAGCTCTCGGCCTCATCTATCAATCCATATTGCTGTTTTACAGTGATATCATAACCAGTCCACCAACCAGAAAATGGCGGGACATCATGATTAGCAATCATTAATAAACTATGCTGCGAAAAATGTTCAGCTGAGAGAAACTCCCCATCCAGATCTTTTTCAAAATAAAACAAACCATTTGAATAAATAGCACTTGCTGCAAGTGCCTCTCTTACTTCATTAGGGACAACCCCTAAATCCTCACCAATTACGACACACTGATTAAGATGAGATTCTATTTTTAAAATGGCAAGAAGGTGCTCAAATGGGTAATAAACATAACAACCATCTTGCTGTCCTTGACTCTCAAAACACCACCATAATCTGCGTATAGCCATAACATGGTCAATTCTCAGCCCGCCTACATCTTCCATATTGGCGCGAATTAAAGAACGGTAAAATGCAAAGTGATCTGTGCTGAGTTTTTGTGGGTCTAATGCAGGTAGCCCCCAGTTTTGGCCTTGCTCTGCCCAAGGGTCCGGTGGTGCACCAACATAAGCACCATGAGAAAATAACGCATATTGACTTTTAAACTCACTGCCATCTCCAGCGCAGCCCACTGCCAAGTCGTTTATTAAACCAATATCCATATAGCAATCAGCTGCTAACTGTTGGCAAAAGTTTAGCTGAGAGTGCGCAAGCCACTGTAAGTAACTTGCGTATCGGCTATCTTCGGCATCCAGTGTTGCTAGGCTTTGGCTATGTACGTTACAAAACTCGTCGAATTGGGCTTTACGTTCGTCCGATGCGGTATTGCAAAAGTGTGCGTATAAGCAATTGAATACTTTATATTTAAAATCAGAGACTAAGGTGTAATCTATGAACTGTTCTGAGTTTATTGGCAGCTCAGCCATTAATTTTTCAAGCTCAGTATTGTGCTTTGCGTCCTCACATAGAGACACCGCTATATACAGCGGATTTAACAAAGCACGGCTGTTTGGGCTGTATGGGCTTGCCCGCTCTGGGGTGTGTTCAAAAAGTAAATGTAGTGGGTTTAGTAAAATATAATCCATCCCATGGCTGGCCGCATCACGAATAAGGGAAGCCAAGTCAGCAAAATCACCAATACCAAAGCCTGCATGATTCACTAAACTGTAGAGCTGAATAGATAAACCCAAACGTCTTTTATCTTCAACTTGATAACATGTTTGAGGGGTTATCCAAAGTTGACTACGACTGTGTTGATCTGCCACAGATATATACGCATCATAATAACCAATAGGCATATGTGGCACAGGTAACGCGACCTCAATATAACGAACACCATTTAAGCCATAGTCACCTAATACATCTAAACCTACAAAGCTTTCTCTGTGAGCGGTTATTCCGAGTGACGGGATTATTAGCTCACAATGATGCTCAAGTAAGCGCTCATCTATACGTACTTTTAATAGTCGGTTTTCAGCGCTAACAAGGCTTACCGGCGGCAATAAATTGAGCCAATTACCTGCATCAAGCGTAAAGTTTAGCTGTTCAATTGTATTTATGTCGTCAGTATGAATACCGCAGCAACGTAAGGCAGAAGCGCGAGTATTCTCATCGAAAACAACATGCTCACCTGTGTACTTTGTATACTCGTAGCCAATACCATAAAGATAAAATAACTGCGAAAGTGACTGCATTAATGCACCTATTAAGCGCGTTGAGTGTTTACAACACTATTCTCAGTACCAAAAACGTTAGGAGTATAAGCGTCAGCTTGATGGTCGTTATCCCAAACATGACCATTAATGAGGTAACGAAAGTGAAATTGTTTATCGAGCGGTAAACGCTGCTTGCACTTGAAAACCTGTTCTTTTTTGTTGTATTTCATTGGCACTGGCTGCCAATCTGTAAACTCTGCAACTAATTGCACATTTTCAGCATCAGGGTGCTGAAATTCAAAAGTAACTTCGGTTTCGTCTTTGGTTTTAAAAAAACGTTTACTTAACATAGTGGGCTCCAATTCAACCAAATGGTTAATTAATCCTTGCCACAGTGCCGTGTTCAACTACTCAACAGTCGGGGCTGTGTATTACATGCGCTAAAAACTACCTAAAAGAACATGTACCTTACTTAGTAAATCAAATCTTTGTTTACGCATTATGACAGTGCAAAATATTTGCATCCGCACCATAGCAGTGCATAAAACAAACAAAAACATGATTAATCACACTTCTAACCTTAAGTCAGCAATAAATGAACCAATTTTAGAGTTAAAGTTATTATTTACTCTTAGTACTAAACTTAAGTAATTTCTCAGTAAAAAGTAGTTAATAAGTAAGGGTTGGTAAAGTGAATAAAATTGAAGTTAACTATGCAATTAAAAGCATTTTCTAAACACTCAGGGAGCTTATTATTGCACTAAATAAGTACAACTTTTTTCTTGTTTAATCATTAACAATCTAATTACATTACAAAAGGTTTGTCTATTTTAGTGACAAGCCATATACTGAAAAAATTAACTTATGGGTTGGTAAACAATATAATAGTGCCCAGGACGGTAGTGAATAATGGCCAATGCTCTTCGTATAGTATGCAGTTGTATGATAACCATAGTAGCTTTCTTGTATGGTTTGAATATTTTATTAGTTAAACAAGTTAACGATCTTTCTTATCAACCAAGCACAACTGTGCTTTCAACTTTTGCAAGCACCTCATCGAATATAGAGCCTGCCCCTTGGTACAACATCCTGTTAAGTGGTCAATACACACTCACTCATAACAACCAAAATTACGTTGTCGTTAAAGCCGACACACAAACAGTCACGGCAATTGAGACAAAGCAGCTCATTACTTCAACTTTGATGGCACCTATTAATATTATCATTTTGTTGCTGTTAATTATTGCTATCACATGGTTGGTCAGCCTAAGACGTCAAAGCGATAGCATGAAACAGACGATTAAAGAACTTAACATTCAAACTTCAGCCCTACTCTCCAGCCTAAACCTTACTAACACACATTCAGCTTCGCAATCTACGCTTTGTAATTTGCAAGCAAATGTTCATGCCTTGAGCGCGCACATTACCACCTACACTCGCGAGTCTCAGGCGAGTATTTGCCAAGACAAATTGACCCTACTGATAGACCGTCATGCATATTTAGAGCATTTAGCCAGACAACTAAGTGTTGCAGAGATAGATAAACTCAATTGTGCGCTTTTATTTATCGATTTAGATGGTTTTAAGCAGGTAAATGATTCATTTGGCCACAGCTTTGGCGATGAAGTACTTATTCAGGTAGCAGCTCGCTTAACGGGTGTGCTTCGCCATCACAAGCTCAATAATATTTCTGCCACCAGCCAGCTTGAACAAAACTTAGCTCGCTTGGGAGGAGATGAATTTTCTATCTTTATTAATCACCTAACCTCGAAAGAACAAGCACTTGAAATTGCTAAAAATGTTTTAAAAGAAATCGAGAGGGATTTTGTGCTCGGTAATAAGCTGATTAAGATCAGCGCAAGCATAGGCATTGCAACCTACCCTGACAGCGCAGCGACACCTCACGCATTACTGCAAATGGCTGATGTGGCGATGTATCGTGCCAAAACTGATGGCCGTGGTATTTTTAAAGTGTATTCCCCTGAAATGGGCAATAAAATGCGTCGCTATCATTACTTACTCGAGGAAATGCGCCTTGCAATTGCCTCTGAAAATTTTCATTTATTCTTTCAACCGATCGTAGATGTTGACGATTGCGCAATCGATTATTTTGAAGCTTTGGTACGCTGGGAGCATCCAGTTGAGGGTGCTATTTCACCTGTTGAGTTTATTCCTATTGCTGAAGAATCGAATCTTATTTTAGAACTCGGTGATTGGATCATGCTTGAATCATGTCGGCAGATGGCTGCATGGTATAACGCGGGGATGAAGAAAGTTAAAATATCGGTGAATATTTCTGGCATTCAGTTAAAACACCGCGCAATTTATGATTGGGTAATGGCCAAACTTTCTAAAACAGGACTGCCAGCAACTGCTGTTATGTTGGAAATAACAGAGTCGACATTAATCACCGCAAGTAAAAAAATTATCAACGACCTAGAAAAATTACGCCGTGAGGGTATCACTATCGCCATTGATGACTTTGGTACTGGTTTTAGCTCTTTAAGCACCCTTGCTGACTTACCGATTGATGTAATAAAACTGGACAGACTGTTTATTGCGCAAGCCAATGACAACCCAAAATATAATAAAATACTTCACTCTGTCAGTGAGTTAGGCCATAAACTGGGTTTAAAGATTGTGGCTGAAGGCGTTGAAGAGCTTGCACAATTTGAGCTAGTTAAATCAATGGGTATTAGAAGTGTACAGGGTTACTTAGTTAGCCAACCAGAATCATCTTTTAATGTAGGCCACAAAGTACTCCAAGATAACGTCAATTTTATTGCAACAACAGGCACAAGTGTTTGGAATATACAGAGACAACATTAATAAGCTATAATCACATTTAATATCTAAATCCCAATTCCTTGTTAATGTTGAAAAAAAGCCTATTAATTACACTAACCCTGTGCGTGACACTTACCGGTATTTTTATCGGTACATCAATTTATACTTTATACAGTAAAAAACGCTTATCTGTTGATCCTAAAGTCAAAGAAATATCAGGGATAGAATTTGATAAAAAGCATCGCCTATGGGCAATTAACGACAGTGGCGACCAGCCAAAACTGTATCGTTTAAATGAGGATGGCTCAATCGCAAAAGAAGTGCTAGTCACCAATGCCAAAAACATTGATTGGGAAGATATGACTCAAAATAGGTTCGGGCATTTCTTTTTAGGGGATTTTGGCAATAATAACAATGACCGAAAATGGCTAACCATTTATAAAATAGAAAATCCTATTGATATAAAAGGCAATACAACACAAGCTGAAATCATAAAATTCACCTACCCTGAAATGGATGGCAGCCCAATCCTCCCCAATAAACGTAACTTTGACTTAGAAGCATTTGTTGCTTTTAACCATCATTTGTATTTATTTACCAAAAACCGTACCGAGCCATTCGATGGCATTACCAATGTTTATAAAGTAGGTGACCATGCAGCAAATTTCGATGCCGAATTAATTGACTCATTCAAAACCTGTACAACGATGGAAAAGTTATGCTGGGTCACATCTGCCGCATTAAGCCCTGACAGAAGTAAACTTGTTTTACTTGACTCGACCAGCATCTGGTTATTTGAAAACTTCAAAGGCGACAAGTTCTTCTCAGGTGATGTATCACGTATAGACTTAGGCATAGTCACTCAAAAAGAAGCCATCACATTTTACGATGACAACACCATCGTGTTTACCGATGAAGAATTTAAAGGTATTGGTGGCAATGCTTATGTGATTAAGTTAGACGAAGTTAAAAAAGTAATTATTAACAAAGCACCGTACTCTAAATAACCTTAACGTTTAAACTTCGTCTCTAAAATCACCGATGACGTTGTTCGCTCAACACCATCTAAGTTACCAATGTCATCTAGCAGGTGGCTCAGCTTTTCAAGGTTTTGCGCTTGCACAACGGCAATCAAATCAAACTCACCACTAATTGCATAGAGCTGTGAAATAGCATCAATCTGCTTTAGTTCAAGATTCGTTTTGGTGGTCAATTTTTGTTTCACTTTAATCGAAACGTGAGCCGATACCATTTGGCTCAAATAAGCATCGCCATAATCTACGCTATAGCCTTTGATCACACCTGTTTCTTCTAGTTTTAACATTCGGCTTTGCACTGTTGAGCGCGATAAGTTAAGCGCCCTGGCAAGGTCTGAAATACTCGCACGGGCATTTGTTCTTAGTATAGATAATAGCTTTTCGTCTTGTGTCGTTATCACTTTGACTACTCTTTTCGTTAATTTGCTTTTTATTTTAGTCATTTTTCACAAAATAGCACTGCAAATTTAAGTTCCTAACCCAGATAATAGTAAAAATAGATAAGAAAAATAATTTCATCGTGCTTAATTAGGCAGGAACGGCTTAACTGACCTATTTTTTGCAATTTAACTTTTTTCATACTAAGCCATATTTAGGTGCAACAAATGCAAGTAACAAGAGAACTTTTTAACGACGTAATGGTACCAAACTACAACCCATCAGAGGTTATTCCTGTTCGCGGTGAAGGCTCACGTGTTTGGGATCAAAACGGTAAAGAATTTATCGATTTTGCAGGTGGTATTGCCGTTAACTGTTTAGGCCATTGTCACCCTGCTCTTGTCAATGCGCTTAAAGAGCAAGGCGAAAAAATTTGGCACTTATCAAACGTAATGACAAACGAGCCTGCACTGCGCTTAGCTAAAAAGTTAACGGACGCTACATTTGCAGATAAAGTGTATTTTGCAAACTCAGGTGCAGAAGCCAACGAGGCAGCATTAAAATTAGCGCGTCGCTGGGCATTAGATGTACACGGCGAGCAAAAGAACCAAATCATCGCGTTTAACAAAGGTTTCCACGGTCGTACATTCTTCACTGTTACCGTAGGTGGTCAAGCTGCTTACTCTGATGGCTTTGGCCCTAAACCTGCTGCTGTTGATCACTGTGACTATAACGATTTAGCTGCGTTTGAAGCACTTATCAGCGACAACACATGTGCCGTAATGATGGAGCCATTACAAGGTGAAGGCGGCATCATTTCGCCAACGAGCGATTTTATCAAAGGTGTTCGCGCATTATGTGATAAACACAATGCTTTACTTATTTTTGATGAAGTACAAACAGGCGTTGGCCGTACCGGCGATTTATACGCATACCAAGGTTTAGGTGTAACACCAGATATTCTTACGACAGCAAAAGCGCTAGGTGGTGGTTTCCCTATCGGTGCGATGATCACAACGGCGAGCATTGCAGAGCATTTAAAAGTAGGCACACATGGTTCAACTTACGGTGGTAACCCACTTGCATGTGCTGTAGCTGAAGCGGCTTTTGATACTGTTAATAGCGAAGAAGTACTTGCAGGTGTTAAGGAGCGTGAACAACTTTTACGCGACGGTTTTGCTGCAATCAACGAAAAATACGACGTATTTAGTGAAGTACGTGGTAAAGGTCTATTATTAGGTGCGGTTCTTAACAGCAAATTTGAAGGCCGTGCACGCGACTTCCTTGTAGCAAGCACTAAACACGGTTTAATGAGCCTTGTTGCGGGTACAAACGTTGTGCGCTTTACGCCATCTTTGGTTATCCCTCTTGAGGATATCAAAGAAGGTTTAGCTCGCTTTGAAAAAGCGGTTGCAGACGTTGTAAACGGTTAATTCTAGTTGGCGTGCTGTTAAACCAGTGCGCCATCGGAGAGCAATGAATGCAAGTATTACGTCCTATCACAGCAAATGATTTTGCTGCGTTAAAGCAAATTGCAATGGAGTCTGGTCATGGGTTTACCTCATTACCTGTAGATGACACCTTGCTACAAGAAAAAATCGACCGCGCCGAGCAAAGTTTTGCAAAAAACATCAATAAACCACAAGACGAAACCTATTTATTTGTTTTAGAAGACAGTAAAACGGGTAACGTTATCGGCACTACAGCTATTGAAGCCGCTGTAGGTATGTCGGTGCCTTTGTATCATTATCATCTTGGAAAAACTGTTCACCATTCACGTACTCTCAACGTGTATAACACCGTTGATATTCTGAGTATGTGTAATGACTACACAGGCTGCTCAGAGATTTGCACCTTGTTCTTACGTGAGCAAAATCGCAAAGGTTTAACGGGTCGCTTTTTATCACGTTCTCGCTTTTTATTTATGGCCCAGCACAGTGAGCGTTTTGCTGACACCATCATCGCAGAAATGCGTGGTGTGAGTGATGAAGACGGTCATTCACCTTTTTGGCAGTGGTTACAAGAACACTTTTTTAGCATTGAGTTCCCGCAGGCTGATCACTTAGTGGGTTTAGGCGATAAAGTTTTTATCAGCGAATTAATGCCTAAGTACCCTATTTATGCCAACTTACTGAGCAAAAAAGCGCAAGCTGTGATTGGTAAGGTTCATGAAAAAACTAAGCCTGCACTTAAACTTTTAGAAAAAGAAGGGTTTGAGCACCGTGGGTATGTCGACCTATTTGATGCAGGGCCCACTGTTGAAGCAAAACTTGGCAATATTCGCAGTGTTCGTGAGTCACAAGTGTGCCCTATCACCATCGGTGAGCTTGCACACATTAATGAGAAAAGCTCAGATACATTAGCTATCTGTAATCAAGGCGTGAATGACTTTAGAGCAACATTCACCAAACATGCTCATTATAACCACGCTAAGCACACGCTAATCATCAGCCAAGAAGTGGCAGATGCACTTAAATTAAAACAAGGGGATGCAGCACGGTTCTTCCGTTTGTAACCACTTAAGGAGTTTAAAATGAGTGTCACAACTCAACTTATCGATAACCAATGGCAAGCAGGCCTTGGTCATGATTTTAGCTCAATCAACCCAAGTAATGGCGAGGTTGTTTGGCAAGGTAAAACAGCCACTGCTGAACAAGTCGCTGATGCAATCAAAGCAGCTCGCAGTGCTCAGCTTGGCTGGGCTGATATGGCCCTTGAAGAGCGTATTGTTATTCTTGAAAACTTTGCGGCTCAGCTTAAAGAGCACAGCGAAGAGTTTGCAACGATTATCGCCCGTGAAACAGGTAAACCACTTTGGGAAACACGAACCGAAGTAGGCGCGATGACGGGTAAAATTGCTATTTCAATCAGAGCCTATCACGAACGTACGGGTACCACAGAAAACCCAATGCCTGGCGCTAAAGCATTTATTCGTCATAAGCCACATGGTGTTGTTGCGGTGTTTGGTCCTTATAACTTCCCGGGTCACTTACCGAACGGTCATATTGTGCCTGCTATTTTAGCGGGTAATACAGTTGTATTTAAGCCATCAGAACTAACGCCTCATGTTGCTGAGTTCACTTTAAAGCTTTGGCTAAAAGCAGGCTTACCAGCCGGTGTTATCAACCTTGTACAGGGTGAAGTAGACACAGGTATTGCATTGGCTTCTCATCAAGACATTGATGGCTTATTCTTTACGGGTAGCTCTAATACAGGCCACTTATTACATAAGCAATTTGCAGGTCACCCAGGTAAAATTTTAGCGCTGGAAATGGGCGGTAATAACCCACTGATCGTAAAAGATGTCGCAGATGTAAGTGCCGCTGTTCACGACATTATTCAGTCTGGTTTCATTACGTCTGGCCAACGTTGTACCTGTTCTCGTCGTTTATTCATTGAGAACTCGGCAAATGGCGATGCAATTTTAGAAAAATTAATTGCTGCAACAAAACACATTAAAGTCGCCGACAGCTTCAGCGAAGATCAACCATTTATGGGTGCAATGATCAGCGAAAAAGCAGCCTTAGGTATGGTTGCAGCTCAGCAGCAGTTACTTGATATGGGAGCAACCTCGCTTGTCGAGCTTAAGCATCTTGAAGCGGGTACTGGTTTTGTAAGCCCAGGTATTATTGATGTAACGGCTGTTAAAGACATGCCTGATGAAGAGCACTTTGGTCCGCTTATCAAGGTATACCGTTATACAGATTTCGATAGTGCGATTAATGAAGCAAATAACACCTCATTTGGTTTATCTGCTGGTTTATTAAGTGATGATAGCGATGACTACCAGCATTTCTTAAAACGTATTCGTGCCGGTATCGTTAACTGGAACCGACCAATTACAGGCGCATCAAGCGCCGCACCGTTTGGTGGTATTGGTGCCAGTGGTAACCACAGAGCAAGCGCTTATTATGCTGCTGACTACTGTGCATACCCTGTTGCTTCTGTTGAAGCCGATAAAGTTAACTTACCACAGACCCTTGCGCCGGGCTTAATTATTGAATAATTGTTTGGCGGCCTCGCCGCCTTAATTGAAGGAATTAAACATGCACACAGATGTAAACGCCCTATTTGAAAACCTATGGGACAACTATTTATCAGTTACGCCATCGGCGGTAAAAGTACATGAGTTACTTGGCTCTACACAAAAAGATGACGTGATTAACGATCACATCGCTCTACGTACTTTTAACCATGAAAAAATTGGTTTAGAAAAACTAGCTGCGCACTTTTTAGCCGTTGGCTACAAAGAATGCGGCGAGTATCACTTCGAAGCGAAAAAACTATACGCTAAACACTTCGAACACTCAGATCCTAAGCAACCTAAAGTTTTCATCTCTGAATTACTTGTTGAGCAATGCTCAGAAGAATTACAAGCTATCGTTAACGATATGGTTGAACAGATTGACGAAAACGCTGTAACAGCGGATAATTTCCTTTACTCAGGTACGCACTGGCAAGTAAGTTCAGACACTTACAAAAAACTGCTAGCAGAAAGCGAATATGCAGCATGGATGTCGGCGTGGGGTTACCGTGCTAATCACTTTACCGTGAGCATCAATGAATTGGCTAAATTCGATGATATCGAAAGTGTAAACCAAGCACTTAAAGATGCGGGTTTTGCGCTAAATACATCGGGTGGTGAAATCAAAGGTTCACCAGAGGTTTTACTTGAGCAATCTTCAACCCTTGCTGATGACAGCGAAGTTGAATTTAGCGATGGTGTTGTTGCCGTACCGAGTTGTTTTTATGAGTTCGCTCTTCGTTATGCAAAGCCAGATGGCGAGCTATACACAGGTTTTGTTGCAGCATCAGCAGACAAAATTTTTGAGAGCACCAATGCTCGATAAATAGTACATACCAATTCGCTTAGTGCAATAAGCGAGTTGGTACACAAGGAAATGTATGAGACTAATTGCGTTTATCGTAATTCTATTTACCCTAAACACAGCAACGGCAACAGAAAAACCCAAACTTACAATTTGGTCTCATGCATATTTTGCCAGCGAAGCAGATAAACTCAGCATTAACCTCCACCTTGCTGCTGTCATAAAACCAGCGCTTTCAAAGACGTTTAATATAGATGTTGAATTTACTAATCATGCGCGCGTAATTAAACACCTATCAAGTAATGAGCCCAGTTGCACCTTTAACGCAATCAAAACCCCTGAACGCGAAGAAAACATGGTGTTTTCCAAAGTCCCCACCTATATGCATTTGCAACGTCAACTGTATGCACTTAAAAGTGCGTTGCAACCTAGCTCAGAGCCAATCTCTGTAGCAGAGCTACTCAAAAATAAAGGCAGCTTCGGTATTATTGGTTCAACCAGCTACCGCGAGCTCGATGAAATTTTTGCAAATAAGCACCACAACGTTGCAGCTATTTATGGCGAAAATGCCTTTTTACAATTAAGTCAGCTCCTGATCAATAAGCGTATTGATTACATTATCGCGTACAAACAGGCGCTAGAGGCTCACATACCCGCCCACGAATTAGACTTACTTACTTCACGACGTATTGCTGAATACCCTGAGTTTATAAACGGCTTTTTTGCATGTAGTAAAACAACCATAGGTTATCGTGCTATTGCACTGATTGATAACTTTATGAAAAGTGCAGAAATGGCAGCCTACCTTCAACAATTACATCGTCAGAATAATCACCCAGATGATGCAAAAGCGATGCTTGATATTTACACACAAAGGTATGGAATACACTTTAAAAACAGTCACTAATCACACAGCTTAAACTGAATAAAAATAAACCAAAAAAATTTTAAAATAATGCTTGCGCAAATAAAAAAGCAGATCTATTATCTCGCCGCTTCTTGATGATAGCCAATCCGAGTACATTGCAAACCTAGTTTGTAGCAAGGCGATAGAGCAACTATCCAAGAGTGTATTTGATTGCACAGAACGTACTGTGCGCTTAATAACACTCAACTGACTTGGACTTCCATTTTTTCCGAGCAGTTGCTTAATTGCCGGAGAGTAAAATGGCTATTTCAACACTTACACAAGACTTAACAATCAAAGTACCTGCAGCGTCGGTTGCTGCAAACGAGTCTACTGCACAACCATCAAATCAATTTATTGAGCAACTTGTTGCACAACATGGTGCGCCATTAATGGTGCTAGATTGTGAATCTGTACGCCACCAGTACCGTGCATTAAGCCGTGCTTTACCGGGCGTGGTTTTACACTTTGCATTAAAGCCACTTCCTCATGCAGCAGTTGTTCGCACGCTTTTAGAAGAAGGTGCTAGCTTTGATTTAGCAACGAGCGGTGAAGTTGACTTAGTCGCCAGCCAAGGCGTACCAAGTGATCGTACGATTCACACGCACCCAATCAAACGTGATCGTGATATTCGTGATGCACTTGAATACGGTTGTAATGTGTTTGTGGTTGATAACATCAATGAATTAGAAAAGTTCATTGCATACAAAGACCAGGTTGAGTTACTTGTTCGCTTAAGTTTTCGTAATACGGAAGCATTCGCTGATTTATCGAAAAAATTTGGTTGTAGCCCAGCAATGGCCATTGAAATCATTAGCTATGCGCAACAACTAGGTATTCGTATCAAAGGTTTGTCGTTCCATGTTGGTTCACAAACAGCGAGCCCAGCTAAATATGTAACCGCAATTGCTGCATGTAACCAAGTGATTAACGACGTAGCTGCATTGGGGTTACCTGCACTTAGTACGCTTGATATCGGCGGTGGTTTCCCAGTGCCGTACAATAAAGACGTGCTACCAATTGATGAGTTTTGTGCGCCGATTAATGATGCTTTAGCACAGTTACCAGAGACAGTTCGCGTCATTGCTGAACCAGGTCGCTTTATTGTTGCCAATGCTGTAACCAGTGTTGCATCGGTGATGGGTCAAGCTGTACGTGAAGGTAAACCTTGGTACTACTTAGATGATGGTATTTATGGCTCATTCAGTGGTTTAATGTTTGATGAAGCCGCATACCCAATAGAGTCGCTAAAACAGTCAAACGAGCGTGTAGAATCAGTATTAGCAGGCCCAACTTGCGACAGTATCGATGTGGTGAGTGAGTCAATCATGTTGCCAAAATTAAACAATGGCGATTTAATCATCAGTCGTATGATGGGTGCTTACACACTCGAAACCGCAACAGATTTTAACTTTTTCAAACGTGCAGAAGTTATCGTACTGAATGATGTGGTGCAGGTTGATGCACTCACTGGTTAACAATTTCCTCGACTAAAAGCATGTAAGGCAACATGCTTTTACATTACAAAACGCAGCTGCTCATTCCAGCTGCGTTTTTATTTAACGCAATTAAACAGTACCTTCAAGGCACTGTTTCTTTCTTAGCTGATCTTCGATTACTAAAGGACGTTTTAGCTCTTTGGTAATTACTTCTGAGGCTTGATTACCCGTCTCTTTATCTGCGAACCAAATAGAAATCTTATCTCCCTTAACTTCACGGTTTAACGTGTAGTTTCCGCCTTCTTTAAAGTTCATATCAAATCGAGCAAAAGCATTCTTTTCAGAAGATGGGAAATCTCTTTCACTAATTACAGCTTTAACCCAAAGAACGTGCTCGCCAGCTTCGTACTGCCTTGCTTGCTCCCAAGCTGAAACAGACTTGCTATTACACATTAAGTACACATAATCTCTTTGCTTACCATGCTCATATTGAAAGTTTTCAACTCTGAACTTACCTTCATCTATATCCTTTTTAATAGGCAACGCACTACATGCTGTCATTAAAACTGCTGAAACTACTAGGCTTGAATGTTTAATCATATTTTTTCTCCATAAAAAAAGCGCCCTCTTATAAAGTAGGCGCTTTTTGTTTAAAAATCAAGCAATAAGCTTAAGTTTTAGAACGTCATGTTGAAAACCATTTCAACAGTACGTGGTGTCTGCCAAGAAACTGGTGAACCAAACTGTGCATTACCATTGAATGCAGCTTCTGTTTCAGCAACCTCTTCATAGTTCGTTACGTTAGTCGCATCAAACAAGTTTTCAATTTGAAGAGATACGAAAGCAGAATCAAACATTTCTAGATAACTAAGATCATACTTGAAGTTAACATCTACTGTCGCAGTCCAAGGAGTTCTACCAAAGCTACCACGTGAGAACTTAGTGTCACCTACATAGTAAGTATCACCATAGTGATAGCTTCCTTGATCTGGGTAGTAACCAGCACCCAGTGCGTTACGAGGACGGCCTGAAGTTAGACGCGTATTCATACCAACAACTAAGTTGTCTGATATAGCATATGAACCGAAGATTTTCAGTGAGTGGCGACGGTCATTAGGTAAGTAACCATTAGCACCGTCCATTAGGTAAGGGTAATCCCAGTCTGTTGTTAAACCAGCATCATCCTGACCGTTATCAGATTTCACATAACCTTCCGCATTACCATAGCTTTGTGACCATGTGTAGTTTGCTTTAAGCATCCATTGACCATCCCATGCTCTTTCAAGCATCAAGTCAACAGCGTTATAGTTACGTTTTGCTTCAGGGTAACCTAGTTGCTCTGCAGTGAAGTTATAGTCTTCTAAAACACCGTCACCATCAGCGTCATATTGGAAAGATGCGCCTTTACCTGGGTTAAGTAGTAAGAAGTGATCATCATCAATACCGATGCTTTCAAATGCTTTTTCTGCACTCGCATCATCAATTACACTCTTAAGTTCACGACGTGTATATTTGATACCTGCTGACCAATCTTCATTGATCATACCTTGATAACCAATAATGAATTCGTCTTGATACATTGCTTCAAGGTTTGAAGAACGAACACTTACAGGGCTAGGTGCTGTACCATCACCAAATACAACTGTATCACCAAGCTTACCACCTAATTGTGGAACATCATCAGAGCCGATGCTGTCAATTTGGTAATAGTCATGAGTATAAAGCTCTGCGCCTGCTAAACGTACGTTAGTATTAGATGCCACTGGTAAGTGGTAACGACCCGCGTTAGCGTATACTTTGTGCTCACCATCAGCAAAGATGTCATATGCGATGCCTAAACGAGGAGCAAACTGGTTGCTCATCTCAACGAATGTTTCACCGTCAGCATTTAAGTTTTCGAAGCTCTCCCAACGGAAACCGATGTTTAGAGTTAGTTGGTCGTTTACATTCCAGATATCTTCAATGTAGAACGCTTCATTGTTAATATCGAATTCACCACCAACTTCGTAGTTACGTACACGAACATAACGGCCAGAGTCTTGGATTGTGTAGCCATTAGGTAGTACAGCACCTGCTTCATAGTTTTGGTATGCGTAGTAGATATCACCAGAAAGGTTTACAACACTCGTTGAAGTATTTTTCTCTGCATCATAACCAAAGCGCAAGTTGTGATTATCTGTTACTAACCAGTCAACATCAAAACGATATTGCTTACGTTCGTCACTGTTATCTTCAATAGTGAAAGACGCCCAACAACCTAGGTTTTGACCAGATGAAAGGTCATAAATTACTGGACAATCTGCGCCATCAGCCGTTGTAGTATCAGTAAACTCAACTTTACCAGCCATTGCAGAGATTGATAAGTAATCTGTGATGTTACCATTATAGCGAACAGACCAACTTGTACCACCAGATAGCGTTTCAGAATTTAAAGCCGTATCTTTTATGATATTGCCATCTTCATCTAAGTCGTAATCTGTAGTTGCTAGGGTACTTTCGTCTTTGAACATCCATGCAGATAAAGAGTGATCTTCATTAATGTTCCAATCTAAGCGTGCCAAATAGTATGGGTCATCATCTTTACGGATACGCATACCGTTACCACGATTGATTAGATCTTCGTAATCATTGTCACGCATTTCATAAAGGCCATAGAAGAATAATGTATCTTCAATTAAGGCACCACTTGCAAAAATATCTGTTTTGCTTGTTTCACGTGCATCACGGCTGTTATCGGAAATAATATCACCAACACGGTTTGAACACGTTTCAACTATCTCACCATTTACAACATTTTGTTGGCAATCGTCGGCTTGATAATACGAACTAGGGCGATCACCATACAATGAACCTAAGTCTTGTCGGTGCTGTAGACCAAATTTAAACTCATTTGTACCTGACTTCGTTACAGAGCTCACTACACCGCCAGTAGAGCGACCGAATTCAGCTGAGTAACCACCGGTTTTAACTTGGAAAGATTCATAAGCTAAGAAAGGAATTGACGCACCACCAACACCGTTACGGAAGTTTGTCATGTTAAGACCGTTCACGTAGTAAACGTTTTCTGCTTGAGATGCACCACCAAAGCTTGCAAGTGAGTTACCTTTCGCATCTTGGAAACGAGAATCACCTAAGTTAACACCAGGAGCAAGTAACGCTACTGATGTGATATCAGGTGCAACTGGTAAACGGTTTAGTTCATCAGCAGAAATATTGAAAGAAGCCTCTGAGCTTGTTGTATCAACGCGTGCAATTCGGCTGCCTGTAACAGAAATAACCTCTAAGTTACCTTCAGTCATCTCAACTTCAAGTGCTGCAACTTTACCGATTCCGATTGTTACGTCTTTAAGTTCAGATGTTTGATAACCGCTTTTTTCAATGCGGATGTTATAAACACCTACAGGAATTGAATTTAAATTAAATTGACCTTTAGAATCTACAACAAGTGTCTTTGTAAAACCATTCGTTTCATTGGTGATTGTAACTGTTGCACCTGCAATTGGTGCATCGCCTTGTTGCTGTGTTACTACCCCTTTAATTGCACCATCAACGTTACTTGCTAGTGATTGCGCACTATAAAGTGTTAAAGATGAGCATACGGCAACGCATAGAGCCGCTCTTTTGAAAATGTTGTTTTTATGTATCATAATTTTCCCTGAATTATTATTTTAGTTACTTTCGTACTTTCGATGTAACAAAATATTTTTACCATTAACACGTGGTATATACAAGTATTTATTGAAACTTTCTGATAACAATTTATTAAGAAAAAAACATATTGTATTCAACAACATCTTCAAAAAAAGCCATTTGTACCCATTAACAAAACAATATCAAAATTGTAAATATAAGGTTTACGCAAGGGGGCTTTTTAGGGGAGGTTTTAATGAAGTAGGTGTCACTTTATGCATTAAATGACTTTTTAGTACATAAAGTTAACAATAATTTTTATAGCTTGAATTAAGTAGACACTTGAAAGTGTGGAGTTAAATAAATTATTGTCGCTCCACATATACATAGATCAAATAAACAATGGTTTGTAATCGTTTTCTAATTGTTCAAACGACAAGTTACCAATAAAACGACCAAAGCTTAGCCAGGTTGCTAGGCCGCGTAAGTCTTTAAAGTGTGGCGGAATAAATTTAGGGTCTTCAATCACACCTAAGTCATGCAATTGCGATATCAATCTGAAATCATCGATTGAGATTTTACCAACCAATAGCAAGTGCAATTGATCAATTCGGCCTAGCTGTATAGCAACACGAATAAGGTTATACACCAACACGAAACCTTTAATATAGGCTATATCTTTTGTAAAAGGTAAGCCTGTTGCTGTACTGCCTCTAAACACCCGTTGAGTAAGTGTATAACTGTCGTCTTTACTCAAACCTTGTGCTACATAGTCACGATAAATATCAACAAACTCAGCGCCATCAATAACCTTGGTAATTCCTTGAATACGGTTAACTAATTTTGCTAAACGTCGAGGCGTCGACTTTAAGGTAATAATTTCGGTCAACACCGCAAGGCCTTCTTGGGTAACCGTAGAGCTCGGTGTGCCTTTACTTAAACAAGTTAAATAAGGCTGCGCAAGACCGTTTTGGGTCGTACCAACATGGATCCAGCCTTCATGCACTTCAAGAATATCAAGCTCACGCTGTGAAAACTTAACATCTTGATTAAGTTTAATATTATTTGCACCCGCTGCAGCGTCACTAACAATACCGTCGCTCAGAATGACCTCAACATCGATACCCGGCATCGTTTGAGACACTTGTGATGCAAGGATTTTAACTGCATCTTCTGCATCAATATTTTTGGGATCATCAGGTAAAATATCGGCATCAAGCATACTCTTTAGCGGCTGCTCAAGCATGGTGGCAAGCTCGGCAAGTGAAGGCTCTCCAGCATGAAATAAATCTTTTGGATGACCGAACAGCTCAACAGACAAATCATGAAATTCAGGCGTGCCACGATACTCAATCATACTAAGTACAGTTTTATATTCAGTACACATCTTGCTCATGTATTGGGCAATCGGATTGAGTTGCCCTAACTGGCTGATGATATCGCGATTTAAATCAGAGAACGCACGACGTAACTCACTTGGTACAAAACCAAGATCACGTTGCTGGTAATAGGCTTGATCAACCGTTGGGTTTTTCTGGCATTTGTGCTTAAAAAACTCTTCTTTGATTTGTTTATCCCAATTGATCGCATCAAGAATACGAATGGGTGTTTGCAGTGCGATTAATCGGTCAGATAACTCGCGTGTTTTTGCTAATAATGCCTTATCTATCATGCTCTAGGCTCACTGTGTAATGAGCCTAGAGCATAGGCTAAATTTGTATAATTACAAAGCTAAATTAATCGGTTTTTAGCTAAAATTTAGCCTGTGTAGTGGCTAACTTTCCATCGTTGTAGATAAGTAAAGTTGGTACCGAATTAATGCCATTTTCGAGAAATAAATCGTTACCATAATCGATTGAAACCGACATACTTGCAGAGAATTTATCAACATATTCTTGCACTGCACTTTGATCTGTCCATAGCTGGCTCACTTTAACCTCTACATCAATCCCTTGCTCTGCCAACTTATTAACATGTTGCTGCGCTAATACACACTGCTTTGCCATGGCAGGGCGAGTGTCGGCTAAGTACCAGTCGCACCACGTTGCGGTAAATAGTACTGCTTTTTTGCCTTTTTTCGGAATAGTCAATGGAGTCGCTTGGCCTTGTTTTTCGCTAAGCAGTCGTGCTTTTTCAACTTTGCCATTGTGTGATAACAAACGTAATGTGTTATCAAGCGATTTATCGGCTTCGTGGCCTTGAAAAATCACTTTCTCATCGCTATCAATTAACACATGAAAAGGGGTGCCCATAAACTCATAATGTTTCGCAACTTGGCCTGTGTGATCGGTAAATAGAGGCATGCTAAGTGAAAAACGTTCTTTAACCTTAGCAACAGCGTGTGCATCATCATTTAGGTCAATATTAATAGCTACAAATTGAATTTTATCGCCATATTGCTCATAAGCATGCTGAAAATGCGGCATCTGCTCCATACATGGCTTGCACCACGTAGCCCAAAACTTTAAGTAAACTGGTTTTTTGCCTAAGTAACTGCCAAGTTTAACAATTTGCCCTGCTTCATTTTCTAAAACAAGGAGGGTTGTATTCGCCGATATTCTTTGGCTTAAAAGCAACAAGCCTGTTAGCAGTACCAAAGGAAAAAACTTATATTTCATTGTGCGATCCTCAAATAAAACTTAGCTTAAGCGTAAGGTAAGCCAAAAGATTGTAAATTTTCGACATCAGCCATGCTAATGTCATTTTAATGATTTATCGCAAAGTGAAGCTTATTAACACTCAAAACATTAAGAATAGCACTAAACTTTTTATAGATAGTAAACGTATTACATCAAAAAGGAGTCATCATGAAAAACGAGTTAGACGGTAAATTAATTCTTTCTGTGTATGAGAAAATTATTCAACACGGTGAAGATCACGAAGACGGTAAACTCTACGAAGGTATTTGCGCTTTTTCAGATATTGATGGTTATACAGTATATCTAAAAGGCAGCGGTGTATTACTACGCTTTGGTTTTCACAATACCTATCACCTTGACTATCAACACGAAAAAAACAAAGAAGACTTTTTAAAGAAAGTGCTTTATATCGCAGAAAAGGAACTCTAAATACATAATGAAACGACGGGTAAAAGCTGAGTCAAAACAACAGGCTGTATTTATCAATGAGGTTATTAATGAACTTAAATCTAACCCAGATAAGTTAGATATCATACGCGAAAACCTTAGCTACTATCGTGAGCAACAGTTTCTTAAGCGTGGTTTTCTGCTGGCAATTGAGCGCTTTGATTGGGTGTTTGAAGCAAGCAATGATGTAGAGCAAATTTGCGCGCAAATTCTAGCTGATGATTATATTGGTAAACGTTTGCGCCGCTACCCCTTGCTATACAAGGGTGTCATTGAGCGTACCTAGAACGATTCCCACCGCTAAAACATGATCTGTCCGGCAAAAAATGCTAGGTTAGCGCCATTTTGAAAATACGAGAACTGGATATGTCAAAAACAATAAACTCTCACAACACCCATGAGGGTGGCAATAATGGGTTATTTAACCGATTTTTAGCCACCGTTGAATTTCTGGGTAATATGTTACCCCACCCTATTACATTATTTGCAATGTTCTGTGTTGCGATCATCGTATTCAGTGGTATTGCCGATTGGTATGGTTTAAGTGCCATCGACCCACGCCCTGAAGGTGCTGCAGGTCGCGACCCTGATGGTGTAATTGAAGTTGTCAGCTTACTCAGTGCCGAAGGCCTACAACGTATCGTTACAGGGCTTGTGACTAACTTTACCAGCTTTGCGCCACTTGGTACGGTACTGGTTGCTTTATTGGGCGTCAGTGTTGCAGAGCACTCAGGTTTACTCTCTGCAGCTATGCGTGGCATGGTAATGGGTGCATCTAAACGCCTAGTTACCTTTATGGTGGTGTTTGCTGCGATTTTATCAAATACGGCATCAGAGCTTGGTTACGTAGTACTTATTCCACTCGCTGCAATGATCTTCCACAGCCTTGGTCGTCATCCGCTTGCGGGTCTTGCTGCCGCATTTGCGGGTGTTTCGGGTGGTTACAGTGCCAACTTATTATTAGGCACCATTGACCCTTTACTAGCCGGTATCACAACGCCTGCAGCACAAATGATTGATCCGAACTACCAAGTTGGCGCTGAAGCAAACTGGTATTTCATGATGATTTCAGTATTTTTAATCGCTATTTTGGGTACTCTCGTTACTGAGAAAATTGTTGAGCCGCGGCTTGGCAAATACAACCCAGAAGAAGCTAGTAATGATTTACCAAAAAACGACATTGCCGGTTTAACCGATAAAGAAAAGTCAGGCCTAAAGTGGGCTGGTGTTTCATTGTTAGTGGTTTCATTATTACTTGCATGGACAATTGTTCCTGACGACGGCATTTTACGTAACCCAGAAACAGGCCTTGTAGCACACTCGCCATTTTTAAAAGGCATTGTAGTATTTATCTTTGTGACTTTCGGTATCCCAGGGTTTGTTTACGGCCGCGTTGTTGGCACCATGAAAAACGATAAAGATGTCATCGATGCCATGAGTAAAAGCATGAGCTCGATGGGGATGTACATTGTGCTGGTTTTCTTTGCAGCACAGTTCGTTGCCTTCTTTAAATGGACCAACTTAGGCACAATTTTAGCCATTAACGGCGCTGCTCTATTACAAGCGCTAAACCTAACTGGTCCTGAGGTTTTCGTGCTATTCATTTTAATGTGTGCGCTAGTAAACTTAAGCTTGGGCTCTTCATCAGCACAATGGGCTGTCACTGCACCAATCTTCGTACCAATGTTAATGCTTATAGGCTATGCGCCAGAGACTATTCAAGCAGCGTATCGAATTGGTGACTCGGTAACAAACCTTATTACTCCAATGATGAGTTACTTTGGCTTAATACTAGCTGTTGCAACTAAGTATAAGAAAGATATGGGGATTGGTACACTGGTTGCGACCATGCTTCCTTACAGCATGATCTTCTTTGTGGGTTGGGTCGCGTTATTCTACTTGTGGGTGTTTGTACTGGGATTACCAGTGGGCCCTGAATCACCGATTTATTATCAGCCTTAATTAGCACCTCTTCTGAAGAAAAAGCCAAGCACTCGCTTGGCTTTTTTGCCTGTGTAATTACCCTTGTGGTACTCAGCTTTATAGTAAAAATCAGATAGTAGCTTCGAAAACCCAGTTTGACTTTAATCAAATTTAAGCCCATTTTTTAAACACAAGCTATGTAAACAGACTATGATGTCGTCACAGGGCAACGGGGTTCTGTGTTTACTGCATTGCAAGCAATGACAACATGGCCTGCGTATCAACACTTTGAAGAAACTATTAGCCGTGGTAAAACCGTCTACAGTAAAAATTAAATACATTTGAAGGAAAAATATGAACAAGTTAATACAATTAGTATTTACCGCTTTGCTGTCATTTTCTGTGCTGGCTACACAAACAGTCACCACAGAGTTGGATATTTTAAACCTGAAAGCTCAGTCTGAATATGTATTGACCTCAGGTCAGCCAAATCAAACTGATTTTGCAAAGTTAAAAGAGCTGGGGGTTGAAAACATCATTAACCTACGTGGAGATAATGAAACTAATTGGTCTGAGCAGGATTTAGTGACTGAGCTTGGCATGAATTATTACCATATTCCTGTGCAATCGAAAGCTGATATTACGATTGAAAATGCCACTAAGCTACAAAACTTGCTCAATGAACATCAACAGCAAACAACCTTGCTTCATTGTGCTAGCAGCAACCGTGTTGGTGCACTTGTTGCGCTTTACAATGCTATTACCTTGAAAAAGCCAATTGATGAAGCTGTCGAGATTGGAAAGCAATGGGGCTTAAAAAGCCTTGAAGGGGTTGTACGAAGTAAAGTAAACGAAGAAATTGGTCAGCCCTAAGCTGACCAACTTTTAAATGAAACTAAAGCTGCCACGCATAACTTAACTTTGTAAAAAAGGTTCGTTGGTCTCTTTCTAGTCCTTTAAGAGAGTCATCCTCATACCCTCTATCTGAGTAACCTAAGTAAAATAAAGTTTGGGCATTAATTTTGTAGGAATAGACCAGTTGACTACCATAGTCACGATTCGTTTGGCTTACATCATAAAGATAAGCTTCATGATTTCGATCGACATCTTCAAATTGTAAAACGAGTTTCAACATCGAGCGCATATTAAATTTATAATAAACTCGCAGATCCGTTAAGTTAGCGGTATAAACACGGTCGTTTTGTTCGTTATCTAAATAACTGTAACTGTGCTCTAATTGAACCTGCCAATGGTCGTTAATGTCCCATGTCATTTCTGGTTCAATTCGTACCATGGTGCCAAGGGCAGCATTGCTATAATCTATTTTGCTACCATATTGTGCATACAATAAGAAACGCACGTCACGAATAGGCCTAAAACCACCGTAGATATAGCCAATATTTTGATTAAAGAACTCACCAGCATAAAACTCATTACGGTGAATAAAACCAACTTCTGTTTGTGACTGCATTTTGCCTTTAAAAGTAATAAAGCCATCGTACTCTTCTTCGAGTAAATCACCATTTTGCGCCCACGTTTTATCCCACTCAGCATTATAACTGTACTCAGTAATTACATCCTCAGCGTCACGATACCAAGTTTGACCTCCACCAAGTTGAACTTGCTCATAGTCAGCCTTTGCCTGATAACCTAAGTCAGAGCGATAGTCTTTGCCTATATTTTCATAGTTTGCGTAAAGCTCGTAGTCACGTTTATTGCGGCTAAACTCAATATTGTAGGCTTCGTCTGATTGATTTTTTTCAAGACCATACACATCAACTAAATAATCAGAGTTTTTCGTGTCTGTTGTTACAGCTTGGTATTGAAGACTATCGGTTTGATTAAACCAATAGCTACCATCAAGGGATAAAACCGTGTTGTGATAATCACCACTTTCACGGTGTGTTGTCATAACCCCAATCGTCCCCTTTTGGCCTATATCAAGTTGATAACGTCCTACAGCTGAATGTGTTTTATCACCAAGATTGGCAAAACCAGAGCCTTGGTTAGTCGGTAGCAAAACGCTGGTATTTTCATCATCCGCATACATAAAGCCATAGCTATGCGTCCCTGTTTTACCTGTTAACTTAACACCGACTTCTGGCTCTGCAATGGTACGTGTATACAGTAATTCAAGTTGGTTAGTGTCAAAGTAAGACGCACCATCTAAGAAGAATGGACGTTTTTCGGCGTAGTAAATTGAATAAGTGGTATTCACATCAAGCTCAAGTGAGTCAGCCTCAACTTGCGAAAAATCAGGATTAATTGTAGCGTTAATGACCGCATCTTGAGTCACCCCCCAACGCAAATCAAGGCCAGCCTCAGTGTCGATATCTCCATTTTGCCAATCTCCTGGCACAGTGTCTTTTGTATCATGGCGAAGTGCTGTTAATGTCGGTGTGAGCTGAATATTTTTACTCTCACTCATATTCCTAAAACCAGTTAATTTATCAAATTGACAAAAACTGCACTTAACATCACGGTCAAAACCGACATTCGACATTTGATAAAATACGTCTCGCGGGTAGTTACGCCAAACAGCAAAGCTCCATGTTAATTGCTCTTGGTTTTTAGGAAAACGTAATGCAGTAAAAGGGATCCGCATTTCCACCACATAACCGTCTTCAGTGATCTGCCCTGCACTATCCCAAATTGCATCCCATGAAGGGTCTTCAACCCAATCATCAATGTCTGTCATACGCATATCCCCTTGAGCACCAAGCGGATTTACATAAAATTCATACCCTGTACGCTCGTCGTTAAAGGTATCGATCATTAAGGCGACATTATCATCTTGCCACAACGTATCACGGTCCCGAAGTGCTGCACGAATTTGACTCGGATCATTATCTTTGGCAACAAATCCAACATACAAATACTTACCATCTTCATACATATAAGCATCAGTTTGTACAGGTGGCTCACCTTTTTCATTGGGTTCGTTTTGATATTTAAGAGGTACCTGGGTTGCGTGCTGCCAATGTGCTTCGTCCATGACACCGTCAACACGAATAGACTCATTGATATGAGCTAATGAAAATTCGACTTTATCATAAGCAACAGCTTTGAGGGGTACATGTGCAAGGCTAAAAAAAATGCCAGGTAAAATAGCACGGGTAATTATTTTTCTTACGTACTGCATAAACATCCATTTAAATACAAGCGTGACCTTCACGCCATTTAATTTTATCGAAAAGCGATTGTAATTCAACGAGGTAGACTTGTTAATAATTTTGTCGATAAAAATTAACAAATACGCAATTTGTATTAGTTTTGAGCAGATAACAAAAAGCCCCGTAGCGTATTCGCGACAGGGCTTTTTAAAATTAACGAAAATTCAATTAGTTATTTTTTTAAGCTTAGTTTTCCGCCTTTTAACGACTTACGTACCTTGGCAATCCGCGAGCGATTCTTAGCACGTGCTTCGCCTGTCGCCTGACCAGACGCCTTGTTTGTACGGCTGCGGCGTAAATGCGATGGCTTTTTACCAATTTTATCAATCAGTACATCACGACTACTGACTTCATAGCCAGGCAACACAATACGTTTAATACGCTGGCCGATTAACTTTTCGATATCGAATAGGGTATTTTCTTCTTCGCGGCTAACGAATGAGATAGCTTGTCCTGGTTTACCAGCACGGCCAGTACGACCGATACGGTGTACATAATCTTCAGCAAGCCAAGGCAGGTCAATATTAATAACACGTGGTAAGCCTTCTATATCAATACCGCGGGCTGCCACCTCTGTTGCAACTAATACGCGAACTTTACCTTCTTTGAACTCACGTAATGCACGACGGCGATTGCCTTGGGTTTTGTCACCATGACATACAACTGCAGGAATACCATCAAGGTTTAGCTCTTCAACAAGCTCATCAGCGGTTTCTTTCATGTTTACGAAAACCAAAACCTGTTGCCAATTTTTCTTACCAATAAGCTCAGACAACAACTCTTGTTTACGACGCTCTTCAACCGGATAAACCACGTGCTGAACGGTTTCGGCAGTACTATTAGTTTGGTCAACGCGGATGATTTCAGGTTGTTTAAGTATTTTACTTGCGAACTGCTTAATTGCGGCAGGGAACGTCGCCGAGAACAGTAAAATCTGACGAGCTTCATCACAGCCATTAATGACTGTTTGCATGTCATTAATAAAGCCCATATCAAGCATGCGATCAGCTTCATCAAGCACAAGGTGTTTAACACTTGCTAAGCTGATATTACCTAAACGTAGTTGATCTAATAAGCGCCCTGGTGTCGCTACGACAATATCAACACCTGCTTTAAGATCATTTGCTTGGCCGGCTAGGTTAACTCCACCAAATAAACTCACTGTTTTTAACTCCGTGTATTTTGCAAATGCTTTAAAGTTATTGGCAATTTGCTCTGCAAGTTCACGAGTTGGCGCAAGCACTAAGGCACTCGGTGCATTATTATCACTCAGTGTGGTCTCTGACAGCTTTTGAATAAGAGGCAGTGCAAAAGCAGCTGTTTTACCCGTACCAGTTTGCGCACTGACAAGTACATCTTTGCCTTTTCTTATTGCAGGAATAGCACTACGTTGTACGGGAGTAAGCGTTTGGAAATTAAGTTCTTCTAACGCCTGAAGAATCTCAGAAGAAAAACTAAATGATTTAAAATTCATGCTGTATAACCTGCGGCCATCTTATCAAGGGTCGCAAATTATACAGAAAAAAAATGGTTTTAGTTAGTTATAACTTAACTAAAGTGCCTTTTAATGCTACGCCAGCGATAAAAGTACCCGCACCACACTGATATTCAGTCTCACTCACAAACTCGCGCTTTTTATAATAAGATTGAATATTCACGACTGCATTCATGCCTTCACGTTTAGCACGCTCTTGTAGAGCCTTAAGCGCACTTAACATTACCCACTCACATGCTTCGCGGTCACTTTTGTTAAACGCATTGGTTTTTTTATTTGTTATCACTTCACCATAACTGCTTTTGATTTTGCTATGACTTTGACTGGCAAAATAAAGAGGAATATCAAGCAGCGCATTTTTTGCTTTCGTTGTTTGCAATAAAGCTTCAACTGGTAGCGTTTGCAGATCATCCCGCGCAGCGCTATTAGCAGAAAATAAACAACCGATAAGAGCAAAAGTGGTAATAATTAATTTCATTTAAAGTTCCTTTTGTGTCGTTTCCATGCAAGCTTTAGTGAAATAGAGTTGTTGTTATTCTGTTTTACTAAGACTTGCATATGGTTCGATGTTGTTGATAAATCTCATTTAACATTGCAGTAGGTTATGCCTGCCACTTCTTAAAAATCAGCGAAGTATTAATGCCACCAAATGCAAAATTGTTACTCATTATGTAATTAGTTTGTATGTCTCGGCCACAACCTTTTATGTAATCAAGGTCTGCACATTGGCTATCAACCTGACTCAAATTGATAGTCGGTGCAAACCAACCATCATTCATCATATTAATACTTGCCCACGCTTCAATCGCACCACAGGCACCTAATGTATGTCCTAAGTAGCTTTTTAGTGAACTAATCGGCTTTTTACCAAGCGCATTATAAGTTGCATGAGACTCAGCAATATCGCCTTTGTCTGTTGATGTACCATGGGCATTGATATAACCAATATCATCTGCGGTAAGATTGGCATCGGTCATTGCCATATCAATGGCCACTTGCATTGTATCAGCAGTCGGTTGGGTTACATGCTGACCATCTGAATTACAACCAAAACCAACTAGTTCAGCGTAAATAGCTGCGCCACGAGCAATTGCGTGTTCATATTCTTCTAAAATTAATGTCCCTGCCCCTTCACCAATCACAAGACCATCTCTATCTTGATCAAAAGGACGGGGGGTTGTTTTCGCGGCATCATTTTTAGTACTGGTGGCATATAGTGTATCAAATACAGCCGCTTCGGTAATACATAGCTCTTCAGCACCACCAGCAACCATCACTTTTTGACGTCCATATTTAATTGCTTCATACGCATAACCAATGCCTTGTGAACCTGATGTACACGCTGAGCTCGTTGTAATAACACGCCCTTTTAAGCCAAAAAACACGCCCACATTAACCGGTGCAGTATGTGCCATCATTTGAATATAACTCGTTGCTGTCACCCCCGTCATTTCACCTGTTCGCATCATGTTTGCAAAAGCAAGTAGCGGCGGTGTTGACCCCGTTGATGAGCCAAAAGCGATACCCGTAGAACCGTCGGTTAAACTTGGGTGCTCTAAAAGTCCAGCCTGTTCAAGTGCAAGCTCAGTGGTGCGCGTAGACATCATGGCAACGCGGCCCATTGAGCGTACTTGCTTACGCTTATAATGACTAGGCTTTGTAAAGTGCGTTACAGGCGCAGCTAAACGTGTATTTAAATCAGCAGCACAATCCCATTGCGACATGTATTGAACTGCGTTCTCACCTTTTTTAAGCGCACCTTTAAACTCACCCCAAGTATCACCGAGTGCAGTAATTGCGGACATACCTGTAACAACAACGCGCTTCATTACACCATTCCACCGTTAACTGAAATAACTTGTCGAGTAATATACGCAGCATCCTCAGAGCATAAAAAAGAAACAGTGCCGGCCACTTCGCTCACCGCTCCCATACGCTTCAATGGAATCATTTTTAGCATTTCATCGACAGGTAAATCATCTGTCATTGCCGTTTCGATTAAACCAGGAGCCACACAATTGACGGTAATTTTACGCTTAGCAAGCTCTAGCGATAATGCTTTTGTGGCACCAATAATACCCGCTTTCGCCGCGCTATAGTTAACCTGACCACGGTTACCAGCAATCCCCGATACAGATGCCATAGTAACAATACGTCCCCCCTTGCGTGTTTGCACCATAGGCATCACGGTTGGATGAACCACATTGTAAAAACCATCAAGCCCTGTGCGAATCACTTTATCCCAATCATCGCCCTGCATCGCTGGAAATGCCATATCATTGGTTATCCCAGCATTACAGATCACACCGTAATAGGCACCATGCTCAGCTATATCTGACTCTATTTGTTCTTTTGCCAATGCTCTGTCACATACATCAAACTGTAATAAACTGGCATGCCGACCCAATGCGATAATCTCTTCGCACGTTTGTTTAGCTTCAGCCAAACCGCTTCGGCAATGTACGGCTATATCAAAGCCGTCGCCTGCTAATCGTAATGCGATTGCTTTACCAATACCACGGCTAGAGCCTGTCACTAAAATACGTTTTGTCATTAACTTTCTCTTATAAACTGCATTGGATCTTGTGGCTGAAACACATTGATTTTTGCTTCGGCTAATAGCGTTTCGTCGTGGTGAATTTGACACTCAAAGACGCTTAATCCTGACTCTTCTTGATACAACTTTGTAACCGTCACCTTAAGCGTTTGCCCTTTTGCAAAGACCGGTGCATAGGTTTTGTATTTACGCGTACCTATTAGAAAACCTATTTGTACATCGTTCCCTTTATCTTTTGCCAGAGCACCCGCATATGCGGCAATGGTTTGGGCCATATACTCACAGCCAATATAACTGGCAACCCCTTTTAAAGACGCATTGTAAAATGGACTCTGAGGACTAATATCCACCTCACAACAAGCACTCTCGTCAGTATAATTGGCAAGACGATTGAGCAAAATCATAGGCGCACTATGAGGTACAACCTGCTCAATTTTATAATTCTTCATTCAGATGTCCTAGTACTACACTGACATTATTGCCACCAAAGGCAAATGAATTTGATAAACAATGGCTAACCTTTACGTGTGTAGGCTGAGTTATCAGGCCAATATCGGCTAGTGTTTCGTCAATTTCGATTTGATTAAACACCATACTCGTAAATTCAGGGTGCGCTAAGTACAACCAGCAAAGGCCTGCCTCTAGCGCACCGGCAGCACCTAATGTATGGCCCGTTAGATGTTTTGACGAACTAACCAGCGTATTGTTGCCAAACACATCATTGATTGCAAGTGACTCCATGGCATCATTTTGCGGTGTTGCAGTGCCATGAGCATTAATATATTGAATATCTGAGGGGGAAATACCCGCATCATTCAATGCTGCTTTCATTGCTGCTATGGCGCCTGACCCATCAGGGATAGGCGCTGAAATATGATGGGCATCAGAGCTCTCACCTCCCCCTAAAAAAGCAACACTGTGATCACTGAGTTTTTCTTTACTCATTACAAATAATGCCGCAGCTTCACCAATATTGATGCCTTTTCTATCCTTGCTAAATGGTTTACAGATGCCATCACTGATTGAAGACAGTGAATCAAAGCCATTAATAGTAAGCTGGCAAAGACTATCTACACCACCACATATCACCACATCAGCTAAATCTGCACTCAATAAAGCGCGAGCACTTATCATGGCTTTTGCGCTTGAACTACAAGCTGTAGAAATACTGTAATTTGGGCCTGATGCATTTAGTTTTTTTGCGATATAAGTGGCAGGTGCAACTAAGGCCTGATCATAATAATCAAATTGGCTTGGCCACTGCCCTTTTTCAGCATGTACTTTTCTGGCTCTTTCGCCTTCTTGTATAGCAGCTGTGCTGGTACCAATTACCACAGCAATACGTTCATTTGGGCACATGATTTTTGCTAAAGTACCGGATAACTGCTCAAGGGCTAAGTCAATTAACTTATAAAAACGCATCGATTCAGATAAAGCTATCTCATTGACTAACCCCACACAGGTAGGTCGCTTTTCAAATGCCAGTGAAGTAACTTCTGTTAGTGTTTGCTTAGGTTGAGCATACACACTTTGCATAGTTTGCTCTTGCCCTACGCCCATCGCGCTAACAATCCCTAAGTCATTTAGCCAAAATGGCATAATTAATTAACCCTTTGAAAAATTATTGAGTAGTCTCGCTCGTAGTTAACAAGCTTGGTTTGGCTGTCTAAAAATTGAATTTCGCTGATCAGCCGTTTTCCTTGGTAAAGGCGTCGTGTTGCCCCTTGCTCATCAATTACTAGGCCATAAAGCTGTGAATTAAGTACATCTATAGGCCAATGCACAAGCATGATGTCAGCTAAAATATAGCGTGGATCAACCGCACTAATCGGCAACATTTTTTCACTTTTGACCGCTCCTAATGGCGCTTTTTCGAGTTGAAAAATTGGCATCCCTTGCACCGTCATTACAACTAAGTTTATACCCGTTTCACTGCTCAAATTTAACTGTGCTAACAAGGTATGCTGCTCTGCATCATGGGTTACTTGAAGCACTTGCTGCCAATTATCAAGGTCTAACGAAACAGGCGGATCCGATAAATAAATACCAGCATTTGGTGCAAGATCAAGCCCTGTTTTAACTGCATACTCACTGGCACAGCTAACTAAAAGTAAGCTACAAATTACAATTACATAACGCATTATTGCTGACATAACTCGACCAAGGTGTTTAAACGTTTATCGCTTTGTTTAACAAATGGATTATCAAGATCCCACGCATAACCTGCTAGAATAGCACTGATCATTTCACGTATTTGTTGATTTTTTTCACTATAAAAAATGACATCCTGAAATGAACCATCATACCAAGCACTCACATAGGTTCTAAAGCAATTGACGCCTTGTTGTAAAGGGGTGCTGTACTGCTTTTCAAAATCAACTTTTTCACCCCGCAAATAGCTATCAACCAAAGGAGCCACCAACGAGGCTGATTTTAAAGCGATAGTGACACCAGATGAAAAAACAGGATCTAAAAACTCCCCCGCGTTCCCCAGTAACGCAAAATGCTCACCATATAAAGACGACACATTCGCTGAATAACCTTTAATGGCACGCGCCTCACCCTTTGCCACACGATTTGCTAGTAATTTGCTTAAGTAAGCATCTTGTTCAATAAACTGATTTAAGCAAGTTAATGGTTCTTGCGGCTCAAACTGATTCGGTTTGCCAACCACACCGATGCTTGCTGTGCCATCGCTAAATGGAATAAGCCAATACCAAATATCTTTAAATTCGGGGTGAATATTAATGAGTATTTTCTCGCGGTCAAACTGCTCGTCACGAATATTATCCTCAAAATGACTGAAAAAAGCCCAGCGCACCGGAAAGCTTGATGGTGTTTCTAAGTTAAGTAGTCTTGGTAACACTCGACCAAAGCCACTGGCATCGAGCACAAATCGGCCTTTAATTTGATACCTTTGCTGATTTTCATCAATAACGCTAAGTAGTGCACCATCTTCACAATCTGTGTAAGCTGATACGCTATGTTGGTAGCGAATTTCTGCCCCCTGTTGTATCGCACCATCGGCCAAGCATTTATCAAAATCAGCACGTTTAACTTGAAACGTTGTGCCTGGGCCTGCACTGAACTTTTCTGTAAAGTCGATATGTGTATGCTGGCCACGGCGCTGAAACGCCGCGCCGTTTTTAAACTGAAAACCTAAATCTTGAGCCTGCGACTGCACAGCCTCTTCAAGGTTTGCTTCAGCTAAAAAGCTCATGCATTGGGGTAACAAGCTTTCACCTATCGAAAAGCGAGGGAAAACTTGTTGCTCTAATACCACAACACGCCACCCTTTTTTAACCAATAAACTGGCTGCCACGGCTCCTGATGGGCCCGCACCAATGATAATCACATCTGCCTGTTGAATTTGCGTATTCACCTATTATTTTTCCTTATTATTAGGTAATGCAACACTAAGTGGTGCGAGTATATAAATACACATTAGCCCCACTAAAACCGTTAAACCAAAGCTAAAAATGGCTGGTGTTTTTGACACTGCGAGCATACCAAATACCCACATTGATGATGCTGCTGACAAACTAATTGCCAAAACATTGCTCGGTACCAGTTTATTGATTTGATAAAATACGAGGTAATCAATTGCTAACGCTAAAATCAATAAACAGCCCAATAAGTTAAAAATCGATAATTGGCTTTGTATCAAACTGCACAACAATAATACTGCGGTTAAAGTTAAAGCGAGTATCAAGCCTTGTTTGCATGCAGTTTTAAACCCAAACTTAAAGGTAAATAACAAAACAGCGAAGGTCATAGCAATCAGTAATGTGACTAATAATGACTGTGAGTAATGACTCAGCCCATCAGTGATCAGCGCAACTTTATCATACACAATTAAATCGCTGTCGGCGGCTGCCCACTGCTTTAATTGCTGTTTTTCAACGCCAGTTACCATGAACCAACTGGCCACAAATGAGTTGTTTATAAACACTTGATTATGTATCAGTGGTGCTAGTGCTGAATCAAGTGCGGTCTCTAAAGTTAAGGTCGACTGGCTAAACTGCACTGGATTGGCGGTCATTTGGCTAACGATATTTATAGCAGCTTGATGGGTTAATAAATCCGCTTTATTCTCGCGTTGTCGATGAGTACTTGGTACAAGATCACTGAGCATCACAGCCTTGCCTTTATACTCATTAATTTTGCTTTTTAACGTTTCTTGCTTTTCTAAAAGTTGCTGTGCATTTTCAGCAAACAAAATCATTATCTGGCCATTGTCTTTTCCTAGCAACGCCATGTGCAGTGCTTCGTTATCCATCAATGCTTTTGGGCTTGCATTTAATAGTTTTACATCATCATTTACTACTGGAGGTTTAAGTAGTGTAAATACACTTAACAGCACTAATAGTCCTATTATTAGTGCTGTTTTATACTCGTTAACCTTCTGTAATTGCTTGCTAAGAGATAACGTAAGATGATTAGCACTTTGAATCACTGTTAACTTATTTTGCCAGTGGGGTAGTAAAAATCGCGTGCTAAACCATGCAGTTACAAGCCCTGCAACAACAAATACACCGACTTGAGTTAACAGCTGAACGGGCGAGAAAAATAAACTTGCATACCCCATCGTCGTAGTCAGTAAAGAGAGCGCTAACGCAAGCTTGAGTCCACGACTAAAACCGCTCTTATGCTGCGTTAAATCAAGCATGCCATGAAATGCATAATCAATAGCGATGCCAATCAGTGTGACCGCAAACACAAGCGTCAGTACATGGATCTGATTAAACAAGCTAACGAGCACTATCGAGCCACCAAGTGCAGCACTGACCACAGTCACCGAGGCAAGCCACAATGCATTTACTGATCTAAATACCCACACAACCATTATAAACAGTGCAACTAAGCTCAAGGAGCCAAATAAAGTCATTTCAAATTTTGCTTGTTTAGCATTTGCAGCGGTATGAAATAAAGCCCCTGAATAATGGACAGTTGTATTTGGGTACTGACTTTCTAATTGGGTGAGTTTAGTTAATATTTCATCATTTAAAGCGATTGCCTTATTAATCGAAAAGGCATTATTGGTGCTGTTAACAAACAAAAGTAAGTAATCTTCGCCTTGGTAGTTAGCAGTTATTCGGCCATCTTGTAATTCAAATTGTTGTATATTGGCTAAAACATGCCTCAAAAAACTTGCGGTACTAAGCGTAGGATCTTGATTGATGGTGCTAGATACGAAGGGATCAGCAATTTGGCTCAATTGCCCCAAATAGTACTGCTCGAAAACTTTAGGTTCACGTAGGCTTTGTTGGTACTCGGGTGCCAACAAGTAACCCGCGTATTGGCTATAAAAATCGGCAAGAGTCTCAATCTTCGGCAGTGTAAAGCGCGGTTGAATATTTTTGCCAGCTAACCAACTCAGCATTTCGTCATAAGCTTGGGTATTATTTTCACCGCTAAATGAAAAGCTCAGTTGTTGCTTGTTGGCTGAAAAAAAGTGCTCTTCTACCTGTTGTAACCTTGGCTCAGACTTGGGCAGCAAGGCTAAAATGTCATTATTTAAAGCCGGTTGTTTTACCACAAAAGCAACAACTAACATAACAGTGAGTAAAGTTAGCCAAGATAATGTAATTGCCCACGCTTTCACTTTTGCTGCTCATTTTCAGTATATGAGAAACGCAATAAGGTAAAATTCTCATTTGGCTCTTGTAAGCGCACGGTAGCCACCTTATTCGCATCAAAACAAAGTTCAAACTGGCTAAAAACTTGTTTTAGTAATGCTTGGTTAGGCAACAGGATTTCGCAATTAGGCTCAACGCTTTTATTTATTGTAAATTGCTCTGCTAACGCCGCTTTGTCGTGTCTTAAAATTGCTCGTAGCAGGCTCACATAGGGCTCAGCCCCTTTTTGTAATTGTTCGTTTCCTTGACTGTCAAGAGTATAAACTTGGCCCTGTTTAATAAATAAAGTGCTTTTTACCGGTGATTGCACTTGCCATGTTAAGCTCTCTTCATTAAGTTCAAAAATGCCTTTTGAAATAAAGGGCTTGCTAAAGCCCTTAAAGTGTTTTTCTTGGCTGAATGAGCCATGCTCTACCACATTCTTAGCAAGAGCCGGCGTTATAAAAAACATACTACATAGTAGAAAAATGCTCATTCGCATTAGATCACCTTTTGTAATTTCTCATGCAGTACAGGCGGTGATACAAATTGCATCTCTTTGTTTTCTATATCAACCGCCACCTGAATAGTCGTCGCTTTCGTCAACTTTTTGCCCGTCGCAACATCGCTGATAATATAATCAATACGCAATCGCGTTTCATATTCTTTCAAATATGCATCAATCCGTATCTTTTGCGTAAATAATGCAGAACCCACATATTTAATATGCATATCAATAATAGGCCACGCATAGCCAGACTCCTGCATTTGCCCGTAATCATAATCAAATAAACGCAGTAACTCGCAACGTGCCACCTCTAAATAACGTGGGTAATTACCATGCCATACCACGTTCATAGGATCACAATCATGAAAAGGGATTTCAATTTCTACATAAGTACTCAATAAAGAGCCACGACTATGCATATAAACTCCAACGTTTAGTTTGAATAGCATCAACGGTAAAACGTAACACCGCCTCAAGTGGGCGATCTTCATCAAGCTGTGGGAAAAACTCACTAATATCTTGATACATACTCTGCACTTCAGGGGTTAAACTTGCGTAGTCAAGCTCACCGTTATTAATACGCAAACGTAAACCTTGTATACAAGCTAACAGTGTACTGGCAACGACTTGCTCGGTTAACTGGAGCACACGTAAACAATCACGTGCCGCAATAGTTCCCATGCTTACTTTGTCTTGATTATGACATTCGGTTGAGCGCGAAAATACACTAGCAGGCATGGTCAACTTTAGTGCCTCAGCGGTATAGGCACTGGCACCAATTTGCACCGCTTTAAAACCGTGATTAATGTAACGACGTTCATCTGTGCTTGCTGACAAGTTTGAAGCTAAACCATTGTTATAACGAGTATCTACAAGTGAAGCGATTTGCCTGTCTGCTAAATCAGCTAAATTAGCCACCGCCGTTTTCATACTATCCATAACCATTGCAATGTGGCCACCATAGAAATGACCGCCATGCAATACGTGCTCACCTTCACCATCGATGATTGGGTTATCATTCGCCGAATTAAGCTCATTTTCAATCATTTGCCTAAACCAAGGGAGGCTATCTTGTAATACACCAATGACATGTGGCGCACAGCGGATTGAATATCTATCTTGTAAGCGGTCAGCATTACGTGGGTGCTCTACATGGTTTAAGTCACCACGGATCCACGCAGCCACTTGCTGTTGGCCTAGGTGAGGTTTTACCGAAAACAAAATATCATCAAAATGATGACTATTACCTTTTAAAGCAAGACTGGCAAGCGCTGTAATTCGGCTGGTTAATTTAGCAAGGTAGTCGGCTCTATCGAAAGCAAGGCATGCCAAAGCAGTCATTACGGCAGTACCATTCATCACCGCAAGCCCCTCTTTAGGGCGAAGCTTTAATGGCTTTAAGCCAAGTGATTGCATAACGGCTAAACTGTTTTTAATTTCGCCTTTGTAATACACATCACGCTCGCCAACCATAGCCCCCGCGACATACGAAAGCGGTGTGAGGTCACCACTGGCACCCACAGAACCTTCTTCGGGAATAACTGGCACGATATTGTGATTTAAAAAATCACGTAATAAATTAAGCATATCCCAGCTAACGCCTGAGTATCCTTGCGACAGTGAAGCTAGGCGAGTCGCTAAAATAGCGCGTCCTTGAGTTAAGTTAAATGTATTGCCCAGACCACAACCATGAAATCGAGTGAGGTGAAGAGGAAGTTCATTAACCAAATCAAGAGGTACTTTTACAGTCACCGAGTCACCATAACCTGTGGTGACACCATAAATTACGCCATCGTCTTCTAAGAGTTTATCTAAAAATGCTACGGCACTGTCGATTTTTTTGGCAAATTGGTGATCTGAGGTTAATGCAACAGCCCCTTTCTGCAAGGCAATATGAACAATATCTTCAATAGATAAACGTTGCTCACCAAATAATGTAGTCGTGTGCTCTGACACTTTAGTTCTCCTTGTTTTGGTCGCGAGACACTTGCTCGTCATTTTGCCAAAAATCATAAAAATTAAACCATTGATATGGATAGGCAGCCGCGTAATAGCTCAGCCTTTGTGCATAATCGCTCACAATTTTTTGTAATATTTGCTGCCTAGTTTTGCGTGGCAGCGTAAGTTTGTCTGCGTATTTTTCAAACACCACCCGATAAACCCTCTTTCCTTCTGCCGACTTATCTTTTAAACAGAATAAGTAAAAAACAGGGCAATCTAATAAGGCTGCTAATATAAAAGGGCCCTGTGAAAATGGCGCTGGTTTTCCTAAAAAGTCAGCCTCAACCACACGCCCAGCCGTTGTAGTACTGGTTCTATCTCCTACAATGACAACGATTTCGCCCTGCTCTACTTTATCTTTGAGCATAATCGCCATGTCTGGCCCAAGATCAGTGACTTGAATTAAGTTAATGCCTACATCAGGGTTTATGCTTTTGAGTAATTTATTAAATTCAACCGCATGATGAGTAAATACCAATACATTGATAACTTTACGATAGCGATGTTGACTAAGTGCACGACAAACTTCTAAATTACCCAAGTGTGAGCCAATAAAAATGGCCCCTTGCTGTTGCTCGTCAAGCTCTTTAAATAGTGCTTCATTTGTATAGATAATATCGCTTTGCTGAATACGACCAAGCCAAGCATCAATTTTATCAAACGCACTGTCAGCAAAAGCGCGAAAGTGGCGAAAACTGTCACGCCATGTAACCGCTTTATGGTTACCATTTACCTTACGTGCTTGAGTTAAAAATGCATAAGATGCTTCACGGGCTGTTTTTCCTGTTAAAAACAAATAAAACACGACTGGAAACAATACGAGCCATAAGCCTGAACGGCCAAAAACACGATAGCAAATTAATAAAATTTGCATGCCGAGCCAATTACCACGCTCTTGCATTTTAGACCAGTGCTTAACAGCCATCAGCCAACCACCTTACGCCAAAGTAACTTAGGTGAGCGCAGTAACATGCCAAAGAATAAACGCGTATGCAGCCAAGAAATACCCACATTATCATGTAAGGCTCGAAAGTGAGATACGCCATTTTCGGGGTAGATCACCTGGGTTGGCAAGAAAGTAACCTTCACACCTTGCCAATATAATCTAACTAAAATTTCGATATCAAAGTCCATGCGTTTGCCTAACGTCTGTTTAGACATTAATTCTTCAACAGCCGAAAGAGGATAAACGCGAAAGCCACACATCGAATCAACAATATCAAAGCTTAAAGTTTCAACCCACACCCAAAAATGAGTAATGTAGCGACTTAAATAACGGTGTTTTGGCACAGAGCTATCATAAATAGGACAACCACTGATCACATTCTTGGGAGCGCAGTGACTTAACTCAATTAACTTTGTAATATCATCGAGTGAATGCTGGCCATCGGCATCAACTTGAATCGCATGACTAAAGCCCTGCTTATGTGCATACATTAAACCGGTTTGAACAGCACCACCCTTACCTTGATTTTGAGCATGGGTGAGCAAAGTTAAAAAATCGTACTTGGCGTCAAGTGCTGAAAATACTTGTTTCGCACTTTCGTCACTGCCATCATCAACCATAATAATCGGCAGTTGTAATGCCTTTAACTCATCAAGTACCGCAGCGATAGCATGGATGTGATTGTAATTTGGAATAACAATACAAAACTGGTTCATTGTTTAATCACAAAATACGATTCGGCCAGATGCATGCTGACCTTTATCAGAGGAATAACTAAATAAGCATTTGCCTTTTGCATTGCGTTCTAAGCTTAAGTTAACCGTCATATCAGGCGTAGTAACCACTTGAAATTTCAATATTTCTAGGTCTTGCACTAAAGAACCAAAACCAAGGTATTGCTGCGCATATTTAACAGCCCAATCTAACTGTACGACCCCTGCTAAGATAGGCGCATCAGGAAAGTGTCCCCGAAAATAATCTAAATCAGCCGTAATCGTTAACGCTAAGCTGACGCTGTCTTTTGCTTGTGATAAAACGCTCACCTGTGGCGTAACATTATTCAGACTTGGCAAAGTACTGCTCCAATATTTTGATGCTTAATTTAGCTTGGCTGTTAAAAGGAAGCGCATCGATATAGCGCCATTTACGTGGCAGGCATATGCGTTCAAACCGATTAGATAAATAATTTTGTAAAGTACGGTTTATAATTAGTTTCCCTTGTTTAAGGCGTTCACTATTTCCATCATCTGTTAATACAACAACAGCACCTATTTGTACTCTTTTCGCAGGTAAGACGACAACTTTAGCCTCTTTCACCCAAGTATGACTTATTAAGTAATTTTCTAAGTCGTCTAAATTTAGGCGTTTTTCTTCAATTTTAATGGTTCTATCAATACGTCCTAATAATTTAAATTGGCCATTGCTGTGCACCTGTGCCCTGTCATCTAGCGCAAAGCCAGATTGCTCTAGAATATAAGAGTCGAGTATTAAACGACCTTCTTGATTAATTGATAAATAATTACCGCTAAAAGGCTGCCATGGAACCTCAACCGCTGCTTGAGTAACTTGCCTATAAGCAATGCCGCCCGTTTCTGTACTGCCAAAAACTTGTGTGACTGGACGAGCCAATTGATTGAAGAGCGTCTCTGCGTGCTGATTATTTAACGGACCACCCGATGAAAAAAGCCACTTTATGCGTGCTCGCTCAGGTATCAGTACATTGTCTAAGCATAAGCGTCCAAGCTGTGCGGGGCTCGAAATCAATACAGCTTGTTGGGTCTTTTTCAGCTTTTGCACTATGTGCTCTGGGTACTGGATTTGTGTACTATCAATAATGTGCCCTTTCGCCAAAGGCCAAAGTAACCTGAATAACAACCCATAAATATGCTGATGTGACACTGTTGCTAAAAATGTAAATTGCCCCTTTAAATCAAAGGCCATAGATAACACTGACAGTTCACGATTTAACACGCGCCATGGCTTTACAATCGGCTTGGATTGCCCAGAGGAACCTGAGGTATAAAAAATCACCGCAGTGTTTGTAGGCCACTGGAGCTGAGTTAACGGTGTAGGCGCACAAGATGCTTGCTGCTCAAGGTTCGTAATAGAAAACTGCGTATCTAAATCTGCAGTATCTCCTGCAAATACAGGGGCTTGAGCCAACAACAAGCGTAATGTTTCAGGTTGTCCATTGGGCGGTAAAATGACATTATGCCCAGCACAAGCAAGTGCAAACAACCGAACAGCAAATTGATAAGTATCAGGGTGAAATAAAACAACATGACATGGGCTTTTTAACGTATGTAATTTCGCTTTAAAGGCCGCTATGTCAGCAAAAAATTGCTGGTGGTTAACGATTTTATCTGAGACAACAAAAGCACCGTTTGGGTGAAATTGTAAGTTATTAGCCAACATTATTTTTTACCTTTTGTCGGATCAACCACTCAACTAGCATTAAACCAGCGATAAGTATGTATGCGATTAAACCATTGTAAAGCGTCCACACTGATAACGAGGTGAATAGACATGTATATAAAGCCACTGAGGCGTTAAGCAGGAAAAATACACTCCATACTTTCGTCACTTGACGCGTGTAACGTACACCGTTTTCATCGAGCTCACCTTCCTTTAACCGCGCTAAACTCTCAATGACTGGAGGCCCCTTTTTTAGCGAATATAAAAAAGTAGCTGCCATGACGCTGTTAATAATCACAGGATAAAGCTTTAATCCTAATTCGCTATTAAAAACCTGTGTTACCACTAACGCCACAATTGCTAGTAAAGAGGCTGGTTTTATCCATGGCATTTTATTCGCTAAGCGCTTGCTAAGTATCAATCGTAAAATTAATAAAGCAATCAGTACTAGACTAACCTGCTTAATTGAACTGTGCTGCAAACCAAAATACACAATGAATGGGTATAAAGATAAGCCGATGATAATTAACGTAGTGGTAATTGCTTTAAGCATGTTGCTAAATTAAGAAACTAGTTTTTCTACTTCGCTAACAACATCTTGCACTGTGCGTACTTGCTTAAACGCATCCGGCTCAATTTTTTTACCCGTAATTTCGCGTAATTTAACGACCAAATCAACAGCATCAATACTATCAAGGTCAAGATCTTGATATAAATTTGCATCAAGGCTGATGTCATCAGCATCGATTTCAAACTCATCAACTAAAATGCCCTGTAAAACGGTGTAAATTTCGGCAGCGGTTTTCATGCTTTTTCCTACTTCTAAGTCTATATTACGATTTGTTTTGATTAATAAAATCAGCAAGTGCATCTACTGAAGCAAAATGCGCTTTTGTTTGTTCTGAGTTCGCGTCAATTTTCACATTAAACTCTTTCTTGATGGCCAAACCTAGTTCAAGCGCATCAATACTATCCAGCCCTAAGCCATCAACGAATAACGGTTGGTCATTCTCGATATCATCAATGCTAATGTCTTCAAGGTCTAAGCTGCTAATGATTAATTGTTTTATTTGATTCTTTAGTTCAGTCATAGTTGCCTGAGTTCCTCTGTAAAATAATGCTGTAAATCACGGGTTAATTGTCGCGCTTGCATTGCAGGTTGCTCACCTTTAAATGAGCCTGTGTATGTAAATTGTTGATTAGCAAAACGCATCATAAAATGTGCTTTCGTGGGAGCGACTTTATACCAAGGTGTGTCTTTAGTTAGTGTACTTGGTTTCATGCTAATCATTACCGTCGTTATGGGTGCTCGACAACGCGTTGCAATATTTGCCGCACCGCGTTTGAATTTTAGAGGTTCGTTAGGCGTTGTTCTCGTTCCTTCAGGAAAAATAATTAAATTATGACCTGATGAGAGTGACGCCGCACATTCCTCTAATAACTCTTGTGGATCTTCGTTACTAATATAACCCGTTCCCTTTATAACTCCACGCATAAACGGGTTTTTAAATAAATGTGCTTTAACGACACAATCTGCATTTTTAATGACTGATATGAGCACTACGACATCAATCAAAGATGGATGATTAGCCAACACGAGTTGACCTTTAAGTTGTTTAAAACGCGCCCTATCATGCACAGAAAAATGAATAGCGCCTGTGTAGTGCATTAAAGCAACAAAAAACTTAAATGTGTAATGCACTGTGATACGTGCTTTTTGCTTTTGTTTAAGGGCCGAGGGCTCAATACAACGCTGCAACGGAAATACCAGCAAAGTTAAAACAATGCCACCAATACCGAAAATAGTAAAACAAAGCCCTGTTGCAAAGATACGCCACGCTTTGCCCAGTGAGTTAATGAGCATGGTATTGAAGCATCCAAGCCGACTGTTGATGTACAAGCACTGTTTTCGGTTCCTTGCGAATAAACGCATCTGCAAGTTGTACGCTCAATGGTAAACAATCACTCAAAGGAGACACATCATGATTTGATAACTTGTTTAGTTCAAAATATGCATCGTTACCAAGTTGTGTTGAAAGCATAAACGACACACTATGATCAATCTGCAACTCATCTGCAAAGCAAAGGTATTCCTCAGGTAGCACACTGTCTGTATGGTTGATTAGAATTTGACTTTCAAGACCTGATTTGACGCGGGCATAGCCATCTGTGATTGCATCAATGATACTCTCTGCACCGCCGGCAATAGCATTCATTGCTGCTCTGTTTTGACCCGTTATCGAGAAAATCCCCGTCGTCGCATTATGCACACTTAACCCGAACGCAGTCGGAGATAAAGGCGCTTGTTCAACAAGGGTGTTAAGTAACTTAGCTGTTTTAGGCAAGTCACCATGACGTGATGAAAAATTTACAGCAACCTGGGAATGTTCAGCTTGTGCACTACGTAGGGTATGCAATGCCATTTTCATGTAAGGGCTTAACCTACGGCGTTGCATGGCAGGGATCCAGCTTAAATCAAGTTCGCTGGAGCTTGGTACTAATCGTTCAGGTATTTGTTGCCCGGGTGCAACCCATAAACACACATTATTAACAACAAATTTCACAAACGTTTATTCTTTTAGCGCTAATCGATTGCTAATTTTACCCATTGTCCACAAAAAAGTAAAACTTTGACACTTAATTGTAACCAGAATTAAGTGTCAATTCAGTTTTATCGTAAGATAACCGCTTTTTCGTCTAAAAGTTGAGCTTTATCGCCTACAATATCAGCAACATTAAGCTCATTAATAAGGCGTTGACCAATCGCTTGTTGTGCTTGCGTTAACGGCACATAAGGTAAACGGAAAACGCTATTTACTGCGCCGGTCATCATTAAAGCAGTATTAATTGCAATTGGGTTTGGCTCACAGAATAACCACTGCATTAACGGCTGTAACTGAGTGTTAAGACTATCGTTTTTGTTATCCATTAACTGACGGAACAAGCCTGGAATTAAGTTGGAAGTTACTGAAATAACACCATGAGCATTATGGATATGGCGAGCATCATGACTTTCATCATCATTACCTGACCAACACGCAATACCTTGCTGTTCATAATGGCCGATCCGCTCATTTCCACCACACTCTTTAACACCAATAAAATTTTCATGCGCTGCTAAAGGTTCGATAATATCAGGCGTTAGATCTTGGCCTGTGCGGCCAGCCACGTTATAGATAAACGCAGGTCCGATATCTAATAAACGTTTAAAATGCTCTTTCACCCCAAGAAGAGAAGTACGACCATAATATGGATTAATTTGCAGCGCTGCATCCATACCCGTAGCAAAGCCATATTCGGTAGCTTTAATAGCTTCACGGGTATTATTACTACCTGTGTTACCTATGATGACTAGACGATCTGAAAATTTACTTACACTATGTGCAATAAGCATCAAGTGCTCTTCCCAATTCATTAGTTGGCCTTCACCTGTGGTACCACCAACAATAATCCCATCGACTCCTGCTGAAATTTGTTGTTCAACAAGCTCATCGTAACAAGCTAGATCAATATCACCGCTGTTGAGATAAGGTGTTTTAATTGCTGTGATCAAACTTGCTTGTTTAATTGTTTCTAGGCTGCGCATAACTATTTTATGTTTGGAAAATTTGCGCTAGTTGTAACATAAATGCAGGCATTTTCCGAGTGATACATGCTAATAAATAAAAATACTTGATAAAATGTTTAGGGTAAGCCAGAATTGAATACTGTATAAATAAACAGTATTCATTGCGAGTGATTGATAATGCAACTTTCAAAATTTTTGGCTAATTACTTTTACACCACAGAGGAGCTTTGTCATGCACTATCAATTGATGAAGAAACACTAACTGATTGGCAACAAAAAGGACTATTCCCAAAACCAAGTTACTGCTTACAAAGCCAACTAGAATGCAGCTCTTACTCAGGTATTTATCAATGTGAGGAATATCAAGACTTTTATCCTCGTGGTGCGTCTAGCTGGGGACAGCACATTATGAAACATGATGTAAAATCATCATGCCAAGCCTTCAATCATTTTGCTCAACAATATTCGACTCAACTTAGTAAACTGGCCGAGCAAGGTTACGCCCTTAATGAAGACTTATTTGGTGCTGAGATTGACGAACATTTGCAACAAGTTTGGCAGCAGTTTTTATGCAGCAAATATGGGGTGTTAACCCAAAATGGGTTGATTGAAGAAGCCGTGCAACTTGATGTAGCGAAACTACTCATTGATGATATTACCGAGCTTCGTACGAAAACAGGCTTAACAGTCGATGAGCGCCAAGCACTCCATAAAGCTTTAAATCTTATGAACAAAGCATTGAGTCACGGTACTGGCAACGAAGGTAAAAACACCCTGCGTCACAAATATATTGAAGAAGTTGTTTGCAAATATGATCTATCTGTCAAATAAACAAAGCCGCCAAATGGCGGCTTAACCTTATTATTTATTGATCCCACTGTGGTGCAAAATCAGGGTTCGCTAAACGTTTGTTTTGGTCTAACGCATTAATTCTATCTATGTCTTCATGATCAAGTTTCACTGAATCATCAAAATTATCAGCCAAATTTTCTCGCTTAGTTGATGAAGGAATCGTCGTCATCTCATTTGCATTTACCCAAGCAAGTACGATTTGCGCAGGTGTAGCGTTATGTTTTTTCGCTATATCCAATATCACATCGTCTTTGAGGGCTTCACCTACGGCAAACGGCATATAGGCTGTAACATGGATATCATGTTGTCCACAAAAAGCACGCAATTTAGTATTGGTAAGATATGGATGAACTTCAATTTGATTGGTGAAAATTTCTCTCGCGTCGAGCGTTTGCATCGCCTCTTTTAAGTTGGCAATGGTAAAGTTTGAAACACCAATGTGTTTTGCTAAACCAAGTTCTTTTACTTTTTTGAGCTCAGTTAAATATTCACTCATTTTTTCTCCATTACTGGGAGAAGGCCAGTGAATAAGTAACAAATCAACATAATCTAGTTGAAGCTTTTCAAGGCTCTGTTTAACACTATCAACAAACTTGGCTTTATTTAGTTTGTCATTCCAGACCTTGGTAGTAATAAAAATTTCACTGCGGGGCACAGAGCTGTCTTTAATTGCTTTACCGACTTGCTCTTCATTACCATAAATTTGCGCTGTATCTATGTGTCTAAAGCCAATATCAAGCGCCATTTGAACTGAATTGTAAGCTGTCTTTCCTTCTAGGCGAAATGTACCAATACCTAAATCTGGCATTTCAATAACATGTTGTGACATAACCTCTCCTTTTGAAGTAATTCGGTATAAGCTTACTTACTTCACTGAGGCCAAATTTTAGAGTTTCAAGGAGGGATTTAAAATAAGTTAACTTTACAGGAAATTATTCACCGTAAATAAGTACTTCCTAAATTGCTCAAGATTACCTATAAACATGTATGTAGATAATACACACGCCCTCATTGGGAGTTTAATACACCTCTATTTGTTAAATTAGTCTAAATGCTCGTACTGACCACGGTACACTTCGAAAGTTTTCACTACCGTATGCTGCTCTTTAGTGAGATTATCAAACCAAGTATCAAAACGCTCATCATCATCCTGCTCACCCAGAGCAAGGTACTGTGCTAAGAGTTCAATTATATCATTGTGACTGAAGCTTAAAGTATCGACATGGCTCGCAAGTGTCGAATGATCTTTATCACGAAGCGTATTCATTACATTTTGGTCCAATTGCTCAGTTTGAATTTCATCGTTCACTGCCTTACTCCTTCTTATTATATGAGCACACATACCTAGTTATAACAGCCTTATTAACAATAGCCAGCTTTTTGAATTTAAGTGGTCAGAGTTTGTTCAGACTGGCTAAAATCGAACCACAAATATTAAATAAGAATTATTTTTATCTTGATCTTAGTAATGTGAACGATTACCATTTGATACATTATCACATAGCAAAAGGTTATATAATGAAACCGAATATACACCCTGATTACCAGCAAGTCGCCTTTCATGATACAGCAGCAGATAGCTACTTTATTATAGGTTCAACAATTAAAACATCGCGAACAGTAGACCTTGAAGGCAAGACCTACCCCTATGTGCCTATCGATGTATCGAGTGACTCACACCCTTTTTATACTGGTAAACAAAAAGCTGTGGCAAGTGATGGTCGAGTTGCTGCATTTAATCGCCGCTTTAAAAATTTAGCGAGCAAATAAAAGGAGAATTAATGAAAGTATTAAGTTCATTAAAAAGCGCAAAAAATAGACCTGGGTGTCAGATCGTAAAACGCAAAGGGCGCGTTTACGTGATTAACAAAGAAAACCCACGCTTTAAAGCCGTACAAGGGAAAAAGAAAAAACGTTAAAAAGGTGCAAAGCACCTTTTTTATTTGCCAAATAGTAGCTCCCAAAAACCGGGTGGCTCATGAAGTTCATGGTACTTTTTGCGTAAAGTATCAATTTCTTTTAATGGTGCCTTTGCCGCTAGTATCCCCTGTTTATTGGCGAGCTTTTTAGCATCTTCTGCTTTATGAATAACTTTATCAATACCCTCAATAGAAGCAGATTGATGCTGTTTAAAGTCAGCCGTTTTTGCTTTCTCTAATAGTTGAATAAACTCATCAATTGCGTGGTTAAACTCGCTCAATTCACTCGCTTGCACAGCATTTTTGTATGCTAACCCCATATTTTTCATGTTAGCTTCCAAATCAATACCTTTAGCAAAGCTAGATAAAGAGGTAACGAAAAAAAGGATACTCAAAACAACTTTCATACTACATCCACTTAAAACCGACTTGCCGTTAATTATATCCTTTTTACTGGTTGGAAACGAATAAATTAGCCTGCAATCGAACACTCTTTAATATCTATCTCAAATCACTACACAAGCTGAGTCGAGCTATTTTATAAGCCAAACAGCTAATCGAAACTTCTGCCAATAAACGCTATACTCACTTCATTGTTGTATTGTTTTTAGTTGTTTATGCCAAAGGCCCTTTCTTTTTTATTTTGTTTATTTTGCATTCCCAGTGTTTTAGCACAGCATAAAGTTATTTTTATCAATCCGGGTTACGCCGATACCAATACCACAGGGCCTTTTTGGTTTGAAGTATCTGAGCTCATGCGCGATGCAGCAGATGATTTAGATATAGATTTAACAATTGAGTACGCTAATCGTAATCATATTTTAATGAAATCGCTTGTTGTTGAAGCGATAGACACTAAACCTGATATGCTGATTTTAGTGGATGAAAAAAGTGTACTCAGCCAACTACTATTAGATCTGCCAAAGTTTGATACCCCGATATACTTTTTACTAAATCGTCCTACTGACGATGAACTTGCAGCCTTAAGTAGTAAAGGGCTTAATATTTCGGGCAGCGTTGTGCCAAACAATGTTCAAGCAGGAAAGTTGTTAGCTCAAAAGCTCGTAGAAAAAAATAACGGACAAGCTAACATTTATGCAATTCATGGTGACTATACAACTCACGCATCTATTGATAGACAACAAGGCATAACTGATTATATTTCAAAAACAAATAACGCAAAATTAGTCGCACAAAGTGTTGCCAATTGGTCTGCAACGCAAGCTTACCGCCAAAGCATTGGCTTTTTAAATCACCAAAAGCAAATAAACATTATTTGGAGTGCTAATGATGCGATTGCACTTGGAGCGATTAGCGCACTCAATGACAATAAGATACGCGATAAAGTCTTAGTAGGCGCGATTAATTGGCCACTAAAAGCTGCGTCAGAAAAAATCGACATTTGTATCGGGGGGCATGTCACACTTGGTGCTCTAGCAATGGTAAACATATATGACATATTCCACCAACAGCCTTTGGAGCTACATCAAAGCATTGCTATTTTTACGCCTCACACAGCTAAAACAATCACGTTCGTTGAGCAAATTCATAGCAATAGTTTGGCGATAGATTTTAAGAAATTTAGTAAAACCGAGCAGAATTCTGAGCTGTTCTCCATAGCAGCACTCCTCCCCTAGCCTTTAAGAGTAAGCTGTAAAGGGCATTTACAGCTTATAAACACTACTTATTACTTAGCCAAATAGCTTGATAAGGTGACAGCACTATATTTTGCCTGTTTTCTTCTATAACTCGCCCTGAAATCAAATCTTTCCAGCTTTCAGTTTCAATCAGATTTAGATCAGCTAATGTAAGGGTCTTTGATTCATCACTAATGTTATAAATACAAAACATGCTCTGTGAACGATTAATACTTTGTCGCCAAAAGCCAAATAGCCCATCACTAATGTGCAAGGTGTATTGCGTTGCATTAGGATGAAATGCGCTTTGCGCCTTACGAATAGCCATCAGGTTTTTCATTGCTTTAAACACAGTACGATGATGGGCATTTTCATTGCTAAGTTTTGCCAATAGATCTGACTCTTGCCAGCGATGGCGGTTAATCGCTCGATTATGCTGGCTATTTTCAAAGCGCTCGTAATCGTTGGTAGTGCCAAGCAAACTATGAATGTATAAACCTGGAATTCCTTCAAGCGCAAACATTATGGCATGCGCACATAAAAAACGTTCAACGCCCCATTTGTCTGGTCCTTGATGCGTACCTTGCAATGCATCAAATAAAGCAATGTTTAATTCATAAGGGGTATTGGTGCCATCTGGTGCAGTTCGTAATGACACTTTACCACCATATTTAGCGGTCGTGCTGACCATTTCAGCTATTTGTACTTGATCGAGCAAGCCTTCAACAGGACGTAAGCCAATACCATCGTGAGAGGCAATAAAGTTGAAATAAGCCGTTCCGTGCTGAGCTGGCGGCATACTCATCATCCAATGTTTTAGAGCGGTGCTGTCACCACTGAGTAAAGTATGTAATAACAGCGGTGGCAATGAAAAATTATAAATACAGTGCGCTTCGTTGGCATTACCAAAGTACGACAGGTTTTCTCGGTTAGGTATGTTGGTTTCTGTGATAATAATCACGTTAGGTTCAACATGCTCTATAAGGGTGCGCAGCAACCTGATCACCTCGTGAGTTTCGGGTAGGTTAATGCAGCGGGTATTGAGCTTTTTCCATAAAAATGCCACGGCATCAAGGCGAAAAATACGCACACCATTGTCTAAGTAATGACGAATAATGCTCACAAATTCATTGAGCACATCTGGGTTGGCAAAATCAAAATCGACTTGGTCATGACTAAAGGTACACCACACATGTTGCAAACCGTCTTTAGTTTCAACCGCTTGTAAAAGAGGCGATGTGCGCGGGCGAACAACTTGAATAAGATCATCACTTGGGCTCGCTGTTTTAAAGTACCCTTTCCCAGGCTCTTTGCCTTGAATAAAGTTTTCAAACCAGACACTGCGGCTAGAACAGTGATTGATCACCAAATCAGCCATCAACCTGACATCCGCTGAAATGTCACGAATATGTTGCCAATTGCCAAGCGCTTCATTTACTTGAACATAGTTCATCACCGCAAAGCCTTCATCTGAGCTGTACGGATAAAATGGCAAGATATGTAGTGCATTAAGTTCAGGCAAACATTGGTTTTTAACAAAGCGATGCAAGGTATGCAAAGGCGGCTCTTCAGGCTTAGCAACTGCGTCATCCGTATTAGCATGACGAATAATTGAATCACCGTAGGCAATTAAAATCATATCTTGCTCATCCCAACGGTTTTTATGGGGCGTCGGGTCTCGGACAGGATCATCACCTTGCATGGTGTTGATCAGCCTGTCTGCAAGTTGTTCAAGGGTTGTTGGTAGTTCAACCTCAGCATAAATACAGGTTAAATGCTGTATAACCCGTTGTTGTAAAAGCTCTAAAGTCACGTGCCTTCCCCGTTAAATATAATCTTTATTATCAAGCTCTACAGCTTCTTCTAAGCGAGCAAACACATCAGGCATGGCAGAGGCAACACGGTTCCAACTTGGTACAAACGGTGCTTCCATTGGGTTCTCTAAAAAGTGCTGACCTGCATTCATAATATTCTGTGCAAACATTTCAACGGCCTTTTCTTCATGGTGAATATCAAGCGTTAAGCCATTCATGAGCGCATCGTTGTGATAGGTTTCGATAAAATCGAGTGCAATACGGTAATAGGTTGCTTTTAATGAACGAATTGTTTCTGTTGTAAAGGTAACCCCTTGTGTAGCCAGCTTTCTAAATAAGGCTTTGGTTATATCAATCGACATTTTCGACAAACCGGTTGCTTGATTCTGTAACGATAAATCTTGGTGTTTATGATCGTAATTATCTGCAATATCGACCTGACATAAACGGTTATGCGAGTAGTTGCGATACATCTCTGATAGCACGCCAATTTCTAAGCCCCAATCACTTGGAATACGAATATCGTTGAGTACATCACGGCGAAACGAAAACTCCCCCGCTAAAGGATAACGAAACGAGTCCATGTATTCTAAATAATCATTACTGCCTAAAATTGTTTTAAATGAGCGCAATAACGGCGTTACCAGCAAACGTGACACGCGGCCATTAATTTTGCCCTCAGCGGTACGCGGGTAAAAGCCCTTACAAAATTCATAGTTAAAACGAGGATGAGCAACGGGGTAAATTAAGCGTGCTAAAAGCGCTCTGTCGTAAGTCAAAATATCACAGTCATGCAGCGCAATAGATTCTACTTTTGAGGTTGCCAGTTTATAACCCATGCAATACCAAACATTACGGCCTTTACCTAGCTCTCGTGGCGCAACACCGAGTTTTTGGAGTTCTTTATCGAGCGCTTGTAAACGCGGACCATCATTCCAAAGTACCTTATGATGCTGATCAAGCTCAGCAAAAAACTGTAGTGCATGGCGATATTGGCTTTCGTCGGCGCGATCTAGGCCAATGGTAATTTGCGATAAATAAGGCACATGTTTGAGCTCAGCGATAATATTTTGCAAAGCAGGCCCTTCTAACTCACTGTAAAGCGACGGTAAAATCAGGCCCATTGGACGTTGTTTTGAAAAGTCCAACAACTCTTTTTCTAGCTCTTCTACTGGGCGGTCAGCAATATTGTGTAAGGTCGTGATAATGCCATTTTGATAAAAATCAGCCATGAGATTGCTCCTGTTTTGCTGCAAAACGCGCTTTGATGATAGTTAACGCAGAAACTTCTTGAACCCAACCTGCTGGGGCTGGTTTTTCGCTGAGCTGCCAGGCTTTTTGTAATATTTGTGATTGCACTTGGCTGCCAGGATTATTGATTAAAATAGCGGTGTCGGCCGCTTTTAACATGGCTACATCGTTTTGACTGTCGCCGAGGGCTATCACAGTAAATGGATTGCGATAGGCTTTTTTAAACTGATTTAACAGCCATTTTTGTGCAAGACCTTTATTGTTACCTTTGGTTAAATGGATAAAACGTCCGCCAACAAGCACTTCGTAGCCTGCTTGGCTCATAGTATCTATCAAACCTTGCTTTTCTTCATCACTGCCCGAGAAACAAACCGGATCTGAATATTGGCGTTTTAGAGCCAGCTCACTTTTATCGACGCGGAGTCCTGTTAACTCGGCTATTTCATGTGTACTAAATTGACTAAATAAGCGTACACAATGACTAAATTGACTGGCATATTGTTTAAGGTCGTCATGCAATTTATCGGTACTTTGCGTCATGGCAAAACGCCAATAACCTTTATAGTCATCACAGCCAATTGGCTTTGTTTTAAAATAGTCTTTTGGGATATAAACGGCCGCGCCATTTTCAACAATAAAAGGTTGATGGTGATTTAACCCTTTTTGAATATCAGTCACTTCAGCAAAAGTTTTACTGGTGTTAAAAATGACATTAACACCACTGTCATTCAACTTTGCCAAAAAAGGTTTGATCACCTCACACTCGTAACTATCGTGATCAAGTAATGTTCCGTCTAAATCAGTAAAAATCAGTGGTTGTGCAATTTGGTCAGCCAATAGTTCCATCTTGGTAATATCACGCTCAGTATCGAGCAATAATAACGCATCCACGCTGTGCGCAAGCGTGGCTAAGTTTTCACGCGTAATGCGTTCAAAATGAGAGATAAAACGCTTTAAGCTCACTTCGTCAAACGTGCCCTGTCCTTGACCTTTTTTAGCAATTAACTTTTGCTCTTGCTCCAAACGCCACGCATACACATCTTCAAATGAAGGGGCTTTTAACATAATGGTGTAATCAGCCATAGCGAATACATGTTGATACTCGTTTGCTAAGCAACTATTAACACAACGACGCCAAATGCCATCGGCATCTTCTTGTTGTTCTAATTCATTAATTGGAGTTTGTAGTTGATAAGGCTGCTGGGGTGTACTGGCTACACACCAGCCTTCAAAAAACACGATATCAATCGGCTTTTGATTACGAGGCCACTGGTCTTTTGGCACTGGATCATCAGTTAGCTTATCAAATTGAGGTAATGGCACATCCACCTTGCCTGCCAACAAGGCTGATAAGGTTTGCTCCATTAATTGCGTATCATGGGTGCCTGGTACACCCCGACTTGCAAACAGAGGGTGAACGTCTTTAGCAAGCTCAGTGCGTGCATCGCGGCTTAAATAAAAGTCATCGATTGATAATGACACACTATTAAATTCGGTATTGCTGTTAACCCAGGTCACTAAAAAATCAGCGAGGGTTGTTTTTCCTGAGCCCTGGCAGCCGTTGATAGCCACCAACATAGGTTGGCCGGTTATTTTTGCGCTTAAGATATCGTGCGCGAGGGGTATAAAAAACTGCTCACTTAAATATTGATACTTCAGCGGTAACTGATGCTTCGCTAAAAACGGGGTAATATCCACAACATTTGCCTCTTGCATAATCGCTCCTACCAGTATGACATAGAGATAAATGCAGTTAGTAGACCAGTTTTTTAATTCCTTATTTTTTAATTAGTTACAAAAAAAGCGCATGTTTAATGCGCTTTTATGGTGCAAATATTCAATGCTAATTAATATCAACTATGATTCTTGCACTGCTTTGGGGAGGACGGCATTTAAGATAATCCCCAAAATTGCGCATAGGCTCACACCTTGTAAGCTAAACTCATCACCGCCGATATGCATGCCACCAATACCAAACACTAAAATCAGTGCGATGATAGTCAGATTGCGAGGCGCGGTAAGGTCCTCACCCGATTTTACTAAGGTATTTAAACCAACCACAGCAATTGAACCGAATAGTAATATCATGATGCCACCCATCACAGGCACCGGAATCGTTTGTAAACCCGCGCCCATTTTTGCCACAAACGCGAGCACAATAGCGATGATTGCAGTCCAAAGCATCACGCGAGGGTTGAAGTTACGCGTAAGCATTACCGCCCCCGTTACTTCAGAGTACGTTGTATTAGGTGGACCACCAAAAACTGATGCCGCAGAGGTTGCTAAGCCATCACCTAATAAGGTTCGGTGTAAACCCGGTTTCTTTAAATAGTCTTTACCTGTTACTTGGCTAATAGCCATCATGTCGCCAATATGTTCAATAGCTGGCGCAATGGTCACAGGCACCATAAACAAAATAGCTTGCCATTTAAACTCAGGGTAAGTAAAGGCCGGTACCGCAAACCAGTTTGCTTCAGTGACTGCATTAAATTCAACAATACCTAACAATAACGAAGCAAGGTAACCTGCAACCACACCTGCAAGAATAGGAATAAGTTTAAATACACCTTTGCCCCATACCGCAAAAATCAGCGTAACCAGTAATGATAAACCAGACACCCAAATAGCTTGCTCATAAGGGATTAATTGTGCACTGCCATCCCCTGCTTTACCCATTGCCATATTCACAGCGACGGGCGCTAATGCTAAACCAATCACCATAATGACAGGGCCAACAACCACAGGCGGTAACACTTTATGCAGTGCATTCACGCCTTTAAATTTTACAATTAAGCTAAGCGCAAAATAGCAAAAGCCCGCCACCATTAAACCGCCCATTGTTGCGGGAATTCCCCACATTTGTACCGAGGCGATAATAGGTGCGATGAAAGCAAAAGACGATGCTAAAAAGATAGGAACTTGACCTTTGGTAACCACATGAAACAATAAAGTTCCTAAACCTGCGGTAAATAAAGCCACATTGGGATCAAGCCCTGTCAGTAACGGCACAAGTACCAGTGCGCCAAATGCGACAAACAGCATTTGCGCGCCGGTTAGAATGGTTTTTAACGAAAATGGTTGATGATTTTCCACGTGAGCGCCTTACACTGTGCCAAAAATCTTGTCACCGGCATCTCCTAAGCCTGGAATGATATATCCTTTTTCGTTTAAGTGACTGTCTAGAGAAGCTGTGAAAATTTCAACATCTGGGTGCGCTGCAAGGGTTTTTTCTACACCTTCTGGTGCTGCCACTAATACAATCACTTTAATATCTTTACAGCCTGCTTTTTTCAGCATATCGATAGTGGCGATCATCGAGCCACCCGTTGCCAGCATTGGATCTATAACAAGGCTTAAACGCTCATCAATTTTGCCAACCAGCTTTTCAAAATAAGGCACTGGCTCGAGTGTTTCTTCGTTACGCTGAAGACCCACAACACTCACTTTTGCAGCGGGTAATAATTGCATCACGCCATCCATCATGCCAAGGCCGGCACGTAAAATTGGCACAACAGTAATTTTTTTACCTTTAATGTGCTCTACATCTAATGTTGAACCATCCCATCCTGTGATTTGCACGCTTTCTAATGGTAGGTTTTTAGTTGCTTCGTAAGTAAGCAAAGTACCTACTTCAGACGCTAGCTCACGGAAACTTTTTGTACTAATACCTTCTGCGCGCATAAGGCCAAGTTTGTGTTGAACTAACGGATGAGTAATTACATGGATAGACATAAGTAGAACCTAAATGAAATAAATTACGCCTATTTTAGCGTATAATAGGCCGCACTACCGCAAAAAATGCATTGTTATTGCATTAATTTCGTTAATAGGTCTAATATTAATCAAAAGGCCAAAATATTAATTTTTTTGCAACAAACTGGTGTGGTACAACATCATGGTTTATTTAATTTTTGGGTATCAACGTAGCATGAAAACATATTCGCTCGTTTTTTTAATACTATTTAACCTCGCTTTTTTAAGTTCAACAGCTAATTCTGAGCCTTTAGAAATAAAAGTGATGGATGACTTTATTCCGCAAGCAAATGGAAAGCCGAGAAATGAAGCAACTATTTTCTTACTCGAAGCCATAAAAGAAATACAGAATGAAATAAACATCCAGTTTGTTCCCGCAAGCAGATTGCGAGAGTGGAAACAACTCAGCATGCTCCCTGATGTTTGCTTGTATAACAAGTTAAAAACGCCTGAACGAGAGGCTAATGCCCTATTTACTCGCTACCCAATTATGGCATTTCCTGCAAATAGGCTCATTGTATTTAATATGCCTACATTACCTGACTCACTGTCACTGGAAAAAGCAATCAATGACTACGACCTCACGATTGGCGTAACAAGTGGACGCTCGTATTCCGCGGATATTGATACCTTTATTAAAAATAATGAAAAACACTTTTTTAAACTTGAAGGCGCAACCAATGCGAGTCGCTTGGGGCAGATGCTCTTTCAAAACAAAATAGATGCCATTATTGAATATAGAGACGTGTTTATAAACCGATATCAACGCGCTGCTAGGACGGATAAAATACGTTATTTAACCATTGAGCCTGACCAAGCAGCTGTTTTTGGTTATATAGCATGTTCACCTTCGCCGCAAGGAAGGCAAGCTATTGCGTTATTTGACCGTGCGCTTCAAAGTGAAAGAGTCAAAACTCTTATTAGCAAACGGCTATCGGAGCTGTTTCCAGCTCCTGAACAAAAAGTCATTATTGAGGCATTTAATAATGCTTACGTGCATTAATTAGCTAGAATTTGTTCCATTACCCAACTTGTATGAAGTGCTGACTCTCCTGTCGATGGGTGTGGTGCCCCTTGGTCAAAAAACCTGGCTATATTTTCAACATGAAACTGTTGAATATGAACGGGGTTTTCGATGGGAAATTTACACTTACCAGCCAGGTTATTGAGCTCAATTGGTTTTTCATCAAATACACTGAAGTGTATTTCACCTTTGCTGCCATAAATAACCACGTCATCGAAACGCTTAGCAGAGGCAAAATTCCAACTGCCAACACCTGTCACACCAGAACTGTGCTGCCAATGAGCTGTAACAGCATCAAATGCTGAGTACAATCCTTGTTGATTTGAACTAAAACCATGAACCCGAGTAAACTCGCCCAATAAGTAAGCGAATAAATCTAAGCCATGACTCGCTAAGTCATCAAAGTAGCCACCACGAGCAATGCATTTATCAGTGCGCCAATTATATTCACCGGACAAATCAAGTTCGCTTGGCACTTTACTTAAGTGCCAACTTACATGGCGTACTTGGCCAATTTTATCATTTTGAATAAGTTCTTTAACCTTATTAAACCGTGGTAAAGAGCGTCGATAGTAAGCGACAAATAATGGTTGTTTAGCGCCTTTAAACGCCTCAACAATTGCATAGCTCTCTTCGTAACTAGGAGCGAGTGGCTTTTCGATGCAGCAAGGTTTGCCTGCTTTGGCAACTTCAAGCGCCAAGTCTTTATGACTATCGGGTGGCGTTGCTATATAAACAGCATCAACCATTTCATCGTTTATTAGCTCGCTGTTAGTTGCGAATACTTTGGGTACAGTATGGCGTGTAGCATAATCATGCGCTTTGTTTAAATCTCTGCGCGTAACGCCAATAAGTTCAATACCCTTTACTTGCTGATAAGCAGGGCCACTTTTTACCTCAGTTACCGCTCCACAGCCAATAATGGCAAAACGAATAGGCTTATTCATCGCATTCCTTATTTTTATTGAGGTATTCATTGAATTGGTTTTGCATATAACCATTTATCTTTACATGCTGAGGGCTCCAACCTGCTAAAAACCGATAAAAATCAGCCCATGCATAACACCACAGTTCACGCCAGCTACTGATCAAATCGTCTGCGTTTATAGTGCCCTGATACTGTTTAAGTGCTGTATTTAACTCTGCGAAATATCGATTTAGGTAGGTTTGTGCATTTAATTTTAGCGCGCTCTCATTTAAACAACTTCCCAAAAAGTACATTACATCGATAACGCCAACCCCTTTTCCAACATATTGAAAGTCATAACCAAGTACATGATTAGTCTGTGAGTTAATAGCAAAATTAGCACGCTTTGCATCCCCATGTATTAGTGTTTGATATTTGCATTGATAAAGTGCGCAATCAATATGTTCAGCTGCGGCTTTAAGGGACGAGTCGGGCATTCGCGCGTATTCATCAGGACGCGTGGCTAAATGCCAATAACTGCCTCTAGGCCATAACTCCTCGCCCGACGTTGATAAATGAAAAGCATGAAAATGCGCTAACCATTTAAGTATTGCATGAATATGTTGAGTGTGTGCTTGAGCTTGTTGATAGCCAAGCGCTGTAAAATCATCAAAAATTAAAGCAAATTGATTTTGCTTCTGTATCTGATTAAAACAAGGAATGGCGGCAGCTTGGTCTGGTAAAGATGAGCTGTATTGCTTATACCAATTGTATTCAACTAAATAAGATTGCTGCTTTCTGGCTAGCGCAAATTGACTTTGCTTAATTCGCGAGTGTTCAATGAAATCAGGCATAGAAATCAATTTAATGACCCGCGTTTCACCGTCTAACCGGCAACGAACAATTTCGCCACAGCCGCTCCATAGAGTGCTAATCACATTAATAACTTCAATATCTTGATAGTTATTTTTTAATAAGGAATAAAATTCTGACATCAACAAACAATATAAAAATACACAGCCAGATTATGTCAGGCAAACTAATAAAAAAATAGGCCTATTAAGGCCTATTCGTTATGTGCTACCACGTGTAGTTTACGGTCAAACTGACGGTACGTGGATCACCCACAAATAACTGCCCGTAACCATAACCACCACTCCAGTGCTGTTTATCGAGTGCATTATCAACAAGCAATGCAGCATTCCAACTTGGTTTCTTGAAATATACACCTGCTTGCAACAGTGTATACGATGGCAAAACAGCTTCGTCGGTTGTATTACGCTTATCAACATAACTTGCCCCCACCGCTAACTGCCATGTATCGTTTAAGCTATATTTACTCCATAGTGTGGCTGAATTTTTTGGTGCATTTTCTTTTTGTTTACCAATTAAAAGCGTATTCGTGTCTTCAGTTATTTCAGCCCTATTATAGGCGTAATTAGCAATCACTAACCAATTATCAGAGAGCTGTCCGTTAATATCGATTTCAAAACCTGTGGCTTGTTCCTCACCCCTTTGACGAAAAACTCGGTAACCTAATTGCTGTGAACGGGCAAAATCTTGCACTAACACATTCTGCTTTGTTATTTGGTAGATGGACGTTGTTAGCAACACCTTTTCGTCAAATAACTTTGCCTTATAACCAATTTCGTAGAGGTAACTATCGATTGGTCCAAATGGCCCACCTTGCTCTTCGGTATTTAAAAATGTGGATGGGGGTTCAAAGCCAGTTACCCAACTGGCATAGACACTTGAGTCTTGAGTAAGATTATAAACAACACCTAAGCGAGGTAAAAAATCATTGTCTGAACTTTCATTGCCATTTAGATCTGTTAACTTATAATCTTCACGACGTACACTGGCTAAAATTGACCAGTCATCGAATTTAATATGATCTTGAATGTAAAGGCCGTTACTCTTTAATCCACCACCAAATTCAAAACGGTCGCCTAAATTGTAACTTGCTATGTCGGGTTGCTCATAGGTTGAGTTTAAAATATCAAATGTACCTGCTGAGCGACTCATTCGTTGCGTATTGAGTTTATGGTTATCAATGTAATCGCCACCGATGACAATATTGTGCTCAACATCACCGGTATAAACTTTACCTGTTATGTAAGCAGTCACATTATCTGAATCGGCATCAATATCACGGTCTGTATACCAAACATTAAATACGGAGTCTGATCCATCAACATATGTCGCTGCACGATGCTCAACCAGCTTTTGCTCACTATCTAAATGCATGTATTTAAAACCCAATGACCAGTAATCATTAAAATGATGATCTAATGTCACACTTGATGATAACGAGGTTGTATCTAGCTTATCCCCTGGCTGATTTGACGATAAAGATATAGGCACCTGAGATAAATCGGTCGCGTTACGTAAATTGGGTTGACCGCGGTCGAGTAACCCCTTGCTGTCAGAGTAAACCACCTCAACATTAATTTTAGTATCGTCGCTTAGTAAATATGTAAAACTGGGTGAGAGTAATAAACTCTCATTAAAAATATTATCTCTGAACGTTTCTGAATCTTCGTAGCCAGCATTAAATCGATAAAGCCAACGATCATTGCTAGCTATCTTGCCTGTTGTGTCTAATGCGACATATTTATCAGAATAACTACCAAAGCGGGCACTAATGCTATGGCGGCTTTCACCAAGCGGTTTTTTAGTTACTGTATTAACCGTGCCACCTGGGCTTGCATCACCAAATACAGCAGAAGCTGGCCCTTTAATAACTTCGACACGTTCAACATGAGCAATTAAGGTTTGATTCCAAAAGTTATTATGAGTACGCATACCATTGACGCGGCGATCGTCTTGGCTGCGAAACCCCCGAATTGTAATGTCATCATAAACAGAGTATTCATTCGCGCCGCTAATAAAAGGAGTAACATCGTTTAAACGCATCATTGCTTGATCTTGTATCACCTCCTTGGTTACTGCGCTTACTGATTGCGGGATCTCAAGAATATCAGCAGCAGTGCGGGTAACAGAATAACTGTAATCAGAGAATGTTGTTTGCGAGCTTCGCCCTAAAACCTCTATCACTTCAATATCAGAAAGTGCTTTTTTGCTTGGTTGCTTTTGTGTTTGCGACACAGCTTGTGTTGTAACGAATACAGCTGATATTAGTAAAGCCAATTTTTTAATTTTCATTTCCCTTCCTTGTACCTATAAAAGACCAAAATGTTAATTAAAAATAATTATCATTTCAATTGTATTTTAGGCGTATGAGACAAAATGAAACCAAAAACGAACTTAGTTAGTAATAAATTTTAAAGCTTATTAATTATAGGGATAACTCCAGATTATCAGTACGTTAAACACACTGTACTTAAGAGGGATTGGTAGCAAGCTGTTCGGGTGTGCTAGCCGGACACGCTGATGATGACAGGACTTTTAATTTGTTAGCGCTTTGCATTTTGAGCATACAAATACCAAATTCATTTGCAATTTGTTCCTTGGTAATTTCTGTGTCTTCTAGGCTGTCATGAAGAGCGGCAGCGCACAACTCATTTTCATCTTGAACATGAGCGATATTAACAAGCATATCGACAACTTCGATTAAATGATTAATGTAGGGTGAGCCATCTGATTTACGCTGTTGTTGAGCGTGGTATTGGGCAGCCAACCAAAGTGATTTAGCCAAAAGCGCAAAATGATTCATCATGGCAACCTCAAAGTTTTAGAACAAAATTAAGCGTAGACCGTGTTGATGTATTTTGTCACGTTAAAGTGCTGCTATGGTAAATCACATGCAAGCATCAAGCTATTTGAGCCAGCGCCACTAATTGGTGGCACTGACAAATTTTGCACTGACCGCTGGTAACAAGTGCGCAGTTTTACTGGGAGTGGCTGCGCGCTTGATTGTAATTGTCATATTCAGAGCCATTTCTATTTAGGTAAAATTTTCTAAAAAAGTTTTAGAGCTTTCTACAATTAAGGGGCTAAACCAAGCAAAGCCATCATTCATGGTTAACAACCAAGCTATAATAGATAGATTACTTATACCAACAACTAAGATGAACATGAAAGCAAATATATTGAATTTACTTTCAATCACCCCGTCTGAAGGAATGAAAAAAGCTGTGAACCATAAAAAGGACGAACCAACAAACCAAATAAGAAAAAAAGTAATATCCAATGTTAGTAGCTCACCATTTCTAAACATTATAATTACATAAAGCCCTGACAGAACCATTCGATAATAAGCATAGTAATACACTTTACTGAACTCGCAGAGCGATTGTTCATCAAGATATGTATCTGTTGATTTATACTCTTTTGCTATAAACCTAGAAAGTAAAATAGCAATTAACAAAAAGCACCCCGTTTGCATTGGTTCTATAAGAAAGATCCCTACTAGGAAAAATAAAGTTAAAATAAGAATATTTTTCCATTTTTGAGAAAATGAGAATATTGGCATTTTATGATAGTTACCTTGTTACCATGTTTTCGTATATAAACCTTTTGGGGTCCAAAACTACACTTCCAGCAGGTTCATATTTGCTAGGCCCAGGCTTCGGTGTTGAGTAAGGAACTTTTGGTTTCAAAAGTTCATCCGCAGCACTTCCTGGGCGCACAACCCCAGAAACATACTTATACAAGCTTCTTTCTGTTTTGTTGGAAGTTCGTTGAACTTTCTAAACTGCTTAAATGTAAATGAAGATATATTATAAATTATATGTCTCGCAGAGCCTGCAGCCCAAATTGAGGAGTAACCTGCTGCATACCCCTGATACTCCCTCATTCTTAATCTCATGATACTACGTGAAATGTCAGTTGAGGTTATTCGCCCTTGGTCGATAGCCTCTTTCTGACAAACAGAGTCGCTAGTAATAGTTGCCTGAATTGTATTTCCATCTTCATCCTCTTTAAAATCACTATATGAAGCATTTACACTTCCAAAATCTTCATTCGATACGCCACCTATATTATCACTTCCTAAATTTGAATCAGTTAGTTTAGAGCTTTTTTGTTCACTTAATGCAGAAGAACTACTCGACTCGTTTATTGGAACCTCTTGAATCGTTGACGGGCTCCCTATATCTACTGACTCTACGCTGCCGGAAACAGCTGCTTGCCCTTTACTTGAGCCATTGTTGGTCATATGAATGTTGCCTTGGTTATCTTTTCCAACATAACCAACGGTGTCACCATCAGCATTTGTAATGGCTTGAGTTTCACCATTTTCTAAACCATCTGCACAACCTTTCATTGTATCATCAGTTGAACAGTAGCCAGTTGGATCTATTCCAGACAACGGATTATTCATTATGTAAGAATAAGGGTTAATGCTTTGACTATTCGTTGGGCTTTGGATAACGGGATCAACACTCATAAACCGACCAAGGTTGTAATCGTACACCCGACCGTTCATATGAATAAGCTCAATATCGTCCAAATGCTCGTGGTCAGTAAAGCCACGTCGTGTTTTTGCATCTGCTAGGTCGTTTAGCTTTGCGTTTCCAACCGGCATTAAGCCACCACTGGCTAAACATGGTTTACCAAATGGGTCATAGTTGCGTTGAGTGGTCACGCAACCAGTATAGTCTGTGATAATGCACGTACTTTAAAGCGCTTTTTATGTAAGGATTGTAGTGCTTCTATTCTCTTTGTAACTCACCTAGATTGCGTACATTTATAAGGGAAGTTTAGACAATAAAAAACCCGTGCTAAGCACGGGTTTTCGAAGATAAAGTCCTAATACTGCTCAGGACTTGCATTGTTGAATTACTCGTTTACCACACTTTTAAGTGGGTTAACTGGCTTTGCATTCTCATCAAGTAAATTCATATCAAAGTCGAACTCATCAACACGAATCGCTTTTTCACGTTTCTTGTTGTAGTCAATCAGTTTTGCATACTCTTCTTCGTTAATAACACTTGCCACAAGTGCATTATCAAGTGTTTCTGCAAAACGAACGCCCGACTTGATCGTTTTAGCACGCAGTGCTTTTTTAACTTTTGCAAGTAAATCAAGGCATGCCATTTTCGCTTTGTACGCTTGCTCATTGATGTGATGACCATCACCTTCAATTGGTTTAACCAAGTGAGTGATTTGCGCTTTAAATGCCGTATCCATTTGCGCTTGAGTCGCAAGTTCACGGATTAAATCATCACTGATCTTAGGCATTTTCATTGAGTAGTTCATCGTTATGAAACGCATAAATTTACGAGTACCACTTGCAGGGAAGTTATCTAAGAACTTATGCAATGCTTCTTCAGCGCTTTGTAGTGCAAATCGAGTCGCATAATGAAAGTAAGGTGCAGCTTGCTCACGTTCACTGCTTGCTACTTTTTGCTCGTAGTATTTAATCGACGCCATCGCTGCGTATAAGAAACTCATTACGTCACCTAAACGTGCAGATAACATTTCTGCTTGTTTAAGCTTGCCGCCAAGTACTAATAACGAGAAGTCAGCGTAAACTGCAAGTTTTGCAGATAGTTTATGTGCTGCTTTTTCGTATTCACGTACTTCGGGTAATGACGATTTAGCTCCCGCAGTAAACGGCAATACACCTAAACGGAAAGCACGTAAACTGTTAGCTACGCTGTAGCCCACTGTTTTACGTAAAATGCTGTTGAATTCTTTATCTGCATTTTTGTCTTCGCTGTGGATAGACTCAACCATAGTTTGTAGATATGGGTGACAACGCATTACACCTTGACCAAAAATCATTAGGTTACGAGTAAGAATGTTTGCACCTTCAACCGTGATTGCGATTGGTTGTGCAACATAACCACTTGCTAATGTGTTTTGCGGACCATTTTGAATTGCTTTACCTGCTTGAATATCCATTGCTGAATCAAGCACGTTACGACCAATTTCTGTCATGTGGTATTTAGCAATCGCCGTGACTACAGATGGTTTTAAGCCCATGCCTAAACCTTCTGTTGTTAATACACGCATTGCTTCTTGAAGATACGTTTTACCTGCGATATCAGCAAGCTTTTCTTGGATACCTTCGAATTGACCAATCGCCAGGCCAAATTGCTCACGTACTGCTGCATACTCAGAAGCACCTTTAAATGCTACCTGTGATGAACTAACACCTAGCGCTGGTAACGAAATACCACGGCCTGCACCTAAACAGCTAACCAGCATTTGCCAGCCACGACCGATGTTCTTTTGACCACCAATGATGAAGTCCATTGGTACAAATACTTTTTCACCGCGTGTCGTACCGTTATAAAAACGGATACCCATAGGATCATGACGATTACCAAGTTCAACACCTGGGTGCTCTTTAGGGATAAGCGCACAAGTAATACCTAGGTTTTCTTTACCACCGAGTAAACCATCAGGGTCAACTACTTTAAATGCTAAACCTAATACTGTCGCAATTGGCGCGAGTGTGATGTAGCGTTTGTCCCATGTAATTTCTAACCCTAACACTTCCTCGCCATTGAACTGGCCACGTTTAACAACACCAATATCTGGAATGCCACCCGCATCAGAACCCGCTTCTGGGCTAGTTAATGCGAAACATGGAATATCACGACCATTTGCAAGACGCGGTAAGTAGTGATCTTGTTGCTCTTTAGTACCAAAGTGAAGTAATAGCTCACCTGGGCCTAATGAGTTAGGAACCATCACGGTTACCGCAACCGCAGAACTCTTAGTCGCGATAGTCGCAACAATTGTTGAGTTTGCATAAGGGCTGAATTCTAAACCGCCGAATGATTTAGGAATGATAAGCGAGAAAAAGCGCTCTTTTTTCAAGAAATCAAGGATGTAGTCAGGAAGATGAACTCCATTTTGAATTTCAGAATCATCAATCATTGATAATAATTCTTTAACTGGGCCATCTAAGAATGCTTGCTCTTCAGCGCTCAACTTAGCAGCTGGCACATCACGAAGTGCATCGAAATCAGGTTTACCTTGGTAGATTGAACCTTCTAACCAAACATCACCTGCATCTAACGCTTCTTGTTCTGTAATTGAAATACTAGGTAATACTTTTTTTAATTTTGTACGTAAGCTCATAATAAACTCATCCGACCAGATAGTAATACCTACATTACGTCATAAATTGAACAATAGATCAATTGGTCCAACCAGTTTTTTTAACATTTTTTTATATTTAATTTTCTTAATGATGCTAACCACTTGAATACATTGAACTTACACGTGTACGCTCAATTAGTGTTTTTTATCCCGAAAGTATTAACAACTAAAGTACGAATACAAAAAAGCCCAACTAAAAAAAGTTGGGCCGAAGGTTAGGTTTGCAGTTATAGCTAGAGTTCATCCTCAATCGGGAACAGCGATATAAACCAAACTTGAAAACGCCGCCATGATGAAGTTTGTGGTTCTTTTTCAAACTGCTTGTTGTTTACTGTATCAAGCCAAATTAGCTGGTCATCATTTGGATTCTTCAATTCTACTTTCCAAGCGTAGTCTGGCATTTTTTTATCAACCCAATGCGCTAAAAAATGACTGAGTTTTTCACTATTAATTAATACGCCCATTTCAGTATTTAGGTCAAAAGAGCGCGGATCGAGATTCATGGTACCAACGAAAATTTTCTTATCATCGACCGTCATCGTTTTTGCATGAAGGCTTGCCTGTGATGAGCCTGTCACCTTGCGCCCTGCTTTGCGTTTAATAGCAACTAAGTCGCTAGGTTTTAATTCCCAAAGTTTAACGCCACCACGAATTAAATCTGCACGATACTTCTTGTAACCCGCATGTACAGCAGAAACATCAGTCGCTGCTAATGAGTTAGTCAGTACGGTAACATCAACCCCTTTTTTTACCCAACTGGTAAGCAACTCAACGCCCTGTTCTTTAGGGATAAAATATGGTGAGACTATAATTGCTTTATGCTCTGGTTGACCCATCTCTTTGAATAAAGATGGCGACATATTAGCTGATTTTTCACTCACATCATTGAGCAGCTTATCAGGATGGTCGAAGAATAAAGTCGACTCTTGCCAATCAAACTGGATCTCATCGTTTTGTAAACGCTTCACAAACTCACTTTCACGAAGTTGCTCTACATAGTTGCTGTCTTGGTTTTGCAAAACATAGGTTCGTAAGCTTTCTGTGATATTAACGAGAGATTGTTCATCACGACTGCCATGCAAATCTTCAACGGGGTACGATAATTGATGATTCCAATATAAATCAAACGCTTTTGATGCTTTGGGTACAATGTCACCTGCGCTCATTACGTCTAAATCAATAAACTCTGAGTGATCTTCCGCGGAAAAATATGCATTACCAATATTTCTGCCGCCAGTGATAAAAACTTTATTATCAACAATAAAGCTTTTGTTATGCATTCGTCTTGAAAGCAGGCTGTAATTACTCACAAAACCTAATGCTCTAAAGCGGCGATTAGGAAACGGGTTAAATAATCTCACTTCAATATTGGGATGAACAGCCAACGCTGCTAAATCAATTTCACTATCGGCTTGAGATAGGTCATCAAGTAGTAATCTTACTCTTACTCCGCGATCAGCCGCTTTGAGTAAAAAAGCGGTGAATAAAATTGTTGTTTGCTGCCTGTGATATAAATAATACTGCACATCAATGGTGTGCTCTGCAGAATCAATGAGCGCCAACCTTGCAACGAAGGCATCAACTCCATCTACTAAAGGATAAAATCCTGATAAACCAGGATGAACATTCCCCACTGCATCTCCTATTGTACTGGGTGTATCAGCTGCAATAGCATAACTTGGTTGGATAGACTCCCTAGAAGGTAATTGCGCACAGCCTGCCACTACCATAAAAAAAATTGCACAAAAAAGATATTTGGGAGAGTCAATTATCATGGCTTCCTACCAGTGACTGTGTGATACACACATTGCTTTGATATAACCCTAATAAATGAGGGGGTCAAAAGCAAATAAAACGCGTACGGAAGTGATAAAGATAAGGAAGAAAGGTAAGAAAAATTGTTAAATAAACACGTTTAAGAGCAAATAATTACGCTACTTGCTCTGTGATGTCTGCAATTTCAATGAGTTTACGGTTAAGAATCTTTTTACAACAACCGCAACATTTACCACATTGGCTACCAACTTGTAGCTCTTTTGACAGATCGCGCATCGTCATTGCGCCATCATCAATTGTTTGTTCAATTTTTTTATCAGTCACACCATGACATAAACAGATATACATGAATGCAAACCACTCTCATTTCTCTTGATGGTCAGCATATTAATCTAAACGGTAATAGTTCGCAATAGTGTTTTAGTCAAAATTTGTATAACTTTCATACTGGAACTTCCTAAATGGCATACAGCTGAAAATTTCTTCTTATATTTTGAGTGGTTAGTTGATGACGAGTACACAAAAAACTTTCAACGTTTAGATATGTTTTAGCTTATGAGAAAAGAGGTTATCAGGTTTTGTAAAGGATTTAACGAATAGCTGAGCTTGAGTGAACAACTTTGAATGACAAGGCATACTCACTTTCAAGGGTTCAGTGTTAAGATAATAAACTCTTTATAAATAACAAACGATAGTTAACACGTTAGTTGATATTAAAACTCTGTTTTTGCTATTTTATCTCAAATGCTTGATTTTTAAATGAGGACACATGGAAGCGCCTACTATTGAATTAACACGCGACAATTTTAAATCCATCTTTTTTCAGACTTTAATAAAAACAAAAGTGCAGCCTGAGATACCTATTTTAAGATGTGCTGTGCCCTTACCTAAAGCACAAAGATTACAAGCAAAAATAATCACTGCCGCTATATTGATTATTGCATGTCTACTCGTTTGGCAAACACAATCCGGTGCAGTCGCTATTGGCGCTGCAATCATTACCTATCTTAGTTACTTTTTAATTCAGATGTTTATCGCCAATAAACGTTACTTTATTCAAGAGTCCCCACTATGCGAAATTAAAATTAACCAAGAACAAATTTACTTACCAGCTCTTTTATTTGATGACAGAAAAGCACGGATACTTGAAAGAGAGGATTTACTTAATGTTGAAGCCGTATGGAATTTCACACGCTCTAAAAGCGGCTACGACATTAACGACCCAGAGCCTAGACGCGCCTACCTATTTTCTGTTATTTTTAAAACGCGTTATGGTAACTCGATTCCTTTAAATGACTGGAGTATAGAGCATCCAGAACTATTCAAAACACTTGTTGAATATAATTACCCAGTAACCATGATAAGAACAGCCAAACGCGGGTCACCTATAACGATTCACACTAAATGGTTCTTCCTATTTGTTTTTATGTGTATTCTCATACATTCACTCATAAAGTATGTTATTTAGCGAACGTATAAATATCCAATCGGCCAAGCAACTGCAAATTACCAGTACTCTGCCTACGGTTACAGCGATAAAATTTTGTAGCTGGATGCTGAAACAATGCTTTCTTACAAAACATATCTGAAGAGACCACTACTTAACTTTAAAACTTATGCTTTATTATTAAACAGCATGCCAAAGTGAGTACTGGACGTAGGTGCGAATAAAGAGTTAATCATCGTAGAAACATTCCTTTTTACTGTAAGCTGAACTGCATTAATTTCTTCATCAAGCTGTTTATTTAATTCTAGTAACTGACTTTCTCGTTGTTCTGGAGCTAGGTCTTCGTTACTTGTTAAACTATCAATCTTATTTTGTAGCTCCTTTATTTTAACTACTAACTCTTGCTGTGTTTTTGATTTCGCTTGCGTTTCTGAGTCAGAAGCAACATCAGTTTCTTGTTGTTTCGGGTGTGGATGGTTTGCAGCCTTTTCACTCTCGTTGTTTAGCTCATTTTTATTTTTCTGGCCTAATAATGACTCTGTTAGTAATGAAGGTGTGTATGAAGTTAGCTGCATAGTTTTCCTATCGTGAATTTTTTGACGTTTAACTTAGAAATTAAAAAACTAATGCATAACCCGTACCTATACCAAAACCTATCAGCACTAAATTAAGCTGCTATAACTGTTCAAATTATCTTTGCATGTAATTGCTATCTAACTTTTACTTCTTAAACTCATCAAAAATCAATCCTTAAGAAGTATGTTTTAACTTTTTAATAACCTTTTGTGATCGCTTTTTAAACACCTGTCGTAAGCCTTATTGAAATGGACACGTCGTACCGTCCGAACATACAAAGATATAAGGAAGAACGATGAAATACATACTCTTGGTAAGCAGCTTACTTTTCATCACAGCGTGTAGCGATGATGACGACGATAATGAAGTGATTACCCCTCCCCCAGTACAAGAATTTAGCCCAAGTAAGACCTACTCTGTCACTTTGAGCGGTAAGCAAGAAGTACCAATGAATAACTCAATGCAAACCGCCACAGCAACCGTAGAGCTTGATGAAAGTTTAATGCAATTTCGTGCAACGCTAGATGCAAGTTCAGTAGAAGGATTTAGTGCTGCGCACATTCATGATGGTGATTTGGGTGAGAATGGCGACGTTGCATTTGCATTTGAAGCAACAAGCGAAGGTATGTATGAAGTGGCTATTACCGATCTTAATGAATCCCTTATCGAAGATCTGATGGAGGGTGCTTGGTATATCAACCTCCATACTGAAGCATTTGCAGACGGTGAGTTACGCGCACAGATAGTGCCAGATACAACTAGCATCATCACTTTCGCCTTAAATGGTGAACAGCAAGTCCCCATGAACGACACCGATGCGATGGGTTACGGTTACGCATCTTACGACAGTGCCAGTACAGAACTTAAACTTCGCGCAGTTACTATGGGTGTAGATAATGCAACAGCAGCGCACATCCACACAGGCAAATTAGGTTCAAACGGTGATGTGTTTGTAGTTTTAGAGCAAGACGATGAAATTATGACTGATTGGGTTGTGCCTGAGGGCACCACCATTGACAGTGATACCCTTGCGGTGCTCTTAGATGGTGGACATTATGTGAATATTCACACGCCTGAATTTGCAAATGGCGAAATTCGCGGACAAATCCTGACGGATAACTACGCAGTGGCAACATTTGATCTTAGTGGTGAGCAAGAAGTGCCTATGGTGACCACCATGGCCAGTGGTGATGGTTATGCATTAGTAGATACAACTGACTACAGCGTAGAACTCACGGTTGTTACTTCAAACTTAGACGATGCAACTGCAGCACATATTCACACAGGTCGAATTGGCACTAATGGTGATGTACTCGTCGCTCTTGAACAATCAATGGATGACAGTAATGTTTGGATGACTCCTGCAAATACTATGATAGATGCTGATATTTTTGCTGTACTTGCATCCGGAGGTCATTATGTAAATGTTCATACACCTGATAATGCTGGCGGAGAACTACGAGGTCAAATACTTACCAACAATTTCGCGTTCACAAGCTTTACACTCAATGGCGAGCAAGAAGTACCTGCTGTGACCACCAGTGCCAGTGGTGAAGCGTATGCTCTCATTAATATGAATAGTTACGACTTAGAACTTCGTGTAAATACAACAGGTGTAGATGACGCAACAGGCGCTCATATTCACACAGGTCGAATTGGTACAAATGGTGATGTACTTGTGGCACTTGAGCAGTCAACAACTGATGCCGGCACTTGGGTAACACCTGCCAATACGATGATAAACGCAGATATTTTTGCAGTGCTTGCTTCAGGTGGTCACTATGTAAATGTCCATACACCTGCCAACACAAGTGGTGAAATTAGAGGTCAAATTCTGACGGATAATTATCAATTAGTGACTTTTCCATTAACTGGTATGCAAGAAGTACCCGCAGTCGATACCATGGCGTCAGGCAGCGGTTACGCACTAGTCAATATGGATAATTACCACATAGAGTTAAGAGCATTAACAGAGGGTGTAAGTGATGCAACTGCAGCGCATATCCACACTGGCCGCATTGGTATGAACGGTGATGTACTTGCAGCATTAGAGCAGTCAAGCGATAACATGAACCTATGGCAAACACCTGAAAACACCATGATCGATGCAGAAACGTTTGCAATACTCGCATCAGGTGGCCATTACGTTAACGTGCACACACCGGCGAATCCTAGCGGTGAGTTACGTGGGCAAATTTTAACTGATAACTATGTATTTGTGACCTTCCCACTAAGCGGCGCCCAAGAAGTACCAAGTGTCGTGACAGACGCATCTGGTGATGGCTATGCATTAGTGAACACCCATGATTACAGTGTTGAATTACAAATACTCACCTCAGGTGTGAGTGACGCCAGCGCAGCGCATATTCATACTGGTGTAGCCGGTGAAAATGGCCCTGTATTAGTTGGCCTTGTGCAAGATAGCGATGATATGAATCGCTGGATGAGCAGCACCGGATTGATGATTGATGCCGATACATTCTCAGTACTCGCTTCTGGTGGTCATTATGTAAACGTACATACGCCTGCTAACCCGAATGGGGAAATTAGAGGCCAGATCCAATAATCAATTCCTAACCCTGTTAATCCTAGTTGTTCTGAGGCCAATGTAACTTTGGCCTCTTTTCGTAAAAGGTGAATTCAACCTATCTTACAATAACACCCTTCGGCATTAGAATTAACGAACTGACTATTAAAACCAGCACGTAAATTTTTAATTACCAACTCAACAAAACCGTTCTGACTCGAGCACGCTAAGCCTTTTGATAATGGGCCTGCATATGCCAGCTCTTGATTATCTGAAATAAGTACAGCAGCGGGTTGCGCGGGTATAAGTAAAGACAAAGCCGTACTCGGGGCTAGTTTTACAACTTTTACCCCCTGCTCGATAGCATAGTCTGTTAAGCTCTGAATATGCGCCTGTGAGCGCACGGAACAGACACAGGTGTTTTCATCCACAATATACAAAGTATCGCCTTCGACTGCATCAAGCCCAACGGCATTTTGAAACAATGACAACCAGTTTGGTTGCGACAGCGTGTTATCAGGGTCAAATGTGTCTGTTTGCTGGATGTAAGCAAAGACTAAAGTAGCAACCACAATGATAACCCATAAAAGGGTTGCCACTGTTAATCTTATGCTATTTGAATTTAGCAATACCTTGCTCCAGCACATCAATACTGACATCAATTAACTGCACACGATCGGTTAGCTTTTCAATCATATGGTTATCATTCTCTTGATTAGCAATTAAGGCTTGTGAGTTTTCGGCAATTGCACGGGTGTTACCCGCTTGGTTTTGCACTACATGCGCAACCGATTGTGAGCTCGTAGCGGCACTGTTTACTTGCTCCGTCATTTCTGTAATTTGTTGCTTCATTTGCGTGCTAATTGCCGATAGTTGCTCAATCAAAGTGACACTCCCTTGCATTGATTGAGTCGATGAAGCACTATTTTGCATCAAACTTTCAAGGGTTGTCGTTATTTTATCTGTGGTGTGTTTGCTACGCGTTGCAAGGTTTCTAACTTCATCTGCGACCACAGCAAAACCACGCCCCTGCTCACCGGCACGAGCCGCTTCAATAGCTGCGTTTAAAGCAAGGAGATTGGTTTGCTCAGCAATCGATGAAATCTCATTCAGTAAGTCTGAAATATGACTACATGCACTTACTAATTGTGTGATGTTCTGGTCTGCCTCTTGAAGATTTTTAGCAAGTTCAGCAGTTTTATTGTCTGTATTCGCCACCTCATTTAATGCCTCGCTCGCACTTAAATGAAGCTTTTCAAACTGGGTTTGTAGTTCATTACTTTGTTGCTCAACATGGGCAAAGCCTTCAGCAACGCGCTCCCCTGATTGTGCAATATCAGCCGATAACTGCTCTCGGTGCAGTGCTTGTTGGTGCAGTTCATCATGTACTTCAAGCAATTGTTTAGACTGATTTTTTAAAACGCTACTTTGGCTTTGTACATCACCAATTACACTTGAAACAAAACCAAGAAGACGATTAAAACCCGCCACCGCTTCACTGTGACTTTCATCGGCTCTTAGACTAATATTAATGCTGTTTTCATTCGCCATAATTCGCTCTGTAGTATTACTTAACGAGAGCCCTGCACTGCGTTCACGGTGCAATGTTTTAGCGATGTAGCCCGCAACAATAGCTTCCACGATGGCATACACTGCATGGATAAGTACGGTACTAAAATATAATCGGTCAGGGTCAAAAACATATAAACCCATTTCATTGATTTGTAAAAAATAAAAGCTCAAATGATGAACGGCTACAAATGCAAGTGCGGTAATAAACACTCGCCACTCAACAAACATGATTAGCACAGCCATCAATATAAAAATTTCAAAGTGAACTTCAATAAGTCCATAGCTTTGTTGGATGTGTAAAAACGAAAACATCATGCAGCCGGCAGCAACCACATGAGCGGTCAATTTGCTACCTGGGTAGCGATACAGCATCCAAAGCGGCAAAGACAGCAAAAGTAAGCCTGTGACCACACCGGTTAACAAGGTTGAGTAGATAAACCCTAAGACCAAAGACTCTACAAATAAAAGAAGAAACAAATACGTAAAAAGACGGCGCACACTCGTCATAGTTAAAGCCTTAATTATTAAATAATTTACAAAAATACAATTAACCGAGCCTATACGGTTTGATGCGTATCATGGTTCACTTTATTAATGGCAATAATGCTCTAAATTGTTCAGTTCCTGCTTTTTCTAACCATTGAAATAACACACTTTCGGTACATGTTATTATAGCTCCAGCCTGTGTAAGTTGCTTTGTTGCTATGTTTTTATGGTGTGAGTTACGCGATGCGATAGCGTCATCCACAATGAACAATTTAAAACCGGCAGCTAATAAATCTAAACACGTTTGTAAAACACACACATGCGCTTCAGTTCCTGCAACAACAATTTGGGGACGATTAAAGCGCGATAGCGACTCTATGAAGTTTGGCTCTAAGCAGGCACTAAAATGTATTTTTTCTATGTTACAGCTTGTTGCCATAAAGTGGGCAAGCGATGGGTCGGTTGCGCCCAGTTTTTCAGGGTTTTGCTCCGTAAAAACCACTGGAATATCAAAAAGAGATGCCCCTTTTAAAAGCTTTTCGGTATTATTAACAACCTCTGCAAACTCGCTAATAACAGGAGAAAGCCCTGCTTGTTCATCAATGATGAGTAAAATTGTTTGCGTTTTTTGACATATAAATGGGTGACGCATAAAAGGCCTTGGTCATTTTTATTAAAGTATTTATAGCACATAGATACATTTGTGTACCTTAATTAACATTGTGCTAAACTATCTTCTCTTACTCGTTAATTACGTGCATATTTGTGCTATATTTTACTAAAAGTTTTGTGCAAATAATAATTTAGGGTTCAACATTCGGTGCCTAAACACTTCCTCTTAGTTTTCATTTTTATCCTATTAGTATTCCCTAACATTGCGAATGCGCAAAACTATGCTTTGCAAATTCAGCGACTTTCAACAGATGAAGGCTTAACTCAAGGCTCTGTTACTAAAGTTGTTCAAGATGATCTCGGTTTTATATGGATTGGTACTTATCAAGGTTTAAATCGTTATGATGGTTACCAAGTGTCTCCATTTTCAGGAGAGCACATACTCGATCAGCGACAAATTGCCTTCATGGCAAAAACTAACAATGGAAAACTATTTGTAAGTACCGAGTTTTCAGGGGCTTTTTTAATTGACCCAAAATCTTTGCATGTTGAAAAAATCTATTCAGGAAAACTAAACCCTGAAGATAATTTTTTCTCTCCTATACTGGCTTTAGATGAAAGTGATAACAACTACTTTTTTGCTATAAACCAACATGTTTACTCGTACCATAAGCAATCAAAAAAATTTTTACATGAATTTTCTATCAATAAACAAGAGCACATTATTCGCTCCCTAAAGCTTCATGAAAACTTTATATTTATTGGTACCTCTAACGGGCTGTTTTCTAAGAATCTCGCTGATGAGCATATTTCGTATATTCCATTGGCAGATCAAAGAAACATTAACGATGACAACAAAAACGTCAAATTTTTACATGTCGATAAACAGTTAGGGCTGCTAGTCGGAACAGTGGAAGGAATGTATAACATCCCTTTTGATAGCAGGGAATTACTTGAATTTGATAAAGCTAAGCTACTCATTCCTACGCTCAATATATGGGATTATACAAACAGTCCTTTTGGTGAGTACATCGTTACCGAAAAGGGCTTATTTGAATTTAATCGGCAAACATTGAGCGCTGAGTTTGTTTTACGTTTCGATCAAAGCAAATTCAACATGACCGATAACACCATACCTGATGTCATGGTAGATAAAACAGGCCTTCTTTGGCTTGCTTCGCGATCACAAGGGGTATTTACTTGGTCTACTCTGGCAAAACGTTTTAAGCATATTCAATTAAAAAATGAGCAAAGTTATTACGACAATAACATTTGGTCTATTGTCCAAGATGACAATAACACCCTTTGGATTGGTACCGATAACGGCTTAATGAAATACAACCAGTTAACTAAAAAAACCACTGCATACTTAGTAAATAATGACGAAAAAGCATTTCATGGTGAGCATGGTATTTATGGTATTGCCAAAGCACAACTAGATGATAATAACCGTTACCTATGGCTAATGAAGTATGTTGGCTTGACGCTGTTTGACAAAAAAACAGGCAAGACAATAGCCATTAATGGCAGTGAAAAAACAACGACATTTTTATCAACAGAGCCTAGCTGGGGCTTTCACGTTATGAAACCTGATCAATTTGCTTTTATAACAAATGATGAGTTTTACACTTATAACGGCAAAACTGGCGAATTAAATGTCATCAAAGGGCTTAAAGAGCAAGTAGATATAATCAATGCAAATTCATTTTTAAAACCGTTACCTAATTACCCTGATGAATATGTTCTGAATATGTCCGGTAAGCTCTATCGTTACAATGAATCGACAGAAAAGTTAACGCTAATATATCAAGTAGAAAACTATAACCCTTTAGCATTTTTTCTAGTAGATGACTGGGTCATCGATCACAACAATGTGTTATGGCTGGCTTCATCACATGAAGGGTTAATTGGCTTAGACGCTGAAACCTATGAAATAAAGCATCGAATCAATCAGAGCTCAGGTCTCCAAGCTAAATCAGTTTTTGGGCTTCAAATAGATCGTTTTGGGTTTTTATGGTTTAGCTCTCAAAACGGCTTATATCGTTTAGATTTGAGCTCATTTACGTTAGATCGTTATTTTATCCGAGACGGTCTATCCGTTAATGAATTTAATATAGATGCAGATACAACACTCGCCAATGGGCAAATTGCATTTGGTTCAACCCGTGGCGTGTTACTTGTTTCGCCAGAAGATTTTCTGTCTTCGCCAATCAGTATGCAGAAAAACTCAGCTGAAATTACCAGTGTCTCACTCTTATCAAGAGAGCTTAACTATCACCCCTATAAATACGCTGATAATGCGCTGCAACTCACCGCAGATGATATAGGCCTAGAGGTCACTTTTTCTAACTTTGACACATTAAATAAAGACACCACACGATATAAGGTGACTTTAGAAGGCCCTACGTCATTACAGTACGATAAACTAACGACCAATAAGGTACTTTTTACAAAGCTTCCTCCTGGTGATTATGTGTTATCGGTTTCATCTACTTCAGAGCTAACTAACGATAACACTGCAACCCGCCAGTTAAAGTTCAACGTTGCTTATGCAATGTGGTCCTCACCGCTTGCAATCGCTTGCTACACGGTGATTGTTTTGGCTATTTTATTTATTATTTTTTGGCAGTATCGTGCTCGTCAGCAAACGATCCGAAAAGCGCATGATGAAATCGTAAAATCCCAGCAACAAACTGAGCTTGCATTGAGTAGCAATAATAGTGGCGTTTGGGAAGCTAACCTTAAAAAAATGACTATACACAATAACCGTATAGCGGCTGAGTTAGGTTATAAAGAATATGAAGATACAATTAAACTCACCGAGTTTTTAAACCTCATTCACCCTCATGATCGACGCTTATTTATCAATCAATGGGAATCTTTTTCTAAACAACTTAACCAACAACAGTGGAATGTAACCTACCGTTTAAAACACAAAACAGGTCAATGGCTATGGTACCAAGATCTTGGCCGCGTAGTTGAGGCGGATGATAATAATACACCGCTTAAAATATCGGGAATATACACTAATATAACTGAGCAAAAAGCAAATGCTCAACAAGCAGCCGTGCTTGGGGAAGCTTTTAGCCAAATAAACGATTGGTTGCTTATTTTAGATAGTCAATTAAAGCCATTTTCAGCTAATGCGAGTTTCAGCGAAGCCTTTGCCACACCGAGTAATATCGCTGATTTGAGCTTAAAAGACTTCTTAGGTGCGATAGGAAAAGCGCACTACGTTGAATTTTTAACCGTTTTAAAAACTCTCAAACCCAAGCAAAATTGGAAGACTGAGGCGTTTATTCGCACCTTAAAAAGTCCCGCGCATCCTGTTCACATAAGTGTCACAGCAGTCGCAAGAGATCAGCAAACGATTAATTACTACGTTATCGTAATATCAGATCTAACAGAGCAAAAACGTGCCGAAGATGAGCTTAGATACCTTGCTAACTATGACCCTTTAACAGGTTTACCTAATCGTACGTTAATGCATTCTAAAATAAATACGTGTATTGATAATGCCAGCAAAGAGAATAAATTAGCCGCTTTGTTATTTATCGATCTAGATAAATTTAAACCTGTTAATGACTCTTTTGGCCATGCCGTGGGCGATCAGTTACTGTGCAACATCACCAGAAGAGTTGATCTCATTTTACCTGACAATGCGATAATAGGCCGTCAAAGTGGTGATGAATTTTTAGTGCTAGTGCAAGACTTACACTCGCCTCAGAGCCTAAGTACTTTAGTTAAGTCACTCACCGATGAACTAGGTAATAAAGTGGTTATTGAAGATTTTTCTATCAATATATCGGCCAGCATCGGCGTTGCTTTGTATCCATTTGATGCGACAACTGCGGATGACTTAATTCGAAACGCTGATATTGCAATGATGCATGCAAAACAGTCTGGGCGTAACAACTTTAAGTATTTCACAGAGCAAATGAATAATCAGCTAACTAAGAAGTTGTTACTCGAAAATGCACTTAAAGATGCTTTCAAAGATGACGAGTTATTTAATAACTACCAGCCGATTGTTAATGCAAGGACTAAAACTATCAATGGTGTTGAGCTTTTAATGCGCTGGAAAAACGAGCAAGGATTTGTCTCCCCCGCCGAATTTATTCCTATTGCTGAAGAAATCGGTTTAATTGATGTTTTAACAGAGCAAGCCCTTGATCGCGCTTTAACAGAGCTCAAGCCTCTTTTACGGGCAAACCCTCGCTTTTATTTGTCGTTAAACTTATCACCGATGCATATTTTGAAGTCAAACCTCACTGAGCGTTTATTGATGATACTGAATAATCATTTGGTAAAACCAATTCAGCTGCGTCTAGAGATCACTGAGAGCACCTTACTTGAAGATAAAATAAAAGCGTCAAAGCAGTTACAAAAATTAAAAAATGCGGGATTTAAACTGTTATTGGATGACTTTGGGACAGGTTATTCTTCATTAACCTATTTAAGCCAATTTCCTATTGATGTTATAAAAATAGATCAAAGCTTTGTGCGTAACATTGGCCAAGATAAAAGTAACGAGTCAATTATCAAAACCATTCATGCGCTATCGACAAATTTAGGGCTTTATTGTATTGCTGAAGGTGTCGAAACCACTGAACAAATTAAGTTCTTAGAAAAAATGGGTTGTGAAGACCTACAAGGGTATTATTTTGCTAAGCCCATGCTGATAGATGAGCTTAGTAAAGAGTCTACAATTGAAGCTATTATTGGCCGTTTAAACGCGCTTTAAACCACTTATTTAAACAATGATACAGCTCATCTTTATTAATTGGTTTAGAAATAAAATCATCCATTCCCGCTTCAAGGCAACGCTTTTGATCATCTTCAAAAGCGTTTGCGGTAATAGCAATGATGACTGCTTTGCCATAACGATCTGGCTCAGATTTAATCGCTTGAGTACACTGATAACCATCCATATGCGGCATCTGACAGTCCATTAAAATAATGTCAGCCATAAAGCTCTCTAAGGCTTTAAGTGCTTCTACGCCATCACTGGCTTGCTTAATTGTACACTGAGTTTCATGCATCATTTTATTGAGTACAAGTTGATTCACGGGGTTATCCTCAACTATCAGTACATTCACACCTTGTAGCTCAGGTTTCTGAGCAGATTGATTATCTACCAGCGTCAATTCACTCATTTGAACAGGTACACAAAGTGTAAACACACTGCCTTTACCCTGTTCGCTTTCAAGTTTCAGCTCACCGTTCATTAATTCCACAATGCGCTTTGAAATTGTTAAACCAAGCCCAGTACCGCCATATTTTCGCGTTGTAGAAATATCAGCCTGAGTAAATTCAGTAAAAAGCTTAGCCTGTTGATCGGATGAAATACCAATGCCCGTGTCACGAATACATACTTCAAGCGTGCCATTTTTGTAATGACTAGATAAAATAATTTCACCGGATTCGGTAAATTTACCCGCATTACTTAAAATATTATTAATAACTTGGCTAAAGCGAAGCGGGTCTAAACTAATGTAATCGGGAATATCATCTGATATATCAAGCGCAAACGAAACGTTAGGCTTCACACTGGTATTACTAAACACTTGCGCTAACTTATGTAGTAGCTTTTTCACCTCCACAGCACGATATTCCAGTTTTAGCGCCCCTGCTTCTATTTTTGAAAAATCTAAAATATCGTTAAGAATCAATAACAAATTATTGGCACTTTGATGCACCATTGTCAGCTCTTCGCGTTCTTTTTCTGGTAAAGTTTCATTGTCTAAAAGTAGCTGCGTCATGCCTAAAATGCCATTCAACGGCGTCCTTATTTCATGGCTCATATTGGCTAAGAATTGCGATTTTGTTTTGTTAGCATGATTTGCCGCTCTTACAGCCTTTACCAGCTCATTCGTCTTATCACTAACCTGGCGTTCCAATTGCGCATTAAAATCCTTTAGCTTGCTGTTAAGATGCTCATTTTCATGATTCACTTGACGTAGACGGCTAAAGCTCAGTGTCAGTTTATTCGCTAAATTAGAAAATTGTGATTGTAACCTGCTTACTTCAAACCAAGTATCAGGTAAATAGGTATCTGTATTTGCTTGTTCAGGCTCAAACTTATCGATTTGTTCCGCTAATTTTAAAATAGGTTTTATTAACCAACGGCTTAACTGAGTTATAAAAATACTGGTTAATAAAATAATAAACACAATCATAACAATCGATTGCCCCCAAGCATGCACCGCAACATCGTTAGCATACTTACGATTAAGCATGGTCAACACTACCCAATTGTGCTCTGACGAGTATGCTACACGGGCATAAAACTGCTGTTCGTTATCTTGGTTTAGCCTCTTAAAACGGGTTTCACCTGTAAATCCACTCAATTCATCGTCCGTAATTTCCTGTAATTCAGCAAAATTATTCAGTGAGCTGTAGACCACTTTGTTTGTTGAATCTAATACGACTAATTCACCTTGATGGCTGAATAAACTTGGCCGTAGCCTTGAGAAGTAATCGAACATCAAAGAGCCTTCAACAACCCCTGTAAAAGTATCTTCAATATAAATGGGGGCAGAAACGGCCACGATGGGAAGCGCACCAAACCCACGCCCTTTAAAAATAGAAGACACATAGCCTAGCCTATGGTTAGGAGCATTAATAAAGTAGTCCCTATCTGCAACATTGGGCCGAATCATAGATTGCTCTAGACTAATTGCTAAAGATTGAGGGAAAAAGTGAGTCACATCAGCAACTGCATTTGTAATGATTTGTGTTCTAAAGTCGGGATATAACTGCGCCATACTTTCTAAGCTTGCTTGTTTAGGGGCCCCTAAAGCAATACCTCTAGCAGTTAAAAGAACACCTTTTTTATGGTGCTCTAAATGAGTATCTATGGTTTGCGATATTTCTTGTGCTTTTTCGTAAAGTTGAGAATTGATCTCATATTCAATACGTGAATAATGATTATTGGTTAACACAATAGACGTTAAAATAACCACCAAAATAATCAGTAAAGTTACAACATAATTGAGTATTTTATATAATGACGAGTAGTATTTATGCCATGAATAGCGACTAAAAAAGAAACTCAATAAGTCAATGACTGACAGATAAATCGCTGCATTAAGGCAGTATTTTGCTAGTGCAATCGCAATAGTCAAAATAGGTAAACCCAATATGAAATGACCAAAGCCCCAAAGTAAAGGCAAACCGACTATAAACCAAAATATCATACCGCGAAGGAATACAGGCCGAGCTTTACTCAAGCAGAAAACGTGCAAAAAAATTAGCTCAAGGGCAAATACAACTGAAGGCCAAGCATGCCCCCAACGATAAAAAATAAAGCCTGTACTTATTACAAATGTGATGAGCGCAAATCGCCAACCAAATAGCAGTAAGCTTAAGATGACAAAAAACTGCCCAAGCAAAAATTCGGAACTATCTAAGAAAAAAATAGGAAGTAGATTAGTTACACCCGCAACGGCTCCTAACAGCACTGCTGCTAAAAAGCTAAAATATGGCGGCTTATGAACTAGCAAAGGCGGTACCCTATCTTATAGTGATACCTTTAAATTAAAAGAAAAAGAGGTAATTTGCCACCTTAATTAATTGGGTGGCATTCATGGCTTTCAATTTGTAAGACACTTTTCGCAACTTTAAAGCGCGAAAGTAAAAGCTTTTCGACCTTTAGACGACACGCTTCATCATGTTTTTCTACTGTACAGTGTTGTTTTAGCACGACATGCGCGCCAACAATGACAACGTTATCCTGACGAACAACCGTCACATTATGCACATTTTCAACATGTTCAATAGAGGCAATGCTTTTTTCAACGTCTGCCACATTAGGCAGTTTGCTGTTATTTTCAGCTAAGCCTTTAATACAACGTATTATTACTTTAATTCCCGTAAATAAAACGAAAGAAGCAATTAGCATGCTTGAAATAATATCGATTTCAGCCCAGCCAGTAAGGTAAATCAAAATTCCTGCAAAGAAAGTTGAAACCGTTGAAATTAAATCAAAAAACGAATGAAGAAATACGGCGTATACATTGATACTCGCTTTTCGACCTTTATAAAGAACCCAAGCTGCGGCACCATGAAATAAAAAGCCAATAGCTGAAATAACAGACATTAAATAGCTATTAATTTCGAGATGGTTACCTTCATTATGGTGTAGGTATCGCTCTCCACCTTCGTATAAAATAACCAAGCTGATACTTAAATATAAAATGCCGTTAATTAAACCGCCTGTTAGTTCTGCACGTTGATAGCCATCATTAAAGTTTTTGGCAAAATGTATCGCCATAGACGACGCTATTAAGGCGATGAATAAAGAACTATTATGGACAAACAAATGCCCTGCATCAGCAAGCACTGCTAACGAGTTTGAAAAATACGCACCAATGATCTGAATTATCATAAACGAGCAAGTAATGGCTAACGCAATTAACAAGCGACGTCTAGATGCTTGGTGAGTCGTAATATCTGTCATGAAGAAAAGAAAAACCTATTCGCTGGAAAAAGAGTAATGATATACAGTCGCAATTGTAATACGTGACGCCACTAAACGCACTAAAAACTTACCTATCGCTCAATTTACGAGGATTTTAAGCTTTCAAATCAAGAGAAAAGAAAATTTTATATCAATTTTTTGTTAAAATATGTAACCTTATACCGTGTATTGGTTTTAGGTCGTTTTTTAATGAGTTCAATTGAGCAAACATGGCAGACTCTCGCTGCATTACCGATAGCTATTATCATGTTTGATCAGCAACACAATCGTTTCCATTTTAACTTACCGGCACAGTCGTTATTCTCAATTGAAGAGCAACTAAGCTCAGACGAACTCAACCTAACTCATCTTGCACTTAATAACGCGCTAAGCAGCGAATCACTGGGCATTACCGAGTTATTGCCAAGTTCGTACAACACACACCCCTTGTTTGTAACGCTAACCAACCGACATACTCACTCAGCCAAACTGCTTGACCTAAAATTTGCAACACTTTGTGATTATCTTTATATCACTGTGTGTGAGCCTCGTACATTACCTAGCCAAGCTCAAAGCCAAGACTTCGATGAGCTGATTTCTCAGATTTCAACAGAACTTATCGATATCCAAAACGAAAATATGAGTCAGCAAATAGAGAAGGCACTGCAAACAATAGGCTTAAATTGCCATGCTGACCGTACTTACATTTTTGAATTTAGTGATGACGGATTATCGATGAGTAACACCTACGAGTGGGTAAACGACGGTATTACACCCTTTAAGGAGCACCTTCAGAATATCCCAAAAGACTCTTTACCTTATTTTTTCCAGCAAATGCACACACAGCATATTTTTAACGCATCAAACACAGCTGAATTACCCCCTGAAGCCAGAGCAGAAAAAATAGAGTTTACTAACGAGGGGATTCAATCTGTTTTATGTATTGGCTTAGTCGTCGAGAAAACATTATTTGGCTTCATTGGTTGTGACTGCGTTAATAAAGCCCGTCAATGGTCTCAAACGGATTTGTTAAGAATAAAACTAGTCGGCGACATGATCACAAATGCATTAAAAAATATGCAATATAAACATAAACTTGAAAAGATACAAAAGCTGTTACTTACAGCTAATAAAGAGCTGCATGAGCAAGCTTATAGAGACAGTCTGACCGAAATTGCTAATCGTCGACAGCTCGATTCTACCCTACAACAGGAATTAAAACGCTGTGCACGCAGTGAACTCTCGCTAAGCTTAATTCTGTGTGATATTGACTCGTTTAAATTATATAACGATACGCTAGGTCATCAACAAGGTGATCAAGCACTAAAGCTCGTTGCTAAAACGCTTGAAGAAAATTGTCAGCGTCCAGGAGACTTAGCAGCCAGATACGGTGGTGAAGAATTTGCTATTATCCTCCCCGCCACTAACAAGCAAGAAGCCTCATTATTCTGCCAAAAATTACAGCTAGCGATAAAACAACTAGCAATTGAACACCCTAATTCTAAAGTAAGCCCGTTACTGACATTAAGTTTTGGTATTTATTCATGCCAACCTAATGAACACAGCGAGGCTGATCATACTCTTATTATGGCCGACAAAGCACTGTACAGAGCAAAGCAAAATGGTCGTAACCGCATAGAAGAAATTGCTGAGTAATTTCACTGTCAGTTTTAAAATTTTTACACCTTAAACTGGCTCACTAAGTCCTTTAAGTGCTGTGCACGTGATAACAAGCTTTGCGTACCCTGCTGTTGTTGCTCAGCATTGTCATGAATTGATGTTGCACTGTCTGAAATGTCGTGAGCCGATTGATTAATATGCTCGACAACCGTACCTTGCTCTTCTGTTGCTGCTGCAACTTGATGATTCCCTTGGCTAATAACTTCAAATTTTTGTTGAATTGATTGCAGTGCAGATACAGCAACCTGAGTGAGTTCTGTCACTTTTTGACTACTTTGTGTTCCTTCTGCGATTGCTTGTTGAGATTGAAGTGAAGAACTTTGTAACCGTGTGACCTGTTCGCGAATTTCCGAGGTAGAAGTTTGAGTGCGCTTTGCAAGAGAACGTACTTCATCTGCTACGACCGCAAACCCACGCCCTTGCTCACCCGCTCTTGCCGCTTCAATGGCCGCATTTAATGCCAATAGGTTTGTTTGTTCAGAGATAGCGTTAATCACTTCAACCACGGAGTTTATTTCCGCAGCTTGGCTTGCAAACTCACCAATACTTTTATCAACATTGAGCAAAATTTCATTCAGTTCAGTCATTGTTTTAGCTGTTGTGGCCATACTATGGTTCGTTTCAACAGTTTCTTTTACTGCTTCTTCGGTGTCGCTTGCTGTACGATGAGCAATATCAGACACTTCATTGATAGTTTGGCCCATCTCTGTAATCGCAGTTGCAACTTGATCTGTTTGCGCACGCTGATCTTCGGTTGCAGCAAATGTTTTATTAGCAAACGTGGCCAACTCTTCAATGCCTTCACGCATCGCTCGTTCAGTCACACTAATTTCATCTACCAGCTCTGCAACTTTACCTATGATAGCATTGAAGCCTTTAGCAAGATGACCTAGCTCGTTATCAACACTGTCGTCTAAACGTTTACTTAGATCCCCCCCTTGGCCTGCCATACCTAACAACTCGTCACCCACACGGCGTATTTTAGTGCTCAGCCAATTAGCAAAATACAAAGTAAGGATCAGAAAAACAGCGGCAAGCACCACACTCACTAAAATTGACATAAGAACGACAGCGTTGATTGCGCTCGAAATTTCTTCTTTCGGTTGCACAGCAACCAAAGTCAGCCCCATACCAGTAATTGGCATTACACCGGCATATACTTGTTGACCATTTAATTCAGCTTGGGATAATGAAAATTCATCACTTTTGCTACTTGTTACGTTTTGCAACGCACTTAAAGATGCAATATTTGAAATCTGCTTACCAATAAATGCATCATTTTCGTGAGCAATAATGCGTTTAGAGTCATCAATTAAAAATAAGTAACCTTGCTGACCAATTTTACGTGAAGTAACAATATTTGAGATATCTGAAATATCATAGCCAAGCCCCGCAACGCCAAGGCGCTTACCTGCAATTTCTACCAAGGTATTAACGTATAAAGTCAGATGACCGCCTTGCTCACTCACATCTAAAGCTAAGACTTGGCGTTTATCTGAATTTAAAAAATCAAAAAACCAACTATCTCGTGGCTCACTACTCGAAACTGACTTAAAAAAGCCTTCTTGAGTGTAATAACTCATCGAATCACTGCTCACCCAAAAAACCGATGATGCACCGCTCTTCTTTTGTAAGTCAGCAAAGTATGACATTACACGCTGATGAATAGGCGAGCGCTTCTCACCTTCGGTCATCCAAGTATGTAGCATTTGATTTTCTGCCAATGACTGTGACACTGAGATTGGATAACGCATTTGGGCATCAATTTGTGCGGCAACCTTGCCTACCGCATCAGGTAAGAGTTGTTTTTCGGTTTGTTGATAATAGAGTTTAGAAAATTGACTCGTATTGATTAAGGCACTGACTACCGTAACAATAAATAATGCGATTAATACAAAACTAATAAAAATAGTGCGTAGCGATAGGTTTCGCATTAAGCAAGCCTCATACTTTGATAGTGTTTTTTGTTTATATATAATCCTTACGGGCTAATTTTAGATAACAACTGATTGTTTAGCAATCGCTATTTTATTTATTGCAATAAAGATTCACTATTAACGCAAAGTAATACGCTCTATCACGTATTACTTTGCCTAATCAATGTATTACACAGCTCTTCGTGAAAAGAATGGACTTGCCATTCCAGCGAAGAAAATACCAGCGAGCAACCACCATAACTTGTAATCAGTCTCGAAAGGCTCACTTTGCTCAATTTGTTCAAGTTTTTGACCTCTCACCTGCTGTGTTTGCGCACTGGAGCTTGCGGTTATATCGGCTGTTTGATTAGATATTAAAGGGGCTAGCCCAAAACCAGCATTTTGCTCTTTCACGTAATCAACAAAGGTTTGATTGTCTGTAGCAACATCATGCTGATTAGCTATCTCAGTATATGTTTCAAGCAGTTTCTGTAAGGTCTCAGGCGAGGCTTGCCAATAGCCTTTTCTAACAGCCTCCAGCATACGTTCAATCATCTGCGCTAATGCTTCTGGATTATGTTGCTCAAAAAATTCTCGCATTTGCATTTGGTACTTATCATCAACATAGACCTCAAAGAATTCTTGCCATTGGTCATCTCTGACGGCTTCAGGTGTCATTACTTCCCAGCCCCACATGTTATTCATACGATCTAGCATCGCTGTAGCCCCCGCGTAACCTGAATCTTGCATCGCTTTTATCCAACGAGGGTGGAAATAGCGACTGCGCATCTCATTACTAATGAACTGTTCGAGCGTCTGTACTTTTTCATCACCTTTACGCCGCAAGTTAGAGACATACATTTGTGGCGTTTTTCCATCAATATGACGTACAGCCAAGCCTATGCCGCCAAAATACTGAAACGGATCATCATTAGTCATTAACGCATACAAATTACTCGAACGAGAAAAGACCACTCCATCAGTGCCAGACAACACCTTACTATACAAGCCCGTGTCAGACAGGTTTTCACTCCAACGAGCTTCGTCTTTACCAAAACCAAAGCCCATTCGCTCAAGATACAAATTAGCGAGTTTACTATCGTCTTGCCAAGTATCAGATGCAAGACTTACACCAGCTAGGCCAGTTCCATATGCACCGGTTTCGTTAGAGAAAATACGCAATGATGAGAGATAGTCTGCGTCTTCTTCACTTTTCCCTTGGTCTAATAAGTTTTGCTTTAAAGACATTGAGTGACGATACACAAAGTTATTGTCTTCTTTCATTTTTGCAACTTTATCTATCGCTTCTGCAATCCATAACATGACGTTAGGAAATGCATCACGGTATAAGCCTGTTGCAGAGACCACCACATCGATACGTGGCCTACCAAGTTCTGAGTAAGGAATAATCTCTGTTCCAACAATGTTGCCTTGCTTATTCCATTTTGGCTTAATGCCCATGGCATGAAGAATTTGTGCTTCTAACGCGCCTTGGTGGCGCATGGTTTCAAGTGACCACAATGAAAAAGCGAGCTTTTTAGGGTAACGCCCCTGTTCAGCCTGATACTGGGCAATTGTTTGCTCCAACATTTTAACCCCAGCCTCATACGCTTCTTTAGAGGGAACTTTAGCAGGATTAAAACCAATTAAGTTACGTCCTGTGGGCACTGCTGACGGGTTTCTAATTGGATCATTACCATGGCTAATAGGAATATATTGACCATCAAGACCATTCAACAACCCTGATATTTCTTCGCTCTTATGAAAGTTTTGCCAATATTCTTTAGCTAAAGTGATATCGCTTTGTAATGGTAGAGGAATGACAAAGTCAGGGTTATCGCCAAGCACACGAGCAAGCAACTGAAAACCATCTAAGGCTTGTAACTTTATTACTTTACGCTCATCTTCACGCTCAGAGGGAGCTATTGCTATACCTATTTCACGCTCAAATTCACCCGCTTTTTGCGTAAATTCATCACCCAGCATTTGCAAAATAGTGGTGTAAAGGTGTGCATCAACGGGTAGTTCGCCAAATGTATGAATACCCAGAGGTTGACTCATTTGCGCAAGTGTATTGAGGTGATCTTGTAGTACAGTCACTTTATTGGCAAATTGAGCGGTGAGTGTCGCTTCATCGAGCTCTAGATCTTTTAACATATTTAACTGCTTAGCAAGCTTAATTATCTCTTGCTGCGTATTTGATTTTGTTTGCCCATTATCCAACATTAAATAGTTGGTGATCAGCTCATTCAGTTTTGCAACTTCGCTGTATAAGCCCGCTTTTGCAAAACCTGGAGTTAGATGGCTTATCATGGTGGCACGCCCACGACGCTTTGCTTGCATGGCTTCTCCCACATTATCGATAATGTATGGATAGAAAACAGGGATATTACCGATTGCCAAATTAGGAGCATCATAAACCGATAAACCCCGCTCTTTGCCACTTAACCACTCTTGTGAGCCATGCGTGCCTAAATGCACAATTGCATCAGCGTTAAATACGTCACGTGCATATAAATAAATAGCCAAGTAACTATGATTTATAACCGATTTTGTACTGTGATACTGGGCCGCATGCTCTTTGGCTGTCTCACCGCGCACACCTTGTGGCAGCACAATCATATTGCCTAACTCCATACGTGGAATCACAAACATCATTTGTCCGTTATGCATCCTCAGCATAGTGCTTTGATTGGGCTGCCCATACTTATCAATAATAGGTTGAGTCACTTCATTAGGTAGTGCATCAAACCATGTTTGATATGTAGTGAGTGGTAAATAATCAGCAAGCCCCATTTCAACAAGCATTTCGGCATCTTCACCACGATAATACGGCCGCAATAATTTGCCTGCTTGCTCGACTAAACTAGCTGTATCAGTTTGCTTAACTTGATAACCTTTTGCTTGCATGGCTTTTGCTATATTAGCAATTGAGCTTGGAACATCTAAAAAAGCAGCGCCAATATTTTTCTCTCCTGGCGGGTAATTCCATATAAAAGTAGCGACTTTTTTATCCGCATTATTAATATGTGCAAGGTTCGCGTGATTAAATGCACGTTCAATCAGTGCATCAAGTTGATAACGAATAGCCACTTTGCGGCCTTTATCATTTGCTGCGATAATGATTGGGTCGGTACTTCCTGTATCTTCTGGCATGACCAAAAAAAACGGAGTCAGTGAAGGTGATACACCCGTATGATCTTGGTCAAATGCTTGCTCATCGCCATCGGTGTAGTTAAGAGCATGGATCACAGGTACACCTATTTTCATAAACTCAGCACGGCGTTTTTCTACATAATGCAAAGAGCGATAATTAATTATTAGGTCAACCCGAGCACCAGCTTCATCTGTCAGTAACTCTGGGTAGGTGAGCGCCTCGTCATTCCCTTCAAAGAAGAATGCAAATGCTTTTGCTCCTTTATTTTCGAGCCCAGAAATTAACCCATCTACGACTTGCTGTTGCTCATAATCAATCACAGAGCGATGTACTGCTATCGCTATCACTGGTTGCGTACTTTTAACATCTAACCAGTTAAAAAAGCGAGTTTCGTCAGCACTCACATGGCCGTCAAACTCAGGGTGATATAAACCAACGTCTGGAATCACTTTAACAGGCTCTGCAGGCACATTTGATAATTTAAAAATTGCATTGGTAATATAAAGCATCATATTTCGGTAATTATCGCGACCGGCATTATTGTAATAGCTGCCAAGACGAGTATGCTGCAGCTCAGATAAGCCCGTATTCATTGCAGAATTGTCCATATCCCCCAGTGAAATGACTGGCACATTGGGGTATTCACTTAAATAGGGCTGATATTTAGTAAACATATATTTTGAAAGCGCAGGGTTAATACCATCTAGCAAAATCAGATCTGCATTTTGCCACGCAAGTTTTATTTCCTCGTCAGTTTTGCCTTTACTACTAAAATTTGTGAACGTAAACGGCTGATCTTCAGAAAGCCTTGTTAGCAACGCACCTTTCGATTTAGCCACGTGGCCCGACATCATGATCAGTACCTCTGGCTTTTGCTCTGCATATGTATTTAATGAGCTCAATAAAAGCAACAGGAATGTTAGTATTCTCATCATTGTCCGCTCTCTTGCCTGCTGGTTGTGGCTTCGCCTTTTTCAGGTATATAAACAAAACTACCATCAGCCATTTTATAAGCGACCCCAGCACGCATACCTTCACCTGAACCTATTTCCCCATTCGATTTATACTGCTTAATTTCTTTGCCTTCTTTAACAATTACTTCCATATTTGGCTCACCCGCATTTTTAACAACAGTCACATTTTCTGCTGTAAACGGACTTAAAGGGTTTTGCGCAATAGCAATCAACAACGCCGCGATAATGACTAAAAATACATCCACTAAATTTACGGCACTCACAATCGGGTTTAATTCTTCATCTTCGTCTAAAAAACGCATATTACAGCCCTCTTAATTTACGAATATTAATGAGCTCTTGAGCGCACCAGCGTTTTTTAATTGATGCTGGCCAAAAGGTTAGAGTAGAGATAACCAAACCCCAGATAACCGCAGCGAAAGCAATGATCAAATTCTCACTAATGCCCTGAATATTCCCATCTGCCAGCGCTTTTAGCGCTGGTCCCATCGGAATCATCGTTGCAATAAGGCCAAGCATTGGCGCAATACGGGTAACAACTCTGAGTACTTCAAGCTTTTTAAGCGCAAAAACCTCTAATTCATCTTCTGATGCATCTGGATTTGCCACAAAATAGTTATGAACATCAAAGCCGTTATAGTTATTTACTGCTTTGTTATCTATATCTCTTTGATAAGCAAGTTGGTTTTTTCTTCTGATTAAATATTCAGAGACAAATCGTCCTGCGGCAAAAAACGCATAAATAAAAAGTACAGATATAACTAAGATGACAGGTGTCATTAAAAGCGCAGAAACATCAGCCATAAGTTGTTCGATTATTTGGATATTCACATTAATACCTTGTTAGATTTCTTCGACAGCAAATGTACGGCAATTATTGAAAGATTACAATAATGCAAATGGGAACAATTATTATTTGTATTGATCTTTTCAACAATAAGCGTATTATTCCCCAAAAAATGAAGCAGCTCGCTGTATACAAATAAAGCACCTAAAGGAACTCAACAATGCGCTATACAAAACCAAATACGCTTAGCATGTTAATCGCAACAATTATTGCCGGCTCCGCAATGCCTGTATTTGCTGACGAAAATATCAAAAACGATGACCTAGAAGTCATTGTTGTTAGTGGCTCTCGCACAGAAAAACCGTTAAAAGATGTTGCCGCAAGTATCTCTGTTTTAAGCAGTGAAGATATCCAGCAACAAGTTGTTACCGATATGAGCCAATTATTTATGTATGACCCTAGTATCCAAATTACTGGTCGAGTTGGTGGAGCACAAAATATTCAGGTGCGTGGTATGGGATCTGACCGTATTTTGATGATTAAAGACGGTATGCGAATGAATGAAGGCTATGGTGCCGATGGTTTGAATGATATTGTTGGCCGCGGATTTATCGATACAGAGACTCTAAAGCAGGTAGAAGTCGCTAAAGGAGCTGCCTCCTCCCTGTATGGTTCTGATGCTTTAGGAGGTATCGTTGTTTTTACAACTAAAGATGCGAGTGATTACTTAAAAGAGAGTGAACAATTTGGTGCTCGTGTAAAGTTGGGTTACAGCGACCTTGACAGCCAAGCAAGCCTAGGAGCAACCCTATATGCTCAGCACGGTAACTTTGACCATTTACTTAGCATTACCGCTCGTGATGGCGAAGAAGAGCAAACCAAACACAGCAACAATGCGCCGTTCGATATTGACTCTCAAAGCTTACTTTATAAATTGAAATACAATTTAAACGAGCAAGATTATCTTAGCTTCGCAGCGGATTTATGGCGCCAAGATGTCAATGGTGATAGCGCTGACGGTTTACTTTCTTATTTCAGAGGATTAGCTCAGTACGGCTATAATATTGCACAAGAAAATACCCAAACTGAAAAAGACAGTGATTCATACCGCATTAGTTACAATAACAATAGTGGCAATGCTTTTTGGGATTCGGCTCAATTCAACGCGTACTATACTAATAATCGCCAAGACGACCAAGAATATGCCTTACTTGATATTAACGCGCCCATGTTCGGCACTGTTGAAATGCGTGATATGTGGAAAACAGGTACGTATGAGCAAACGACTTATGGCTTAATTTCACACGCTAGTAAAGCACTAAATAAGCAGCATACTCTTGGTTATGGCGTTGATATTGAAACAACTGAAAGCTTGCGTACTGTGCATGAATATCGTGAAGTCGAAGGCGAAACAACCAAAGACGACACCAGCCAAAAGTTCCCTAAAAATGACACTTTACGCGCTGGCATATTCATAAATGACGAAATCAAACTACTAAACGACACACTTGTTATTACCCCAGGCGCTCGTTTCGATTACTACAGTATGGATCCTAACGGGGTACTAAAAACAGATGGTGAGGAATACGCTAAAATTGATGAACATAATGTCTCGTTTAATTTAGGTGGCCTATATTATATCAATGATATGCTTAGTGCTTATGCACAATACGGCCAGGGCTTTAAAGTACCTGCCTACGACCTAGCTTACATTGAGCACTACAACCAGCCCACGGCTGAGTACATTTATGAAGTTTTACCAGCAGATGACTTAGATCCTGAAAAAAGTGACACTTATGAGCTTGGTCTTCGTGGTCACCTAGGTGATTTCACAGTATCAGCCGCTTTATTCTATAACGAGTTTGATGACTTTTTAGCAACTGAACTAACCCAGCGCGAAACCGTTTTCAATAATGATGGTTCACTTGCCTATATTCATGACCAATATCAGTATAAAAATATCGAGTCAGTAACGATTAAAGGGGCTGAATTTTCAACAACCTACTACGCATCGGACACACTCTCTGTATTTTTGAATGCCAGTTACCAAGACGGTAAAAATGATGAAACCGATGAATACATCAGTTCAATTAGTCCATTATCAGGTAATTTAGGTCTCTCTTTCCAAGGGGATATTTACGGCAGTGATTTAATCATTAATTTCGCGAAGAAAATGACGAAGGTAAATCCAGGTAAATATCAAACTCCTGGGTATGGGACAGTCGATTGGTTAGCACGCGCTAACTTTGGTCAAGCAAGTTTAAACATCGCAGTACGTAACCTATTCGACAAAACCTACTATCAACATGGTAGCCTTACTGACCACTCAGCATCAGACAGTTTAGAGGGCTTAGAAAGCGCAGGACGTAATATTTCTGCAAGTGTGAGCTATCAATTTTAACAAATAGGATGCGATAAAAACCGAGTGCTGCAATGCACTCGGTTTATTCATGCATCTTTATTTGTTGTCTGTATATTTTTGGTGACATTCCGTGCCAACGATTGAATGCATGATAAAATGCGCTCACTTCTGAGTAACCACATAAAAACGCTATTTCAGTGAGTGATAAGTCTGTTTCAACTAAAAGTGTAGTGCTTCTTTGTTGCCTTAAATTCGCCAGTTCTTGACTGAAGTTAGTTCCTTCTTTAGCAAGACGCCGTTGCAAAGTTTTTTCACTCATATTGAGCGCCTTTGCCATATCTTTGCAACCACACTCCCCTAAGGTTAAATGCTCTTCAAGTAAAATACGCAAAACATGACTCACATTACTTTGTGTAGCAACTTTGATTTGACCCGCAATAAATGGTTGCGCATCGGTTTGCTCACAAAAAAATAAGCTGTGAGTTTTGGATCCGTACTCGACAGGGCAATTAAAATGCTCGTTTATTTCAGCAAGATGCTCTTTGCGCTGTAAACAAATACGCGATGGATGCCAGTTTTTTCCTTTTACGGTACGTGCTATTTTCAAACAAAATGCCATTGGTGCCTCGTAACTTAACAATGACATATCACGCTCACCATCACTGAAATTAAAGCGCAATTCATACTCAGCACCATGATCAATTAACGACACATTATGCGTATCACCCATCAACTTTTGATAGCGTAAAATAAGCCGGAAGGCACTGAGTAATTGCGTTGACTGAATAATCGCCATCCCTACCACAGGTATGGCTCGCACATTCATATTACTACCAACATATATGCCTAAATGAATATCAGGCAACATCGCCTGAGCTTGCTTCCAAAGCGTACTAACACTGGCTTGCGGATAACGAGCTGTTTGGCTGCTTAGATCATTCAGCGATATATGAGCTTGTGAAAATAGCGCATTGATGGGTAAACCTTGCCACTTGAATGACTCAGCCATGGCGCGTAGCCACCAGCTTGATAAGGTACGCATACGTGTCTCAAACAAACAATTTAATGACCTATAATATCAAGTAAGTTAGAAAATAAAAGCCTATTGTTAACCTGTAATTAACAACGGAGACAACAATATGGGCACCGTCGCAAGTAAACGCGAGTTCGCGAACTTTAAAGAGTTTTACCCTTACTACTTACAAGAACACAAAAATAAGGTATGTCGACGCTTACACTTCATTGGCAGCTGGTTTGTGTTGGCTATCTTATTTGCTGCACTTTACCAACAACAATACAGTTGGCTCATTTTCTGCCCGCTAATCGGCTACGGTTTTGCTTGGGTAGGTCACTTCTTTTTTGAAAAAAACCGCCCCGCCACATTTACTCACCCTTTTTATAGCTTTATTGGCGACTGGGTGATGTTTAAAGACATTATTGTTCGTAAGGTCCCATTTTAGGAAGTAACTATGACTATAAAACACACAGTATCAGAGCAAGAATGGCAAGCTCGCGTTGAACTTGCGGCCGCTTACCGCCTTGTTGCTTTATATGGCTGGGATGACCTCATTTTTACGCATATTTCTATGCGTGTACCTGGCACAGACAACGAGTTTTTAATAAACCCTTACGGCATGATGTTTCACGAAATCACAGCATCGAGTCTCATTAAAGTGGATCAGCAGTGTAATAAATTACATGACAGCGAATACCCTGTTAATCCTGCGGGCTTCAATATTCATAGCTGTATTCATATGGCACGAGAAGATGCCCATTGCGTAATACACACACATTCACTCAATGGCACTGCGGTATCAGCCAACAAAGAAGGTTTATTACCTATTTCTCAACAAGCTGTTGTTGTTCATTCAGGGCTTAGCTACCACGACTACGAAGGCATTGCCTTGAACCCTGCTGAACAAGACCGTTTAGTAAATGATTTAGGCACGAACAACTTCTTAATGCTGCGCAACCATGGCCTATTAACAACAGGAAAAACCGTCGCTGATGCTTTCTTGTTTATGTATGTATTTGAAGCAGCGTGCGCCATACAAACCCGTACTTCACAAAATACCGAACAACTCGTGCAAGTGCCAAGTAGCATTATAAACGGTATTAAAGGCCAAACTGACATAGCCACAAAGGGGCTTGGTGGTGCAATTGCATGGCCTGCGTTGTTGCGTTTACTGGATGAAAGAAGCCCAAGCTACAATCAATAAGGATTTGCCATGCAAATAGATATTATGACTAAAATAGTGCTTCCTTTAGCGCTGTTTATCATTATGTTTGGCATGGGTCTTGGGCTAAAAAAGAAAGATTTTGGGGCTTTGTTCATAAGCCCTAAGGCCTTGACTATAGGCTTAAGCTGCCAACTATTACTTTTACCTGCTGTCGCCTTTTTGTTAGCGATAAGCTTGAACTTACCACCTGAGCTAGCTATTGGCTTAATACTCGTTGCTTGCTGCCCAGGTGGCGTAACATCAAACTTATATACCTACTTATTCAAAGGAGATGTTGCTTTATCAATAAGCCTCACGACTCTAGCAACATTCATCTCACCATTTACCTTGCCACTGATACTGCATTTCGCAATGGAACAATTTAGTGTTCCAGGTCATGAGTTTCAGTTACCTATTATAAAAACAATCTCTCAAATGCTAATTATAACCGTGTTACCCGTTAGCCTTGGGATGCTGTTCAATCATTATAACTCACTGATTAGCTTGAAAATTGAACCCATAATACGGCGCTTTTCTAGTATCTTTTTAGTGATTATCGTTTTAGCAATCATCTATAAAAATGCGGAACAAATGTTAGGCTTTTTTGCAGCCAGTGGCATTGCGACCTTCACATTGAACATAAGCACGCTATTACTAGGATTATTCTTTGCCAAATTATCGGGCCTTTCTCATAAACAGCAAATGAGCATTGCGGTAGAAGTGGGGCTACAAAATGGTACGCTCGCCATTCTAATCGCCAGTAGCTTAATTAATAACTCAGTCATGGCCATTCCGGGTGCTACATACAGCATACTAATGTTTATAACAGGTTATGTGTTTTGTACCTTATTTAATGCCCATGAGAATAAACAAGCCCATACTTTGAAAAAACTCCAAAGCTGATCATCCCTCTATTTATGCGCCTAACTTGGGGCGCATTTACATAAGCAAGCTACTTCTCTTTTTTCCTATGTATATTATTTAAGTACACACATTTATGGTTATTTAGTTGTAGCAAAATGAGCAAATGCAATTTTTTATAACTAGAGCCAAAACTCTATTTTGTTTTTAGCCTGTGTTTGCTATGGTTTGGGTATAAACAGTTTGAAAGCAAGGTAGCTATTATGACAATTAACAAAGCTCTGGTTGTAGAAGGCGGCGCTATGCGCGGTATTTTTGCTACAGGGGTACTTGATGCCTTTTTAGAAGCGCACTATCAACCTTTCAAACAATGTTATGGTGTATCGGCGGGAGCGACAAATATTGCAGCTTACTTATGTGCTCAATACAAACGTAACCATGCCGTTATTACTGATTATTCGTGCCGTCCAGAGTTCATTGATTTTGTTCGTTTTATTAAAGGTGGCCATTTATTTGATTTAGATTGGCTATGGCAAGAAACCATGCGAGATATTCGTCTCGATTTAGAAACCTTTGAGAAGCAAGCTGCTGAGTTTTACATTGTTGCCACCAACATAAACACTGGAAAAGCAGAATACCTAAAAGGTCATGCTCAGTCCCTCGAAGAGCAATTAAAAGCATCCTGTGCTTTGCCTATTGCTTATCGTCAATACCCAATAGTGAACAATCTACAGCTTGCTGATGGCGGTGTTGCTGACTCTATTCCAGTTCGAAAAGCTTATGAAATGGGTAATAAAGATATAACAGTTATTCTCTCTCAACCTTTAGGCTACAAGAAAAAACCATCAAAAGCCCCTTGGCTTGTAAAACGCCTGTACAAAGACAACCCCGCGCTTGCTATGGCCACGTTACATCGTGCCGAAAACTACAATCAGAGCATTGATTTTATAATGAACCCACCTAGTGATTGTCATATTGATATTATTGCTCCGCCACCTACATTTGCTGTCGGCCGTACCACCAAATCGTTTGCCAAATTATCTTCGGGATACAGTATGGGCATTGATGCAGGGCAACAATTTTTAACTCAAGCGGCTTAAAAATAAATCAAAGCCCTGCAAATGAATCTAGCTTAACCGTTTTCATATATGTTCCAAAAAGTAAAACTCTAAAAATAGAAGGGTTAGGAGAGATTAAATGAAAAAAATACTGCTTTTAGTATTAACCATGTTATTTCTCTGTGCTTGCGATGCTCAACAAATCGATCTTGATGTACCGAAAAAACCAAGTGCAGTACCAGATAAAGCATTTTGGGTGGGCGGTTTGGACGGCGGTGTATTTGTCTTAATTGCAAAAAATAAAAATTTAGAGCCAAATGAATACTTTGCCAAAATATATTATGCATCCGGAGATATTGCTTATGAGGGAGGAATGAGACTATCTCCTAGAGGAAGTACTGCCATAGATCACATTAACCCCGCAATATTTCAAGGTTGGGATGGCGATACTTTGTACATTGAAGGCAATAAGCTACTTAAAGTTCAAAACTAAAACTAGTACTAAAAGCTTTAGTAGTCCCATCTTGTACACCGTCTATTCAACCGCTCTCACATTTACTATTGCAAAAACTTGATTAAATACATTTCTCTATTAGCTTTAATAATAAGTCCTTATTAAAGTTTGTATTCCAACCATGTTAAATAACTACACCGTTCGTACGCGATTAGCCGTTTTGGCTTTGTTACCGGTTACTGTTTTTGTGATCACTTCATTTTTTGCAATGTCTATAATGTCGAGTATGGTCAAAGGGATAGACAGCTTATATGAAGACAGGGTCGTCCCACTTGAGCAGATAAAGTCAGTGTCTGACAACTATGCAGTTAATATTGTTGATTTATTTCATAAGTACCGCGCGAATCAAATAGCTAAAAGTGAGTTTTTGACTTCAGTTACTGAAGCAAAGAATATCGCTGATAGAAAATGGCAAAGTTACCTAAGTACAAAGCTTACGACAGAAGAGGCGCGGCTCGTTAGCGTTGTAGAAAAGCGCTTAACTGTGGTCCAACAAAAACTGACGGCTTTATTGAATCAAGTTAAAAATGATGAGTTTAAGGCAATCCCTTCAGATACATTCGTCAAAGAGTTATATGATGTATTTGATCCACTAAGTGCCAGCTACCAAGGGTTAATTGATTTACAAATTACTGAGGCAAATAAATTTAAAATGTCTGCAGACAAAGACTTTAGCCAAGTAAGTATTGCGATGACAGCATCCATCATAATACTTATTATTCTCTTATTATTTATAGCCTTTATCATTTATCGTTCGATTCATAACCCACTACTTTCGCTCAGTGAAACAATTGGCTCTATCTCTGAAAATGCCGACTTACGACTTCGCGCACAACCTCATGGCAGCGACGAAATTGCGCAAGCCGCACACCATTTTAATGCCATGATGGAGCGCATTCACGCCCTTGTAAACGATGTAACAAGCGCAACGCTCACGCTCTCTTCTGCGGCAGAACAGATGAACTCAATCAGCGACCAAGTTGCCAGCACAGCCACTGAACAAGAGCATCAGTCTGCGATGATAGCGACCGCCATTACGCAAATGAGTAGTGCAATTGAACAAGTCGCTGCAAATGCATTAGCAACATCAGAAAAAGCATCTCACACAGATCATACTGCAAAGCTTGGGCAAAAGTCGGTGCAAGAGAATATCGATGCAATCAATCATTTATCACATATCGTCAATGCCAATACCCAACTTATCAATGAGTTAAACACACAATCAACCGATATCAATCAAGTTGTTATGATGATTCAGGGTGTCGCTGAACAAACTAATTTACTTGCTCTTAATGCAGCAATAGAAGCGGCACGAGCCGGTGAGTCTGGTCGAGGCTTTGCTGTCGTTGCTGACGAGGTAAGGCAATTAGCTCATAATACACAAAAAGCAACCGCAAGTATCAATGACATGATCACTAAGTTACAATCTATGGCACAACAAGCTGTTAGTGCCATGGGGAACGCAGATGACAGTGCAAAGCAAAGTGTTGAATATGCAGAACGATCATCACAACTTTTAGCTGAAATAACGCAAGAGATGGCTCAAATAGCTGAGATGAATAATCAGGTTTCGACTGCAACCGATGAACAAACCACTGTCGCTAATGAACTAAGTTGTAATATTAACGAGTTTAGTAGTAGTATTTCACTGGTAAGCGAAAGCTCTCAGCAAAATGCGCAAGCAAGCCAAGAATTGGCTTCATTAGCATCGCGCTTACAGCAACAAGTACATGTTTTTAAAGTGTAAATTTAAATAATTTAGTCATATTAACAAAAGTATAGCCATGAACAGAGCCATTTTATTGTGTATTTTTTATTTTGCTCTGTTCAGCTTTTCAAACACAGCTCACGAAAGACTTGTTATTCAACTTGCCAAACCTAATTATACCGATGCCACAAAAAACCAATATATCCATGCAATTTTAGAAAAAAGCTTTGCCGTAATGGGTGCTGATGTCACCTTAATGTATAACGTAAAGCCCATGAACAATAAGCGAATTATAGAACAGTTAAGTCACAATAAAACGATTACTCTTGCATGGTTATCAATGCCTTACGGTCAACCTAACACACTTATTAGAACAACAATTCCTTTGTACAAAGGGCTGCATGGAAAACGCTTATTAATTATTCGTAAAGAAGACCAAGAAACCTTCAAACACATTACCCACCTTAACGAACTAAAACCATTTATAGGTTTACAGCAACAAAGCTGGTCTGATTACACTATTTTAAAAGCGAATGGATTGAGAGTTAATGGCGAGTTAGACTACCAAGGAATGCTCAAAGCCTTAGAAGCAGGCTTGGGTGATTACTTCCCTCGCTCTGTGTTGGCTATCGAGTCAGAATTTAACAAATTACAATCATTTGATTTTGCTATTGCGCCACAAATTATGCTGCAATACCCAAGTCACTATTATTTTTATTTAAGCAAAGAGAACACTGAAGTCAGAGATCTTCTTGAGCAAGGCATGCAAAAACTCGCAAAATCAGGCGAGCTTGAAGCATTATATTTGCATTATTTTGGTGATGTAGAAAAGCAATTTAAACTCAATCAGCGACACGCAATAACACTCACTAACATGGAGTAACAATAATGCTCAAAAAATTACTGATGTTGATGGCTGTCATTATCATTTTTGCAGCCGGTTTTTTCACTGGAATATACAGCTTACCTATTTTGACTGAAACACCCGCTCCTAGCTCAAGCACCCTAACGCAACACAAAAACCGTGCTTTATTCAGTGGTGAATTTAAACCTAACTTAGCGGGGTCTGATCGTTTTCACTATGGAAACGGCACAGTCTACTTAACCAATGATGCAATCTCAATGCAAGGTGAGCTATCACCTGGCCCTGATTACCAATTGTATTTATCACGCAATTTTATTGATAACGAAGCCGATTTCTTAGCACAAAAAGGCACCATGCAGCGTGTTGCAGGAGTGCGTTCGTTCAATGGCTTTAAATTAGTTGTACCACAAGGTATTGATGTCAGCGATTACAATACCGTGATTATTTGGTGTGAAAGTTTTGAGGAATTTATAACCGCAGCCCAGTATCAATAGCTGGATTAATAAAAAGCAAAGCCGCCTTTGGAGAGGGCGGCTTTAAAACGGCAGCTATGGGTGTAAAGCTGCCTAATCAAGAGTCATTATTAATACAACTAATTAGGCTGCATCTTCCGTGCTTTGAGTCTCATCGCTGTGACGAATTAAGTAATCAAATGCACCTAAACTTGCCGTTGCACCACTGCCCATTGCAATAATGATTTGTTTAAACGGCGTTGTCGTGGCATCACCTGCCGCATAAACACCCGGCAATGATGTTGCACCTTTGCTATCAATCTCGATTTCACCAAAGCGAGTCAGTGATAGCTCTGAATCTTTTAACCATTCAGTGTTTGGCACCAAGCCTATTTGCACAAAGATACCTGCAAGCTCAAGTGATTTTTCATCGCCAGAGATGCGGTCAATATAGCTCAAGCCTGTTACTCGTTTACCATCACCCACAACTTCTGTCGTTTGCGCGTTTTTGATAATCGTAATGTTATTTAAGCTATTTGCTTTACGAATAAGGACTTCATCAGCTCGTAAGGTATCGGCAAATTCAAGCACGGTGACATGCTCAACAATGTTTGCAAGGTCAATTGCAGCTTCAATACCTGAATTACCACCACCGATAACCGCTACCGCTTTGCCTTTAAATAACGGACCATCACAGTGAGGACAGTAAGCAACGCCATGACCGCGATACTCTTTCTCACCTGGTACGTTCATTTCACGCCAGCGGGCACCGGTTGCTAATACCACTGATTTAGCATTTAAAACTGCACCATTTTCTAGGGTGATTTGATAATTACCTTGCTTAGTAAGCGATGCTGCACGTTGGTTTTGCATCACATCAACATCGTACTCTTTTACATGCTCTTCAAGTTGTGCAACTAATTTAGGGCCTTCGGTCGCTTTAACTGAGATAAAGTTTTCAATGGCTAAGGTGTCTGATACCTGACCACCAAAACGCTCAGCAACCACACCTGTGTTTAAGCCTTTACGTGCTGAATAAATTGCCGCAGAAGCCCCTGCCGGACCACCACCCACAACAAGTACATCGAATAACTCTTTGTCGTTTAGTGCCTCGGCTTGGCGTGCAGCCGCTTTGGTATCCACTTTGTTTAAAATGTCGGTCAGGTTTACAGCGCCTTGACTAAATAACTCACCATTTAAGTAAACAGCGGGTACTGCTAACACATTACGCTCGTTCACTTCGTCTTGGAACAAGGCACCGTCAATCATCGTAGCCGTAATGTTTTCGTTGTGTGCTGCCATTAAGTTAAGTGCTTGCACAACTTGCGGACATGTTTGACAACTTAATGAAATATACACTTCAAAGTTAAGCGGCCCAGGTAATGATTTAATTTGTTCAATTTCAGTCTCTGATGCCTTACTTGGATGACCACCTGTGTGAAGAAGTGCAAGGATCAAGCTCGTGAATTCGTGGCCCATCGGCACACCCGCAAATGTGATTTGCGTATTGTTTATAGGTGAAGACACCACCATAGACGGACGGCGCACATCTTGGTTAGGGTTATCTCGCACCGAAAATTTGTCGCTTAACGACGCTAAATCGTTTGCTAAGTTTTTAAGTTCTGTTGATTTATTGCTGTCATCCAAGGCGATAAGCAGCTCAACAGGGCTGGTAATAGAAGCAAAGTGGCTTGTTAATTGGTTTTTGATATTCGTATCTAACATGGCTTAGCCCTTGAGTTCAGAATAAATAATCTAGAAAAATTTAGGGGTAACTGCCCATCACCCGCTAATGTGCTTAATGTGAGTTGTGATGGACAATTAAGGTTGCATTGAGATAGCAAAGCAAAACTTTGCTATCGTTTAATGCAGTGGCAAATTAGATTTTGCCAACTAGGTCTAGTGAAGGAGCAAGTGTCTCTTCACCTGGCTGCCATGATGCAGGACATACTTCACCATCGTGGTCAGCAATGTACTGTGCAGCTTGTACTTTACGTACTAACTCTTTCGCGCTACGGCCGATACCTAAGTCGTGAGTTTCGATTACTTTGATTTCGCCTTCAGGGTTCATTACGAATGTACCGCGAAGAGCAAGACCTTCGTCTTCGATCATCACACCGAAGTTACGTGTAATGCGACCTGTAGGGTCACCAATCATTGGGAATTTGATTTTACCAATTGTGTCAGACGTATCGTGCCATGCTTTGTGAGTGAAGTGCGTGTCAGTTGATACTGAGTAAACTTCAACACCCATTTCTTGAAGCTGCTCGTAATAGTCAGCAACATCACCAAGCTCTGTAGGACATACGAAAGTGAAATCTGCTGGGTAGAAGAAGAAGATTGACCACTTACCTAGCACGTCTTTTTCAGTTAGCTCAACAAAGTCACCGTTGTGGTAAGCTGTTGCATTGAATGGTTGTAATTTTGTGTTAATTAATGAAGTGCTCATATTTTTCCTCATTGATGTATTTAAAAAGTTTAATTAACGCAGCCTTGCGTCTGCTTGATTAATACAATAGAGGTCTGAGTGATTAAAATAAAATTGATTGTTTAGATTAAAATAATTTGTTTTTTAGATTGAACTACAGGTTTAGGAAAAAATATCAAAGCCTTCAGTTAGTTAGCTAATCAAAGGCTTTATCCTCACCGAGCAAAATTACTTAGTAAAGCCATATAAACTCTTTGGTTTAATGTATTTAGGCTCAATTCCTTGCTCTTTTGCAGCCGCTAACATCACTTGTTCAATCCAGCCAGCATCCATAATGTTCATATAGTTACCATCAGGGTCAAAGTTAATGTTTGATCCCATAACCACCATAAAGGTATCTGTCACTTCAGTGTTGTCTGCTGGTACTTGAAATTGATGAATCGAGCCGCCTGGTTCAAACAAATAGCTACCAGCCACTTGTAAATCGTCTGGGTATTCTGTGTAGTGCCAGCTGCCCGCCAAGGTATATAAATGCACAACCCCAGTATGAAAATGCTTTGGTAATACCGTACCTGGCTCAAATAAAACGCGTAATACCCATACACCGTTTTCAGAGTCCAGCATGAGTGGATAAATATGAACGCCAGGTAATGCGTTTTTAATCAGCTTTTCATCATTTGTATGGATCGTTAATAAAAAATCTTGATGATTAATAATATCTGGTAATGCCATGTGTGTGCCCTCTTTAATGCTTATTAGTAAAGCAATTCATTGTTGCCGTTAATACATTGTTAAACTTTAACGACCGTATTTACTTTACTTTTCGCGTAATATTTTTTACTTTTTACGCCAGCGCACTCAATAAGAACACATTATGCCTCGTAAGACACACGCCCCCGATTTAATTAGAGTATCTGCCCTGCATGGCTATATCGAACTGATTGAAAGTAAATTGGTCAACCCTGATGCACTGTTATCGCACGTAGGGTTAGACCGAAAGCAACTCACAGAGCCCAATAACTTTATTCAGTATCAGCAACTGATTGAGTTGTTAAAAATCACAGCGAAAGAATTAAATCTACCCTATTTCGGCCTAGAGCTAGGTCGTTGGCAAAGTCTCAACATTTTGGGTTCTGTGGGTTATTTGATTGGAAATTGCGATACCCTTGAAACAGCACTAAAAAACTTAACCAAGTACTACCATGTACATCAAAACAGCGCTGATTTGTTACTCGAAATTGGCCAAGACTACGTAAAACTATCGTTCTTAATACGCAGTAATTTAAAAATAAGTGTTTATCATGGTGCCGATTTGGCCTTGAGTGTCGGAGTCAATTTATTAAAGCAATTAACTGATGATAAAATAAAACTGCACCGCTTGGAGCTTCCCCACAGTTGCGATGAAAACCCCAGTGTTTACCGCCAAGCGCTGGGCCAAGTGCCAGCATTCAACTGTGCACATACCGCGCTTGTGTTTGATAAAAAATACCTAAAGCTTGCAATTAAAAATTCAGACAAGCAGTTATTTTCTATTCTTAGCCAACAAATTGGCCATCTTAAAGACACCAAACGGGAAAACATGTCTGATCACGTTGAGGTGCTGATCAAACAATATCTGCTTCATGAAGAGTTTGGAATAAACTTGATAGCCGAAAAACTATCAATGAGTGCACGCAGCTTACAGCGTCATTTAACTCAGCACGGTACCACTTTTCGTGAGCTAGTTGATGACGTACGCTGTAATTTAGCACATCAATATTTAATTGAATCTAGCCTTAGTTTATCGAACATTTCAGATATCTTAAGTTTTTCTAATTACAGCGAGTTTACCCGTGCATTCAAACGCTGGTATGGCATTCCTCCAAAAGATTATCGTAAATCACATTCATCTTAGTGGCGTAAAAAGTTAAAAACAGGTCGTATAAAGCTAATTTTTCTGTTAACAATTTATATATATTGATTAGCTAGTTTTGCTAATTAGTGGTCATGTAATGTTAAAAAGAGTGTTTATTACCGGTGCCAACAGTGGTGTTGGGTACGAATTAGCCAAACAATATATTCTTCGAGGTGACGATGTAGCTTTATTTGACTTACACTTCAGCGAACAGACTAAACAACGCTTAACTAAACTTGCAGATTTTTGTCAGTATGTTGAATTTTTTGCAATACGAATCTGTGATATCGAAACATTACAGATCCAAGTAAACAATGCGATTGCTGCAATCGGCAAACCTGAATTAGCCATTGAGTGTTCATCTTTTTGTATTGAATACAGTGAGCAATTAACTCAAAAACATAGTTTAGTCAGTCATCATTTTGCCACTGTGATCACCCCCTACCTTGAAATGAACAGTCACTTGGCATTAACTGCACCGATAACAGAGCCCACCAAGCTTTCACTCAACCCAGCCCTTTTACTTCTAAGCAAAAAGCTACGACTCAAATTAAAACCAAGCAATATAAAAGTCAGCTTAGTGTGTACAAACAAAGCGCATAGCACAGATGTAAACTCAGCTAAAATCGCTAAGCAAATGTTACACAGCTTAGATAAACAAAAATTAATGGTGATCCTAGGCTTACAATCTAAACTAACCTATATCATGAGCCGTTATTTACCGAATTGGATAATGGGTTCAGTAATGGATCGCCTCATAAAACAACAACTTATAAGAACAACACGCTAAGGAATTCCCATGAACACACATGATAACCTCACGCAATTAATTGAGCATACGTGTCAAACTTATGCCGACCTTCCTGCCTACAATAGTGCGGGTAAAACCCTCACTTATGCTCAAGTAGAGCAACAGTCTCGTTACTTAGCACAGTGGTTTCAACAACAAAGTGGCCTAGTTGCAGGGGATCGAATAGCCATTCAACTGCCTAATATTGTTGATTACCCTATTGTTACCTATGCAGCATTTCGTGCAGGGTTAATCGTAGTCAATACCAACCCACTTTATACTGCCCGTGAAATGCTGCATCAGTTTAATGATGCAGATGTAAAAGCCATTGTTATTCTTGATGCTCTTACCGATAAATTAGCCACCATTATCAATGATACGTCGATCAAAACCGTTATTGTTGCAGCCGCGGTTGCTGAGCCAACATTGCAAGAAGGTCAATTTTCGTTAAATGAACTCATTCACCAAGGTGAAAGACTCGCCCCTCTTAATACTCATCAAGCAAGTCGCGATGATATTGCAGTTTTACAATACACAGGCGGAACCACAGGCATAGCAAAAGCTGCGATGCTAAGCCATGGCAATATTTTAGCCAATGCAGAGCAAATGAATGAGCGCTTTGACGACATTTTAAAGCCAGGTCAAGAAACAGGCATTTGCCCGCTACCGCTTTATCATATTTACGCCTTTACTGTGAATATGGTTGGTCTATTTGCCATGGGGCAATTTAATGTACTGATTCCAAACCCTCGTGATTTAGATGCCTTAGTAAAGCAAATCGAACCATATGAAATTAATTACTTTTCAGGCATTAACACCCTATTTATTGGTTTGTGTATGCACCCTGAGTTTAAGGCACTGAATTTTTCGAACCTAAAAATGACCGTCTCAGGCGGCGCAGCCCTAACCCATGCAGCCGCTGATGCGTGGATGAACACCACAGGTTGTACAATCACAGAAGGCTATGGCTTATCAGAAACCTCACCTGTTGCCACGCTCAACGACTTTAAAAAAGAAGAAATTGGCAGTATTGGCCGCCCATTATCAAACACTACCGTTGAGATTTGGGATGAAAATGATGAACCTGTTGCTGACGGTGAGTCTGGCGAAATTGTTGTTAAAGGCCCACAGGTGATGATGGGTTACTGGCAACGCCAAGATGAAACCGATAACTGCATGAAACGTGGCTTTTTCAAAACCGGAGATATAGGCCTAAAATTGCCAAGTGGTAATTACAAAATTGTAGATCGTTTAAAAGACATGATTATTGTTTCTGGCTTTAACGTGTACCCTAACGAAGTTGAAAATGTACTGTGTCAGCACCCTGCCATCTGTGAAGCGGCCGTTATTGGAACAAAAGATGAAAAAACCGGTGAACGTGTATGCGCCTACATTACTTTAAAAGAGCATATAGACGAACAACAAATCACAGATTACTGCCGCGAAAATTTAAGTGCTTATAAAGTGCCTAAATCAATCATTTTTATGGAGGAGCTGCCTAAGTCAACGGTAGGCAAAATTTTACGTCGTGAGTTACGCCAATAACAAAGCGATCGTTTTAGCCGCATAACTGGTATAAAATAGTTAAAAGATAAAAGCATACCGTTAGGTATGCTTTTTAATTTAAGCGGTTTTAAGGTCATTATGGAAAAGTTTATTAATCACATTCAACTCGGTTACTTAGGTTTACTGCCGTTTTTAGGCTGCGTAGGCTGGCCACTCATAGCAGGGAGTAATGCTGTCAACTTAGACTTTTTCACTTATTATAGCATTGCTATTTTAGCCTTTATGGCTGGTAACTTATGGCATGCTGGCCAACAGACGCATGCTGATGCCATTAAAGCCATTATCCCTATCTTACCGATTGGCTTTTTAAGCTTTTTACCAGCAACTTGGACACTGGCTTGGCTCGCAGCGAGTTTTTGGTTAGTGCTTTTATTCGAAAAAAGCTCACCGCAGTGGCAAACGTATCATGTTGATTACCAAAAGATGCGATTCGTTTTAACCTCAGTGGTATTTGTATGCCATATATTTGTGATTGGCATGAGCATCTATCCTGAGTAGCCCTTTTCTCGCGTTTGCGGTAACATCCGCGGCTCAGATTTTTAAGGACTTGCTATGATAGATCAACTACGCGCCAAGCTAGACCACCTCGGCGAAAATTACGTTGAAAAAAGTGCTCACTTCAAAATTAAAGTGATCCCATTTTTTTGTGCGATTCACATCAAAAAAGACCACAAAAACCAAGGTTCTTTAAAGCTGTATTCAAATCAGCTCATTGAAATATTTTTAGCAACCATGTTTTTGCTATTCGGATTAATGCTTTTTGATACAGATGCAGGCTTTACGCATGGTCCTATTCATATCGTTATTGCCGTTTTGATTAGTTTTAACTTAATCTTTAAGCAAATTGCCATTGAAGGTTTAAAAACTCGCTTAGCACTTTGCCCTGAAATTACAGTTGAAACACCGCCAGAACAAGGCAAATAACAGCATGTTTTTAGACCCAAGTTGGCGCATATTAACGGTTGGCGATGGTGATTTATCATTTTCGCATGCTTTAGCAAGTCATTTAAAACCTAAAAAGCTAGTTGCTTCAACCTATGATGATGCAAATACCATAGAACAAAAATATGCCGACAACGCACTTAGCGCCTTGCAACAACTCAATATACAAACACTTACCGGGTTTGATGTAACAAAATCTGACTCGTGGCTGCGCTTAGGAGATGCTCGTTTTGATGTGGTAATTTTTCAATTTCCACTCATTCCAGCTTTTGTAGGTGAAGCTGCATTTAAAGCAAATACAAAACTCGGTGGTATGAATGTATTAAACCGTGCTTTGTTGCATCGCTATTTAGACTACGCTAGTCAATTCGCATTAAATAAAAACGGCCCAATGCTGTGTTACATCACCTCTAAAGATGTAAAACCCTATCGCGAATGGAATATTGAAGGCAGCTTAAATCAAGGGCTTAATTGTCAGTACTTGGGGCAAATGCCATTTGATATTAACCTGTTCCCTGACTATAAAATTCGCAATGTTGACCGCGATAAGCACGTTAAAGACACCAGTGGCATTACCTACGTCTTTAGCGAAAAAACGAACAGCGAGATTACCTCTAAGCTGACTTTACCCGCTTATTTAGGTGATAAACACTGTGCATTATGCCGCGTAGGTCCTTATATGGCACAAGAAGATGAAGACAAACATTTGTTAAGCAAAAAACATAAGCAAATGGAAAAATTTGAACAGGATTGGCAAGCATGGCTTGCACAAAACAACGAGGAGTAACCATGAACTTTGTGATTGTCGGTACCAATTTTATAAGCGACACGCTACTAAGTGCAGCCAAACAAATTGAACAATTCTCCTTATATGGCGTGTGCTCTCGAGAGCAGCAAACAGGCAAAGCTTTTCTTGCAAAGCACGACATGGCTGACGCTAAAGTGTTCACTAATATTGAACAAGTATGCCAAGACCCATTAGTCGATGCTGTCTACATTGCGACACCAAATAGCCTACACAAAAACTGCGCTGTCATGTGTTTAGAAGCCGGTAAACATGTTTTAGGTGAGAAGCCTTCGGCTGCTAATAGCAAAGAGCTTGCGGCAATCATTCAAGCGGCAAAAACCCATCAACGCCTATACATGGAAGCGATGATGACCACGCATTTACCAAACTTTGCATGCTTAAAAAATGCCCTCACAAAAATTGGCACACCGCGTAAATATATTGGTCAATATAGTCAATACTCATCACGTTACGATAAATATAAAAATGGTGAGCGGCCAAATACTTTCTTGCCAGAATTTGCTAATGGTGCATTAGTCGATTTGGGTATTTATCCGCTTTATATTTTACTCGCTTTATGGGGCGCGCCTCAGAGTGTAAAAGCCAGCGGTGTGTTACTAGAAACCGGTGTTGATGGCGCTGGCGATGTGTTATTGAATTACGCCGATAAACAAGCGGTGATCAGCTACTCTAAAATCTCGCAAGGTGATAATTTTACTGAAATTCAAGGTGAAAAAGGCCGTATTCGTATCGAAGCAGTATCACTATTAAAACGTATGCAGTTTATTGGTAATGATGGCACGGTTGAGGAACTCTCAGAGCCATTTGATGAGCACTTTATGCGCCACGAAGTAAGCCACTTTATTAATGCAGTAAAAGCAGGGCAGATTGAGTCAAGTGTCAACACACATACTTTATCAAAACAGGTTATGGCTGTGCTTGATGAAGCAAGAACTCAATTAGGTGTTGTCTACCCTGCTGATAAATATAGCTAAACTTTCGTTTAGACTCTACAGCCTTAAATAATCATTAAGTTTGAAATTATTTTTTCTTGCCGTGATTATATTTACTCTCATTATTTTTGCACTATGGTTAATAATAACTGTTGTAAATTAATGAGGGTTTACCTTTGTCTATTAGGTATTTATTAAGAGCTGTCTTTGCAGCAACGATTACCCTAGCAGCTGGATTATTAATCATTATCCTAATGCTAAAATCAGGTCTATCTGACAGCCAACAGGCTGCACAACAACGATATGAATTGAGTCACCTCGCTAAATTATCGTCGTCTAACTCTATCAAATTAACAGAACTTGCTAGGCAATATGTTGTTACTCTACAGAGCAAGTATAAGCAACAATACTTTGAACTAGTTGGACAAATCCAAGGAGATATTGCTTGGCTCAATGGCGAAAAGAAAAGCTATTTAGCAAGGCTACAAGCCTATAATGTCGATAAGTCTGATTTAGCATTACTCGCAGAGTCAAACGAGCTTTCCTTGAAATTAGTCGAAACAGAAGAGCAGGCATTCGCCCTAGTAGATCACCTTGTAGGGCAAGATCCTCATGTAATCAGTGAGAAAAATGGATTGACGCTATCGTATTACTTACCGATGAAAATTACATGACTGAAGTGGGCAAAATCCAGCAACCTGTTAGTGAATTTTTGTCTTCTATAGAGCGCAAAAGTGCCGAACAAGTCACACAAAACAATGATAAGGTTTCAACATTCAGTATTATCAGTATTGCTTTTGTTATTGCAATTATATGCACTTTAATACTTTGCTACATTCAACTAGAGAAAAAAGTAATTAAGGCAACACAAGGGCTGATTACTGAAGCAAACCGAATTTCACAAGGCGATTTATCACGCTACATTGACCATGTCAGTAACGACGAAATTGGTAAGCTTGCTGCCAGCTTTAACTTAATGGTTGATAAACTTTCAAGCCTTTTAAAAGAGATTAATAGTCTTTCTGATCAAGCACAGATTTCAGCAGCTAACCTCGATAGCGTATCTCAGCAAGCAAAAATACTTAATGATAGACAAAGCCAAGCTATCGAAGTTATATCTAGCTCCGTTTATGAAAACTCCACAGCTGTGAAAGAAGTATCGCAGAACTGTGCAGAAGCAGCGCAAAGTGCAACAGCTGCCAATAACAAAACGCAAGAAGGCTTAACCATTGTCGATAAAGGGATCAAATCTGTAGAGTCCGTCGCCGCCACACTCAATCAATCATTGAATGACCTCAATAACTTAGAGTCATCAGTCAAAGAAGTGACCGTTATTTTGAGTGTGATCAGTAACATTGCAGAACAAACTAATTTATTAGCCCTTAATGCTGCAATCGAAGCTGCTAGAGCCGGCGAACAAGGTAGAGGCTTTGCCGTTGTGGCTGATGAAGTGCGCACACTGGCGAGCCGAACTCAAAGCTCGACGCTTGAGATTCAAGATAAAATTGATTCGCTGCAAGCCGCGAGTAATGCCGTAACAAATCGCATACGCTCAAGCGATTCACAGATCAAAGAAGCTGTTGTTAACTCTGAAAATGTGGGGCTTATGCTAGAAGAAATAAGTACCCAAGCTCATTCAATTTCAGATGCAAACTTAACAATAGCGTCGGCTTCTGAGCAGCAATCTCAAGTCACTGAAGATATTGCTCAGCGTTTGAATGATGTTCAAGAAACAAGTAAAGAAGCTCAAATGCAAACTGAAAAAATTTCTGTTTCATCAAGTGAGCTTTCTAAGCTAGCCAGTAGCTTAAATGCACAAATAAACCGTTTCAAATTAAACTAGCCACCCAATGAGACTGGGTGACTAGTTTAATACCATTTAAAATCTATAGGTAACTGAAGCCCCTAAAGTTTGTGGGTTCACAACACCCACATAACCTTGCGGGTAACGACCACTGGCAGGCTCTCTTGCTGTGTACTCTTGCTCATCGAATGCATTATTAATAAATGCACTAATCAACCATTGCTCAGTATCGTAAGTAATCGTTAAACGAGTAAGGGTATAATCGCCCGCAACGCGCTCTTCTGTGTTTGTTAAGTCACCATAAAACTCATCAACATAATTAGCGCTCAAATTAACTTTTAGGCTATCTGTAAACCAATGCGATAAACCTAAGCTTGCTGTTAATTCAGGAGCTGAGTTAAGGTCATTATCCACAGCTTCAGGAAATGCTGACGATTCATCGATTTTAGTTTTTAATAATCCTAAACCACCATGTAATTGCCATTGGTCGCCCAACATACTGTATGCTTCAAGCTCTAAGCCGTAGCTGTGTGCATCTTCAATATTAGTAATTCTCCGTGCTGCGCTCAGTGCCTGATAACCGTTAAAGTTGTTATAAAACACATTAGCACTAATATTTAGATCGCCATTATTTAAGACACTACGGGAGCCGATTTCATAGGTGTTTACCGTCTCTTCATCGTAGTAGTAGTAATCTTCAGCAGTAAAGTCTAATGCGCCACCACCGGCGTTGTAACCTCTGCGAGCACTTGCAAATAACGTTGTTTCTTCGGTAATTTTGTATTGCAGCGCAAGCTTAGGTAAACGTAGAGTATGCGAGTCATCTAATTGCTCAACAAGCATGTCACCGCGAAATGCCATATTGAAGTTACGTACTTGCTCTTCACGCTCAATACGCAGCCCTGCTGTTAAAGTAAGTTGGCTATTCAAGTTAAAGCTTGATTCACCGTAAATTGCCGTTGATTTGCTGCTATCATCACCGAAGTAATAAGTAGCCCCTACACTCTCAAAATCTTGATCACGGTCAAAATAAGCAAACCCGACAAAACCTGAGTAAAAATCACTATTTAAGCCAAAGTTTAATTTAGTATCTAGGGTTACATTTGATTCATCCATCGAAACATCTGATTCAGCACTTTGTTGCGGCTCATAGGCATCAAATGCCCATTTGTAATCCATATAGGCAACGAGCACATCCAGCGAGAAGTTTTCATTAATTTTGTAGTCAACATTGAGCTGTGTTGTATCTGATTCAGTATCCAGAATACGTTGAAATAGCGGTATATAATCGGTTGGCTCAGCAGCTTCAAAGTATTTACGTCCAGCGTTACCCTCTTCGTTGTATGTTGAATAGGTTAGTTGTACAGATAAATCCTCGAATGGGGTATAAAGGAGCTTGGCACGGGTGCTACTAGTATCCAGCTTGTTTAGTTCTTGATCTGTTGGGTTTGTGTCGTACACTGGTGGGTTAGAGAAAGTCTCGCCATCAATATATTGTGTTGATAAGCGAAATGCTAACACATCTTCAACGAGTGCCCCCGATATAACCGCCGCCGTATCAAAATAGTTATCTTGATTACGATAACCAACACGCACTGCTCCCTCAAATTCTTGCGTTGGGGCTTTAGTTTTCATGTATACCGCGCCAGCAATACTATTTCGGCCGTTGCTTGTAGATTGCGGGCCTCGGTATACTTCGATCTGCTCCATATCCCAAAGACCAGTATCGCCCGTAAGGTCTGCAACAAAGGGCTGGCTTACTCCATCAATTAATGTTGAGACACGCGCTTTCGAACCACCACTAAACGAGTTAAAACCTGTTGCACCACCATTGCCAGACACACCCCGCATATCCGGTACTGCGCCAGTTAACACAACCACATTAGCCATCTCTGAAAGAGCTTCTGATATAGATGCAAGCTGACCATTTTCAATTAATGACGTGTCAACAACAGCAACTGATGACATGGTTTCTTTCAATGATTTTTCAGTTTTTTCACCGGTGACAACAATCGTATCCATCGATTTTCGATTACTTTCGTCATCAGCTAATACGGCTGTATTAGTAACAAGTAATGAAGCTGCAATCACAGCTGATAGTGAGTTTAATTTAAATGCAGTGGCCAATTTTCTTTCCCCAAAAAGAGATTATTAGTATTTATGAATGTTTGAGCTAATAGAAAAAGCGCAAAAAATCTAGCACAACAAAAACCCTATTGCAATTGAGTTTAGTTATCATTTAGAATTAGATTAAAATAATTACAACTAACTACCTATGTTTTTTACTTTATCAACCTTACTGCTTGCACTAGCGGTGGGGATATTTTATTGCACTCGAAAGCAGCAACGCTTATTAATAAAACCTTTGAACAAACGTTTTCGAGGGGTCGCTGTGAGCTTAGTAATCTCCGCTATTATTTTGACCTCTCAACAGTTTTCAAACTCCGCAACTGTGTTTTTAGTCATTTTTACACTGATGATGATGTTGATGCTGATCCCACTTCTAAGCTTGTTCTATAAAAAGGATAATTCATGACTCGCTCTCAAAAATATCAGCCGACATGGCTAGGTAAGACCTTCGCAGGCGCACTACTAGGATTAGCGCTTGCTTTTATACTTATCGCTTTTTTTGCGTGGTATGGTCCAGGTGGGATTGATGCGCGCGATAAAGTACAGTTCAACATGTGGATGATTCCCCCCTTGTGGTTATCTATTTTTAGTTTCACTTACTTATTTAATTCTGCAAAACAGGCATGGCTACTTTTAGGTGGGTTAACTGTACTGCTTTACATAGGCTTTTTTATGCTAAGAGGTGGGCTATGAAAGTAAGGTCTGATATTTTACGTACCTACCAAGGTGTACATACTTGGACAGGGATCATCGCCGGTTTAGTGCTATTTATTGGCTTTTATGCAGGCAGCTTAACCATGTTCAAACATGAAATCCAACAATGGGCAACTCCCCTACAAACTTCTAAAGTTACGGTTGAGAACTATGATTACCAACCTTTAGTTGATGCTGCAATAGCTGAAAAGCCAGCGCAACTGGCAAAAGGATTTAGTCTCGATTTACATACTGAAAATGCGCCACTTTCTTGGTATGTAAAAGGTGGCCCACGTGGTATGCACCTAGATAATGAGCTACAAACAGCTTATTTAAGCGCAAAGGGACAGCTCACAATAGAACAACAAACAGAGAACAAACTCGCTGATTTAGTGGACTATTTACATCGCACTGCAGGCATTGCAGGCGAAATTGGTCATGATCAGTCAGGGGTTTATGTGTTGGGCATCGCTTCTGTCTTGTACTTTTTGGCGCTTGTCTCTGGCGTAATTATTTTACTGCCGACCCTAGTGAAAACATTTTTTGCGCTTCGTAAAGAAAAAGGCCCAAGCCGCTTTTGGCTCGATAGCCATAATCTAATTGGCATTGCCAGCTTACCTTTTCATTTAGTGATTGCATTTACTGTTGTGGTGTTTGCTTTTCACGATTTTATTTATGGTGGTCTTGCTCAATTTTATGACGATAAGCCTTTATTTGAACGCACTCCCCCAGCAGCACAAAGCTATCATATTAAAGATTTACCACGTATAAATGAGCAAATTTTGGCTGCCAAAAACTATGCACCAGGCTATACCCCGATTCATGTCCGCTACAGCAACCTAAATTCAGCCACTCCATCAGCTGTATTTATGATGAGTAATAAACAAGCCGTCGTGCGCGGTCCAGAAACTGATTACTTGTTTATGAATCCGTATACTTTAGAAGTGGTAAACTCAAGCTACCCGCAAGGTGATGAAAGTATTTGGGGCAATATGGTCGCCAGTATATTTTCTTTACACTTTGGCACCTACGGTGGTGAATGGGGACGCTGGGGCTACTTTATAATGGGCCTACTGGGCGCATTTTTATTCTATTCTGGTAACTTACTATGGATTGATAAACGTTTTAAAAAAGACCCGACTAAACGCAGTACTTTATTCATGGCAAAGCTTACGATTGGTGTGTGTTTAGGCTCGATGCTTGCTGTCGTAAGCACCTTGATCACCGCCAAATGGCTGCCCAGCATCGTTGCCAATACTAATTACGGCGCATTAATATGTTATTACGCAGTATTTTTTGCATTTGTTGGATTCACCTTTTTAAAAGGTACAAGCAGAGCAACTGCAATGGGCTTATATTTACTTGCAGCCTTATGCGCAACCATGGTTATTTCTAGTTTTGTAAAGTTGCTGACAACCCATAATGGCTTTGCTCTGTATTCAAGTTATTTAGTAGATGCTGTCGCCATTATTTTCAGCATTATTTTCTTTGCACTTGCTAAGCGAAATCAGCGCAAGGCAGAGCCTGACAGGATCATGCCAAACTTCAATAAACTAAGCCAAGCTTAAGCTAGCACTTAGCTGGGGTAGTAAAAGAATTTACTACCCTGTTCACACTACTAATAACTGAATTCATTTAACGAAAAACATTTCTTAAAACTAAAAACATCAGTAGAATCGCGGCAAATTCTAGCTTAAAAATTTCATAAGGACAGTGATGCCGCGCACTATACCACCGTTTCTAATTGCTGTTATTTGCGTTCTTCTAGCCATGGTTACAATTCAATCAGGCGCTTCTGTTGCTAAGCAATTATTCCCTTTGATTGGCCCTGAGGGCACAACCGCTTTACGCCTTGGTTTTTCTGCCGCCATTTTATGTTTAATTTTTAAACCTTGGCGTGCCTTTCCTCCTGTTGGCCAAAGAATGCCAGTCATTGTTTACGGGCTGAGCTTAGGCGGTATGAATATTCTGTTTTATTACGCCATAGAGCGTATTCCTTTGGGTATTGGTGTCGCGCTGGAGTTTACTGGCCCACTTGCAGTTGCCCTACTTTCATCACGCAAAAAGCGCGACCTTTTCTGGGTTGCCTGTGCGATTGCTGGCATTATTTTGTTACTACCCGATATGAAAGGCGAAGACAGTTTAGATCCGGTAGGTGTTATATTGGCATTAGCTGCCGGTGCTTGTTGGGCATTTTATATTTTGTTTGGCAAAAAGACCGGTAACCAAGGCTCTGGCGGTATGACTGTAGCAATGGGTATGAGTGTTGCTGCTATTGTGTTAGTCCCTTATGGTGCAGCGTCACAAGGGATGGCCTTATTAAGCTGGGAAGTTCTGCCATTGGGGATTTTAGTTGCCGTTATGTCGAGCGCATTGCCCTATACCCTTGAGATGGTAGCACTGAGAAATATGCCAGCCCAAGGCTTTAGTATTATGATGAGTTTAGAGCCTGCCATAGCGGCACTCGCCGGATTTATAATCTTAAGTGAATTTTTAAGCATATGGCAATGGCTTGCTATTTTACTTGTAATAACAGCATCAGTGGGCAGTTCAATGTCTCACAGTGATACTAAAAATTAACTTCAATCATAAGTAAATTATTGAATTAAGGCGCTCAAGAGCGTCTTTTTTGTTCACATTAATCTCCCCTTTAAGATATTTTAGTTTTTACTCTATTTAACAATTGTTAATAATAAGTCTCATTGGTACAATGATAATAATTCTTATTACAGTATAAATGGAACCTACAATGCTTATTCTAAGAAAAACAAAGTTAGCTGCTGCTATAACAAGTTTTTTAAGTGTCTCACTTCTTTCTCATACCGTGCTTGCTGATGAAGCTGATATAGAAAAAATTGTCGTTAAAGGACAAAAAATAGATCGTACATTACAAGAAACCCCAGCAAGTGTAGCCGTTATTACAAGCCAAACTATAGAACGTGAAAACCTAAACGACTTTTACGATGTGCTTGCTCGCACACCAAATGCCTCAGGAATGGACGGTGCAGGTTTCAATATTCGTGGTATTGACGCATTTAATGTTACTGGCGGTGGCTCTGGTGGCTTAGCGAGTGTGTATGTTGATGGTGCTCCCGTACCTTATCGTATGATGCAACAAGGTGGATTTTCGACTTGGGATATTAGCCAAGTCGAAATTTTGCGCGGCCCACAATCAACGCTTCAAGGACGAAATTCACTGGCAGGTGCGGTGGTAATGAAAACCCGTGATGCCATGCACGAATACGACTTTAAAGGACGTATTGGTGTTGGCGAATATGGCACACAAGAAGCCGCCGTTGCGTTTGGTGGGAGCCTTATCGAGGACGAATTAGCATTTCGTGTAAGTGGCGAAAAACGTGACTTTGATGGTTACAACACAAACGTAGCAACAGGTGAAGAGTCTGACTTTGATAACAACGAATTTTATCGTGCAAAATTACGCTATACCCCTTCAGCATTGCCTGAATTCGAAGCCCAGTTAAGCTTTATGCACGGTGAAAATGAGAAAGGAATTGATTGGGTCATGGTTGAAAGTGGTCATGAGGACTTTCCTATTAACGATATTTATGACGACCGTTATGTGTATCTCGATTCTCCAACGTATGAATGGGTTGATACCGATTTATATATCCTAAATCTCGACTATGACATTAATGATCAATGGTCATTTTCATCAATCACCACTTATTCTGACGCCAAGTATGGTTATGAGTGGGATGGTGATGCCAGTATGAATCCGCCACAATCGACCCTAACAGATGTGCGAACAGATGAAACAAGCACACAAGAGTTTCGACTGACCTACGACGGCGACAGACTTTCGGGATTAATCGGCTTTTATTACTCTGATCTTGATGTATTTGATAGCAGTGGTGGTGAGCGCGGTATTACATTCGCGGATTTAGGTGTGCGCTCGCTCTTAACAGCACCCACTGAATTTGGAGGTTTAGGCCTACCAGATGCATTAGCATCGCAAGTCTTACAGTTTTACGCTGGTGCAGATCCTGTCTTTATAGGTCAAAATTCTGATTACATTCAAAAAGTAAAAACAAAAGCTTTATTCGCCGATTTTACCTATGAAATTAATGAGCAATGGGATGTTTTTGCTGGTCTTCGCTACGATAAAGAAGAACAAGCCAACGGAACCATTGCTGATATTTACATCACAGAGCAAACCCAAAACGCTTTACCTAATCCTGAGGATTTTGCGAGTAACCCAATGCTTGCGCAACTAATTGCAGGTATTAATCAACAGCTTTTTGCAATGGCGGATGGCGCATCAGGGGATGAACCTGTAGAAGATGCTGATTTTGACTCATGGCTACCAAAACTGGGCGCAACATACCGCTTCAATCAAGATGTTTCAACTAGCTTCACTGTACAAAAAGGCTACCGCTCAGGCGGTGTTGGTACTAACGTGGCAAAAGCGACGCCGTTCACTTTTGATCCTGAATATACATGGAACTACGAATTAGCATTTCGCTCTGTTTGGCTTGATGAAAAGCTGGTAATCAACGCCAATGCGTTTTACTTAGATTGGACAGATCAACAAATTGCTGTGTTTTTATCTGGCAATCAATATGACAGAGAAACTCGCAATGTTGGTAAATCACATGTGCAAGGCTTTGAGACAGAAATTAGTTATGAGTTAACGAATAACCTTAATCTTTACGGCGGGTTAGGTTATTCAAAAACTAAAATTGATGAATTTATCACTGACGTGAATGGGTCAGACGAAGATTATCAAGGCCGTCCTTTCGCAGGGGCACCTGAGTGGACTGCACTTTTTGGTTTAGATTACTTTAATGAACAGGGTTTCGTTGCAAATATCAATGCCAGCTATACAGGAACTTCACAACGTTTATCTATCCCAAAAGAAACAAGTGATGGCAGCGTTATCGATCCACGTAATGACGCTTATTGGTTAGTCAATACACGTGTTGGCTACCAATGGGATAACTACGGCATTTATGCACTTATAGAAAACTTACTTGATGAAAAGTCTGTGCTTTTAAAACCAGCAGGGCTTGGTAATCAAACTCTTACCTCACCTAGAACAGCGAGTATTCGTTTCGAAGTAAGTTTTTAATTAAATGCGGCGGCTACGGCCGCCTTTTTTTGGGGCACAATAATGACAAAAAACCACACATTTACTGCAACTAAGTTCCGCCATTTTATGGCCTGCTTACTCGCACTACTCACAGCAATTGTAATGATCCCAGGGATGACAACCTACCTCCCTTTTGCACTTGAAGAGCAAATCCTTATTCCTATTATGCTGTTTCCGCTAATTTGGGCAGGGTTATTTATTTACGCTTACATGGCTATTAAAGCTTGGCACCCTTTTCTACTCATGCTGCTCATATTACTCAGCCATGGTGCTTTAAGCTATTTCGCTGTCTCAGGGGGGCTGTCATGAAATCAATCAGCTTGAAAAAACTTTTCTTAATGCATAGTTGGGTCGGTATAGTGACAGCCATCTTGCTGTTTATTGTTTGTTTTACTGGTGCTTTAGCTGTGTTAAGCCGCCCGGAACTAAAGATTTGGGCAAATCCAGAGCTGCATCAACTCAATGCCCTTCCTAGCGAAAAAATTACAGAAATAATTAATACATACCATAAAGCCGTACCAAAAGAGTTTGGTGAAAATATTCATGTGTATTTACCAACGGGGCACAATACACATTTACTGACTGTATTGTTTGAATCACACCATGGCGATGAAAACTACAGTGAAGCCGCTGCTTATGCTTATCAGTTTGATCCACGTAATTATCAATTAGTGAATGAATATTATGGAGCAACGAGTTACTTTTACGAACACAGAAAAACTGATGCTCCTTCATTTATCGGGCATTTTCACGCTGACCTGCACTTAGGTAGACCTATTGGCCTAATTTTAACTGGATTCTTAGGGTTAACATTACTTGTTTCTACAGTGACAGGTTTATTTATACATAGACAATTCTTTAAAGAGCTATTCACGTTTAGACGCAAAAAACCGCTTGATGTCATTATTAACGATGGCCATAAAATTATGGGGATTTGGGGCAGCTTATTCCATGCTGTCATTGGTTTTACAGGTGCTTTTTTAGGTCTCGCAACTGTTATTTTGCTACCTGCTGCGGCATTTGTCAGCTTTGGCGGCGATCAAGATAAGTTAATAGAAAAATTCACCGCCATACCAGAACCTGCCATAAGTGAGCAATTTCAAGCCACCGATATCAATACCATTTTGCATGATGCACAAACTCGTTATCCAAAAGCTAAAATCGTCGATTTAACAATCATGGCACACAACGATGCAAATGCAGAAGTCTACATGCGACTAATTGGTGGTGAGCAAGTGGCTTCACAACTGTTGAAGTACCATGGCTCAGGCGAATTTGTAAAATCAATGAGCAGTTTTGGCGATATACCTGGAGCATCAATAAAGGTATTAGAGCTGTTATTCCCATTGCATTTTGGCAATTTTGCAGGGCTATTTGTAAAACTAATATGGGTGTTCTTGGGACTTACAACCGCACTTTTACCCCTGTCAGGCATGATGATGTGGTTATCTAAACGCAGTAGAGGCAATAACCCAACATTAAGTCAACAAGCATACCAGCGCTGGAATAGAATTATTATTGGTACTTGTGGTGGCCTTGTTGCCGCTTGCGCAATCTTATTTCCTACTCAAGTAATACTGAATAACTTCGTTGATAGCGCATTACACAATAATTACTTTGCACCACTGTTCTTTTATGGCTGGTTAGCTTGGTGTTTAATTGCTTTTATACCACTAAACTACCATCGCTTTTTACAGCTGACACTACTCACTATTGGCCTAGCATGTTGTGCAATTTTGCCATTAAATTTATTGTTTTCGTCAAGCCATGCATTCACTGCAAATAACCTTTTAATTAGCGTTGTTGATATCAGCTTTTTTGTTATTGGCAGTGTAGTCATTTACTGTGCAATAAGTAAGTTATCGGCTCGATTAGCCACTAAAAAAATGGCTCAACAGGGAGTTGTAGTATGAACGTTATTTATTTGTTGATTGCGATAATGCTACTTATCACTAGTAGCTTATTACTTAGAAATACAAAAAAATCTCACAGTTATATTGCGCTTTGCCTGTTTGGAGGTGCAAATATTCCACTCATAATACTTTATGGTGCTATTGGTGGTATTTTTATTTCTATTGCAAGCTTTCTCGTTATAGGCCTGTTTACCGCACTTATTATGGGGAAGGCACAATAGCAGAACAATCTAATTGCTTATTAATTCATAAAAAAGCGCTACATTTACACTGTAGCGCCCCCTAATTAAGCTAGCGTATCATTTTTAATAGATCGTCAATTTAATATTGTTAATACCTCGTTCTGCAACAGGTCGGCCTTGTGGACCTAAGTGATGAGGAGCATGAAACTTGGAGCCTATTGCACTAATTCTGTGTAAGAAGCTAATTTCTTCATCATACTTAAGTGCTAATGTATTGTCAGGTCGCTCACCATCATCAGGCTGCATAACTCGCGCATATAGATCCGGAGTTGCAGTAGAAAAAGTGATTTCACTTTGCTGTGAACTTAATGTAAGCCACTGAATATCAGAGAAATACCCTTTAAACTCTGGTAATTCCCAACGTTCGCCAGCAACCCCATCATTATAATCATTTTCCCACACAGAGTAGTTTACGCCCTCTAAGCGGTTAGCCCATACACGGTAAGGGCCATCACCTAACCAGCGTTTATGCTCGATTGCTTTTTTCGGATAACTAAAGCCAACACCATGAAGGATGTATTCACCGTCAAGCCAATAATCAACATCCATTGATAAATGGCCCTCTGGGTGAACTGTCCAAGTTAGTTTAGTGATACCTGCTGGCGGGTTCATCACTTCAATCACTAAATCATTAGCAATCATTTCAGACTTTAATTCTGTCGGTTTTTTATCTTGTTGCGCTTCTTTCTCAGCATTTGGATCATGAGTTAGCCATGAACCAATACCATTATAAACACCTTTATTTAGTGAGTTATCAGAACGAAGTAGCTTAGGACCATTTGTCAACGCTGCAGTTTGACCTTGCTTACTGTATGACTTTAATAGACCTGTTGTCGCATCAAAAATAATTGTTCTATCAGCAGCCTTAACCGCTAACTCAGATTCGTTTTGACTAACAATTTGAGCTGGTTTAGTCGCTGATGTCTGATTTTCAAATTGCTCTTGAGTTAATTGTGCAAGCTTAGCTGCACTTTGAATAGGCCAAGCATCTGTCCAAATTGAATTCTGCTGCTGGTCAAAAAATTCAACCTCTAACCAACCATTTTGCAACCAATTGTCAGGTAAGTTCAATTGCACTGTTCCTGTCGAGTCTGGCTTAATTGCAGGTAATGTAGCTTTATTGCTCGCAACAAGTTGCTTTTTATCAGAAAACGCAGTCACTGGCTGATATAAACGCCATTCGAGCGACATAGTTGATAAATCAACAAAGTCATAGAGATTTTTAACTTGCAGCTGGCCGTTAAAAGAGTCGGCAAGTAACTGGCCATTCTTTAAGTTTTCAACTTGAATTGGTGACCAAATCTCTTTAATTGTAAAAAAGCTCGCTTCTTTTTCACCATAAGGGCCAACAATTCCATCTGGTGCATGGTTGAAATCGGTATCAACGCGGCCATTTTGATCTGTACGCTCAACACCTTCATCAGCAAACACCCATAGGAAGCCACCGGCACCGACAGGAGTCGACATCATGAAATCCCAAAAATCTCTCAAACCTGCACCATGGCCACCATCATACAAGCCATGTAAGAACTCGGTTGGGAAAAATACTTCATTACGGGCTTTTTTGGCTACCAGCTCGGAGTAAGTTGGATAATGATCTGTATCGATATTACGAAACAACTCCCAAGGATGAAGAATTGGACGATTTTGAATGTCATAAAGGTGATAATCATCATCAACATCGGTGTTAAAACCGCCTTCATTACCGTTCGCCCAGAATAAAATACTTGGGTGTGCTTGGTCGCGTTTAACAAGCTGTGCAACTAAGCGTCTTGCTGATGGCGTATCAATAACAGGCTTTTGCCATGTGCCTAACTCATTAATAACATAAATACCAAGACGGTCCGCCGCTTCTAAAAAATGCACATCGGGTGGGTAATGCGACATTCTAACAGCATTCATGTTCATACTTTTCATCGTCTTAATGTCATCGATGCTGGCTTGTTTAGTCATAGTACGTCCCGTTGCTGGACGAAAGCTGTGACGGTTAACCCCTTTTAAGATAATTTTTTCGCCATTTAAATATAAGCCGTCATGTGGACGTAATTCAAACGTTCTAAAGCCAAAGGTTTTATCAAAACTATGTAAAGTTTTAGAGCCTTCTTTTAAATCAATACGTACTTGATATAAATTAGGCGTCTCGGCGCTCCAAAGCTCAGGAGAGTCAACATTAGTGGCTAAGTGCACTTTGTTACCATTAAGTGTGGCATTAAACGTTTCACTTACTGGGTTGCCATCTAAATCTAAAATTTGTGCTTCAATGGCAGAAGCATTTGATTTATCTAGTCCTTCAAGATAAACATCCATTTTAAATTCACCAGACGCTTTTGCATCTAATGAAACCCAATCAATATGAGATTGTGGCAAAGATTGTAAAAAGACTTGACGATAGATACCACCGAACACCCAGTAGTCTGCAGCGCGCTCTGCTGCTTCAATACTTTTGTTAGCCGACACTTTATCTACCACAACCTTTAGCTCATTAGCTTCACCGCTTTTTAAATAAGGGGTAATATCATAGCTGAATCGATAAAAACCACCTTGGTGCGTTGGCCCCACTTGTTGTTGGTTTACAAACACAGTGGCATCTGTCATCACACCATCAAAAACAATTTCAATTTTGCGACCAGACCAATCAGCAGGTAAAGTAAAATCTCGACGATAAATACCTTGTTCGCTATGTTTATCTGGGATGTAGCCGTAATCATAGTTACCGAAGCCTTGTTGCTCCCAGTTAGAAGGAACATCTATTTTGCTCCATTGACCACAGTTTTGCCCTTCACTACAGTAAAAGTCCCATTTCACCGCATCATCACTGCCGGTGCCACTTAACATCATGATGTCTGTTTTAGCTTCATCATTAGGCTGAATGTCAACACTTTGCTGACTATTACAGGCTACAACCAAGACGCTCAAGCAAGCGATAAACGCATTTCTTAATATACTGGTTTCAAACCATGCTGGTTTGCTTATTAACCTTAGCTTTTTTTCAAGCCGGCCAAAATAATCCTTCCTCATATGTGTTCCTCTAACTGTTGAAATTATAATGTTTTTAGAAAATTTTTAGTCTACACAAGCTAATATTACCATTAAATATATACATATCATAATACAATTGCCACCGGTAGCATTTTGAGGTTTTATCCACCTTGTTCGCGTGTTCTACTCATCATATTTGACGCTATAAAACGACCTAATGCATTAATTTTAATAAATAAATTAGCAATAAAGTTATTTGTTTTTGTCTTGCACCAAAAAGAAATCAAACCTTGCACTACAACTGAACCCTCTCTTTCTGAAGCAGAAAATAATACAAACCGCTATGTAACTACACATTTAAACTCTTTATTTTAAAATTTATTAAAAATTTAACCTACTGATAAAAAACAACTTATTTCAAAAACAAACAGAAACAAGTAACAAATCATTAAAAAGAATATAATAATACTTAAACAACTAAATTTTCTGTGTTATAAAATTTAGGAGCGTGATTAGGGGGATGAAGACAACACAACAAGCCTGGCATGCTTACTTGCGGTGCAACTATTCGGCCAAAAATGCCACCGGTGGCAGGGCCGCAAGAAAAATACACTTAATAAAAAGACACACGATATCAGCACCTTGTCGAGCATTAGAGTTTTTCTAATGATGCTGATTTAACACTGAATCAAATAGCTCCTGTTATTGGTTCGCATTAAAATAATTTTGGAGGTTATTTTAAATGTTTAAGAAAACGACATTAGCCAGCACAATTTGTATGGCCCTTTTTGGGCAATGTGTTTACGCAGCAGATGTGGCTGCAGAACAAACACAAAACGCTCAAGCAAATGACAACAATGATTCCCTAGAAATAATTGAAGTTGTTGGGATCCGAAGTAGCTTAAATAAAGCCGTTAATATCAAACGCCAATCAATTCAGGTTGTTGATGCGATTGTTGCCGAAGATATTGGTAAGTTTCCTGATAATAACCTTGTTGAGGCGCTACAACGTGTAACAGGTGTACAGGTAACAGACCGCGCATCGGGTGAAGTAAATACTGTTACAATCCGTGGCTTAACCGATGTTACAACAACAATAAATGGCCGCGAAATGTTCACCGCAGCAGGGCGTCAACTTGCTGTTGCAGATATACCTGCAGCATTACTTGAAAGTGTAGAAGTTTACAAAACACGCAATGCTAGCCAATTGGCAAGCGGTATAGCAGGTCAACTTAATGTTCGCACCCAGCGTCCATTTAACTTTGAAGGCTCAAAGTTTGTGATCAATGCTCGGGGGGTTTATCAAGATCAATCTGAAGAAACAGATCCAATAGTGAGTGTACTTGCCAGCAATCGTTGGGAATCATCAATTGGTGATCTCGGCGCATTAATTAACCTTTCATTTGCTAGCACCAGCTATCGAGATGAAAACAGTGCACCAGGTGGTTTTGTGCCATTTAGAGCTGATAACTTAAACCGTATTTACCCATGGCCAACAGGCCTCGAACACGGTATGGATAGAACGCCTGGGGCAACTATGTATGACCCTGCAACTGACAGCGAGGTTGAGTATTATCTGAGTCGTGATGCATTAAATCAGTCAGACTTAACAGGCAAACGTGAACGCCCAGCAGTAAACCTATCATTTCAATGGGCACCAAATGATACATCTGAATATATATTTGAAGCCTTTTATAATGGTTACCGCAACGAAAGTAATAACCACCTGCTATTCTCTTACGCAGATTCTTCACGTGTAGAAACAGTGACTCAACCAGTCTTGTTTGAAGGCACAAATGTCATCAAGTCTCGTGCTTGGGGTGACTCAGGTGCATTTACTAGTGGTGACTACTCTGAAAGTAAGACAGATAGTTATATGTTTGCACTGGGTGGAAAATGGGCCCTCACTGAAGATGTAACGTTAAAATCTGAACTGGTCTACCAAACAAGTAAATATGAACGTGAGTTTGTTGCTATGCAGGCAAATACTCGTTTTCCATTTGTCATGGCAGACTTCAATCATGAAGACGGCATCATGGCATGGACTGTTTACGATGAAGAGTTTGGTACTCCACTTGATTTAACCGACCCAAGTTTATGGACTACCAGTACCATGTTTGATAATGGCGGTGAAGATAATGGTGATGGTTTAACATTCACACTCGACCTCGACTTCTATGTTGACTGGGGTATCTTTACTAAAGCTAAAGCAGGCGTACGTTATGATAAACGCACGGCTGATAGCAGCAGCCGTGATTCAAATCGCTTCAATGCGATTCCACTGGCGTCCCTTGATTCAAGCATGCACTATGCAAATAGTAACTTCTTTGACGGGAAAAGTGACTTACCGAGATCATGGGTTGCATTTAATGCCAAAAACTTATGGCAAAACCGTGCAGAGTATCGTGATACCTTTAACTTCTATGATAGCGCCGATGGTGAACGCCGAATGACGCTACAAAAGAATTTCGATATCGATCAAACCTCGTGGGCAGCTTACATACAAAGTCAATTTGAAACACAATTGTTTGGTAAACCATTAGATGGTGATATTGGTCTTCGCTATACCTATGCAGGTGCTGATATGGACTTTTACCATTGGGATGCAGAAGTGGGTGGTATAGTACAAAGTACAGGTCGAAATAGCAGCGCAAAGTTCTTACCTAACTTAACGCTACGCTATCATTTGAGCGATGATTTAATTACCCGATTCGCGTATACGCAGACTTTACGTCGCCCTGAGTTTGGTCAATTAAATAGCTTTATCAACCTTAACCCAGATACCACAAATGTTGGCTATGGTAATGCAAATGGTGGTAACCAGAGTCTACGCCCAGTAGAATCAACCAACTATGATCTTTCTCTTGAGTATTACTTTAACGAGGGTAGCTCAGCCTACGCGACTTATTCTTACCGAGATATAGAAGGATTTGTTTTTGATTCGCTGCGTCAAGCTCAATTCCCAAACCCTGAAACGGGTGAGATGGAAGATTATATACTTTCGCAGCCTGGCAACACCTCAAATGGTACTCTAAAAGGGGTTGAAGTGGGCCTTATTTACTTCCCTGAATCTGTACCGCAATGGTTAGATGGTATTGGCGTTCAGGCAAGTGGTACCTTCTTAGATTCAGATCAAGACATTCCAATCTTCAGCGATGAAGGCGAGTTAACTGGGTACACGAATAGAAGTGTATTTGGTGTGTCAGACACCTCTTATAGTGGTGTATTAATTTATGAACGAGAAAATTTCAGCACTCGCCTCTCTTACGTTTGGCGTGACTCATTCTTAAATCGCTATGGCTCAGGTCGTTTCGCGCATCCACGAGGCGTTTATCGTAAACCTGAACAAAGTTTAGACTTCCAAGTCAGCTACGATGTCACTGAAGACTTGGTTGTGACATTTGATGCAACAAACCTAACAGATGAGGTTTATCGTCAATACTACGAACTACCAACCGTTCTAAACGACTCAGCGTCTATTTATAGCCGGACATTCGGCTTAGGATTCCGCTATAGCTTCTAAGTTTAGCAAAACCAAGGAAGGTTTATTTGATTTCCCCATCAAGTTAGAAAGTAAAGCACTGTACCTTCAAGGTCGGTGCTTTTTTCATTTCAAAAACACTAAGCCTATCTACGCGCAACAGCATTGCCACCGGTGGCAATTTTTGCTAAAGTTGTTTGCATAAATAACAGTCTTAGGCCATCAAAGAACAAGTAAAGTGCCTAATTTACTTAATGCTAATTAAGTTTAGTCATTACACATTTAAGTTTTTTGCCACCGCTGGCAACGCAAGATTTTGAGGAACCTTATGTCAATTAAATCACAGCCGCTTTCGCTTCATCCTGACAGGCTATTTTCGAGTGACCCGGCAATAGTTAGTGTTGCCCGAGAGCTTTATGAAGAAATAAAAGATCTTCCTATAGTCAGCCCACATGGCCACACAGACCCTAAGTGGTTTAATAAAAACCCTAACTTTGGTAACGCCACTGAACTATTCATAAAGCCTGATCATTATGTATTTAGAATGCTTTACAGCCAAGGTATCGATTTAACTGAGCTTGGCATTCCTGAGCATGGCATCGATGGTGATTTAACACGATCAAAGAATGCAGATCCAAAAAAAGCTTGGCAGATTTTTGCTGATAACTATTACCTATTTGCAGGCACCCCAAGTGGCTACTGGTTAGATGCTGTGTTTTTTGATGTGTTTGGTTTTAAAGAAAAACTTAACTCTGAAAACGCTCAGCAATACTACGATAAAATCACCACTGAACTTGCAACAGATGCCTATAAACCACAAGCATTAATGGATCGCTTTAATATAGAGCTCATAGCAACAACTGAAGGCGCATTAGATTCACTTGAACACCATAAAGAGATGGCTGAAACGGCCATGGCCAAACGAGTTATAACCACATTTAGGCCTGATGATGTTGTGGATGCGAGCCGAGAAGACTTTACTGATAACCTCGCTAAGCTTGGCGAATTAACAGACCAAGATACCAGTACTTGGCAAGGTTATTTAGAAGCGATCCGAATTCGTCGCGCTTACTTTAAAAAACAAGGTCGAGCAACTGCAACCGACCATGGTCACCCCAGTGCGATTACTGCTGATTTATCACTATCTGAATGTGAAGCATTATTTAAAAAATGCCGCACAGGTAACGCAACAGAACAAGAACAAGAGCTATTTCGCGGCCAAATGCTGACAGAACTAGCTGGTATGAGTATTGAAGATGGCCTTGTTATGCAAATCCACCCTGGTGCACATCGTAATCATAACCAGCCAATTTTCAATCAATTTGGCCGTGATAAAGGCGCAGATATTCCAAGCCAAACCGAGTATGTTAATGCGCTTAAGCCTCTTTTAAGTAAATATGGTAATCATCCAAAGTTAAAAATCATTTTATTTACCCTAGATGAAACGACTTACAGTCGTGAGCTGGCACCGCTTGCTGGTCACTACCCTAGTTTAAAGCTAGGTCCAGCATGGTGGTTCCATGATAGCCCTGCAGGTATGCTGCGTTTTCGTCAGCAAACAACTGAAACCGCAGGTTTCTATAATACGGTCGGTTTTAATGATGACACGCGAGCTTTTCTATCGATTCCAGCAAGGCATGATGTAGCACGTCGAGTTGATTGCCGCTACTTAGCAGAGCTTGTTACAAATCATCAAATAACGATTGAAACAGCCCACGAGCTTGCTTATCAACTAACTTATGGGTTGGTTAAAAAGGCGTATAACTTATAAAAATCTAGCACGGCATTACTGCCATAATGTCGTGCTTACTCAGGAACTCGAGATGTTGATTCGCGTGTCACCAAATGTGGCGTTACTGTTTTTGGCATCGGTAGTTTGTCTTGATTACCACGAGAACGATTAATCAACTTTTGTACGGCTAAGCACGCCATATTAAATACAGGTCGACGTATCGTGGTCAGCGATGGAATGATCCGAGATGCAAGAATATTGTCATCGAACCCTGCGACTGATAACTGTTCAGGCACTTTTATGCCTTGGTTGTTAGCAACGCGAAGCACAGCAGCAGCCATTTCATCATTATTAGCAACGATTGCTGTAGGCCTAGGGTGTTTGTTTAACAACTCCCTAGCGCATTCTAAGCCACTGTCGTAACTGTTCTTGCCTTCAACAATATATTCTGAAGGTAAATTCACATCATAAACCTGTAATTCAGCTAAAAAGCCAGCTAAACGCTCTATTGATGAACGATAATGTTGTGGGCCAGAAATAAAGCCAATGTTCTGATGACCTAATTCAACTAAATGGGCAGCCATATCACGCATTGCTGCACGTTCGTCAGATACAACAATATTATCAGCGTCATCCAAATCAACTGATGCAAGCCTTACGTAAGGACAATCAACATCTCTTAAAGCTGCTGCAAGCTCTTTGTTCTCTGATACTGGAGGCAAAATAATTACACCATCTAATTTTGAACGAGCAATAAAGCGCAGGCAGTCATCAACAAAATCTTCGCGTTTTGCAGAACCTGGGTGTACCACTAATTCGTAGCCTAATTCAGCACAAACACTTAATGCACCTCGTTGCACTTCATCAATATAGAGTGCATCAGGGTTATCATAAATTAGTCCTAACAAATACGAACGGCTTGAGGCTAACCCCCTGGCTTGCTTATCTGGCGAGAAGCCTGTTTGCTTTATTATCTCAAGCACTTTTTCACGAGTTGCTTCACCTACTGCGGGTGAGCTATTTATTACACGCGAAACGGTACGTTTTGATACCCCCGATAAGCGGGCAATATCATTAATTGTCACTGACATAGAAGATTCCGAAATAACTAACTTAGCTATAGTAGCACCAAGCTTTTATCCATAAAAGCTGTTAACTCTAGCAAAGCAATTGTTTTTATTAATCAATCAATCCTAGTAAGCGAGGTAAAAACTCACTTATGGCAGGTAAATAGGTCACCAACATAAGCACCATAAACATCACACAATACAAAGGCATCATTGGCTTAATGATTTTATGAAGCGAAGTTTTTGCTACTGCGCAGCTGACAAACAATACACTACCAACCGGCGGCGATACCAAACCGATTGATAAATTAAGCACTATCATTACCCCAAATTGTACTGGCGACATGCCAAACTGTGCTGCAACGGGCAAAAAGATCGGAGTAAATATAAGCACAGCAGGTGTCATATCAATAAAAGCACCCACTAATATTAAAATGAGATTGATTAATAACAAAATCAGTAATGGGTTATCACTTAAGGTTAAGAAAAATTGACTCACCATTTGCGGAATGTGTGAATAGGATAAAACCCACGACATCGCACTAGAAGCGGCAATAATGAGCATCACGATTGCCGTTGTTTCACAAGCTTTTAGCAGTAGTTTAGGTAACTCATCTAGCGATAATTCTTTATACACAAAAACGGCTAAAACCAGTGCATATAGTACAGCGACAGCACCGGCCTCTGTGGCTGTAAATACCCCCCCTATAATACCGCCAATAACGATTATTATGAGAAGCAAACTAGGGATGGCTGCAATCACTTTTTCTAAAACTAAAGCAAGTGGTAAACGTGCTGCTACGGGGTAGTTATTTTTTAAAGAATAGATGGCACAGACCAACATCAGTGTTAAGCCCAGTAAAATACCTGGTAAATAACCGGCAACAAACAATGCCGCGATCGACACACCACCACTTGCTATGGCATAAATGATTAAGATGTTACTTGGCGGTATTAGCATACCCGTTGTTGCTGCGCTGGCCGTGACCGCAGCGGCGAAGTTTTCACTATAACCGTGCTTTTTCATTTCTGGCACCATAAAGCTGCCTATCGCCGATGTGGCCGCTACTGCAGAACCAGAAATTGCGCCAAACATCATACAAGACATCACATTGACCAGCGCTAGACCGCCCGGTAAAAAACCGACCATAGCCATAGCAGATTCAATTAAACGCCTAGCTATGCCCCCCTGCCCCATGATCAGACCCGATAAAATAAAAAACGGAATGGCCAGTAGTGCAAAGCTATCTATTCCCCCTATCATTTGCTGCGCAATAGTCGTTGCCGCTGGGGTAAAATCCATGTGCAAAACCAGTGCTAACAAGGTCGACAGAGCAATACTAATTGAGATCGGAACATTGATTAACAGTAGTGTGAAGAAGCAAACAAGCAACAAGATGGCTGTCATTTCCATTATTCTTGCTCCTGTGTTTGTCTAAAAAAATAAATGATATTTTCAATGCAATTAAGTGTGATAAGTACGCCGCTAATTGGCAAAGCAACATAAATAAAACCCATATTAATCCCAAGAGCTGCTGAACGTTGATCTAATGCAAAGCTTAAGTTCATCAACATACCGCCTCCATAAACTAATAGGCTGAGCGCGGTAATCAGTACTGAAAACTCAATTAAAAATGAACATTTACGACGTATCGTTGGAATCATCTTTTGATAGAAAAGATCTAGCCCTAAGTGTGCTCGGGTACGATAGGCATACGAAGCACCTAAAACGCCAATCCACATAAGTAAAAAGCGAGCAAGTTCTTCAGTGTAAGAATTAGGAGATCGCAAAATAAAGCGTGAGAACACCTGCCAACTAACGACTGCAACAATGGCAAACATCGCAACAATTAATACCCATTCAATGAGCTGATTTATTTTCGCGTTAAACTCTTTCATAACGCCTCCTGCATCGCTTTTATTGCCGCAATTTGTGCGGCGATAGGCGTGCCTTTGAATGAGGCATGAAAAGGGGCTACTTTCTCTTGAAACACTTGTTTATCTGGGTAAATAACCTCAACACCCGCATCAACAACGGCCTGTAATGCCTGCTCAGATGCTGATTGCCACAAACTACGTTGATAGGTAACAGAATCTTGCATTGCTAACTTCAGCCAGTGTTGCTGCTGAGTCGTTAATTGCTGCCAAACCTTTTGACTAGCAACTACGATGTCAGGCACAAAAGTGTGTTCATCTAGAGTGTAGTATTTCGCAATTTCATAATGACGAGATAGGTAATAGCTAGGCGGGTTATTTTCTGCACCATCGACAACACCCTGTTGCAGCGCAGAATAAAGTTCACCCCACGCAATGGGAGTGGCAGCGCCACCTAAAGACTGCACTGTAGCAATAGCCATTGGGCTAGTTACAACTCTAATTTTGCTACCAATTAAGTCATCGGGCGTTCTAATAGCAGCATCTGTTGTGTAAAAACTGCGACTACCCGCATCATAATAGCCAAGCCCTTTAAGGCGAGCTACAGCTAGGCCATCAAGCAATTTTTGCCCAAGCTGACTATTAAGTACTTTCCAAAAGTGCTCACTATCGTTAAATAAATAAGGCACCCCAAATACTTTCATTTGAGGCACAAAGCCTTCAAGTGGGCTTGACGATACTTTTGTCATCGACAAACTACCGATTTGTAATAGCTCTATTAACTCTCTTTCCGTGCCTAATTGTGCTGCGGGATAAATAACAATTTCCATCTGATTATCAGAGTAATAAGCTAAACGCTCTGCCATATACTCCATGGCTTGATGAGTAACATGGCGGCTATCTAATGTATGCGCCATTGTTAAGCGAATAACCTTGTTGTCGTCACTGCAAGCACTGATAAAAAGTAAACAGCAGCAGAGAAATAGCGTGCTCAGAAGATTTTTATGCATTGTTGTGTCTTCTTTGTGTGTTCAGTTGTGTATTCATGTTGTCTTATATAATCCTTTATATTTCATTAAGGTACACGGCAATCCAAGCTATGACCTGCGTATCCATTTAAAAAATTTTGTGAGTTTTTAATGGAAAGCTATAAACAAACGTTAATTGTATTACTTATTTGTTAAGGGCCAGTTTTGACTACCGGTAGCAAATTGTCAAATCTTATTTGCCACCGGTGGCAAAATTAACTACTATGTTCTGCAATACACTGTAACAATGCTAAGAGCGGGCACAAAAATGCAAACTTTAAATCGTAAAAACTTTAATAAAAACAAATATCCAACGAGTATAATGCAGTTTGGAGAAGGCAATTTTTTACGTGCATTTGTCGATTGGCAAATAGATAAGCTTAACGAACAAACAGGTTTAAATGCCGGTGTTGCTATCATCAGACCTATCGACTACGACTCGCTGCCGCTTCTTAATACACAGGATGGCTTATATACCTGTATTATTCGTGGTATCAATGAGCAAAACAAAGCTGTTTCTGAGCAGCGTATTATCAGTTGCGTTAACGAAGAAATCCCTGTTTACAAAGAATTTGACAACTATTTAAAGCTTGCCGAGAACAGCGACCTTAAAGTCATTTTTTCGAATACGACAGAAGCCGGCATTGAATACATTCCTGATGACAAGTTATCTGATACACCTGCAAAAGCATTTCCTGCAAAGCTAACGCAATGGTTATTTCACCGCTTCAAGCACTTTAATGGTGCAAGCAGCAGCGGCATGATCATAATCCCTTGCGAACTGATTGATTATAACGGCGAAAAGCTTAAAGAGATTGTATTGCAGTACAGTCAGTTATGGGATTTACCGAGCGAGTTTGTGAACTGGCTTAACGAGCACAATCATTTTTGTTCATCCCTCGTTGACCGTATTGTGACGGGGTTTCCGCGCGATGAACATCAAGCTCTACAGCAACAATGCGGTTATTACGACGACTTCATGGTAACAGCAGAATACTTTCATTTATTTGTGATCCAAGGGCCACAGCATTTAGCTGATGTATTACACCTTGAAGGAAGCGAGTTAAACATTAAAGTTGTTGACGATATCGCGCCTTATAAACAACGAAAAGTGGCTATTTTGAACGGTGCACATACTGCTATGGTTCCACTTGCCTATATGGCAAATATTGATTCGGTTGGCGAGGCTCTCGCTTCACCTCTTCTTGAAAAATACATTACTAAACTGATATTTGATGAAATCATCCCTACTCTATCCTTGCCTAAAGAAGAGTTACAGGTTTTCGCTAATGACGTATTAAACCGCTTCAGAAACCCTTATATATGCCACCTACTGATGTCTATTTCATTAAATAGCATGACTAAATTCAAAACACGCTTGTTACCTCAATTAGAGCAATATATTAGCGATAACAAAACTGTACCACCACTCATCGCAACAGCCTTAGCTGGGCAAATATTGTTCTATCGTGGCAAGCGAAATGGCGACAAAATTGAATTAGCCGACAGTCCAAAGTGGTTGACTTTATTCAACGAGCAATGGCAACAACATCAGCAAGGATCAATAACAACCAATGAGCTAGTAAGCTCTGTGTTAGCTGCAAACTGGCACTGGGATAGAGACTTAAATGAAATCGCAGGTCTTACTGATAAAGTGACTGAGCAACTAAGTCTAATGCTATCAAGCTCAGTTGAACAAACGCTTGTTAACTTATTGGAGTCATAAGCATGAGCAGACTATTACGACTTCATAATACTGATGATGTGGCCATTGCCTTACAGCCAATCAATGCAAATGAAAGAATCGAATTTGAAGGCTTTTCTTTTACAACGTTAGAAGACATAGATAAGGGTCATAAAGTTGCGCTTAAGTCGATTGCTAAGGGTGAGCGAGTCATTAAATATGGCGCCCCAATTGGTTTTGCACTTGAAGATATTAACCCTGGTGCATGGGTGCACACACATTGCATCAAAACAACATTGCATGATGAATTAACTTACCAATATCAGCCAGAGTTCGTTGCACAAGCCCCCGAAAAGCCATCACCTGAGGTTAATATTTATCGTCGTGCCAATGGTGAGGTTGGTATTCGCAACGAGATATGGTTGATCCCAACCGTTGGTTGCGTGAATGGCATGATCAAACAAATGAAAGATGAGTTTTTACGTAACCATGCTGATCTTGAAATTGATGGCGTTCACATATTCCCTCATCAATTTGGCTGCTCTCAATTAGGCGATGATTTAGAAACCACAAAAGTTTTATTGCAAGATATGGCCTTACACCCTAATGCCGGTGGCGCGTTAATCGTTGGTCTAGGTTGCGAAAACAACCAATTAGCTGCTTTTAAAGCGGGTTTAGGTGAAATAGACGAATCACGAATTAAGTTTTTAATTTCACAGCACTCTGATGATGAAGTTGAAGATGGCGTAGCTCTGCTAGAAGAAATCTACAGCGTCGTTAAACACGATAAGCGAGAAACCGGCAAGCTCAGTGAAGTAAAATTTGGTCTTGAGTGTGGAGGCAGTGATGGCCTATCTGGGATCACAGCCAACCCCATGCTTGGCTACTTCTCTGATTACTTAATTGCTCAAGGGGGCACGACAGTCCTGACGGAAGTCCCCGAGATGTTTGGTGCAGAGACACTACTCATGTCTCGCTGTAAAGATGAAGAAACCTTTAATCAACTTGTCAGCATGGTTAATAACTTTAAAGGTTATTACAAAGCACATAATCAGCCTATTTACGAAAACCCTTCTCCAGGCAATAAAAAAGGCGGAATTAGTACATTAGAAGATAAGTCGTTGGGTTGTACACAAAAGGCTGGCACAAGCAAAGTACAGGCTGTGCTTGAGTATGGTGAACGCTTAAGTGTCGCTGGTTTAAATTTACTTAATGCACCGGGTAATGATCCCATTGCCACCAGCGCACTTGCCGCTGCAGGCTGTCATATTGTGTTATTCACAACCGGCCGAGGTACCCCTTATGGTGGCTTTGTGCCGACTTTAAAAATTGCTACTAACTCAGAGCTAGCGAATAAAAAAACGCGCTGGATAGACTTTGATGCCGGTGTGCTAGTCAGCGGTAAAAGCATGCCTGAAGTGCATCAGGAATTTGTCGATTTATTAGTTGAGGTAGTAAATGGAAAGCCAACTTGTAACGAAATAAATGATATTCGTGAAGTCGCCATTTGGAAAAAAGGAGTCACTCTGTAATGCAGGCTAAAAAAGTCGCCATTATTGGAGAGTGTATGGTGGAATTGTCTGGCAAGCTGTTCACAGCCATGCAACAAAACTTTGGTGGTGACACCATGAATACCGCAATTTACCTAAAGAAATTAGCGGGCGAAAAAGTCGATGCCTGTTATGTAACTGCCATGGGTGAAGATGCATTAAGCCAAGCTATGATAGCTCGTTGGCAGGATTATCAAATAAATTGCGACTTTGTTCTCAAAGATAAGCAAAGACACGCTGGCCTTTATATGATTCAAACAGACCAACATGGCGAGCGTTCTTTTCAATATTGGCGCAATAATTCTGCAGCAAAACACCTTGTTCAGCAGCCCAAATTTTATAATATCATCAATAAATTAACTGAGTTTGATGCTATTTATTTATCAGGCATTAGTTTGGCAATTTTGCCCCCAGATGATTGCTATGCATTACTTAACGAGTTGACAAACTTAAAACGCGCAGGTGTTAAAATAATTTATGATAGCAATCACAGGCCTTCGTTATGGCACTCGATGCAATACTGTCAGGATATTAATAAGCGGATGGCGCAATTAGCCGACCTGGCTTTGGTAACGTTTGATGATGAAGCGCTGATTTGGAATTGCAAAGATATTTCAGCTTGTAGAGAACGGCTTCATAGATTAGGCGTTAAAGAGCTTGTAATTAAAGATGGTGAAAATGGCTGCCAATACAGTACGTTAGAGCAGCAAAGTGCAACACATTATCCTACCAATAAGATTAACAAAGTCATTGATACAACAGCGGCAGGAGATGCATTCAATGCTGGTTTTTTATCTGCTTGGCTGCAGGAACAGGCTATTGAAAAATGCGCAAAACAAGGAAATTATATTGCAGGTCAAGTCATTCAGCATCAAGGCGCTATCGTTGAGATAACAACCTAAGTTTTACTAAAATAAGGTTTAACCACCAATTAACTCAGTGGTTAAACCTATCAATACAAATAACTTAATAATTACCCTTTAAAAGTTAAAGCCTAGCGATACCCAATAACGTCGACCATCTTCAACATAGCCGTATTCATCTTCAGTGATTTTTTTATCAAATAGATTATAAACACCAAAACCTAACTTAATGCTGCGGCTTAAATCATAGTTACCGCCAATATCAGCCAAGGTGTAATCTGGCGCTATTAGGCTGCTTTGTGATGGCCCTGTTGTAGGCTGGCTTTCTTCACCACGGTAATGAACGCGTAACCACGTGCCTAGCTTATCAACCGGACGCCAATTTACTGAGGTTTGGACAATATGCTTAGGTAATTGGTTAAGTGGACTGCCCTTATATTCACCGGTTTTTTGCTCAGAATCTGTGTAAGTGTAATTTGCACTTACATCAAGCTCACTGGTAATGTCGTAAGATACAGATAACTCAAAACCTTGCGTGACGGCTTCATCCACATTGACATAGGTCGTCGGCATTGAACCAAACTGGTTTGGTCCATCGGTACACTGTGTTAATGGGCATGAAATACGGGTAATTTTGTCATCAAATTCGTTGTAGAATATTGTGCTCGAAAGAGTTAAATCACGATTTGCATCATAATAAATACCCATTTCATAGTTTACTGACTTTTCAGGGTTCAAATCAGGGTTACCGTAAATGTTACCGCCACGGCTCACTTGCCCCCAAGCTGCGGTAGATTGACGAATATTCGGCGCTCTAAAGCCTGTTGAAATCCCCCCTTTAAGTGTTATCGCTTTTGATGCAGTGTATACACCATATAATCGAGGACTAAAGTGGCCTGCAAAGTTACCATCATGATCGTAACGAAGCCCTGTTGTTAGCTTGAAACGCTTAGTTGCACTCCATTCATCTTCAGCAAACACCGACCATTGCTCATTCTCCACATGGGTTAAATCACTAATGCGGTTACTGGTGTAATCGTCCAGCTCTTCTTTTAAATACGACGCACCAAATGCAGCGTTATGATTGGTAAAAGGTAAAGTCCAGCTTGTTTGTGCATCCGTATTTTCAACATACATTTCACGAGAAGTATTATCGAATTTATCGTATTTTATGTAACTGCGTGATGAGCCAAAATCATAAAAGCCATTATGACTCAATGAATAGGTCTCTTGCTCATATTCAGTTGTTGATGATTCAGGGCAACCATTGCGCCCACAACTTTCGCCCTCAGCTAAAGGAGCAACCGTTTTACCCAATGTTTCATCGAGCTTTTGTCGTGCGCCGCCTATCTCAAGCATCACTTCGTGACTATCTGATGGGGTTAAAATAAACTTCGCTTTTAAGTTACTTTGCTCTTTGCCACGAAAGCCTGCTTCAAAATCGTCTTCATCACGCTTTGAAAATTGACCCGATAGCTGCATACCTAATAACTCAGGAATTAAACCACCCGCAGTAAAGAAACTGCCTTGATTGATATTACCCGACTCACTTGACTCTTGAATGGTGCTGTCTAAACGCAGTTCGCCATACCATTTTTCTGGTGTTTTGCGAGTAATAATATTGATAACCCCACCAATTGCATCTGAGCCATATAATGACGACATAGGACCGCGGATAACTTCGATACGTTCAATCGCCGAAATAGGTGGAGTCCACGCCCCTTCAACACCTGGGCCATCACTGTTTGGGCGGGTTTCGCGTGAGGTTTGGCGTTGACCATCAATTAAAATTAAGGTGTATTGGTTTGCCATACCACGTAAGCTAATGTCCTTTCGGTCCCCGCCGCCTGTTACAACAACACCGGGCACGTCAGTCATGGCATCTGTTAAGTCACGATAAAAGCGTTTTTCTAGTTGTTCACGATCAATCACACTAATACTCGCAGGCGCTTCTTTAAGCATTTGCTCATAGCCAGATGCTGATACCACGATTACTTCCATATCTTGTTTTTTATCATCTGCATTTGCGTAGCTAGACAATCCAGCTAACACTGCTGCGCTAAGTGGTAAAAGCGTAGAAACTACCCTCGACATAATAATACTCCGTGACATTTGTTTTATAAATGATAATAATTAGCGTTTGCGATATTAATGAGAAGTCCCTATTTCTACAATTTACGATTTCTTAAAACTGAATTAAGAAGGCCTGAACAATGAACTCAAAACTAGTTAAAACATTACGAGTATTTTCTCGAACAGTTGAAACAGGCAATATGAGCAGTGCCGCAACAGAGCTGGCAATGACCACATCTGCGGTAAGCCAACACATCAAACATTTAGAACAAGAGGTTGGGTTAAGTTTATTTAATCGAAGCCCAAGAGAATTGACCCTAACAGAAGCTGGGCATGTGTATTATCAAAGCTGTTTGAAAATGCTCACACTGGCAGAACATGCCAGTAGTCAATTGCAAAATTTGCAAAGAAATCCAAGTGGGGAGCTAAAACTTGTTGCGCCGGTAGGTTTTGGCAGTGGTTTATTGAGTGAGCCGTTAAAACAGCTGATCCATCAATTTGATGATTTAAGTATTCAGCTTGTTTTAACAGATGAACCCGTCGATATGATCAAATCTGGTGCTGATTTGGCCATTGCAATCGGCCCTTTAACAGACTCTAATTTAGTGGCTCGTAAACTCGCAACATGGCCACTTAAATTATGCGCCCATAAAGATCACCCGCTCAGCAAAATTCAGCACGCAACATGGAATGATCTTGAATGCCATGCCAGAGTTTCCCATATCAGCGCCGACAGTAATGCATTCAATGCACTTACCCTTGACAGTAAACCATTACCTAAGGCAAAAATTATCGTCAATAATATGCAAGGTCTTACCAAGCTAGTGTGTGATGGCGTAGGTTATGGTGTACTGCCTGAGCCTGAAGTGAGAAGTTTATTAAAAAGCAAAGAGCTTATAGAAATTGCTCCTGAGTGGTCTTTACCTGACTATACTGTGTTCGCCGTTACACCCGCTAGAGATAGCCTTGCAGCGAAAACAAAAACAGCAATCGAGACACTAAAGCAATGCTTTAATCTCGTAACCAACGATAAAGAGCTCATTTAATTAGAAAAGTGTATGGTTAGCCCAAAGCTAACCATACACCAACAACCATCATCAAAGCACCGGCAATACGGTTCAACCACTTAACGTTATCGCCTTTATCTAAAAACACCCGCAAGCTCTTACCACCTGTGGCATAAATAAGCATACAAATAAACTCACTAAGCATAATAATACTCAGCAATATAGCTAACTGAGGTGCAACGGCGGCATCAACATTAATGAAAGGGGGCAAGAGTGATATCATAAATGCCCACCCCTTAGGATTCGCTATCGCAGTAATAAACCCTTGCGAGAATAATTGGCTACGCGCTATTTTCTGCTCAGCCTCGTTGCCAAGTTTAAAGCTTGTTTTTGCGCGCCACATATTGATGCCAAGGTAAATAAGATAGGCCCCTCCTAAGTATTTTAAAACAGCAAATAACTCAGGGTAGTTAAGCATTATACTGGCAACTCCAATCACTGCAGCAATAGCAACCACTGCAACACCGAGCACTTCACCTACCATCATCCAAAGAGTACGTCTAACGCCTACACTCATACCGAGTGTCATGGCAAGTGTCATACACATTCCTGGCGTAATAGAAACAAAGAAAAAGGTCGGAATAAAAACCGCGAGTACTGCCAAATCGAGCATAAATGCAATCACATGTTCGTTGCTTAAAAAGAGAAGGCGATTAAATCACATTCATTTCAATAAGCAAACAAACACGCGATCACTGACATCACACTAGTTTGAGGATTATAAAAACATGCCACCCGATGCTTCAATACGCTGTCCGGTGACCCAACGATTTTCATCGCCGAGTAACTGCGCAATCATAGGACCGATATCATCCGCTTGACCAACTCGCCCCATAGCGGTAAATGAACTTACTAATTGCGCAACATCTTCATTATCACGCACAACACCACCCCCAAAATCAGTGGCAATTGCGCCAGGTGCAACGACATTCACCGCAATATTACGCCCTGCAAGTTCTTTTGCCATGTATTTGGTCATGACCTCAACAGCCCCTTTCATGGTGGCGTAAGCTGCCTTACCTGGTAACGCAAATCGTGTCAGCCCTGAAGATAAGTTAATAATGCGCCCGCCACCGCTTATCATCTCATGCAGTGTTTGCGTTAAGAAAAACACTCCTTTTACATGTACATTCATCAAATTATCAAACATGGCTTCACTGGTATCAGCAAATGCACTGTCACTACCATGACCTGCATTATTGATTAAATAATCAAACCGAGATGTTTGCCATTGTGTTTTTAAAATGCTTTCAAGTGATTGTTTAAATTCAGCAAAACCTAAAATATCGCTAACATCAAGTTGCATAGCCACTGCTTTTGCCCCCAGCGCAGCGACTTCCTCTACGACTTGTTGCGCTTCATCTTTATGGCTTCGATAAGTAAACACACAATCAATATTCTTACGTGCCAAACTTAATACCGTATTTTTACCTAAACCGCGATTACCACCTGTGATCACTGCAATTTTGTTGCTCATCGTTGTTACCTTTTTGCTTTGAAGTAATTTTGAGCAACCAGTATATTTACACTGAAAAACTAGATAAACCATGTAAAATTGAATTAACTGTTCGTAAAAAACAAACAATCATGAATGAACTTAATGCCATGAAAACCTTTGTTCAGGTAGCTGAGCTAAAAAACTTTTCAGCTGCAGCACTTGCACTGAGCATGCCTAAGTCGTCTGTCTCGCAGTTAGTTAAACAACTCGAAGATACCCTAGGTGCTCGGCTCCTAAACCGCACAACAAGGCGGGTTACACTCACCAACGAAGGCACTGTTTTTTATCAGCGATGTAAAGATATGCTTGCTGATATAGACGAACTACAAACTCTATTTCATAAAAATGACGAAGCGTTATCAGGGCGTCTTAGAGTAGATATGCCACAACCAATTAGTCGGCGTTTAGTACTGCCGAATCTAGAGCATTTTTTATCTGCACACCCACAATTAGAGATTGAACTAAGTAGTTCAGACAGGCGTGTGAACTTAATTGAAGAAGGGTTTGATTGTGTAGTGCGAGTCGGTAATTTAGAAGACTCATCGCTGATCGCTAAAAGAATTGGCCACTGCCCGATGATCAACTGTGTAAGCCCAAGTTATATTAAACAGCATGGCAACATCACTAAACTGGCTGATTTAGCCGAGCACTACATTGTTCGCTATAGCCAAACACTCGGTCAACTTGACCCAGGCTTTGAATACCAAGATACACAAGGCGATTGGCAAATTCTAGCCATGAAATCGCAGCTCACAGTTAACAATACGGATGCCTATAGAGCAGCGTGTTTAGCAGGGCTTGGCCTTATTCAAGTGCCACGCCATGGAGTTATCGATGAGCTTAACCGAGGTGAGCTCGTACAAGTTTTACCTGACTATAACTTGCCGCCCATGCCAATTAATATCGTCTATCCGAATCGACGTCATTTACCAAGGCGTACTCGGGTGTTTATTGATTGGTTAAGCGAGCAATTACAACCTGTTATCAAGCAAAAATGATAAGCGTTCATCAGCTTTAGACGGCGTTAACTCAATGATTTTAGGTTTAACTATATTTTCGATTACAAAAGGATCTTCAGCGACAATTTCTTCGATCTCCTGCTTGGAAACATCGACTGCAATAAGGCCGCCGCCTGCGTTAGGCTGTAAGCTTCCAGATAACACAAAGATACCTTTATCGAACCCCGACTGGAGCCATTTTTTATGGCTCTCCATGAAATCTTTAGCTTGAGATTTATTATCTGAGAACGTTAGTTGAATTATAAACATTTTTTATTCCCTTTACGTATTACTTGAATTCACTTTCAAAGTACCAGAACTATTTAAAGCACATAAAAATACTAACTTTCATATGATGCTAGTTTAGAAGAACATAATATATTTTGTATATAAACATTACTCATGATACTTACGAATTACCGCAACTTTATCATCTTCTAGTTCAAGCACTTCCATCATTGTTTGAGAATATTCAATCGGCTGTTTACTTTGTGGGTGTACACCTTTTGCATAATTTTTGTATCGAATCGCAATGGCTGATTTGTTAAAAACAAATACGTCTAATAACGTCGCTTCATATTCAGTATGTGCTCCCAAATAAAAAGTCATCCCCTTTCTCATCGACTCTTTGCCATCAGGTAATCTAGAATCATCAACAACATAAGGTAAATGGGAATGCCCAATATCGTCTGTTAGTAAAGACAGGTATTTTTCTAACTCAACACTAGATGCATTAGGAGACTGAGTAGCTGTCATAAGCTTGAAATATGTTTGTGCGAATTTTTCCAAATCTAACTCTTTAGAAGCTAAAGAAAAAGAAGAGGTTAATAATAAGGTAAGCAATAAAATATATTTCATTAAAACTCCATTTTTTAAAATAAACTTAATATCAAGCCAATGGGCTTTTTCCATATCTAGCTCAATTTAATCTTAATACCTTTAATAACTAATTATTAATACCAGAAAATCTTACCTCTATCTACAGCAAATAAATGGCAAATTGATATTTGGCTAATGTAGTAACAAAAACAACTCATTAAATCGATTTCTTTACTTTGAAAGAAACTTTACAACCATAAATACAAAAATCCCCGCTTCGAGGGGGGGGATTTTTAATATAAACATTTAACTCATTACTGAGTGACACTTTCTGCGGCAGCTGGCTCTACGGGCTCTTCTTCACTTAGTAAGTATTTATCAAGCCATTGCTCTTGCTCCCAAAGCACATGCAATAGGCTCTTACGAGCGCGATAGCCATGAGCCTCATACGGCAGCATCACTAAGCGGGCTTCTTTACCAAGACCTTTTAGTGCGGCGTACATACGCTCACTTTGCATTGGGAATGTACCTGAGTTTGGATCTTCTTGACCGTGGATCATTAACATTGGCTCATTGATTTTCTCAGCATGGAAAAACGGTGACATAGCCGCATACACATCTTGGGCTTGCCAAAAATCACGCTCCTCACCTTGGAAACCAAATGGCGTTAAGGTGCGGTTATAAGCGCCACTGCGAGCAATACCTGTCTTGAATAAATCACTATGAGCTAATAAGTTTGCCACCATAAAGGCACCATATGAGTGACCAGCTATAGCAATGTTATCTTTATCTGCGATGCCCCTTTCAACTAACACATCAACCGCAGCTTTAGCACTTGCCACCAGCTGTTTACGAAATAAATCATTCGGCTCTTTGCCATCAACACCCACAATTGGCATTTTCGGGTCGTCAAATACCGCAATCCCTTTTGCAAGGTAAGGCATTGGCCCCCAATAACCAATATAGGTAAATTGATAAGGAGACTCACGTACCTGTGAAGCAACCGCTTTATCTTTATATTCAAGTGGATAAGCCCACATTAACACAGGTAATGTGCCTTGGGTTTTATCATAGCCTGGTGGCAGGTATAAGGTACCACTTAGCTCAACACCATCATCACGCTGATAACGAATAAGCTCTTTTGTGACCCCTTTAAACTCAGGATAAGGATGCTCAAACGTCGTTAGTTGTGTCAGCGTATCGTCGTCTAAATCACGGATAAAAAAGTTAGGTTGCTCGGTTTTAGATTCTCTAATGGTAATGAGTCGCTCACCTTCATCATCCAGCATCGCACGAATACGTTCATAATAAGGTGCAGCCGATTGCCAAATACGCGTTTTTGAGTTTGTTTTTACATCATAACGATCTAAGAATGGGATATTCCCCTGTTCAGATGCCCCATTACCACGTAGGAAAACATAACGCCCGCCAACGACTTTTATAACACTTACACCGAGATCGTTTCGCTCATAAATGGGTTTACCTGGATCTTTGTAAGCATCGTTATAGCTGCGCTCTGAAAATAACACGCGATTTCGATCAGCATTGCGCGGCTGAATAACGTATGTGCGTAACTGCCTATCACTAAAGCGCCATTCAGATAACAGTGCAACATTATTATTGCCCCACTCTATTGAATCAAAGCGACGTTCGACTTTAGCAAATAATTTTGGGTCACGTTTAAACGGTGCACGCAAGCTATAAAGATAGTCATGATGAGGCACGTCTGTTTTCATATCGCCGCCATCTTGCGCCTGTGCCCAAATAACTTCTGCACCTTGATCTGCACGCCATTGAAACTCACGAGGACCAGTACGAACACTGTCATAACCTTGTGGGATGTTGTCTGCTAGCGGCTGCTTAGCAAGCTCAGCTAACGTATACCCTCGCATACCCCATATTTGCCATGTGGCTGCAAACCGGCTGTAAGGAACTTGATATGAGAATGGCTCATCAATCATGCCTACTAAAATATTGGTTGAATCAGGTGAGACTGAAAATGATTTAATTAAGCCTGGTTGGCCAATCGGCTGTGCCTGACCGCTAAGCGGAATATAGGTAAGTTGGCTTTGTCCATAAAACTTAAATTGCGCCTCATCAAATGGGCTACTAAGTAAATTTTGATACGTACGCGCAGGGGCTTTTTCACCGCTGCTTTGTTGAATAACGGGTACTGCCCCCGTTGTGTCATTCGAAAGGCGTGCTTTGCCTAAATTAACGGCTGCATTAGCAACCAACGCGCTGCTATCTGGTAGCCAACTATAGGGCGAACGAGTAAGCACTGAGTTTAAAGCGGTGTCACTTAACTGCCTTGCTTGTTTAGTACTGACATTATAAACCCATAAGTTTGCAGCAGACGCTTGTTCTACAACGAACGCTAAATACTGGCTATCGCTAGACCAACTTGGCGCGCGAATAATGCCTTGAGGTAACCCCGTTACGTCTATTTCGGTGCCTGTTTCAACATGCTTTAGAACGATATTTGTAAATTTTGTTCGCTCTCGAGAACGTGAGAAATTAGCAGGGTTAAGCTTTATACCCGCTAACTTAAGCTCTTCTTTTGACAGGTCTTGTAATGTTTCAATGCGTTTTCTATCGAATAACGCCAACCACTGACCATCATTTGATAGGTAGCTACTGGGCGCTAATTTAGCATCAACAACAGCCGCAAGAGCTGGTGACGGAGTTTGGTATCCTTCGTTGGCAAAACTGGAGGCACTAACGGATACGCCAATAACTAGCGCAAAAAGCAATTTAAATGCTTTCATATCGGTTCCTTTTTCGTTTTTATTCTCGATAATCTAGACAGTTTAGGGCAATTCATAAAGAGTTTCGACTCTTTTAGCTGCCAATCAGTGACTTAAACCTGAAAATTACGCTAAAATAAGCGTACTCTTTTCACTACTTCTCGCTAAATATAATGATTAAAAAAACAGGCAAAGTCACAATTTGGGATGTTGCTAAAGAAGCTCAAGTATCCAAATCTACCGTGTCTTTAGTCCTAACAAACAGTGATAAGGTCAGTAAAAAAAGTAAGGATAAAGTACTTAGCGCAATTGAAAAGCTGGGGTATGTATACAATCGTGATGCAGCGGCACTAAGAAGTAAACGCTCAAACCTGGTTGCCCTTGTCATTAATGACTTAACTAACCCCTATTCTGCGCAACTGGCAGTGGGCCTTGAAAAGCATATTTTAGCTTTAGGTATGTTGCCTATGTTGGTAAACATTGCTGAGGATGTTGAAAGGCAAAAACAAGTTGTAAAAACATTAAAAGAATATAATGTTGCTGCTTTTATCATGTGTCCGGCTCCTGGCACTGAGCAAAGCTGGCAAGATGATCTAATAGAAAGCGGGTTTCCTGTTATTAATATTATGCGTGAGATCCCATTTTCTGCAGCCCCTTGTATTCTGCCGGATAATAAAAAAGGCACGCATGTAGCCACCTCCCATATTCTGTCACAGGGTATTGAAGACATTGCTTTTTTAGGTGGCACTAGTGAAATATCTGATTACCATGAACGGTTAAGCGGCTTTTTATCGGCTTTAAAACAATTTAACATTCATGATGAAAAATGCGTCATTGAAGCCCCCACTAATCGTCAAGGTGGACGCGAAGCGTTCGATAAATTGATTACGCAAGCACCCTGTACACAAGCAATTATTTGTTTTAATGACGTGATCGCATACGGCGTTATTGAAGCTATGCGCCAACATGGCCTTGAGCCTGGAAAAGACATCAAGGTCGTTGGCTTTGACGATCTTGAAGACTCACGCTTGATGCTGCCTTCTTTATCAACCATTGCTATCAATGCTGATGAAATAGGCAAAAGAACCTGCCAAGTACTCAACGAATTGCTCAATCAGTCGACTCCCCCTGTTCGAACCTTGGTGGACGTCAACCTACAAATAAGAGACTCAAGTAAATGAAAAAAGTGTTAGTGATCGGCTATGTGTGGCCTGAGCCAAATTCCTCAGCAGCCGGCACACATATGATGTCATTATTGCGGGCTTTTCGCAGCGAAGGTTGGCAGGTTGAATTTGCAAGCCCTGCACAAAAAACAGAACACATGGTCGACCTCAGTGATGATGGCATTAGTACACAGGTTATTGCACTAAATTGCTCAAGTTTTGATGACTATGTGCAATCTTATAATCCCGATATTGTTATGTTTGACCGTTTTATGATGGAAGAACAATTTGGCTGGCGTATTGATAAATACTGCCCTAACGCTCTGAAAATTCTCGACACTGAAGACCTTCAATGTTTAAGAAACGCCCGCCACGAAGCACATAAAGCAGGGCGCGAATTTACCACAGCAGATTTACACAGCGATATTGCAAAACGTGAGATTGCCGCCATCTTGCGCTCTGACATTAGTTTGATCATTTCACACTTTGAAATCCAGTTACTGAATGACGTATTCAACGTTGATGCAGCCTTGCTCCATCACCTCCCCTTTTTAGTTGATTTAACAACATTGCCCCTGGCCACTAAATCATTCAGTGAGCGCAAACATTTTATGACGATAGGTAATTTTCGTCATGCGCCAAATTGGGATGCTGTTTTGTACTTACAACAGATTTGGCCGCTTATTCGAAAACAATTGCCTGATGCCGAATTACATATTTACGGCTCTTATCCACCACCCAAAGCAACGGCACTTAATAATCCAAAAACAGGCTTTTTAATTAAAGGCTGGGCTGAAGATGCCTATAAAGTAATGGAAGAGGCTAAAGTGTGCTTATCGCCACTACGTTTTGGGGCTGGGATCAAAGGTAAATTACTTGAAGCGATGATTATGCAAACACCGAGTGTCACCACCCCAATTGGCAGTGAAGGTATGCACAAAGATGAACCTTGGCCGGGTGCCCTATGCGAAAGTACCGAGCAGTTTGCCGACGCAGCGGTTGCACTTTACAAAAGCGAAGCGCAATTTACTCAAGCCCAACAACATGGGCAACAGTTACTGCAAAAATATTATGATAAATCAAAGCTTCAAACCCAACTAATCGCTAAAATAAAGGCCGTGAGTGAATCTCTTATTAGCCATAGGCAAGCAAATTTCACGGGGCAAATGCTGAAACATCACACTATGCGTTCAACACAATATATGGCGCAATGGATTGAGGCAAAAAATAAGTAAATTCCTCTTAAATATTACTAGACATAGCGGCGTTTGCCGCTAAAATCGCGCTGGAAAATTTAACCGATATTGTCTTTAGCAATGACTATATCTTATTGAAATTTGGTCTATCCTTAACTGAACAATTTAACCTTTGGTTCAAAACACCTTTGAAAAACGCAACGTTTACTGAAAAACGAAAATTTATCGTTAAGCTGGGTAAAATGCTCCATAAATATGGCACACCTGCTTACCGACTTGAAGCGCACCTAATGGAAGTTGCTACATACCTTGGGCTCAAGTCTTCCTTTGTTATGTCGCCCACATCCGTTACTTTTGTGATCTGGACAGACGGCCACGAAGAAGAATACACCCATGTTGCACGTGTAGATCCTGGCGATCACGATTTAGGCTCGCTGGCTGATACCGATGACTTAGTAAACAAAATGCTCAATGGCGAGTTAACGTTACAAGAGGTTGATAAACAGCTCGACATTATTTACACCATGCCTAATCCGTACAACAAATTTACCACAGGTGTCGCGTTTGCAACCTCTGGTGGTGCATTTGCAATGTTAATGGGCACCAGCTGGAATGACGTATTTTGGTCAGCATTACTCACGCTCATTGTTTATTTATTTGTACTTTGGTCAACACGTTCTAAACGTGTCGCTCATATGCTCGAACCATTAGTCGCAATCGTTTCAGCAATTTTAGCCTGTGCAATTAGTGTCTATCTTGATGCCGAAATAAACATACGCTTAGTAGTGCTTTCTGCCATTATTGTGTTTATACCTGGGCTTGCCCTTGCCCTTGGGCTCGCTGAACTTGCAGCAAGACACTTAGTATCTGGTACAGCAAGGGTGATGGACTCCTTTATGCTGTTATTTAAGCTTTATTTTGGTGCTTTTATAGGGATTGGAATTGGCTTTGCCCTCTTTGGACAAACAGACTTTATACAACCTGAGCCATTACCCAAGTGGACAGCATGGCTGGCTATTTTTATGCTGTGTAGTAGCCTAATTGTCATTTTTAGAACCAAGATTAAACATGCCGTTTGGTCTATTGCCTCTGGCTTTATTGCTTATGGAACCAGTATTGGCTCAGCAATGTATCTAGATTACACATTAGGTACTTTTGTTGGTGCACTTGCTGTGGGTGTGTTTAGTAATTTATTTAACCGTGTAGCAAATGCGCCTGCTTCTATTGTTGCTATGCAAGGCTTAATTGTATTGGTTCCGGGCAGTAAAACTTATATTGGTCTTAACTCATTAATTGAGGGTCAAGATTTTGTATATGCTGATCACATTGGTCAACAAACCTTTTTGATCTTCATGTCGCTCGTGGCAGGCCTTATATTCGCAAACGTTGCACTGCCACCGAAAAAGAGCTTGTAACACTATTAAGCCCTAGGTTTCCTGGGGCTTTTTGCCAAAAATAACTCACCAATATCAATACGAATAAAGGTTAAAAACCCTTTCCCCTATCGAGTTCTTCTTTACATTAGTCCATATAACTAGTTTACAAAAGCAGCATTCAATGAAAGTATAAATAAAGTACACATCGTCTTTAAACATATAGTTATTTGCTTTATTTGCCATGTAACAAGGAGGTTTCATGTTCCCACTCGAGGTTTTTGTAACTTATACACTTGCTTGCTTATTGCTCGTTATCTCTCCTGGGCCAGATAATTTACTCGCGATTGGACGAGGATTAAGCCAAGGTCGAATGGCGGCGGTTATGTCGGGAGTGTCTTCTGGTGCGGGTATTTTATTTCATGTTATTGCCGCTACTTTTGGCCTGACACTGTTAATTCAAACCTCTGAAGTCGCATTTTATGTCGTAAAACTAGTCGGTGCCGCTTACCTAATTTGGTTAGGTGTAAAAGTGCTACGTACGAAAAACCTCTTTTCATTAGAGCCTGCTAAGAAGCAATCTCTAACAACTATCTTTTCTACCGGCTTTCTCTCAGCTGCATTAAATCCCAAACCAGGGATCTTTGTTCTGGCATTTGTACCCCAGTTTGTGAACCCTAACTTGGGTTCAGTAACAATTCAAATGATTGGTTACGGGGTTTGGTTTGCGATATTAACAGCAATTGGCTTTAGCCTAATGGGTGTTTTTTCATCGCAACTCTTTAAATGGTTGAAAGATAAGCCCAAGCTAGTCTCAGGGCTAAATATTGGAGCTGGGGTCACGTTTGTTTCTTCAGGGCTGGCTGTCGCATTTATGAAACAGCGATAAATTGCTAGTAGAAGGTAAAAATGAAGTATTCAGAAGATAGCAGAAGGTATTTTCTTTACCGAGTACACAGTAAATTCGCGCATACATTTTTGTAAAACAAACATAGAGTTATTAATTTAGCATCATCTTATTATTGGTATTAACTAGCAGTTTTTGCACTTAATGAACGTCAAAATTAGTTCTTGCCGCGTAAAAGTAGTGGACGAAGATAAAACAACTAACACTATCTCCACTCTGTCTTTTCATCAGCAAAGGAATTTCAATGAAAACGTTTTTATTAATCATAACCACATTACTTTATTCTCTCCCCTCATTAGCGAATAAAGTGTTAGCTCCCACATTCATCAACGTATTTAATGAAGGCTCGCGCCTTGAGGTCATTGATTATGTTTCTAATAATATGTCTGAAAATGTAATAGAAAGGTTTGGTATTGATGCGCATGTAGGCGTCTTTCTAAACTCCCAAAATACCTATGGCGAGCTCCAGCTAGTAAACATTTTACCATCCGAAGGTAACAATGAAATAGTCGAAGTTATATCCAGCAACAATCAGCTAAAATACAACCTAATCATCAATAAAGAGGAGAACCCTCCTCATAAATTTAATTATTTCACATTACAAGACCCTGAATCCCAGGAAATACCTAAAAAGCCGATTTCTAAGCAAGAACTAAAAAAAGCACTGACTAGCTTTATAAATAACCTAGCTGCTAAAAATGCTTTTTCAGGCTCTGTCTTAGTCGCTAAAGGCCGTAACATCATTTATCAAGACGCTATTGGCTATGCGAATCGAACATGGCATGAAAAAAATGAAATAGATACACGATTTGCCTTAGGCTCAATCAACAAAATGTTCACTGCAATTGCGGCGTTACAGCTAATTGAGCAAGGGAAATTAAAATTTGAAGATAAGCTAATCCAGTATGTTGATAAGAGCTGGCTACCCAAAGAACACGCTGATTTGATCACTATCAGGCAGCTCATGACACATACATCAGGATTAGGAAACTTTTTTAACGACGAATTTAATCAAAGTAATAAAGAAATATACAGAGATCTAGCTGCATACAAGCCACTCATATCAAAGAGCAAACTGCTATTCAAGCCAGGTACACGAAACCGCTATAGTAACTCAGGAATGTTAATGCTTGGCTTAGTTATCGAAAAAGTCTCTGGCGAAAGCTATTACGAATATGTTCAAAAAAATATTTACAATAAAGCAAATATGCCTAATTCAGGAAGTTTCGAGCTTGATTCGGTAACAAATAACTTAGCGTCTGGTTATTTAAAAAGATCGTATAGCGACCACTGGGTAGACAGCCGTTACACCAGAGCGGTTAAAGGCAGCCCCGCAGGTGGCGGTTTTTCTACTCTCGAAGATTTACATAACTTTTCTCTGGCTCTAACCGAATTTAAATTACTCAGTAAAGCTTTTACCGAAGACGCTTACTCTGAGAAGACACAATATAACTCTGCTTTTTGGTATGGCTATGGTTTTTCTGTAAGTGGCGAGCCTAACAATCGTAAAGTAGGACACGGCGGTGCCTATTTAGGGGTTGATGCGCGTTTAGATATTCATCTTGATAGTGGATTCATTGTCGTCATACTAGCAAACCAATCAGATGTGGTCGCCCCAGTGAGAAGAAAAATTGACGAGTTAATCAGCCGTTATAATCTATAAGCTAAAGTTTCCAAACTCAATATATCTTTCTCAAACTGCTATTGTAGTTTTACACCAAACTTGATTAAAAAAGCCATAAGAATAAATAATCCTACGACTGCTAGAGATGAATATTTTATGGCTTTACATACCGACACTTTATCTTCTCGATAGTATTTAGTTCTGAATAGCTTAAAACCATTATAAATAGCACCTGTTCCACTGTAATAGCTTTTGAAAAGCTCTTTCTTTGCGTATTTTGGAGCTAAAATAAACAAAACTATTAAGAATAAAAATAGAGTCGCTGAAAGTATCATTAGAATACTAAGAAAATAATCTATCATTTCATCTTACCGGTAAGCACCCAACCATTACTCTTGATAAACAGTACTAAAAAGAGGAGGCTCGATTGTAGCCCTTGTATTAACGATTTACCTAGCTTTAAAGGCAAATAGGGAAAAACCAGGCTTATTCAAATTTTAAAAAATTAGCGTAGAATTTGGTTATTTCCGTGTTGTATTCATGCTCAGTTGTGCTAAAACATTGTCATATAACTTTAACCAACTGGTTTTGTAGCCCCATGTCTTATAAAAGCCTTCGTCACTTCTTGAAGCTTCTAGTATCTCTTTGAAATCGAACACATCAGCAAAGTTTTCTTTAGTAACATTAAACTTGCCCCACCCATTGTTTTCAAACACAATATTTTTTAGGTAACTAGACTTAAATTCATTAATAGCCGTTACTAAAACTTTTGAGTTGTTTAGCTTGGTTTCTAAAAATTCTTTTTCATTGTCTGTAAGCGCACCCGTTGCTTCTAATTTGCCAGATTGATTAATAGCAATTCCCCAATCTTTATCCGCTAAAGCTGGCTGCTGCTGACTTATATCTGACATCAGCCTGTCATAAGGCGACAACATCTTCTCCACAGCTTGTGGTACACTGCCACCTGGCAAATAAAGCTCCCCTAACGCAATCGCTTTTTCTCGCATCGCTTCATCAATTGTTTTGCTCAAATCAATCTTGCTAGCACTCATGGTAAGAGGCTTTGTGTATGTTGGTTCTGTTTCAGGTGTTGCGCTTTTTTGGAAAGTATCTGTTGCAAGCTTACTTAACTCATCATTTAAGCGAAGCTCAGCATCGACAGGTGTTGCCAATTTAACTTGTTGATTGTTTTTGCTTTGTTTTAAGCCAAACAACATAGCGCCAGGATTAATCTTCATAACACGTCCTTGATTATATAAGATAGATCTTTATCGGCTACATAAGCCATTACATTAGCTTATTTAAACTTTTACACCTCACATCACTCTCATAACACCCATCACTTTTAAAAATACTCCTCCCTGCGTTATGATGTACCGAGCGCATTATTACCTCTTAATCTCATGATAGAAAAAACATTTAATCAGTTACTCGCCGCTTCCATTTCGGCAATTAATTCAGTCACGTTTACGCCTAAGTTAGTGGCTTTTATCAATCATATTGTAAATTTTGATTGTGCTGTTATAACGGGTTTAAGAGGTAATAAACATCCAATTTATTTGTATGACTCAATTAAAGAGTCACGTGAGCTACTTTTTGAGCGCTACTTAACGGCATCGTTTCGTGATGATCCCTTTTATCAGATGATTTTAAGCAACAAAAAACAAGGGGTTCATTCTTTAAAGGATATCATGAACAATAAAGCTAAAATCTCCTCAACCGATTACTCACATTTTTACTTACAAACAGGTTGGCAAGATGAGCTTTGCCTCGTTATTGAGATAGAGCCTGAGCGCTGGGTCATTATTTACTTAGGCAAAACCAAAAAAGACCATGTATTTACTCGCGAAGATATAAACACATTAAAGTCACACTTTTGTCTAATTCAGTCACTATGTCAGCAACATTGGCTACAAGCAGAATTTCTTCTCGCTGAATCTTTATTGCAAACTGCGCTTCATACTGAGAAAAAACGCGAATTAATTAAGCATGCTCTATTCACTTTTGGTCAGCACTTACTTACAAAACGTGAAAAACAAATCGTAACCTTAATTATTCAAGGCCTTGATAGCCAAGAAATAGCAACCCAGCTTGGTTTATCTGAAGGCACAGTTAAAAACCACCGAAAACGCATCTATGCAAAATTACACGTGGCCTCATTAAGTGAACTTTTCCAGCTTTTCTTAAACCACCTAATTACGCAATAAACCTAAAACTGTCCCTTTTGAGACATACAAATCGCTGTTCTCTATCCGTACTCTGTCAACCTGATAGTAAAAATTAAGACAAGACAGATGACACTTATTCAACAATTAAATGATCGCGGGCTAATTGCTCAAGCCAGTAACATTGAACAGATGCAGCAGCAACTCGATGATGCACCTCAAACTGTGTACTGTGGTTTCGACCCAACTGCGGGAAGCCTTCATATTGGTCATTTAGTACCACTTATTATGCTTAAGCGCTTTCAAGACGCGGGCCATCAAGCAATTGCGCTTATAGGTGGCGCGACAGGTATGATTGGCGATCCTAGCTTTAAAGCTAATGAGCGCAACTTAAATAGCGAGCAGATAGTCACAGATTGGGTTAAGGCATTAACAAGCCAAATTCAAAATTTATTATTGCCTCATTTAGATAAACCCTTACTAACGGTTAACAATGCTGACTGGATTAAGGATATAGATGTCATCACTTTTTTCCGTGATGTAGGTAAGCACTTTTCTGTCAATAATATGATCAACCGAGAGTCAGTAAAACAGCGCCTGCACCGCGCTCAGCAAGGTATTTCGTTTACTGAATTTAGTTATTCTTTGCTGCAGGCTTACGATTACGCACAGCTAAATCGTCAGTATGGTTGTAGTATACAAATTGGTGGTAACGATCAATGGGGTAATATTGTCAGTGGTATTGATCTTACTCGCAGGCAAAATAGCGCTCAAGTCTTTGGCTTAACCTTGCCGTTAATTACAAAATCAGATGGCACTAAATTTGGAAAAACAGAAGGAGGCGCTATTTGGCTCGATGCAACAAAAACGTCTCCTTATGCTTTTTACCAATTTTGGTTATCAACAAGCGACGCTGATGTTTACACGCTTTTACGCTATTACACCTTTTTAAGCTGTGAAGACATTAATGCAATTGAACAACGAGACAAAGCAAGTACAGCTAAACCTGAAGCACAGCTGATACTCGCAGCAGAAATGACACGCTTTGTTCATGGTGAAAAAGAACTTAAAAGTGCACAGCGCATAACACACGCTTTATTTACAGGTCATGTTCAGCAGTTGAGCTTAAGTGAGCTAAAACAATTAGAACTCGATGGTTTGCCTTGCATAGCAAGTGCAACGCAAAACATGCTAGCGTTATTAGTAGAGACTGGGTTAGCTAAATCAAAGCGTATTGCGCGGGAACTAATAGACAGTAACGCCATTAGTGTCAATGGCAATAAAGTAACCTCAGATAATCAAGAGCTTGATTTTGGGTTATTTGACCAGTATTGGCTAATCCAACGTGGTAAAAAGCACTTTTGCTTAATTAAGCGACAAGGTGCCTAATAGCCTTCACTAAAATGCGGATAAACGTGCCTAAAACACGTTTGTTCGCGTCGCCACATTCACAAAGAACTGTTAATAATTACGAGTTCAAATAGCGAATATTTGCACACTTTTACATCTATAAGTTATGAATCATGCGCTAATTTTTACCTCAAAATTAATAAGTAAACTTAACTTATTAAAGAAACGAAACTTTTTTAAAATTAAAAAACACTGTTAATTCAATTAAATAAACTAGAAAAAATCATTTAATTTAATCTATTTTTAACATTTCACAACTTTTCAATCAGATTCAAGACTCCCCTGCATTTAAAAGCGTTTAATAGCCTCTCAAACTAAAAATGACAGCGCTGCCTAAAATCAGAGCAAGAAAAATAAGCAACATGAAGTTGCGTTAGTTTGACAACAATTCAGTGCTATGTGCATCCACACAAGTACAAACACAAATGATAAGACAACAGTTCGAATTCAAGGGGATCGACAATGTTAAGCTTGAACAAAAATAAATTAAGTTTAGCTATCAGCTTGTCATTGGTAAGTACGGGTATCAGTTTACCTGTATTTGCTAATGAGGCAGATAAAGCTACCACCGATGAAGTAGAAGTTATTCAAGTCCGCGGTATTCGCGGCAGCGTTGTAAAGTCACTCAATACAAAACGCTATGCAAACTCAATTGTAGATGCCGTTACATCAGAAGATATTGGTAAGTTTCCTGATCAAAATGTTGCCGAATCGCTACAACGTATAACGGGCGTATCAATGAGTCGCGCGTTTGGTGAGGGTGAACGTATTAGTATTCGTGGTACCTCAGAAAACCAAAACCGTACTTTATTAAATGGCCAAGCAGTTGGCTCTGCAGATTGGTGGGTCGATTCATCAGCAAGCAGGGGCTTTAACTATACAATGCTTCCTTCTGAAATAGTATCAGGCCTTGAAGTCTATAAATCACCTGAAGCCGACATTGATGAAGGTTCGATCGGTGGTACGGTAATTGTTAGAACACGCAAACCTCTCGATCTTGAAGCAAATAAAATAGCAGGCTCAGTGCTGATGCAGCACAGCGAGGTTTCTGGCGAAACAGACCCACAACTTGCAGGTCTTTACAGCTGGAAAAATGACAACGAAACGTTTGGTGCACTCGTCTCTGTTTTTAAACAAAAACGTAATCTTCGTCGCGATGGTATTGAAGCATGGAGCTGGACACACCGTGATGTAACCCTAGAAGATGGCTCTGTTATTGAAGATGTGTACACACCTGGTGGTGGTGGTTCAGCCATGTTCACCCAAGAAAGAATCAGAACAGGTTTCAATTTAACACTTCAATACCGCCCAACAGACGATATTGATATTACCTTCAATGCACTTGATTCAACCATGAAGGCCAATAATGCCAACCAAAACTTCCTTTGGTTACCTGGCTATGGTGGTTCACAATACACGTCTTTAGATGTTGTTGATCATGACAAGGTAGGTCGCTTCGCCCAAGCTGGTACCTTTGGTTTATCTGAAACAGGGAATAATGTTCTTGATGAAACAAAAGTTCGTAATTCAGAACTTAAAACCAATTCATACGATATTAAACTGGTTCATGAAGGCGAAACGTGGAAATCATCTTACCACATTGGTGTAACAGAAGGTTCGGGAGGAACTCAAACAGACCGAAGCGTTGGCTGGGAAGGTAACACGGTACATAGCTACAACGCGGCAAACACTGAAAGTATTGAAACAAGTTACGCCAACGATCCTGCCGATGGTAGTTTATGGAATTTAGGCTTTTTACGTTACGACTCAAATGATGCACTCGATAAAGAATACTATGCTCAAACAGATTTTGAGCGTGCAATTGATGTCGCAGTATTCAGTAAAATTAAGTTCGGTGTTAAATACCGTGATCACAAGCGTGAAAATGTTCGCTTGCAGTCACAGACTCGCACAGATCTAAACTGGAGCCTAGCCGACTATTCGAACCCTGCACCAAGCGACTTCTTATCGGATATTGGATCAAGCGGTACATTGCGTGATTATGCAATGACGGATCTTGGAAAAGTACGTCGTGATGGTGATGCCCTTGATTGGCAATATAACCTACTGTTCGATAGTAACTTTGCAATCGAAGAAAACATCTTCGCAGGTTATGTAAAAGCAGATATCGATGTGGAAGGTATGCGTGGTAACGTGGGTGTGCGTTTAGTTGAAACCAAACAAACCACAGGTGCCTATGTAGGACCTGCTGATGCTAAAGCGTGGCAAGAAGAAGAAACCAGTTACTTTGATATTCTTCCAAGCTTAAATTTAGCAATTGACTTAAATGACGACATGTTACTTCGTATTGGTGCTGCACGTGTTATGACGCGTCCAGACTACGCCGCAATGACGAATGCCACAACCTATAACACAGAAACTCGTGTAGGTACGGGTGGTAACTCAAATATAGACCCATACCGTGCAACACAATTTGATGTTGGCTACGAGTGGTATTTCGCTGATGCAGGCATTTTTTCAGCCGCTCTGTTCTATAAAGACTTACAGTCTACTTTAGGCAATAACACCCAAACCGAAATATTTAACGGTGTGGAAATTGAAATAAGCCGTCCGATTAATGGTCCGTCAGGCACATTAAAAGGAATAGAGCTTGGTTTCCAAACAGAAATAACAGAAGGGTTTGGGGTCGCGGCTAACTACACATTTGTTGATGGAGAGTCAAAAGACTTAGAAGGCAACGATGTGCTTATTCCTGGTATTTCTGAGCATACGTATAACATCAGCACTTACTACGAAACTGAACGTTTTGGCGGTCGAATTTCTTATAACTTCCGTACTGGTTACGACACAGGTCGTGCATGGCCTGGTTATCAAGATGATTACGGCCAAGTTGATGCCACTTTTAACTTTAATATCACTGAAAACATCACCGCTGTTTTCGAAGCAACCAACCTAACAGATGAGCATACCTTCAGCTATCAAGAGGAAGGCGTTAAGCAAGCACTTACAGGCGTATATGCTGACGGGCGTCGCTTTTCTGCTGGGGTTCGTTTCAATTTCTAGTCGACACACTTGCTAACACAGGTATCCGACTATCGCCATGGATGGTGAGCCTCAATGCCCTGAGGTCTTTGAGCGGTGGACTTTGTTCACCGCTTTTTTTATTGATTAAATAGCATGTGTTGTTCTAGCAATCATGGCTAAAACAAGTACAATCAATGACTAAAGAGCTTTTAAAATCTTAAAATAAATTACCAGTGTCGCTCATAACCACTCACCCAAAAGATGCAAAACGTGCAACTCGAACCATGCAACTATTTGCATGGCTGGTCACTTATGCTCTTTTATCTTGTAGTGTAAAAGCCGATCTTCTCGATGCCACCTTAGCTTATCATCAAGGCGATTATAACAAAGCTCAGCAACAGTTTTACGAGCTTGCTCAGTTAGGTAATGTAGATGCGATATATAATATTGGTGTTATGTATTTGCATGGTCAAGGCCGTGAGAAAAACCCTGCCAAAGCTTATGCGTGGTTTAATTTAGCCGCTGATTTTGGCCTAGAAGAAGCACGCGATACTGCAAGGCTTATCGCCAAACAAAGTGAACAACAACACCAAGCACTTGAAGATGCATACGCAGCCTTGTTAACGAATATTAGTTATGAAAAGTATGATCAAGAACTGCGCCCAGAACTAACCGCAGAGCCTGTGCATGAACAAAGTGTGTATCGTAGCTATACCGTTGAACCAACCTACCCCGAACACGCCTACAACAATGGTTTAGAGGGTTGGGTTTGGTTAGAGTTTGATATTGATAAAAACGGCGCTGTTGGCGATATTACACTCGTAGACTCTTACCCCAAAAATACGTTTGACAAGCCTCTCATAAATGCTGTCAAACGTTGGCAATATGAAGCACCTAGCGAGATAGAGCACGCATATTATAATCGCTCTTTGCTCTATCACTTTACAACCTTCAAAGGTGAGCAATACCAGCAAAGTTTTCAGCGTCAGCAAAAAAGTTACCAAAGTGAAATAAGCGAATTAATAGATGCAGCCGAACAAGGCAATGCACTAGTTCAATACTATATTGCTAATTGGTTAAGCTCTGATAAGTACAATGCGAGTAAATTATTAAAATATCACTGGCAAAAAGACACCGCCAGTAGTGAGTTATTACTTACCTCAGCTCGCAATGGTTACGCTAATTCTCAATACCGAATAGGCGCTAATTTGCTGCGCGGTGATTATGGTCGAGTAGACAGGCAAAAAGGCTTAAATTGGGTTTTATTGGCCGCGCAAAATGGTTTTGCTAATGCTCAATATCGCCTTGGTCGTGAGTTATTAAACAAACAGTATGTTGATTATGCACCTAACAAAGCACGAAAATGGCTAATTGCGGCAGCCGTACAAGGCCACTTTAGAGCTAAGCGCGATTTAGCAGCACTTCTTTTTGAATTAAACGAACCCGTTGCTGATATTCAACAGGCATTAGATGATGCATTAAAACTAGATAAAAGCCATCCACAACTATTGTTGCTACAGGCCAAACTTCAACAACAACAAAAACAAATCGAACAAGCTAAGTTCTCTGCACAAGCTGCGCTCAATGAAGCACGCGACAGAAACTGGAGTACTCAAGCCATTTCAGCCTTTTTAACGTTACTTAATTAACCACTTGATGTAACAAAATATCAGTTTCAACACCATCAACCTGACTAAACACCAATTGTGTTCCATCCACAGAGCTACTCATTGTCAAATTAACTCCTATATCTAACCCATAAGCACCTAGTTTTTTAATAAATATATTTTTTTGTGAAGCAATGACATAACAATACAAAGATAACTGATGGCCTTCGCGAAGAATATAATACATCCCCCCTTCAAATAAGGCTGGCTTATATAAACTAAGTGATGGCAATAGTTGTGATAAGGGAACATGTTGCTCTAAAGCTGCTGACAGATAAACACGCAATGTGCGCTCATAGTTAATGTAGGACGGATTCAATTGCCACAGAGGCTGAGCTGGCGATAACCTGCGGGGTGTCACATTATTTGCCTTTAATGAGTTACTGCTCAGTTGCAAATCATACTGCCAATCTTGCCATTCACCCTGCTGCGATTTTGCTTGATAAAAAATAGTTTGGCTATCATCAGACCAACGAACCGCATTCAATTGCTCAAAGCCTGAAATAACAGGGACCAATCGGCGTGAAAAAGAATTTATTAAATACACATTTTGTCTTTCATCTAGCAACAATAATGTATCGCCATTAGGCGAAAATTGCAGGTATTTTGGCGTAATATGGCTGGGTAATTGAGCCACTCGATTGGCTCCTTTTCGGCGTTGATGTTTAATCCAAATCTCTGCTTGAGAATACCGAGTGACACCAGGACGCTGTACAGAAATAAATGCAACCTGCTCACCATTGCTTGATACGGTAGGCATGAAGTCCATACGGGTTGAAGAGGCAAGCTGAGTGGTTTTATCAACACTTATTCCGTCACTGCCTTTATGTAAACTGAGTTGATAGGCATTTATTTGCGCTAACCCCTCTGCATGGGCAACGTCGCCATTAACAGGGTTTACATCTAAACTGGCAATAAACCCCATAGGTTTATGTAATGAGTGTTTTACCCCCTGGAATGTGCTGCGCATCAGTTCATCTTCCACTGACCAAATATGTTTTGCAAACGCGCCATAGATGGGCTGTTGTTTATACTGCTGACGACTAATAATGCGCTGCTCACTCAGGTTATACAAATTCACTTCGCTTAGTGTGTACCAAATGCCCTGCTTTTCAACAATCAGCATTTTTCCTTCGCCACTAATATCAAACGCGAGAGGTTTAAACTCCCCTATCAAGGTTGTATCTTGCACTTTAACTTTATCACCCAAACTCAGCGTGTATTTCATCAAACGGGGCTGGTTGTCGTGCCAAACGATGCCAAAAAGTGCATCTGGCTTATACCACTTGAGCCGTGTTGGAGCGCTGCTGGGCTGGCACTGTGTTAAGGTATACTCTGGACTCAAACGCCATGTTTCAATCGCGTTATTAACACCTATTATGCGAATATCACAGCGTAACGGGTCATAACGATAATATGCCAACCACTGACCATCTGGTGACCATACTGGTGCTTCTTCGGAATAACCTGAGCTTTTAATATTATGAACTGTTTGGCTTTGTTGATCGAATACAGCTAAGTCAAACTGATTTTGTAATTCGTTTGACTGACTAAACGCTAAATATCGTCCATCAGGGGAGTAACGTAAAAAAGCCTCAGTGCCTGGTGCAGATGTCACGCGAGCACGGTAGTTAAACTCTGTCGGTTTGCCCTTTGCCGTGAATAAATACTGTAAAAGTAAAGTGCTAATTACACCGACAACAATACCTGTGACGCCAAACAATGCCATCTTTTTTGGTGAATGTTGACGAGCCTTATCAAACAGTGTTGGCGGTTCACTCACATTGGCAATTAGCTGATAGCCGATGCGAGGAATCGTTCTAATAATTTGCGGTGGAGACTTATTATCATGAAGGCTTTTTCGAAGTTGAGTGACCAGTTGACTCACCGAGTTATCACTGACGATCACATCTCCCCATAGCGCATCCATAATCTGTTCTCGTGAAACAGCTTCGCCCTGTTTTTTTAATAACAAAGACAACAAGGCTAATTGCCTAGACTCTACATCAACCCATTCGTTCTGTATTTTTATTTTCAGGCTCACAAAGTCAACGATGACATCGTTAAGCATTACTTTTTGTTGGGTTGACATCGACATTTGTTCAATTGTTACACAGGTTAATCTATGGTTAAATTAATCGAGAAAGCGTAAAATATAAATAAGGTACTGACAACAAGCAACAAACTCTTGATTTTATTATCATGAGGCAACTTGAAGAACACATTAACCGCTTTATTGGATTTGGCATGGCTTTAAGAACGCTCAATTTTATTAACATTTTTACCTATATTGGTTTTATTTTACTTGTATTTAGTTCAACGTACAGCTTTGCTCAAACAAGTGATAAAGAAAAGAACGCTTTAGAAACCATTCAAATCAGGGGCTTTAATGACAGCGCTGTCAAGTCGCTCCATGATAAACGAAATAGTCAATCAATTATAGATACTATTAGCGCACAAGATATCGGTAAATTTCCTGATAAAAATGTCGCAGAGGCACTCCAACGTGTGACCGGTATTTCATTATCACGTATTCAAGGTGAAGGTGAGCGAGTGGGTGTTAGAGGAACAACACCAGAGCAAAACCGTACTTATTTAAATGGTCAATCAATTGCATCAGCCGATTGGTGGATTTCATCACAACCCAACAGAGGGTTTAACTATACCTTGTTGCCCGCTGATTTAGTTGCTTCACTCGAAGTCTATAAAACACCACAAGCGGACCATGATGAAGGATCATTAGGGGGAGCGGTTAACATAAAAACTATGCGCCCTCTTACAACACCGAATAAGCACTTTGTGATAAATACGCAACTGCAGTATAACGACCTATCAGGTGAGTTTGATCCACAACTAGCGAGCTTCTATAACTGGAAAAATAGTGCACAGAGCACTGGCTTATTACTAACTTTTAGTCGAAATGAGCGCTCATTACGTCGTGATGGCCTAGAGTCATGGGGGTGGCACGAACAAAACTACGCCTTGAATGATGATAACAGCCTCTCCCCTGTAGACAGGCTAGCCGATATAAATCGAGTTTGGACGCCAGGCGGTGGTGGTTCGGCACTCTTTAAGCAACGTCGAATTCTTACCACTGCAACATTTGCTTTTGAGCACCAACTTAATTTTGATTGGAATATTCAACTAAATGGCTTGTATTCCGTGCTTGATGCCGATAACAGTAACCAAAACTTTTTATGGCAACCAAGTAGCGTTTTTGCCAGAGGGGGCCGCATTCATGACGCTGAAATCATCAACAATACATTGGCTTTTGCTCGTTATAGCAAAGTCACTGATATAAATAGGCCTTATAGCACTGCAATGGAAGCTATTTGGCGAGAATCACAAATCGACACGAGCAGTATTCAGTTGATCGCATCGCAACAGGCTGATTTGTGGCATAATACTTACCAGTTAGGCTTTACTCATGGCGGTGGAGGCTCAAAGCAAGACTATACCTCTCAATTCTCAGCAAATACGGCGTTTAGTGTCGACACACGGCAACAACAAAATATCATTGCTGATTATGCCATTTCACCTCTTGATGCTGCACAATGGCAACTCACCGAGGCCAGAAACGACAGTCAAGATTCCACTGATCAAGAGCTTTATATACAAGCTGACTTTGAACGTGCCGTTGATCATTCAATTATTTCTTCTATAAAATTTGGCGTAAAATACCGTGATCATCAACGTGACTTTATTCGCTTACGCTCAATTAATGGCTCATACGATCAATTAACAGAGCAACTTGCTTGGACACTCGCTGATTTTCCTGCTGCTATCCCAGATGATTTTTTAACCGGCATTGGTAATCAGCATACTTTAAAAAACTATAGCTATGTTGATATCAATTTACTTGCAGAGCAATTTAATACACTTAATTTTGAACAGCAGGAAGAAAAAGCCAGTCGTTTTGATATACAAGAAAGAACGACTGCGGGCTATGTTAAGCTAAATTTAAATGGCGATACATACAACGCAAACCTTGGGCTACGAGTTGTTAATACTCGTCAAGATAGCGCTGCTTATGCTCGCATCGCATCACCTATTGAGCTTCCGGACAGCTATCAATGGCAAACCCACTATAAAAATTACACAGACTTACTGCCGAGTATAAACCTCAACATTGATATTACCGATGATGTGATTTCTCGCTTTAGTGTAGCCAGAGTCATGTCTCGCCCGCAATATAATCACTTAATGCCTTCTACCAACTACAATGTCACCCAAGCACAAGGTCAAGGCGGTAACCCTGATTTAGACCCTTACAGAGCAAATCAATTTGATGCGAGCCTTGAATGGTACTTTGCTGATGCAGGGCTATTGTCTGCCGCTTTATTTAATAAAGATGTTGAGTCATTTATTGAATTTAACCGTGGTGTTGAAGTGCATGAAAACATTGCTATGACAATAGACAGACCAATCAATGGCAGTGGTGGTACGATTCGTGGCTTTGAACTCGGTTATCAACAAGAACTATTTTATGGTTTCGGGTTAATTGCAAATTATACCTTTGTTGATGGCCAAAGAAGTAAACGTAATAATGCCAGCCTTAACGCTATTCCTGGTACTTCAAAACATACAATAAACTTAACTAGCTACTACGAAAACGAACACTTTAGTGGCCGTTTAGCATACAATTATCGCACTGACTTTGCGACTGGCGTAGGTGAAACCATCATGGAAAACTTCGGTCAATTGGACGGTAATTTAACCATAAAACTAAACAAACAATTTGATATTATTGTTGATGCAATAAACCTTACCAACGAAACAACCTACACATATGAACGTAATCAGTATGCTCCTACGGGCATCTATAAGAATGGTCGACGGTTTTATTTAGGTATTCGTTACAGCCACTGATCGCATTTGTTACTAATGCGATTCCACACTGCTATAATCACCGCAGAACATAACAAGCGAAGGGAACTACTATGCTAAAAACTGCTTTAGCCTTAGCCGTTGGTCTTTCAAGTACATTTGCTACTGCCAACGACACAATTACAATTGACGACATTCCAACAATACAATCAGTTATCCAAACAAGCGTAAGCCCTGATGGTGACTCGGTTGCGTTTACCCGCTCAGTGCCACGTACACTGTACAAAGATGAAAATGGTCGTAATTACAGCGAACTTTACATTGTTGATGATGAAGGCGTTGAGCGTCCGTACATTACAGGTAAGGTTAACATCGGCAGCATTCAATGGTCTAAAGATAGCAAAACCATTTATTTTCTTGCTAAATTAAACGATGAAAAATTCACTTCACTGTATCAAATACCCGTTGACGGTGGCCAAGCTCAAAAAGTAATGTCTTTAAAAGACACATCAATATCAAGTTACGAGCTAAGCCCTGACAATCAACAAGTCGCTATTTTAGCACTCCCTGCCAAAGATAAGTCTGAAAAAGAGCTAAAAAAATTAGGTTTTATGGCAGAAGTATATGAGCTTGGTCTTGATAATAAACAGCTTTTCATTGTTAGTCTTGCAAAAACAGACACGCCATTAAAGCCAACGGCATTAAACGTTAGTGATTATGTTAGTGATATGAATTGGTCAGCTAACGGTGAAAAACTACTTGTTAAAACTCAACCAACTGCTCTTATTGATGACAAATACACTAAGTCAATGTGGCATTTATATGATGTTGCAAATGACCAGGTAACCTTATCTTTTAAAACCGAAGGTAAATTAGGCGATGCCGAATTATCTGCTGATGGTAAGTATATCGCGATTTTAGGTGCTGAGGATAAACATGATCCAGCTACTGGTCGCTTATTTATTGCTGATACAAAAACGGCAGAAATCACAGAGTGGCTACCAAACTTTATGGGCCATATCGTTGATTTTGAATGGTCTCATAAACGCAATACACTAAACTTCATCGCAAATGTTGGTACAGAAAGTTTTGTTGCAAGTATTAAAACGGGCAGTAAAAAGTATAAAAAGATCATTGAAGAAGGTCGCTTTATTGCCAGCAATTTAAGTGTGTCTGATTCAGATAAAACCTTAACTGTGCGCGCTAATACAGCAAAGCATCCAAATGAGGTGTTTATTATCCGTGGTAATAAAGCAACTCGTTTAACTGATTCTAACCCTTGGTTAAATGATAAACGCTTTGCCAAACAAGAGACTATCTCACTTAAAGCACGTGATGGTGTCGATATAGAAGGTATATTGGTTTACCCTCTTGATTATAAAGAAGGTACCCGATACCCACTAATTATGTCTGTCCATGGTGGGCCTGAAAGCCATGATAAAAATGGCTGGGTAACCAATTATTCTCGCCCTGGGCAAATGGGAGCCGCGCGTGGTTATGCTGTTTTCTATCCTAACTACCGTGGTTCAACAGGTAAGGGGGTTGATTACTCAAAACTAGGCCAAAACGACTATGCAGGCAAAGAATTTGACGATTTGGTCGATTTTAAAAATCACCTTGTAGAAATGGGACTTGTTGATACAAAACGTGTTGGTATCACCGGTGGCTCATACGGTGGTTATGCCTCAGCGTGGGGTGCAACAAAGCTGACTGAACACTTTGCAGCAAGTGTGATGTTTGTGGGTGTATCTAACCAACTATCAAAATTTGGAACAACGGATATTTCTAACGAAATGAATCTGGTTCACGCACGCTCATATCCTTGGGATAAATGGCAATGGTATTTAGAGCGCAGCCCTATTTACTGGGCGGGCCAATCTAAAACACCACTGCTTATCATGCATGGTAAAGAGGATCCACGCGTACACCCTGCTCAATCAATGGAGCTTTACCGTTACATGAAAGTACAAGGCAAAGATGTACGCTTAGTCTACTACCCAGGTGAAGGACATGGTAACCGTAAGGTTGCCGCTCAGTACGATTACAGCCTTCGTCTAATGCGTTGGATGGACAACTACTTAATACAGGGCAATAAAAACATGCCTGAATTTGAGATTGACCATGCAGCCAAACTAAAGGCTGTAAAAGATACAGATAAATAATCTATACGCCTTGCTTTAAAAGCAAGGCGTTTTTCTTTTTGTCATTGGCTTTACTTACACTCTAAAACTAATATAACTTATTAAAAGTGTGGGCAAAAAGTAAAAAGGAATTATTTAATGGTGCGTGTAGTATGCTTTTTTATTGGATTGACTATATTCAATTTACAGGCCGAACCAGAGTGCGTAAACTGCCACCAAAGCCAAGTACAAGATTGGCAGTCTTCGCACCATTTTCATGCAATGGAAAAAGCCACAGCCGCTACTGTGCTCGGTAATTTCAACGACCAAACTCTCGAATACGAAGACCAGAAAGCGCGTTTTTACAAACAAAACCAACAACCTTTTATTAGCATGCCAAACCTTGATGGCAAACTAACTGACTACCCAGTTTTATACACTTTTGGCTATAAGCCATTACAACAATACATGTTTGATATGGGCAAAGGCCACATACAGCTTTTTCCATTTGCCTGGGACTCGCGTAGTAAAGCTGAGGGGGGACAACGTTGGTTTGTACTTCACCCAGAGCAGAAAAAGCACGACCTATTTCATTGGTCGCAAAAAGGCCAAAACTGGAATCACATGTGTGCTGATTGCCATTCAACTGATTTCAAAAAGCAATTTGACCTTAAAACTAATAGCTTTGATTCAACTTACTCAAGTATTAACGTTAGCTGTAAAGCCTGCCATGGCGATACCCAAGCTCATATAAAATGGGCTGATGGCGATAGCAGCATTGCCGATAAGGGCTTTACTCATAATATTAAAAAGCAAACCCCACTTTTTACTCAACAAGCAGATGGCAGTATGAAAAGCGTGCAACCACTCGTAAAAAGCAAGCAAGTGCAAATGTGTGCAACGTGCCATGCTCGCCGCTCACAGCTTGATGACCGCAAAGATCCACACAGCTTTTTACACACTTTTCAAGGTTCATTACTAACACCCGAGCTGTACCATGTTGACGGACAAGTTTGGGATGAAGACTATGTATGGGGATCTTTTTTACAAAGTAAGATGTTCAATGCGGGGGTTACCTGTAGTAACTGCCATAACCCTCACTCTGGAAAATTAAAGCTACCGGGTAATCAAACCTGTACACAATGCCATAGTCAGGAGATATTCGACACACCAAAACATCACGGCCATAAAGTGGCTACAAGTGGTAGTCAATGTGTTGATTGTCATATGCCAGCAACAACTTATATGCAAGTCGATGACAGGCGCGATCATAGCTTTCGTGTACCGCGCCCAGACTTAACATTAAAAACCAACGCCCCGAATGCATGTAATAGTTGTCACGAAAGTAAAACCCCACAGTGGGCGGTTGCAAAAATAAAAGACTGGCATCCACATCCAAAACATCTTGGCACAGCGCACTTTTCTGAAGCCTTTTATGCCGCAGATAACCGCTTACCTAATGCATCAACCATGCTAACGAAAATAGTACAGAATAAAGACTTTCCTGACATCATTCGTGCGTCAGCATTAAGCCGCTTAGCAACAACGCCTGATAATAACGCCATTGTTGGAATTGTTCGCTCAGTCAAAGACCCTGAGCCACTCAAGCGACAAGCTGCCATAGAGGCGGCAATGCCATTTGATATTAATCAACGCTGGAAAATGCTGAACCCATTGCTTGATGACAAACACTTACCGATAAGGAGCGAAGCTGCACGTGCTTTAGCCCCCATGTTAATGGAACCCTTCCCAAGTAGTTTAAACGAACGAGATACCAAGCGCTTAAAATCTGCACTCGAAGAGTATAAGAAAAACCAACTATATCAATCAGAAAGAGGCTTTTCGCATACAAACCTTGGCAATCTGGCACTTTCATTGCAACAACCTGAAAAAGCAAAAGCTCACTATTTAAAAGCCATTCAGATTGAGCCGATTTTTGTACCTGCTTATGTTAACTTAGCTGATTTATACAGAAACCAACAAAATGAGTTAGCTGCAAAAGAAATATTAAATCAAGGGTTGGCTATCAATAATACCAGTGCTGACCTTCACTATGCGCTCGCGATGAGTTTAGTTCGCTCTAAGGAAAAGAGAAAAGCACTAACACACCTACAACAAGCGACTACGCTGGCAAGAGATAATGCCAATTACCACTTCACCTACGCCTTGCTGTTACAAGATTTAGGAGATATGCCACAGGCTATTGCAGCTCTTGAACAGGCATTTGAGTTAACACCAAACAACCCTGACATTAGCTATAGCTTAGCACAGTGGTACACCGCACAAAAAAATTACGCTCAAGCACTATTTTACGCACGTAACTTAGCACGCCTAGTACCTAATAATCAGCAAATACAGCAATTTGTTGGGCAACTTGAAATGATGAATAGTATTAATAAATAAAGTAAAAAAGGGCCAATATGGCCCTTTCTCAACTAAATTTATATAGTAGTTAATGACCGTAATTCAGTGATTTAGCTTTCTCTATTGCTTCGTTAACATTTAAAGAAGCAGACTCTTGACGAGGTGGAAACTCTACAAATGTTTTAACGTGTTCATTCAGCTTTGCAATAATAGGTTGTAATAACCAACTCTTACGCATAATTTGATGAAAACCCGTTACGCCATCATAGTGCTCTAATGGATCTTTACGTAAGTTGAAAAGTTTAGGCATGCTATGAGTAATCATATCATCATAGTATAAGCCCGTTGGTTTCGTTGCAAAGTGCATTTTCCATGGACCAAAGCGTATTGCTGTTAACTGAGACTCATAGTAATAAAAGAAAAAGTTTCGCGCTGATTTATCCGCTTTACCTGTCCAGTAATCAAGGTTGTTTTCACCATCGATATAAACTTTGTCTGACTTTTTAAGCTTTTCACGCAAGTTCTTTTCACCAAGTGCGGCAGCAATTGTTGGAAACACATCTTCATGCGATGAAATACCATTTAGCTTTAAGCCTTTTGGTATTTTGTTAGGCCAACGTACTAAGAAAGGTACACGAACGCCCCCCTCCCATGTTGTCATCTTTTCACCGCGGAACGAAGTCGTCCCTGCATCAGGCCAACTTGACTGCTCAGGGCCATTATCACTGGTATAAATAACAATGGTGTTATCAGCAATTTTTAGCTCATCTAATTTATCAAGCAGCTGACCTACATGCCCATCGTGCTCTATTAAACCACTACCAAACACATCTTCTTCAGAGCTAATGCCCGTCGCTAAATTTCGACTTTCAGGTTTTAAGTGAGTGTAAACATGCATGCGACTTGTGGCGTGCCAGATAAAGAATGGTTTTTTTGCTTTTACTGCTCGTTCCATAAAGTTAAGTGAGCGTTCTAACACCTCTTCATCAAAGGTTTCCATGCGTTTGCGAGTAAGTGGGCCGGTATCAATAATTTTGCCATTAGCGTAAGATTCGATAACACCTCGTGGGCCAAACTTTTTCACAAACTTAGGATCTTTTGGGTAATCAGCTTGTTCTGGCTCTTCGGATACATTTAAGTGGTATAAGTTACCATAAAATTCATCAAAACCATGCTTAGTAGGCAAGTGCTCATCTAAATCACCCAAGTGATTTTTACCGTATTGAGCCGTCATATAACCGCGGTCTTTTAAAAACTCAGCTAATGTTGGATCGGCTTCTTTAATACCTAAAGGATTACCTGGTTGACCCACAGTTGTTAGCCCTGTTCTGATGGGCAACTGACCCATCAAGAACGCGGCTCGACCTGCGGTACAGCTTGGCTGAGCATAGTGATCTGTAAAAAGTGCTCCCTCATTTGCTATACGATCTATGTTAGGCGTTGGGTAAGTCATGCCGTGAGAGTATGCGCTTAGGGAGATGGGGGCAACATCATCAACCATAATGGCGAGTACATTTGGCTTATCAGCGGCGAGGCTCACTGTGGAGACCAAGCTACAAATAGCGGCCGCTATTATTTTTTTCATAAATCATCCTTTTTGTTTAACTAGTACCTTTACTCTAAAAAGAGCCTATTTCAGTATAGGTTAAAAATATAGCTATTCTAGTTCCGAACTACGAAAAAACGATTTAAATCAAGTTTTCATTGAATAAATTGATTACTTTATTTATCTAATTTTGTGCAAAATCAAATAATATTATCTTACTTGTAAAATAGTCCTTTGTTCATTTTTAATACTATTGAACTAATACTTTAAATAGATTATAAGTAACTAAAGCGTACTTTTTCACTTCCACTTTGTGTAAGGAAAGCACATGAACTGTCGAAAAATCACTCTGTTATTTTCACTACTAATTCCATTGTCTGATGCGCTTGCTGAACAAAAAGAAGTTCAAGACATGTCAGATCCCCTAGCTGTTTATACTCAAGTCGGAGCAGGTGCAACCAATAAAGGAATAAATCTTAAGGTTGGGCAAGCTTACGATACAGGCGTCGAAACAACTGCCGGAATGAATGTTATTGAAGTGAAGGGCATTTATGGTGACGCACTTGGTTGGGAAAGCGATCATGTAACAACAGATTCTATTGATTCATTTCGTTTTCGTAATTTCTCTGTTGACCTAACCACAATGAGTGCCACTCAAATAGATGCCAACTATAATTTGAATGCTAATTTAGTGGCTGATGAAAGCATGGATTTATCCTACAGCTATATCAAAGCATTAAAGCCCGTGGGACGTTTTACCTTTTACCCATTAGCAGGTTTAGGCACATCTTTAGGCGAAAATACGTTAGAGGATGACGGCACTCGCGATAGTGGCTATTCAATTATGGGCGCTTATGGCCTAGTGGGTATGTACGCAAAAGTGACAATTACTGACAAAATTTGGCTCAACTATAACCCTTTTTGGCTAACCACTATCGGTGGTAGTGATACCTACAAAGACCATTATTACGGTTACGATCAAAGCCATATTTTAACACACGAATTTGCCGCAAGTTATCAAATAAATCCCAGAATGAACTTACGCTATTTTGCAAACTGGAATGAAAATGTTGATTTTATGGATGGCGATCATCGCATTGAGTTTAACTATCAGCTCTAATCGTTTTGCAATTTATGCTCTTCTCGTTAACAAAAAACAGAGGCAATAAATAAGTGAAAAAAGTTGTATGTCTGAATTTGTTGGCTGCAACTTTAATAAGCAGCTGCTCCTTTGCCTCTAGTTACGATGACTATGCAATTAAGCCTGCAGAAACACAGCTAGATAATCAACAAAAGATTGATGAGCCAATTTCTTTTTTACCTATCCCTGCTTTTATCACTGAGCCAGCTGTAGGGCCTGGCTTAGGGGTTGTTGGTTTATTCTTTCACGATAATGAAAAGAAAAATAAAACGGGCACAACACTACCAAATAGCATTAGCTTAGTAGGCCTTATGGGCACCAAAAATGGTACTAAAGGTGCTGCCATTGGACATATTACTTTTTGGGATCAAGACCGTATACGCTACCAAGGTATTGTTGGCTGGGCGAGTATTAACCTAGACTTTTACACCTTCGACGACATAGAGCTTCTTACACCGTTATCCCTAAATATTGAAGGACCTGCCGTTTTTCAAAACTTAAAGTTACGTTATGGTAATAGTAATTTTTTTTATGGCTTAAAACAGATTTACCGCCAAGTCGATATCAGCCTTGCAGACAACCCTATTGAAGATTTTTTGCTCGATAACGACATAATAAAAGAGCATTTATCGTTAGATATCAATACATCGGGAATTGGTCCCTTACTTGAGTATGATAGTCGTGATAATCCTCTAAACCCAGAAAAAGGCTATAATTTCAAAGCTGAGTACCTCTACTTTGATGAAAGTATTGGTAGTAAAGTCAATTACACAAGTCTAAAATTAACAGCACTTAATTACTGGCAATTGACCAATAGAATTAACTTAGCATTACGAATGCAGTATGACACTGTCACCAATCGAAGTAATAAACGCCTCCCGGTCTACATTCCCCCCAGCATTAATTTACGTGGTGTCTCAGCAACACGATACCAAGGGTTTGATGTGCTTGTAACAGAAGCTGAGCTCAGCTACAAAATAACCAAACATATCAAGCTAAATGCGTTTACAGGTATGGGCTGGACTGCTGACAGTTTTTCAGGTTTATCCAAAGCCAACACAATTGATACAGTCGGAACAGGAATTCGCTACCTAGTCGATGAACATTACGGCATAACTATCGGTGTGGATGTTGCGCATGGCCCTGAGCAAAATGCAATTTATATACAAGCGGGTTCAACATGGTAATAAACCCCCTCTGCTCATGACTCAAACCATCTCAATTTAGAGTATAAATATTGACCTTGTTGAATTCGCTGCTATTATCAAATACTAATAATTATTAACTAATATCAAAGGCTCAGGGATTGAACTAATGCACAGCATAGCCTCAACTAAATATTATCCATACACAGATTTTAAGCCCCATGGCCTTGTTGAGTTTTATCAACGTCAAAATACGCTTTTTACAACCGCAGTTGGCCCATTCAATGAAGAGATTATTGATGCCCTGTCATTTACTCAACAAACTTATATTGAAAAAATCATTGCAGAGCACGGTGACTGGTGTGAATTAGTTGAGTTTGACAACTCGTGCATGGCAACGCCTGGTGCCCTGGAAAAACTAATGATGTATTTAGCTGATTTAAAGCGCCAGAATAGTGCACCGAAAAAAACAGCCTTTATCATAAAGGAGGGGCTTGAAGGTGGAAACCTATTGAGTAATACGTACTGCAATTTATATAAAAAAACAGGTATGACTATGCAGATATTTAAATCTAAAACATCTGCGCTGAACTGGTTATCAAGCGAGACAACCACTGCAATAGCTTAATTTTTTAGCACATATTTTTCTTCATCACGTAAAGTTAATACGGCCACTCCTCGTGCATCACAGCGAGTGGATGCCTCCATTGGGAAGAAGGTTTCTATTTCTCGTAACAACAGTCTAACCGCCAAGTTTAATTTTTAACTTAGCTATTTCTCACTTTACAAAACACTTCGTGCAGCTCATCACTAATTAAAAAATACCTATAATACGGGCTAAATACTCATGCACAAATCACATATAACAAGATCCAAAAAGAAGAAGTAAGAACTTTTCATTACTTGCAAGTTGGAATAGCAAGTTTAATTAAGGCTTTACTCTATAAGTTAAAAAAATTCATCTATCAGGTTTATTTTAATCGTTTGTCGATTTAGAGGGATTACTCTAAAGTTAACTCATCAGCAAACGATGCTGCGATTAACGAGGAAACTAATCATGTTTAAACCACTTTTAAAACGACTTGCTCTTAGCTCATTACTAACATGTTCAGCTTTTGCAATCGCTGAGCAAAGTGACTACAAACTGATGGTAATTAACGACTCAGATTCATCGCAAGCAATTATGCAAGGCCAATACGACGCGGTGTTAAATAGCACAGCGCAAGCAACTGATTTAAATAGTCAATATGAACTTGCATTCAATCGTTGCGCAGCAAGCGTGAAATCTAAAAATTTCAGCCACGCGGAATCTTTGTGTACCGAAGCTATCAAGCTTCTAAATAAAAGCGAAGTACGCGGCTATAAACGTCGAGAGCTTACATCATTCGCTTTAAGTAACCGTGGTATAGCACGCATTATGTCGAAAAACGACACAGCTGCACTATCAGATTTTTATGAAGCGGTAAAAATGTCGGGTAATGATTTAGTTAATCACAACCTCAACCGCGCTAAGAAAAACTTAGCACTTTAATCAAATTGTTGTCACAAAAAGCCTAGTTTGTGTGTTCTCTTGGCTTTTTTATATCCGAAGTCATTGCACACGCGGTGACTCAACCATATTGTTGTCAAAAGCTTAGCTTGTGTGTTCTCTAAGCTTTTTTATTCCGAGTCATTGCACACGCAGTGACTCAACCACATTGTTGTCAAAAGCTTAGTTTGTGTGTTCTCTAAGCTTTTTTATTCCGAGTCATTGCACACGCAGTGACTCAACCACATTGTTGTCGAAAGCTTAGCTTGTGTGTTCTCTAAGCTTTTTTATTCCGAGTCATTGCACACGCAGTGACTCAACCAAATTGTTGTCAAAAGGCCCAGCTTGTGTGTTCGCTGGGCTTTTTTATTTCTAGCGCATTTAAATTTCATTAAAAATCATTAATATAAAAATAAGAAAATAAATTTATTCTATTTAAATTAGGCTAAGAGTATTTAAACTAGTTTATAAAATCACACTACATACTTCACATCTTCATCACGCATTAAATATAATGTAAAACAGGCTGCCCACATTGGCCATGCAGTAAAGAAAAGTAAATTATTGAACCCATCTATATATTGAGCATACGAAGAAAGTGTGGATGCGCCGTGTAATAAAAATATTAAACCGTAAGTGACTTTTTTCTTAAACCCCACCACAAAAGCAAACACTAAAATTATTTGCAAGCTTCCTAGAATATAGGCAATTGTATCTGTTGAGCCACTCAACCCATAGAAGTGCTCAAACACAATAGCACTATGACTTGGATTTACAAATTTATCCAAGCTCCACATTAACATAACGATAAACACGCCCAAACGTAATGATAAAAGCGACCATTGCAAGCGATTGTGTATATCTGATGTAGTTGATTGAATCATTATTTTTCCTTTGAACTATTCACGCTTAAAAACAACAAGACCGAAAATAAAAAGAAACATTACAAAAATAAAATAAAAATGCTTTGAAAGTATTTTTTCTGGCTGTTGGTCTCATTCATCGTCAATAAATTATTTAATCGCAGAGAGAACATTTTGAAATACGCATTTTTAGCGCTGAGTATTTGTGCAAGCTTTGTATCACTTGCTACCGAGAATAATGAGATTGAGGTTATTCAAATATCAGGCGAGCAATTAAAAAATACCCAAATGACACCTAAAGATACGCCTATAAATGGACCTTTTGGCGATGATCTTTTTCTACAAGATATTGCACGAAGTGTAACGCCAATCACCAATGAAATGATCGAACAACTCAATATCACCACCCTGCAAGATATTTTATCTATTACACCTAATAGCTATTCAGCTAGCGGATTTGGTAATCCGAGCTTACCAACTTTAAGGGGGCAGTTAGGTGAATTATTTCAAGATGGCGTTCGCCGACAAGCAGGTAATAACGGTTTTGGCATTCCAATATCCTTCAATGCTATTGAGCAAATAGATGTAGTAAAAGGTGCACCACCCGTTTTATTTGGTAGTAGTCAACGAAATGGGGGCTTTGTAAACCTGAGCTCAAAAAAGGCAAATACTGAACAATCTCAAGGCAAACTGGTGCTTTCGGCTGGTCGCTGGGATCACTACTCGGCACAGCTCGATTACACAGCGCCGATAGTAGACGGTAAAAGTGGCTTCAGAGTAAGTGCTGAACATATTGATAATGGTAGTTTTTATGATTTTTCAGGTTATAAGAGCGATAGTTTATTTGCAGCTGTGCGCTTCTTGCCTGACGCACAAAGTAGTTTAGATATAAATTTCGAGCTTTATCAAGTTGAATTTACAGATAACGCAGGTATCAATCGCCCTACTCAAGCGCTTATTGATGATGGACTTTATATTACTGGTCAAGGTATACAACCTAATGGCAATACTATTGCAGGAGCGGGGGCTATTATTTCACCCACAGGGCAAGTTCGTATACCGCGAAACCGAGTGTTAACAGACCCCGATAATATCAATGAAGCCACGACCTATTTACTTCACAGTATCTATAAACGTGAACTAAATGATAAAGCGACCCTTAAAAATACAACTTATTTTCAGCACCTGCAACGTGAAGAAGTCGCTCAAAATAGCTTTGTAGAGATCATTGATGGTGCTGACACAGCCCAAAACCGCACTGAGTTAAGCTACCAATGGAATGATAGTCAAAGCTCTATTTTTGCGTTTGATGTTCGCTTTAACAAAGTAAAAGGGTTCAGCCAATTTACCACAGAAGCAGACTTACCCATTGATTTAACAGGTCCGATTGAAAACCGCCGTATCCCGCTCACAACAGAGCAAAAATCAAGATTAGTTGAATTAAAGCCAGGTGTATTTGTATCTCCCGGAGCTCAATACGATTTAGATAACGACGGTGTTGGAGATTTTTCACTCTCTGATACAACCGATTCGACCAGTTGGCAAACGGGGCTTGCTTTTGTGCATGACAGTCAATGGACTAAAAAATTGCGCACAAGTTTAGGCTATCGCCTTGACTATTATGATGTAGAAGCTCGGGATCCCATTGCACCACAAGGTCAAGTTGCAGCGCGCGATAATATTTATGAAACCCTGCACGCTGGGCAGATTAGTGTTAACTATAAACTCACTTCAGAATTAACCTCTTATATTACAGGGAGCTATAACGAAGCGACCTCCAATAGCATGGCCGGTGGTAATGTTTTAGGAAGTGATAACCAAATTAGCGCACAAAATTTTGCAACCGATAACACCCTTGCTGAAATTGGTTTAAAATTTTCACCAACTGACAGCCCTTGGTATGTCGATGCGGCTTTATTTAATCAACGTCGTAGCCTCAGAAATCGTGATGGAAGTAACACGGGTATTCGTACAAAAGGCTTTGAAACGCAGGTGTTTTATGATGCTGGGCAATACTGGTTTAATGCCGGTTACAGCTATATAGATGCCCGCTACGATAATTCAGCAAGTAGCCAAGACTCAAACCAAGTCGCTGATGCATTTGATAATTCTCGTCCTGATATTATTAATGGTACAGGTATTGGCGCACCTAATTTCGCGTCTTTTCCGCCATCAACTAGGCGAGTGCAAGGTATTCCCGAACAATCATTTAGCTTTAACAGTGGTTTTTCTATCACTCCTCAATGGGATATTGGCTTAGGCGGTATATACACCAAAAGCTATCCGCTTGATTTTTTAGCAACCGTGCATATTCGCGATCAATACACTTTGAATGTGAATACACGATATGCCTTCAGTGAGCAAACGTCTTTACGTTTAGATATCACAAATGTGACTAATCAAGATAACTGGCGTCCTGTTTTTGAAGGCGGTTACTTTGGCTCAACTTTAGTTTTTCCTGAGCTTCCTATTCATGCCAAATTGACCTTTCAACATACCTTTTAAGTAGGGCTACTCATGTTAAAGAAAATAATCTTACTCGTCGGCGTCTTAATTGCCGTTACTGCATTTTTCTATTTCGATTTACATCAGTTATTAACACTGAATGGCTTAAAAGGTTCGATGGATCAATTTAGTCAGTGGCGTGAACAATCACCACTATTAGTGATAGGCGCGTTTTTTTTACTTTATGTTGTCGTTACTGCACTGTCACTGCCAGGTGCAACAATTTTAACGCTGGCAGCGGGTGCGTTATTCGGCCTCATTGAAGGTCTACTTATCGCTTCATTTGCTTCAACTGTGGGTGCAACAATCGCATTTTTGGTTTCTCGTTATTTACTGCGTGACGCAATAAAATTGCGTTTCCCAGAGCGCCTTACAGCCATAGATGCAGGTGTTAAAAAAGAAGGTAGCTTTTATTTATTTACGCTACGTCTCGTCCCTATTTTCCCTTTCTTTCTCATTAACCTTTTAATGGGTGTAACGGCGATTAAAGCCTGGACTTTCTTTTGGGTAAGTCAGCTAGGTATGTTGGCAGGCACGTTTGTCTTTGTAAACGCGGGTACACAACTAGCGCAGATAGAAAGCTTATCTGGAATCTTATCGTTTAACTTAATTTTGTCTTTTACTCTATTAGGTGTTTTTCCTTTTATAGCCAAAGCGTTATTAAATACCATCAAAAAGCGCAGAATCTATAAGAACTTTTCAAAACCAAAGCAATTTGATCGCAACATGATTGTCATAGGTGCCGGTGCCGGCGGATTAGTAACCAGTTATATAGCAGCTGCCGTAAAAGCAAAAGTGACATTAATTGAAGCAGGTGAAATGGGTGGTGACTGCTTAAACTACGGATGTGTGCCCAGTAAAGCGATTATAAAAAGTGCTAAAGTTGTTGAACAATTTCAACAAGCTGACAAGTATGGCTTAGAAAAAAGCAGTGCAACCTTTTCATTCAAAAAGGTGATGGCTCGAGTACACCAAGTTATTGCCGATATTGCTCCTCACGACAGTGTTGAAAGATACACTAAACTGGGCGTTGAAGTTATTAAAGGTTATGGCAAATTAATCGATCCATGGACGGTTGAAATTGCTTTAAGTACAGGTGGTAAACAAACTCTTAGTGCACGAACAATTGTGATTGCTACGGGTGCTCGTCCGTTTGTTCCACCTTTACCAGGCTTGGAAGAGGCAGGTTATGTCACCAGTGATACGCTTTGGAGTAAATTTGCTCAGTTAGATGAGCCGCCCAAAAAGCTCGTTGTGTTAGGCGGTGGGCCAATTGGTTCAGAGCTTGCGCAAAGCTTCGCTCGACTTGGTTCGCAGGTCACACAAGTAGAAATGGCTGAGCGGATCATGATAAAAGAAGATTTAGAAGTCTCTGAATTTGCTACTCAAGCACTGAAAAGCAGTGGCGTTAATGTATTGACCAACCACCAAGCACTTCGATGCGAAGTTCGTAACAACAAAAAATACTTGGTTGTTCAGCATCAAGAGAAAGAGTTCGACATTGAGTACGATGAGTTACTATGCGCTGTGGGTCGAAGCGCTCGCTTAAGTGGTTACGGCCTTGAAGAGTTAGGCATTGAAACCAACCGCACTATTCAAACCAATGACTATCTCGAAACCCTTTACCCTAATATTTTTGCCGCGGGTGATATTGTTGGTCCATACCAGTTTACCCATGTTGCTGCGCATCAAGGTTGGTATGCCGCGGTTAATGGTTTATTTGGCCACTTTAAAAAGTTCAAAGTCGATTATCGTGTTATCCCTTGGACGACATTTATCGACCCTGAAGTCGCCCGTGTTGGGCTCAATGAACAAGATGCAATATCACAAAATCTAGACTACGAAGTAACTCGTTTTGAGTTTGCAGAACTAGACCGTGCCATCACAGAAAGCGCAACGAATGGCTTCATCAAAGTAATTACACCTAAAGGTAAAGATAAAATTCTAGGCGTCACTATTGTTTCTGAGCATGCGGGTGACTTAATTGCTGAATTTGTCCTCGCAATGAAACATGGTCTAGGCCTGAATAAGATACTTGGCACTATTCACAGCTACCCAACATGGGCCGAAGGAAATAAATATATTGCAGGCGAGTGGAAGCGTGCCCACGCCCCCGAAAAAGTACTCAACTTACTTGAAAAGTATCACACTTGGCGAAGAGGTTAATATGCTGAAATTTATACGCTTTATTGGTTTTTTAATTTTACTTACTATTATTAGCAATGCCACGGCAAAGGATAACCCAGCCCAAGAAGAAGCATCGTTACACTCTGCTTGGCAGGCATTACTTATCAAGCATGTCGTTGCAATTAATAACGCTACGAGTACGCAAGTTGATTATGCGGGATTTAAGGCCGACCAAACTCAATTGCGCAGCTACTTAAGTGCACTTTCTCAAGTAAGCCAAGCAGAATTTAACGCATGGCCAAAGTCCAAACAGTTGGCCTTTTTAATCAATGCTTATAATGCGTGGACCATTGAGCTTATTTTAACTCGGTATCCAAAAATTGATTCCATAAAAGAGCTTGGCAGTTTCTTTAGCTCTCCTTGGAGTAAAGAGTTTATCCCTTTATTAGGTGAAACACGCAGCTTAGATAACATAGAGCATACTTTAATCAGAGGGAGTGATACTTATAAAGAACCACGCATACACTTTGCTGTAAATTGTGCCAGCATCGGCTGCCCAGCTCTGCGCGGTGAAGCCTATAACGCCACTCACCTTGATGCACAGCTGGAAGAGCAAACAACACGCTTTTTAGCAGACACAACGCGCAACTATATAAATGAAGATAAACTTCACTTATCGTCTATTTTTAAGTGGTACAAAGAAGACTTTGAGCAAAGCTTTAGAGGAGCCCACTCGCTGAGTGAATTTATATTGCTTTACTCAGACGCATTAAATTTAACAAATAATCAGATAGCTAAAATAAAAGCAAACAAGGTGGCTATTAAGTTTTTAGATTACGATTGGGCACTTAATGATACTCAGTGATCAACCTACATTAATTCGTTTTTTATTGTTTTTAGCAAGCATGGCTTATTCGGTTTTAGGCCATGCTCAAAGCTGGCAAACAACAGTAAATGAAGGGGTAAATAAACCTGTTTACTTTCATGCTTGGGGTGGTGATGCACAGATTAATAGCTACATTCAGTGGCTTGGTAAGCAGGTTAAACAGCAGTACAACATTGACTTAGTTCACATTAAACTTGCAGACACCAGTGAAGCGGTAAGCCGAGTGCTTGCAGAAAAGTCAGCCGGTAACCACACTCAAGGTAAAGTAGATCTTATATGGATTAATGGTGCTAATTTTGCCGCTATGAGTAAACACGGGTTATTAAAAATAGATTGGGCAACTAAACTTCCCAATTTCTACCTAACAAATCCGGCAAAAAACCCTGCTGTCACTCACGATTTTGGATTACCTACGCAAGGTATGGAATCACCTTGGGGGCAAGCCTCACTCACGTTTTATTATGATAGTAAAACCGTTATTCATCCCCCTAAAAACTTAAAACAGCTTTTAAACTGGAGTACAAAAAATAAAGGTCGCTTTACGTATTCAAAACCACCCGACTTTATCGGGGTGAGTTTTTTAAAATATGCGCTTATAAACTTAACACCGACAGAGCAACGCAGCTTACTTTATCAACCTGCCACTGAGAAAAGTGCAGCACAGTTATTGCCCGCTTTATGGCAATACTTAGACGAATTACACCCAACTTTATGGCGAAAAGGTACTTTTTTTGTACAAAACAGCGCAGCATTAAAGCGCTTGGTAAGCGATATGGAGCTTAGCTTATCACTCACATTTTCAGCCGCAGAAATACCAGCCGCTGTTGAACGATATGATTTACCCCTAGCGACTAGAAGTTACGCAATGCATGACGGCAGCTTAAGTAATACACACTTTGTTGCTATTGCGTATAACGCAAGCCACAGCGAAAGCGCAAAATTAGTCGCCAATTTTATGTTAAGTGTTCAAGCACAAGCCCAAAAGCAACAACCCGCTAACTGGGGAGACAACACGGTGCTTGATTTATCTTTACTCTCGAAAGAGCAAGCTGCACTTTTCAGTCAACAAGCCCCTCACCCAAGTAGCTTAGCTACAAACAATCAAAGTCCAGTATTAGCTGAGCCACATCCAAGTTGGAGCACATTAATAAACCAACAATGGCAATTACGCTATGGCACCTACAACCGCGGTACAGTAAGTAATGATTAAAACTCATGACACATTCACGCGCTTAATTAAGCTTAGCCCAACACTCTTGGTCGCCTTATTAGTTATACCTGTTATAGGGGGACTAATCGGTGTGCTATTACCTGCTTTTGGTTACCTTCCAGCTTTGGGCATGAAAGAATTCTCTTTACAGGGTTTTAATGCCTTGATACATACTGATGGTTTTAGCCATATGGTATTCCTCAGTGCCAGCAGCGCACTGATTAGTACATTATTGGCACTTACAATGACCATATTGATTCTCGCTTGTTTTTTTAACAGCCCATGGCTGAAACGAATTCAACGCTTATTAGGCCCTATTTTAGTTATACCTCATGCCGCAGCAGCTATTGCGATTAGCTTTTTAATTACCCCTTCGGGTTTTATTTCACGGCTATTTTCTCCTTGGTTAACTGGTTGGGAATTACCGCCAGACTGGCTACTCCCTCATGATATATGGGGGGTAAGCATGATTTTGGGGCTTACGCTAAAAGAGCTCCCCTTTTTATTGTTGATGGCCTTAGCTGCATTTGCTCAAGCTGATTTAGGTGCAAAGTTGCGCGCTCAACATAAAGTTGCCATGAGCTTTGGCTACTGCCCTATGACTGCATTTTTTAAAGTGGTACTGCCTAATTTATACACTTATATTCGCCTTCCTGTTTTGGCTGTGTTGGCCTATGCCAGTGCCAGTGTTGAGATCCCATTAATTTTAGGCCCTAATGCGCCGCCAACTCTCTCTGTTGCTATCATTAACTGGTTTAACGACGTTGATTTAACGCTACGTATTAAAGCCTCGGCTGGCGCAATTGCTCAACTTATGCTCACCGCCACTTTATTAATAATTTGGTGGCTGTTAGAAATAATAGTGAAGCGCGTATTTTATTTTTATGTGACTAACAGGAAGCGTGACTATGCAGGTAATGCGATTATGCACTTCACTCGCATAATAACGGTTATCTTAGTCGCGAGCATTTTATTATCTTTACTTGGCTTAGTGCTTTGGTCATTTGCTGGTTTTTGGCGCTTCCCTACGTTTTTGCCTGATCAACTTGTATTAATCCACTGGCAAAATGCGCTAACAAATATACAGCCTGCACTGTTAAATTCGTTATACATTGGCTTTGCTGCCAGTGCGATTGCGATCATTCTTGTACTCGTAACATTAGAAGCTGAGCAACAACGTGCCTACGCACTATCTCACCTCAGCAGCTTTATTATTTACCTCCCTTTACTTGTTCCTAGCGTTGCATTTTTATTTGGTTTAGTTTGGTTGCAGGAGCAAATAAACAGTCATCATGCCTATCTAAACGTTATCTTTAGCCATCTACTATTTGTACTTCCTTATGTTTTTTTGTCACTGGCAAGTAGCTACAGATGCTTTGACTCCCGCTTTGCAACTTTGGCAGCAAGCTTGGGAAAACCTCCGGCTATGGTATTTTGGCAAGTAAAATTACCCATGCTAGTTACCCCTATATGCATCGCCTTTGCATTAGGCTTAGCAATTAGTTTTAGTCAATATTTACCTACGTTACTCAATGGCGCTGGGCAAATAAATACAATTACTACAGAAGCTGTGGTGCTTGCCAGTGGCGCAAGTCGGCGTACCAGCTCAGTGTACGCACTCATACAAATGCTGCTTCCAGCTCTAGCATTTGTTCTTGCTTGGCTTACTCCTAAGCTGGTCTATAAATATCAAAACAAGGCTTAATATGTATTCCTCATTAGATATTAAAGAACTCACAATTTTGCGTAATAAAACAGCACTTCTTTCACTTAATGAATCTATTCAAGGTGGTGAGATCCTAAGCATTATGGGACCATCAGGGAGTGGAAAGTCCACCTTGCTTAATTGGCTAACAGGTATGTTGCCACCCACGTTTAGTGCCCACGGTAATCTCTACTTAAACCAACAAAATATTACCCATACTCCCTGTCATTTGCGTCACATAGGCTTACTCTATCAAGACCCATTACTCTTTCCACATCTGTCTGTTGAGGGCAATATTGCATTTGCTATGCCTAAGTTAAGCAAAAAGAAAGACCTTGAAAACGTGAGTCTTGCCTTAGAAAAAGTTGGCTTAGGTGGTTTAGAAAAACGCTCTCCAGCAAGCTTATCTGGCGGACAACAAGCTCGTGTGGCACTACTGCGTGTTTTATTAAGTAAACCAAAAGCCATCCTTCTTGATGAACCCTTCAGTAAACTAGATAGTGAGCTTCGCCAAGAAGTTCGTGACATTGTTTTTAAACAAATCAGAGAACATCAATTACCCGCTATTATAGTCACGCATGATCATAGTGATGCCATAGCAGCCAGAGGGAATATTATTAACTTAGCAACCTTGGAAAAACGCTATGCTTGATAGATACATTACACCAGTTATAAAACCACTACTACTACCTATTGTTACGCAATTGGATAAACGAGGCGTAACGGCTGATCAACTCACTTTAACTGGATTCATTCTAGGCCTACTTGCCGTTCCTTTTATTGCCTTTAAATTATGGAATTTGGCGCTCGCTGCTATCATTTTAAACCGTATATTTGATGGTTTGGATGGCGCACTGGCCCGATATAGCAACACCAGCTCAAGTTCTGGTGGTTTTTTAGATATTACTCTCGACTTTTTATTTTACGCCGCGATCCCTTTCGGTTTTATCTTGGCTGACCCACAACAAAATGCAATTGCTGGCGCAATTTTACTAGTGAGTTTTATTGGCACAGGATCAAGCTTTCTTGCCTTTGCAGTTGCTGCTGAGAAGTTTCATTTAGAGAAGCCTCAATTCAAAAACAAAAGCTTCTATTATCTTAATGGGTTAACCGAAGGGAGTGAAACCATCGCTTTGTTTATAGCGCTGTGCTTATGGCCTAGCTACTTTCCTGTATTAGCTAGCCTATTTGCTGTGGCCTGTACCATCACTATTATTACACGCATCTATGGTGGTTACTCAACCCTAAAGCATCAAGAGCTAAACAATGACAAATGAATTATATTGGCGAGTTGGCTGCTTTCTCAGCATATTAATCATTATGATGTTACTTGAATGGAAAAAACCTGCAAGATTATCGCCTATTGCAGCAAGGTATCGCTGGTTTGGTAATTTTTCATTAGTCATTGTATCTTCTATCATTGCACGTTTAGTGGTGCCGGTAAGTCTTACCGCCCTTGCTGATTTTAATCACCAGCAAGCACTAGGATTATTTAACTATTTAGAGCTGTCGCTGTGGTTAAGCATCCCACTAAGTTTATTAATGTTAGATATGCTGATTTACTGGCAGCATCGTTTATTCCATCGAGTCCCATTACTCTGGCGGCTCCATAAAGTTCACCATGCTGATTGCCACGTTGATACCAGTACGGGGTTGCGTTTTCATCCAATAGAAATTGCCCTGAGTATTTTAGTTAAACTCATCGCCATAACAGTGCTTGGTGTACCAGCGGTAGCCGTACTCATCTTTGAAGTTGCACTCAATGGTTTTGCGCTATTCAATCATGCGAATATCTGTTTATCTGAAAAGCGAGAAAAAGCCCTACGCCTATTTATTATTACCCAGAAACTGCACCGCATTCACCATAGTACAAACATCGATGAAACCAACAGTAATTACGGATTTAGCCTAGTTTGGTGGGATAAGCTATTTTTAAGCTATCGCAGCGTGGCAATAAAGGGCGATGACTTGCAAGACATTGGTTTGAGCCAATATAAAGCGACTAAGAAAAATACATATTTAACAACACTATTAAGCATGCCATTCAAATAACTTATTTAGAAAAAACGCCACATATAAGTGGCGTTTGGTTAGCTTCGACAACAATAAGAAAGGGGATTTAAAAGAAGCCTAACGGGTTTTCGCTGTAACTAACTAATAGGTTTTTCGTTTGTTGGTAATGATCAAGGGCGAGCTTATGAGTTTCACGGCCAATGCCTGATTTTTTATAACCACCAAATGCAGCATGCGCAGGATACATGTGATAACAGTTGGTCCACACTCGGCCCGCTTCAATCTTACGACCAAAGTGATAAGCACGATTCATGTTTCGACTCCACACACCAGCACCTAAACCAAACTCTGAGCTATTAGCAAGTGCTAGCGCTTCGTCTTCATCTTTAAAAGTCGACATTGAAATAACGGGACCAAAAATCTCTTCTTGGAACACGCGCATATCGTTAGTGCCTTTAAGCAGGGTTGGTTGAATATAGTAACCGCCGTTAAACTCATCCGACAATTGCTCGACTTCACCACCAGCGAGCACTTCAGCCCCTTCTTTTTTACCAATCTCAATGTAGCTTAGAATCTTATCAAACTGAGCTTGTGATGCTTGCGCACCTACCATGGTTTCAGTATCAAGTGGGTTACCACGTTTAATTTGTAAGGTGCGAGCAAGTACACGTTCAATAAATTGCTCGTAAATATCTTCTTGAATAAATAAACGCGATGGACACGTACAGACTTCGCCTTGGTTAAAGTACGCAAGTACAGCCCCTTCAATGGCCTTACTCAAAAACTCATCGTCTTTTTCCATTACATCGTTAAAGAAGATATTTGGCGATTTACCACCTAGCTCAACCGTCGAAGGAATAATATTATCAGCAGCGCATTTTAAGATATGTGACCCCACCGGCGTTGAACCTGTAAAAGCAATCTTCGCAATTCGAGTACTGGTTGCCAGCGCTTCACCCGCTTCTTTACCATAGCCGTTTACAACATTTAAAACACCCGCTGGTAATAAATCACCAATCACTTCAAGCAGCACTAAAATTGATGCAGGGGTTTGCTCAGCTGGCTTTAAAATCACACAGTTACCTGCAGCAAGGGCAGGTGCAAGCTTCCACGCAGCCATTAACAATGGGAAGTTCCAAGGAATAATTTGCCCTACTACACCCAGTGGCTCATGAAAATGATAGGCAACGGTGGTTTCGTCTATCTCGCCAATTGAGCCTTCTTGCGCGCGCACACAGCCTGCAAAATAGCGAAAATGATCAGCCGCTAAAGGCACGTCTGCCGCAAGTGTTTCACGAATTGCTTTACCGTTATCCCAGGTTTCTGCAACCGCCAGCATTTCTAAATTCTGTTCAATGCGGTCAGCTATTTTTAACAAGATATTGCTGCGCTCGGTGACCGATGTTGTTCCCCATGCGGCTTTTGCATCATGGGCTTTATCAAGTGCCAGTTCGATATCTTCTTTTGATGAGCGAGGTATTTTACAAAACACTTTACCATTCACTGGGCTAATGTTTTCAAAATACTCCCCCTTTACTGGAGCGACCCATTGGCCACCAATATAATTTTCGTACTGGGCCTTAAAATTGACTTTAGCGCCTTCGCTACCTGGATTTGCATAGATCATAATGTGTTCTCTCTTCAAATTGTTGTATTTTATTTAAGCGGTGAGTTATTGTTTATTTAACCGCTAACGATTTACGTTAGCCCAGTTACACAAAATGCACTTGATTCTCAGTCCAGACTTTTTGACTATCTGTCCATAAATAAGGAAAAGTGAGGCAACAATGAACACATCAATCACTAATAGTCGCTCAAATAAAAAACGCCAACGTATTGATGTGCTTATTGAAAATAAAGTAAGTTTTGCTGGGGAGCACGCTGAATTAAGCATTTACGACACCTATTTAGACGCGCAAAAAGTGGCGCTACATTCCACTGAATTACTGTTCTGTGGCATGATCAGCGGTAAAAAAATCATGCATGTTGCCGACAGTGACTATCATAAAGAGTTTTTACCTAATCAGTCATTTGTACTTGCCCCAGAGCAAGGGGTGCTAATCGATTTTCCTAATGCGTCTCTTAATCAACCAACAACCTGTTTAGCGATTGAAATCAGTACCGATAAAATCAGCCAAGTAGTTGATGCTCTTAATTTTAATCAACAAATTACCCAAGATGACTTTTTCCAATATCAAGCGAAGTTAGTGCATACCCAGCATAACTTACAAACTCAACAACTGCTTGAACGGATGATCACCCTGTTTAGCGAAAATGAACAACACCGAGATTACTTAATTGATTTATCACTCAATGAGCTAATAACCCGCTTGCTACAGCAACAAAGCCGAGATTTGATGATCGCAAGCTGCAAGCAAGGTAAACTTGCAACCCCACTGAGCCAAGTAATTAGCTACCTAGAACAACATCTTGCTGAAAATATCGATATCGACGTGTTATGCAAGATTGCCTGTATGAGCCGTAGTAAGTTTTATCAGCAATTTAAGCTGGCATTTGGTGTTACACCTGCTCTTTGGCAACAACAACTACGCTTACAAAAAGCCTATAAACTGCTCGAAAAAGGTGAGGCGATTAGCCAAGTTTGTTATCAATTAGGGTTTAATAACCCGAGTCATTTTAGCCGTGTGTTTAAACAAGCCTTTGGCGCAACACCTAAGAGTATCGCTAATCATTAAGCTCTGGATTGCGATGAGAATAAACGCGATAGGTTAAGGCGAGTAAAATACAAATAGCACTTGGTACATAAAGCGCCGCAAAGCTCAATTTTGCAAATAACCATGCCCCCGCTAAGCCACCAAAAATAAACCCAATAATAATTAGGCCGAACAGTTTAGCCTTACGTTTATCAAGCGCCTCACCACGTAAAACCCGACCAAACATGATACCTAAATCAGTAAAGATACCTGTCACATGGGTGGTACGAACAATTGCGCCACTGTAAGTTGTTGCCAAGGCATTTTGTAGCCCACATGCCGCAGAGGCTAAAAAGTGTCCGTAGCCAGAGCCATTAAACAGTAACCAAAGTGCACCCAATAAAAGCCCTGCCTCAATCAATAATGCTGTGTCGTAATGACGACCTAGTTTAAGTGCTGAGCTATGCAGTAAAAACCCAGCAATACCAGATCCGACTAAAAATGACAGTAATACGCCTAATAAATGAAAAGCATCAAGACTATTACCTTGCATAAGATCTGCGCCAAGCAAGGTGGCAGTCCCCGATAAATGCGATACAGCTTGATGCTCAAAACTAAGTAAACCAACTGCATTTACGCACCCAGCCACCAGCGCCAAAATAAATGCGCCAATCTCAACCCATTTTGGTAACTTAGAAATCACTCGCTATTCGCCTTTTTCTCATACTCGAACTCATTCTCTTATGGTACGCCTAATTTAATGACTAAAAACACTTTTTTTCGACTCTTTATATGGTAATTTACCATTAAGTGAATCGATTAAGAACCGACAATGACAAAGCCAAAAAGCTGGACGCTGAAAAGTATTGCCCAAGAGTTAGGCGTTTCAAATGCCACCGTATCAAATGCGTTTAATCGTCCTGATCAATTATCGAAAGCACGCCGCGAAGAGATTTTGGCGGCCTGTAAAAAGCTCGGCTATTTTGGTCCTAACAAGGCGGCGCAATCATTACGCCGAGGCACCTTTAATATTGTTGCTTTAGTATTGCCAGACAGCGTTGAATATATGGTGTCAGATCCAGTTGCTAGCAGTTTTATGCGGGGTGTATCGGCGGTACTCGAAAAAAATGGCATTAATCTTTTATTATTTTCAGGTAACAATGATAACCTTAATAGCGTGGTTGATTTTGTTGATGGCTTTATTTGCTACGGTCGCCCACGTAATAAACAACTTGTTGAGCAGTTAAAACAGGTTGCCAAGCATGTGGTGACGGTTGATTTTAATATTGGTCGCGATGCCTCAGTAAACGTAAACAACCAACAAGCCAGTTTCGATATTGCCAAGCATGCACTGCACAAAAGTGATGATCGGGTTGCTATTTTAGGCCTGCGTTTACTCGATAACGACGTATTATGCCGAGTATACGAACATCATGAGTTTGAAGCCGGTCAGTCTATTGCTCATCAACGACTACGCGGTTATCACCAAGCAATCAGCGATGCTGGTGTTACCCTTGGCGATGATAGAACATGGAATATTCCAGAAAGCAGCGAACGCTTTGCTAGCATTGCCGCTAAAGAGGCGCTTAGCAGCACACCAAGGCCAAACGTGTTGTTGTGCATGAGTGATTTAATCGCCCTTGCCGCCATGCGCGAAGCATTAAAAATGGGCTTATCTATTCCTGAAGATGTCAGGATTGTTGGCTTTGATGGCATCGATGAAGGCCAACGATTTGTGCCAAAACTCACCACTGTCCATCAAAATAGCGAAGAAAAAGGCCGCATTGCAGCGACCTTGTTTTTATCGAAAGAGCAGCAAACAGCCGAAATCGACTACCAACTGCAATTGGGTCAAAGTAGTTAAGCTAAAAGGTCAGCCAAATCAACAATGCTTTGTTCGCCATCGCGATGATCAACAATAATTACTTCACGGCTAGCAAAGTCAACTTTTAACTCGATTGAGCTGGTATCATCATGCCAGCTTAAACGGCACACACTGCCTTCACCTTTAGCAATAAACTCACCGTTAAATGCTGGGTGCTCATTGCGTAATTGAATCAGCTTAATTAAACCTTTCACCACAGGTTTAGCAAGCGCAGCATCAATGTCTTGTGCATTTAAGTAAGGGCGATTGATATCACGACCTACATTGGTACGAGCCAGTAATTCCATATCGTTTTCACAAGCGAACAGGCCACCATAATAAACTTGCGGAATACCTGGTGCGAAGAACTGAATTGCACGCGCTAATAAGTAATCAAAGTCATCCGCACCCAAGGCATTGTAGTAAGTGCAGTTTACTTGATATAAATCGACATTACTTGCTGCTGCACCGGTTGCTAGGCGGCTTTGCCCTTCACTCTTTTCATGAATGGTTTCAACCAAGTTATCAATTTCAGCTGCATTTAATAAACCCGGTTTATCACCCATTGGGCCTGCGTCAATAATGCCAATGCCATCATGGGTATCGAGTACCGTTAAACAGTTACGCGGCGAAATGGTTAGCCAGTTCAATAAGGCTTGCGCATCATTGCTAAACAAGCTGTGTAAAATAAGGGGTGGTAAAGCAAAGTCATAAACCATATTTACACGCTTTGCGACTTCAACCTGAGTTTGGAAATGGCTATGGATCTCGGCAATAGTTTCCATACCTGCTTCATTTGCTTGCGCCGAAAGCTTATTTAAATACTCAAAGGTTTCATCCAACATAAAGCAGTTTGTGCCAGCTTCTTTGATCGCATAGCCTGCCGCATCTAAACGAATAATGTTGACATTATTATCAGCAAATTTGCCAAGCACCGTATTTAAATACTCGATACCCGCCGTTGATTTCACATTAATATCAATTTGGTTATCGGTAAATGTGGTCCAAAAATCATAGGTTTGGCCATCACCACACGCAATAGGTGTAAAGCAGCTACCCGGACGTGGACGGTAAATCGCTTGTTGCTCAGCCTCAGACATGCCATTTGGGAATACATCGTCTTTAGTTAAAAATAACTCCCAAAATTCAGATTGCTTGCCTTTCGCGAGTACATCTTTAAATTGGAAAGATTGTGCTGAAACATGGTTAACAATTAAGTCAGCCATAAGATCATAATTTGCACCAAGCACGTAAATATCGTCCCAGCTACCAAGACGCGAGTCAACTTCACTATGATCAATAGGATCAAAGCCAGCATCACTGCCATCAATCGGGTTATAAAATGGCAACAAATGTACACCTGCAAACACATTGTTAAGTGGGCCATTTAATAAATTACTTAATTCATCAATACCTTGACCAGTAATACGGTCTGCGTAGGTGATTAATTGCACTTTATTGTTGATCATAATTGTTAATACCAAGTTGAAACTTAATCGATTAAGATATATCTTTAACCACGACAGCAAATTATTCAAGCAGTTTTTATCGTTTTTATACACTAATATACATAGTAAAGGCGCAGACCTTTCGGTGGGGATACAACAATGAATAGAACACACGATCCTTTGCAAACCATTAGATGGCTGACATACATGATGTTTTTTATGTTTGCGATGACCTCTGATGCGGTTGGTATGATTATTCCTGAGCTTATCGAAGAATTTAATTTAACTATGACTCAAGCCAGTGCCTTTCATTATGCGCCTATGGCACTTATTGCTTTTAGTGGCTTATTTTTAGGTTTTTTGGCCGACAGTTTTGGGCGCAAGCAAACCATCATACTGGGACTCGGCATCTTCACTATTTGCTGTTTTCTGTTTGCCGTTAGCAGTAGTTTTAGCATATTTGTAGTGCTGCTTAGCTGTATTGGTCTTGCAATTGGACTATTTAAAACCGGTGCTTTAGCGCTGTTAGGTGATATTTCTAAAAACAATTTAGAGCATACAAAAACCATGAATTTGGTCGAAGGCTTCTTTGGTGTTGGCGCCATTGTAGGGCCTGCTCTTGTCAGCTTTTTGATCACCCAACAAGTAAGCTGGACATACCTTTATGTTATTGCTGGAGTTTTATGCTTAGTTCTAACCTTAATTGCTTGGCGTGCAGATTACCCTAAACCTAAAAAGCTTGAAGAGCACGCAAAACCGGCCTCTCTTGCAACCACCATGAGTATGATGAAAAACCCATATGCACTTGGCTTTTCGTTAGCGATTGCTCTTTATGTTGCAACCGAAGTGGCAATATACGTATGGATGCCTACTCTGCTTGGCGACTACATTGGCCCGTGGCAATTGCTGGCAACCTATGCACTGACTTTATTTTTCATTTTACGCGCTGCGGGGCGTTTCTTAGCGGTGTGGCTGTTAAATCACTTAAGCTGGCAAGCGGCGATGCTGTATTTAAGCTTAGGGATCGCACTGTGTTATTTAGGTTTAATTTTTGGTGGCGTTGATTGGGCTGTATTCTTATTACCCTTATCAGGGCTGTTCATGTCAATGATCTACCCAACTTTAAACTCAAAAGGTATTTCTTGTTTTGCGGTGCAACAGCACGGTGCGGTAGCTGGGGTTATTTTGTTTTTTACCGCCCTTTCGGCTGCTGCAGGCCCATTATTAATGGGTGTGATCAGTGATTATTTTGGCCACATTCGGTACGGCTTTTATCTCGCTACAGGCTTCGCATGTTTATTGTTTTTAGCCATGCTATATAACTACTTACGTAACCCTGCTGAGCAAGCGTTAGCGCAACACAGTGCACTAAGTCACTAAATAAAAATCGTTAAAAATCAATTATCGAACATAAATTGTGCAAGTTTCCTGCTAAAAAGACTTGCACTGTGTAAAATTATTGTTATCTTTACTTAATCGATTAAGATAACAATTTAGACAACAAACCATCTGGGATTGAGACGAGGCACATTATGACAACACACAAACATGCCCTTTACACATTAAGCGCGCTTGCATTAGCAATAAGCCAAAACTTACACGCCGAAGAGCAAGCACAACCAGAGGCCAAAAAAAGCGGCCTTGAAACAATCGTTGTAACAGGTGTACCACGCCGCACAACTATCATGGCATCAAGCTCATCGGTTAGCAGTGTGACATTAGCTGAAATTGAAGTATCAACACCTCGTTCTACTGCAGAAGCCTTCAGAACAATCCCTGGTGTGCGCTCAGAATCGACGGGCGGTGAAGGTAACGCGAATATCGCGGTACGTGGCTTACCGGTTGCATCGGGCGGTGCTAAATTCTTGCAACTGCAAGAAGATGGCTTACCTGTTATGCAGTTTGGCGATATTGCCTTTGGTAACGCAGATATTTTCATGCGCTTAGATTCAACAGTACAAAGTGTTGAATCAATCCGTGGTGGCTCAGCCTCAACAGCAGCAAGTGATGCTCCTGGGGGTATCATCAACTTTATTTCAAAAACGGGTGAGAACGAATCAGGTAGTGTATCAACCACTGTTGGCCTTGATTATGACTCAATTCGTACAGACTTTGAGTATGGTACGTATTTAAACGACAGTGTGCGCTATCACATTGGTGGCTTTGTTCGCCAAGGTGAAGGCCCTCGTGAAACTGGTTATACATCTAATAAAGGTGGCCAAATTAAGGCAAACCTGACCAAAGAATTTGATGCCGGTTATGTGCGTGTTTACTTTAAACACCTCGATGATAAAAGCGTAGGTTACCTACCTATGCCTATGTATTCAAATGGTGACTCAATCCCAGGTTTTGATGCGCAATCAGATACACCGCATTCAGCGCTTTTCACACAAACTCTGCGTTTAAATGGTGATAACCAAATCAGCACGGGCGATATGACTGACGGTATGAACCCGGTTGTTACTTCGGTTGGCTTTGAAGCGGCATTTGATTTAGAAAACGACTGGCGCATCGAAAACCTCTTCAGAACATCATCAGTAAGCGGTAACTTTATTTCTCTTATTCCAGCTGAAGTTGCATCTGCAAGCTCTATCGCTTCTAGTATTGCTGGTGATGGTGCATCGCTTGTTTATGCAAATGGTGGTTCAGCAAGCCAAACTTATAGCGATGACGATTTAGCAATGCGTATTCACACTTTCGATGTAACGCTAAACGACATGGGTTCAATAGTTAATGACCTTAAGTTAACTAAGTCGTTCTCTGATGACACCAGTGTAACCTTTGGTTACTTTGCATCAAGCCAATCAATTGATATGTCGTGGCTTTGGAACTCATATGTTATGGAGCTAAAAGGCGACAACGCTGCATTGCTTGACGTTTACGCTGCAAATGGCGACAGCTACTCAGATAATGGCTTGTACGCTTATGGCACACCTTACTGGGGTAACTGCTGTCAACGTAACTACGATACAGAATACGAAACACGCGCACCTTACATTAACTTAGCCACTAAGTTTGGTGATTTAAGCATTGATGCAAGTGCTCGTTATGATTCAGGTGAAGCACGCGGTAACTACGCAGGTGCAGTAACATCTACTATTGATATGAATGGCGACGGTACCATCTCAATTCCTGAGCAAAGTGTTGTTGGTATTGATAACGCGAACCCAAGCATTGTTAACTACGACTGGCACTACAGCTCATACTCAATTGGTGCGAACTACCAAATTGATCCAAGCTTTGCGACATTTGCCCGTTTAAGTAAAGGCGGCCGCGCAAATGCAGACCGCTTATTATTTGGTAAAGTAGAAGCAGATGGTTCGGTTGCCGAAGCCGATGCAATTGATGAAGTAAACCAATACGAAATCGGTGTGAAAAAACGTTTTGATTCACTATCAGTATTTGCAACAGCATTTTACGCAGAAACTGAAGAGCAAAACTTTGAAGCCACATCACAAAAGTTCTTTGACCGCGAGTACGAAGCAAAAGGTATTGAGGTTGAATCAACCTACTACGTAGGTGATTGGGATTTCCGTGGTAACTTTACTTGGACAGACGCAGAAATTGCTAAAGATGCGTTATCGCCAGAATTAGTCGGTAATACACCACGTCGTCAAGCTGACCTTATTTACTCACTAATGGCAACTTACAACTTTGACAAAGGTGCTGCAGGTCTAAGCTTTATTGGTACAACAGATGCTTACGCACAAGACAGTAACGACCTTGAGTTCGATGGCTATACACAAGTGAATGGTTTTGTAAGTTACAATCTATCTGAAAACTTAAGCCTTTCGTTTAACGTGAACAACCTGTTCGACACCGTAGGTATCACAGAAGCAGAAGAAGGCTCAGTACCAGATAACGACATTATCCGTGCCCGTACTATTAACGGCCGTACAACGTCGCTTACTTTAAAATACTCTTTTTATTAATTACTCTCCTCCCTCGTTTTAGCCCAGTATTTACTGGGCTTTTTCGTTAAATAGCAGTCTGAGATAACAATGTTTGTTTTGCAGTTAATTCTTTATGTTTAACTAGCTTAAACAACAGCAAACACCCTAGTGCCAAGCTTGCAGCTAGCATAGAACCAAGGGTTGCGAATCTAAAACTATAAAACTGTGCAATAACCCCTGTTGCCCCTGCCCCACACATAACGCCGAGTTTAATTGCGTTGGTATAAAACGCAGAGGTGAACCCTATTCGTTCGGGGAGCTGATCTTGTAATACGGTTAAGCCAATGCCCGCAAAAATACCGTAAAACAGCCCATTTAAAACTTGCAACGCGATTAAATGCCATACTTGAGTGGCAAAAAACACCCCTAAATAAAATACAATGGCACAACAAAATGCGAGGGCAAGCATCGAGACTTTACTGTATTTTTTAGCAAACTTTGCTCCATACAGCATGATAGGAATTTCTAACAGTGCCACTACACCCATAAACAGCCCTGGCGTATGCTGTGCAAACCCTAGTTCAGTGATGCTATAAAGTGGCAAGGCAGATGAATACATAATATTGCCCGTTGAACCAAGCGTAATGGCTAATCCCAACAACCAAAATGAAAACTCGCTGCGGCTGCTGGCTCTGAGCTGTGCTGTGACTTTTTCGCGCTGTAGTCAGGAATAAACTTACATGCAAAAATAAGTGCAACCAATGCACACACCGCAGCAAAGTAAAACGAGCGGCTAAATTCGCCTCCCGCAGCTAACAAATAACCAAGCGGCGGACCGCCCACCCAAGCAAAGGAAATAGCAGCACGTAAACGGGAATTAAAGCTGGTAATGTCGATGTTCTGTTGACGCCCTGCCCATTGTCTTGCCACTGTCATCATTTGCGGAATTGCCGCATTGCCCATCGCGAGAAACAACACGCCTGCGAGCAGGACTTGCCAAAATGCAGTAGCATTCGCAAAGGCCACTAACGCGCACACCATACCTGATACAGCCACCATAAATAACTTACGCGCACTGGTGCCATTATCAGCCATGCCACCCAGCCACTGACTGATAACTAAACCCGTAATAGTGACCGCCACCATATAAACACCCAAATAAACGGGCGGTGTTTGCAGCCCTTCTACAATGAATAGGCTCATCAACGGGTTAACGAATGCTCCCATTAACCCGGTTAGCATACTTAGCAGAATAAAAATTACACCATGCTGTTTCAGCAATGCTTTCACGACAACCCCACAATAATATGACACGTGAATAGATATAAAGGGCGCAAATTATACACCGTTTTAGCGAAAACTTCATTTTGTAATACAAATTAAAAAGCCCAGCGTATAAGCTGGGCTTTTTCAAAGTGGAATTCTATTAGTCGAACGATACCGCTACAGGGTTAGAGCAAACGGTTTCAGTTACACATACCTTGTACTCATAACTTGGTAACTCAGCATTACGCTCTACATCACGATAGAAACCACGATCAGCTACTGTTTCAAGTAGTTCTCCGTTACGGTAGATGCTTACTTGATCAGCGACTGTTTGCCAGCTTAAATCAACACGCATAGTGCCTAAACGCGTTTTACTTGAGCGTTTAAGCGATAACTCGATTTCAACATCAGATACGACGACTGTTTGCGTAAACGTATCTGTTTGGCCTTCGCTATCTGTTGCTGTTAGCGTCACTTCATAGCTACCCGCTTCGGCATAAGTATGTAGTGGATTTGCATCTGTCGATGATGCACCGTCACCAAAATCCCACGCCCAAGAAACAATATCATTATTGCTATCTGTGCTTGTATTGGTGAACGTTACATTTAAACCGGATGCTTCAAATGCAAAACCTGCTTGTGGTGGCTGCGGGCTTACCTCACCAATGGCGCTGAAAGTAAGTGACCAGCTGTTTAATGTACCTGTATCAGCAGCCAGTACATCTTTGACATTAAGTACCCAATCACCGGTTGCAACTTCGCCATTAAAGTTAGCCAGCGAATAGCTTTGTACTAAGTCATCTGCGCCACCTCCTGATTGGCTGTGAAGCGTGGCTGTTGTTCCTTGTGGCGAAGTTAACGTAACGATCAAATCACCAATGTAAGTATGAGCAATATCAATACTTGCATCCGTTGAGAATACTGTCAGCTCGTCAGCAACAGTTATTATTGAATCAATACCTGTGTCATCGTTATCTGGAATAGTCAAAGGTGTTTCATTTGAGTAAGTAAAATCATTTAAGCCAACAGGATTAACAAATAGTGACACAGTGCTTTGTTTTGCTAGTTCACCTGACGTTGCATCAACAACAAAACTATAGCTACCCCAAGCCGTTTCCTCTTGTGTGGGAACTGTTAATGTAACTAGATCACCCGGCACAGCTTCAGTTTGCGATAGCGTTGCACCGTCTAAATCAGCTTGAAGCGCTAGGTTAACAACGCCTTCCCACTCGGCAATTGAGCCAATTTCAAAGGTATAGGTTGCAGTTTCACCTGCGGTGATTTGTTGCGAACCTGGCGAAACCGAAATTCTGAAGCTTGGTGTCGGATCAGCTTGTTCAAGCGCTTGATGCACATTTAAACGATTACCCGATACCGTTTTACCTTGCAATGCTTCATTTTGATCACCACTATTCATTAACAGTTGTTTTAGCTCGAGCGCTGTTAAATCGGGGTTGATTGATAACACCAGTGCCGCAGCACCTGCAACATGCGGTGTGGCCATTGAAGTACCAGAATAGCTTGCATAACCATTACCAGGTACCGTTGATAAAATTGCACTACCTGGTGCACCTAAATCAACACTGGTTAAACCCCATTGTGAAAAGCTCGACATATTGTCTCTGCTATCAGTACTGGCAACGGATAACACACTCTCGTGCTCGTAGTTTGACGGGTAATGCGGGTTTTGATCGTTATCTACTGCATCATTACCTGCGGCTGCAACAAATAAAATATCTGCTTGCTCACTTGCAGTGATCGCATCTGCCAATGCTTGGCTAAAGCCACCACCGCCCCAACTGTTATTTAAAACACGTACATTGACGCCTTGGTTTTTAAGATCAACCATATAGTCGATACATTTTATCGCATCAGACGTTGAGCCTGTACCATCTGCACTTAAAAATTTACAACCTACAATTGATGCTTCTTGGTTTACACCGACGACACCTGTACTATTATTACCCGATGCACCAATAGTACCTGATACATGCGTACCATGACCCTGATCATCCATAGGATCACCTGCATCAGTGATTGCATTAATACCATGTACGTCATCGATGTAACCATTACCATCGTTATCAATACCATCACTTGGAATTTCACCTGGGTTGATCCACATATTGTCCGCTAAATCTTCATGGGTGTAATCAACACCAGTATCGATTACACCAACAACAACATCACGGCTCCCTGTGGAAATATTCCACGCTTCAACAGCATCAATATCAGCATCTTCTATACCACCGGTTTGACCTTCATTATGCAAACCCCATAATTGAGAGAAATCAGGATCATTCGGCACATTAGCTATCGACACACGATAGTCAGGTTCGGCATATTCAATTGCAGCATGGCTTTGTAGACGCTTGATAGCTTCTTTGCTGCTCATACCAACAATTTTAAATTTAGCTAAACGACCAGATAAAATTGCAGAGTAATTATCATCAACACCATCTTTGTTAACATCACTAATCGTCGCTTTCACTAGGTTGCGAGCATTTTCTCGCATCGCGACAGACGTACCAGCTTTATACATGACCAAAACTGAGTCTTCACTTGCACCGACTACGGTCGCTTTTGCTGGAGTGCTAATTTGCGCAGTACCTAAACATGGTAATAAAGCTAGGCTGAGTACAGATAATTTAGTTTTCATATTTTCTATCCATAATTAGTTAGGCTGGCCGAGAGGTAGGCTCGACCAACAAAGCTCATTACTTCTGAATGAATATCACATGGCATATTTTATAAATGGCAAATCACAATCAACTAGCAAGAAAAATACCTATCGAAATAAAAGATTCATACTTTTAAATGGGAAAAATGATAGAAAAAAGTGAAATGCAGCACTTTTTAACCGGTTCCAAATTCAGGAACCTCAAACACAATAACTAGCACTTTTTAACCAACCGATAAGCAGAAATTAAACAATAAATTAACAAATCAGACTTAAGCCATTGAAAATAAATAATATTAAAAACAGCAAAAAATGATGATTTTTTATTCCTAAAAATCGGCCTAGAGTAATTACTTGTTAATCTAAAATTCAGATTATCAACGAGTAGTAAATACGTTTCATACACTTCTGAACGTCACAAACGGAATATCACGCACTTAATCCGGCAAGGCATGCCGGTACATAGTTCTAAGTCAAAAATTGATTAGAACTTTGATTAATAATAACTGAAAGGAAATAATCATGAAGTTAAAAAAATCTCTACTCACATGCGCAATCACCTTCGCTTTGGGCTCAAGCTTTACTGCATCCGCGAATATTGATGATAAAGCTCAATCCAGCTCAGAGCTTGCTACGCAAGTAGCTGTACAAAGCACGACCAGCTCAGTCTCGATTGACCAAACATCGACATCGGGAATCGGTAATTCACATGTTGTTATACAACAAGGTACTGGTCAAACTACTGAAACAGTGAGTGTTGGTGATGGCAACTTACTTGAAGTTACTCAAACACAAACTAGTAACTTATCACTCGTAAATGCAACGGGTAATTTTAATACCATAACCCACAATCAAAACGGCACACTCAATGGTGCTTTATCCGAAGTTACTGGTACAGACAATACAATTGATGTAACACAGCAAGGTGCTGGTTTCTTTGGCATTAATAATGAGTCAATAAATATCATCGAAGGTGATGCAAATACTATTGAAGTAAGCCAAGGTGATGGCGGTCACTGGTTATATAACTTCAATATGCAAGGTAACGACAATACAATTACCGCATCACAAGTAGGCTTATTAAATGAAGCTACATTCAATGTAGTGCAAGGTGATAACAATACACTTGAGGTAGCACAAGACGGTGTATTCAATGCGTTTACTTCGGATGAAATCGTTGGAAACAGTAATGAAATTATTATTGATCAAACCGGTTCTTTCAACAGCGCTATACTCACCTCATTGCGTGGAGATGCCAATGAAGTAGAGTTTGAACAAGATGGCGATTCAAATAGTGTTGTTATTGCTGAAATCACTGGCAATGATAATGCAATCAACGCTGATCAAGAAGGTAATAACAATAGCTTTGAGTCTGCTGTAATGATGGGTGATGGAAACTCTCTGCTAGTTAACCAATCGCAAGATGGTAATACCGTCACACTTGATGCCATTGGCAATGATAATGAACTAACAGCATTTCAAAATGGTAACGGCAATGACGCTTACCTAGGTGCCGTTGGTGACGAAAATGAATTTACCAGCAATCAAATTGGTGATGCTAACAGCGCACATATCGCAAACTTTAATGGTAGTGATAATGACGTTGATATTAGCCAGGCTGGTAATGAAAACACTGTACTTGTGCAGTCGTCATACCCTGACACTTCTCTCACTTCAAATAACAACGAAATTACCGTTAACCAAGAAGGTAGCTTAAATGAAGCCGCTCTTACATTTGCAAGCGTTCTTGATAGTAACAGTAACCAAGTTTCATTTGCGCAAAGTGGTGAGTTGAATGCCATAGATCTCATTATGGAAGGTAGCGGCCATTCTGTTGATATCAGTCAGACTGGCTCTGAAAACTTTGTAGTAGGTGTTGATCAAGGTGCTTTTTTAATTGGTGGCGAGAATAACTCATTTGTTGTTGTGCAAGAAGGTAATGCGAACCTTGTTGAGGGCTCAATTATTGGTTCTAACAACGCAGTTATGATCACCCAAATTGGTGATGGCAATATCGCAACTGTCACTCAAGAATAAACTTTTAGGAGGGAGCTCTGCTCCCTCATTCAATTATGAAAACACAACTTTTAACCCGTATTTATTGCATTTTTTTAGCTTTCACTTGTTTTACAAGCCAAGCTAAAGAGCTAGAGATTGATGGCCTTGTGCTCGACAGGAGCATAAGCCGTTTGGGGCACCAATTTTATTTTGAATTTGCGAACCTCTGGCGCGATCTTCCTTCTACGGCTGGCTTTAATATCGAAATAAAAGAAACGGTATTACCACGAGCAGGCACACGACTCGTACTAAGAATGAATAATCAAATCGTGTATGTCACTTATCTAGGCCGTCGCCTTGAACCTTTGGATGAGCGTGTAAAACAAGCAATGTACAGTGTTATGGACGCGATGGCGCGCAGTCAGATGCAACAATCATCACCGGATATGGCAAAAAATGGATGGTAAAATGAAATATATCATTACCCTAATAATAATTTTCAACTTACAAACTAGCTGGGCGACCGAACTCGTTTATACCCCAATTAACCCCAGTTTTGGCGGAAGCCCGCTCAATGGCAATATGTTATTAAGTAAAGCACAATCACAGAATAAGCATAAAGCCCCCATTATTGAGCAAAATTATGCAGATAAATTTCAAGATTCACTTGAGCGTACTTATCTAAACCGTATGGTGAGAGAAATCACCGATATGGCATTTGGTGAAGAAGTAGATGACAGCATTTTCAATGGCGACTCGTCATTTATCACCGGAGACTATGAAATACAAATTATCACCAGTACCACCGATACCATCACTGTTAGAATAACAAGCATACTAGATGGCACTGTGACGGTTATTGAAGTACCGAGGTTTGAATGATGATTAAGGTAATTTTAAGTGCGATACTATTGATACTTACTGGCTGTTCATCAATTGGCAACCTTGTTCCACCAAGCAAGGAGTTAGCCGAGACATTAGAACCAACTGAAACATTTCAAGCCCTTCAAGCACTGCCTAATCCTATGGGCAGTATTCCTGTTTCTGTTTATTCATTTAGAGATCAAACGGGTCAATATAAACCGCAAGCCAATGTGAGTTCATTCTCAACCGCCGTCACGCAAGGTGCTAACTCAATTCTTGTACAAGCTTTACATGAATCTGATTGGTTTATTCCTGTGGAGCGTGAAGGTTTACAAAATATCTTAACTGAACGGAAGATAATCCGTGCTGCACAAGCAGAAAATAAGGATTTACCAGATCTCCCCCCTCTTACAACTGCAAAAATAATTCTTGAAGGAGGAATTATTAGCTACGATACCAATATTAAAACGGGCGGTATCGGTATGGAATATTTTGGTATTGGTGCATCAGAGCTATACAGAGAGGATGCGATTTCAATCTATTTGCGCGCTGTTGATGTACGAACAGGACAGGTATTACTCTCAGTCGCCACCAGCAAAAAAGTACTTAGCCAAGAAATGCGCGCAGGCTTTTTTCGCTATGTGAGTTATAAACGACTTGCCGAAGCAGAAGCAGGCTATACAGACAATGAACCCATGAGTATTTGTGTTACTCAGGCTATCGAGAAAGCCCTTAGTGACTTAATTCTAAAAGGCATCAATAAAGGTATTTGGTCAGCTAAAACGGTGTAAGCTAAATAATGGTGCTGATTATCAGCACCATTATTTATACAACGGCTTATAAAACCCAAGCGATGTCTTACTATCTTTGCAAAGATAAACTCACAGCCATATAGTTTTGTGCCCAATTAGCAAGTTCAACTCGATTACGCGACGCTGTTTTTTTGAATGCACTATAGAGATGGGTTTTTACAGTATGGTCACTAATATTCAAACTTTCAGCAATATCACGATTACTTGCTCCTTGTGCTAGCAAATGAATAACAGATTTTTCGCGTTTAGTAAGTGAGTTTAGCTCTATTGCTGTTCCAGCGGTCTCATTATTTGTATTAAATTGGTTTCGAGAAATAGCTGACCACATATAGTTAAACACAGTGGAAATGCTCTTTGAACTAAAAAGTAGCTCGCCATTAAGCACTTTCATCAGCCCAGCAAAAATATCTTCTGGCGATTGCTCAGCAAAAAAGACACCTTTAATACCATTAAGCAGTAAATTCTTTTCACACACAGAGTTAACTTCAGCATTGAAAATAACCACAGTGTGTTTTTTGGCAAGTTGAACTAACTCAGCTGGAAGCAAGTCGAGCCAATAAGACCCTGCACTATCAATAAGATAAAGATCAAACTCCTCTCGCATTGACTCTAATGGCAGCCGCGAATCAATTTTAACGCGCACGAAGAACGCATCTAACATTTTAATTAAATATTGATAATTATGACTGCGATTTTGTGACGTTGCTTGGGCTTTTAGGAATACAGAAGTTGGCTGAATCATTTTATTTCTTCCTTGAAATATTTTCTACACAATACCTAAATAAGACACAAGCATCAACATAAAAATAAACATATGGCAACATAATTATTAAAAAAACTCATCCTTTAGGGTTTGTTAAAACCAACCAAATAAACGATGATTCATTAACCAGCAAAGACTCTCCCTTAGTAACATTAAAAGTTTCTTGTGCTAATTTGTTTAAATTTCTAAAAACAACTCTTTAATTAATACTCTATCGCTATTTTTAGCATGGGTTTGCAAAGCACGTATGAAATCCATAGAAGTTGCTGGCCGGTTAGGGTATGCATATTCTCTCCAAACAGACTTAAGTGCTTTTATAATGACTTCATCGCCCACTTTTTCTCTGAGTCTTGCAAAAACAATCGTTGCTTTAGAATATTGATCATAATTTTTTGTTGAGTTTACAAGTGCTTGTTTAGCTAAAGTGTCAACCCTTAAAGCTTGCTTATATCGCCTAGTTTCGTAGTCAACAAGTGCATTCATCGCTGCTTTTCCATAGCGTTTTTCTACCATGACCAACTCTATGTACTTCGCCATCGACTCAACTAAAAAGGCGCTGTCATCAGGAACGCTGTTACCTATATCGTGACCAAACCACTGATGAGCCGTTTCATGAACTGCGCGCCGATAGCGCTGATCAAAACCAGCATCAAAACTAGGGAATGCCCTAAACCCCACATTATTTTCAATAAGTATAATCTCAGGTAAAGCATAACCCGTTCCACCAAACTTGGGCGCGGCAACCATGCTCAATGTCTTTGCTTTATAAGCAACAATATTATTTTTAAACCAAGTCAGTGTATCTTTCATCGCCTGTAAATTAACGGCTATTGAATCGGCTGGTTCCGTAAGCGTTTTTCGATTTGCATATATTTGTAGTTTTACCTCACCTAGTTGCTCGCTTATCGGTGAGCTTGGAAGCGTAAGCCATGCAGGTAGATTATTAAATGCCGAATCGGTTTTAAACTTAAAAACTTCGCGATTATCTTCGCGTTGATGGGCTATTCGAGTGCCCTGCGTCACAACATAGTAGCCTGATGCGGTTGATACCGTACTCGACATAGTTATGCGATCATACCTTGATGGTCGATTTTCCTTAACAGCAAGCAGCTCTGAAGGTAAGGAACTTGTCCTAGCGAACAAACCATGCTTTTCCCTAAGGTGCTTGTCTATTAGTTCGTAATTAACCTGATACCCAATCGTTGGCAACACAGGAACAGCACGAATATAACTAAACTCAGGAGTAAGAATTTGATGCCCCACTGCGGGCCAAAGCTTTGCTTGGTGAATTTCAAACTGCGTGGTGAGTATTTTTATTTCACCGGGTTTTATAGCATCCTCAAACTCATACACCGCTTGATTTAATGATGGGTAAAAAGCAACTTGGTTTGCACCTGCAATTTTTATGTCTGCCCATTTATAAAAGCCAGCTCTGCCAACTAGGATGCGCTTTATAGCAGTAGAATGAGGGTTGGTTAGAGTATATTTAAGTTCAAATTGTGCAAGCTGTTTGTCAGGACAAAAGTCTATATTAGCATCAATATGACTAATGATTGGTTGCTCTTTATATTTCCAATGAGCAAATGTGCTTTCATAGTTGGCTTTAAATGCTTCACGTTTATGTGAGTTAGTTAACGGCTTTTCTGCCACTAAATTAAAATGCAACTGCGCAAATAAATAAACAGATAAAAAGACTGGCAGCGCTAACCATGTGTCTTTCACTTTTATGGCCCGTCTTCCAAGCCCAGCACCACGATGATTATAAAGCTGGCTTATGACAACAAAACTGAGTACCGCGACAATCCACACGCTCATATATGGCCAATAACTGTTTAAACTAGCTCTGTATCCCCAAAACTCGCTAGGTGCTTGTAATGGTGTCCAAGCTAAGCTCCAAAAAGTATGTGTGAGACCAAAGGAAGTCATTACTGGCGTAAACTTGAGTATTAAGATAACAATAACAACTAAGCCAGCGACTAAAGGCGAACGGCAAATATTGAAAATGCACACGCTCACCCAAGCAACTAATGTAAGTGGTAACAGCATTAGAGCGAGTATATAAATATGCTGACTAGCATGGTACTCACTGCCAGCAAACCACTCAGCAAAAGAAGCTCCCAAAAAGCTCATCACAGAAAAAACAATTGCTAAAGTCGCCACCGTGAATAATTGGCTGTGTAAAAGCGTTGCCGTTTTTACTGGCGATGCAGCAATCAGTTCAGCCATATGAAACCGTTTTGCCGCACAACTAACCTGCCAACTCCAAAGCACAAGTAATAAACAGCCAATGAGCAAATGCATATCAAACGCATAATGATTAATTGCATCGATACTCGTAGGGCTAACCACACTCATTGCTTCTGCATATTCAAAAGAAGACGCAACGCTGTTAAATACAATGACTGACCACAATACTAAAGTCAGTTGTGTTATGGGGAGCTTGAGTACATTTAAAATTGAAACTTTATAAAGTGTAAAAAATATGAAGCAATTATGCCCTTTTGGCGCAATACCCTTGTATCGCGCTTTTAAATTTAAGACTGACTCTGAGGCCTTTGTACCTTGTCTAATATTTTTTTTAGTAGTGCGAACTGCCACAATATAGATAACAATTGTAAGCGTTACTACCATCAACCGATTTATTACAAGCGCCCAATGTTGAGGCTCCATGAAGCCCGCAATAATCGTGGAGTAAGCAAAAGGATCAAGCCAAATAGATGCCTGATATAAAGACTCACTTATAATACCACTACCTGCCAAAATGGGATTGCCGGTAATACTTGCGAAAAACAAATAACCAACCCATATGGCACCCAGAATAGTGTAAGTAACCAATGTACTTTGAAACCGCTTACAAACCCAAAAAGCCAAAACCACCAAAAAGCTGCAATTTGGAATAAGTAGCAAAAAACTATTTAACAATAGAGAGTTAACAGCTTCCCAATCCAAGCCTTGCACTCTTAACTGCCAATGCCAAACTATCAAAGATCCAATAAAAGAAATCATGATAAGACATAGTAGTAAACTCACTACACGAAACAGCTCTCTGTATTTTGACGTAATCGGGGTGACACCTATAAGCTCATCCATGTTGTGTAGTTGATCCCGTAAAAAAATAGCGGGGGCAAGTATTCCCACTAGCACGGCAAGCTGCATCATGTGTATTGATATTAAGTGTAAAGAAAATTGCTTAAGGGTATCTCCCTCTGCAATAGCCAAACCGGAAGATAACGTAAATGCAAAAAGTGGCGCAAACACACAACATAACCAAACAATAGGTTGAGTAAAAAGGTACTTTAATTCATTACGAAGTCGCATTTTTAGCCCCTTGCGATTTCAACTCATAAAAATATTTATCTTGTAGCGTCGCCGTTGCAGCGACGGCCTCAGGTTCTGGGCATTGAGGGGCGTAAACACGAAATATTGGCTTACCATAACGATAACTTTTGCTCAACACTAGGGAGCCTGCGGGTAGCTCTGATGGTAAGCGTTTCAATAACCAAACATTACCTGCCAGTTGATGCACTAGTTCATCAACATTGCCACTTTGAATGAGTTTGCCTTGATTGATCATTGCGACAAAGCGGCACTGATTTTCTATATCTTCAACAATATGGGTAGATAATAAAACTAAACGCTCTTTGCTAATTGAAACTAATAAGTTATTAAGGCTCTCACGCTCAGCAGGATCAAGGCCTGCGGTTGGCTCATCTAAAATAATGAGTTTAGGATTACCTAGTAAGGCTTGTGCGATTCCGAAACGCTGCTTCATACCACCAGAAAATTTACTTACTTTTTTGTTTGCAAACCCTGTTAAATTTAAAAGTGACAGTAATTCATTAATTTGTCGCTTTCGTTGCTCTGAATTAAGGCCTTTCAATATGGCAATATGCTCTAACAAAGCATGACAAATCATTGCAGGATAAACACCAAACTGCTGTGGTAAATAGCCAAGCTGCTTACGCAATTCATCTGGGGACTCTAAAATATTTAAACCATCAAAATTAATATGACCTGTGTCTACATTTTGTAAGCAGGCTAATGTTCGCATTAAGCTTGATTTTCCTGCTCCATTTGGCCCAAGTAAACCCACCATTCCTTTGGGCAAATGGATTGTTATGTCATTTAATGCATGTGTGCCATCTGCATATTTCTTATTAATATTTGTGAGTGTAAGCATAGGTACATTCCTTAATTAACGAATCGTTACATTAAGTGACTGTAACCAAGTCGGTTAGCCAATTATGATCAAACTATAAAAGCACAGGATAAAAGTAAGTATTTAGCGTTCATCAGTAAAAATAGTACTTTCATCATTACATTCGTGCATTAACAACGAAAATCATTAATCTTACTTAGGTATATAAGGGCATGAAACAGCATGATTTTAACTATGCTCATAGGTCATCATGTATTAAGCTGGTTTGTTAGGTTGTAAAAATAAAATGGAGTAGCATTTGCGGGCTATTTTTTCTCTTCTATCAGGCAATTCAAATAACAAATATTTGATTGCGTTACTGCCAGTATTTGCGGCCATTTTGCTTGAAGGTCATACACGCTACCTGTCGTTAAGGCTTGACTCCCCTGCTTTATATTTAAAAATAAATCTGCAACTGTTATTGGAATGCCTGCCCTTTTTAATTGCCCACCTTTTAACATTCAAGGGAACATATAAAAGCCCAACCTTGGTGTGGCTTACAGGCTTCACTCTGTATCCGCTCAGCGTATATACACTTGCTCTAGTTTCTTCAACTTACGCTCAATGGCAATACTTAAGCGTGCAATGTTGGATTTTGTGCTCGTTAGCCAGCTTACTTTGGCTGGTTTCACAGCGTAATAAGACCAATAAAAACAGCTTAATTGCTAGGTGGTTTATATCTTTTATATCATTAGATAACGTGGTGCTAATGATACTGATTTGTTGGGCTTTTTTGTTCGCAGGTATACTTAATAGCCATCAAGACCCTTTATTAAATCAACCATTCGAACTAATTTTTGATGTTGGCAAATTCTTTTCAGAGTTTGATCAGTTTTTATTTTACTTTCTTCAACTTGGCGTTTATGCCGTTATCATATACAGCTTATATTTAATAAATCGCTACGTGCTTATTCGCCATTTATTAGCAAACTACGGTGTCTTCACTTTTGTGGCCTCATGCCTCATTTTTATGGCTACACTAACCCCGTTACTTGTCGCACTGGTGCTAACATTACCTATTAATGATTTACCACAACATATTGCGAATCTAACACCAAGTGGTAACCAAAATATTTTTGCTAAATATAATTATCAGTTTATGTTTTTCTTTCTGATCATTACTACACCTATCATCCTTGCTTTTGAAAGACAGCAACAGCAAAGTAAATTAAATGAAATAGCAAAACAGCAAACCAAAACCGAATTAAAACTTCTTCAACAACAAGTTAACCCACATTTTTTATTTAACACCCTAAACAATTTATATGCACTCACGCTCACAAAATCAGAGCATGCGCCACAGTTGGTTATGCATTTAGCAGATTTATTAAGGTACACTGTCTATGAAGGACAAAAGCCAGTGGTTTTATTAGAAAAAGAATTGGCATACCTAAAAAGCTTTATAGAGCTACAAAAAATTAGAAGCGCAAACAAATACTTATTTAACCTAACTTGGCCTGATAGAGTCGACGATCTTCATATAGCGCCTTTATTACTGATTATAATCGTCGAAAATGCCATTAAACACGGTGTAGAACCTGCATCGGACTCAACAAAAGTAACACTCACAATTACTATAAATGACACTGTGCTAACTCTCTTTTGTGAAAACTCCATAAATACCCAAACTGAAAAAAGCCACCCAGGCATGGGGCTTAGTAATCTGCAAAAAAGACTAGAACTGTTATACCCAAATAAACATACCTTAACGGCTAAAAAACACGCGACACACTGGCAGACAACCTTAACTTTGGAGTTATCAAAATGATAAGAGCAATCATCGTTGACGATGAACCCCTTGCCCATCAAGTGATTGAACATCACCTACAGGCACATTCTGATATTAAGATTATAGCTCAATATGTTAGCGCAAAAGATGCCCTTTATGGGTTAGCTAAATCCACTGTTGATTTAGTGTTTTTAGATATAAATATGCCAGAGCTAACAGGAATCGAATTATTAAGAACTCTGGCACACCCTCCCCAAGTCATCATTGTAAGCGCGTACCAAGAATACGCTATAACAGGGTTTGAATTGAATGTGACGGATTACTTACTCAAACCCGTGTCTGCGCCAAGGCTTGAACAGGCTCTCAATAAGGTGCGTGAGCGTTTAGTTAAACCAAATATAACTGAGCCTAATAACATTACGCTTAAAGTAGATAGAGAAAAACGAAAGTTTAACTTAGATTCTATTGAGTATATTGAGGCATATGGCAACTATGTGAAGGTGCATCAAGCTGAGCAAGTAACACTTGCGAGCACAACACTAAAACAGCTTAGTGAACAGCTATCCCATTCATTTACCCAAATTCATAAATCGTTTTTAGTAAACAAACAAAAGGTGATAGCTGTAAACAGTGAATTTGTTGAACTAAATACAGGTAAAACCCTGAAAATAGGTAAATCTTTTAAAGATCTTTCACAAACTCTACTTTAAAGATATTCAAATAAATAGTCGGCAAGTAACTTATGCTCTTGGGCCTGCCAATGTACGCCCTCTGTTTGGCAAGGAGCAAGGAGAGCATAACCGTTTATAAAGTGACACTCATGGCGTTCTGTGACTAATTTATACTCAACTGTTAATTGCTTCGCTTTTTTGGCAGCGCCCGCATAAATAGACTGATAAGCCCCAACCTCATAAACCGCAGATGGACTCAGCACCACTATTTTAGGCATTTCTCGATGCAGATAGTGATTTTCGATGTCGACTATTAACGTATCCAGTGCTTTGGCAATATCATCGGCTGCTAATCCAAAACGACGCTTTAAATCGTTCGTACCTAGCTGAATAATGATGACATCAATATGATACGCTCTAAGATATGGCTCTAAGTACTTAACACCTAATTTATCACCACTAAATGGTGGCTCATCAGCCATCGTACGATTTGGTAGCCCTGCTTCAATAACCAAATGCCCAGCACCGAGCTTGTCTGCAAGCAAACATGGCCAACGTGTATGTTCGTCAAAGCGCTTACCATCTAGCGGTGAAATCCCATAGGTATTAGAATCACCAAAACAAAGAATATTCATTAAAATGGATTCAGGGTATAGCCCTGCTGCTGTAGTTGTGCGTGCGCTGTCATGGCAGATAATGCCATTTGCACACCTGGTATCAGTTGCTCTTGCTTAACCTGCATATGTGTTGCCGACTGACCACATACATAAACAACGGTGTTGTGCGCGAGTAATTGTGAAATCAATTGTTGATTTTTATTATCGCTATTAAAACGTTGCTTATAAGCGCCCGTTTTGAGTACATCAACACTTGCACTGCCATGCACAACCAAAGCAAGTTCAATGTTTTCTGGTTTCACCCCATGGGCAATGTGCATATTAATAAAACGTGCTAGCGAGTTAATACTGTTATTTTGCTTACCTCTTTCTGCGGCATCGGCCACATCAAAGGCAATTTTAAACCTTGTTTGCTCATCAATAGCCGTATGATTTGGCACAGTATAATAAAAACCAAATCCTTTAATCGCGGGCTCTTTTTGCTCTGCATGACTTAAATTTGCTACCAATGCGAGAGATAAACCCAACAATGTTAATTTCATAAGTAACCCTGTTGTTTTTTATCTCTAGCCTAACCTTTTTTTCTGACTTTAACTAGCCTCAATATGCTGATGTGCTTTAAAGGTCATGCCTAAATAGTTAAAGGTATTTTTAAACATATCAATAAACGCACTTGGCGCGTTAACCGAACCTGCATTTGATAGCAGTGAGAACTGCTTTTCACGAAGCGTTCTAAGCTTAGGTCTGAGAATTTCATCGTCCATATAATCAGTTATACGGTCTAAAAAAGCTTTAAATTGTGGCGTTGTGTTATACCAATAAACCGGTGATGCTATCACCCAATGTTGATAGCTTAATAGAGCTTCAAAAACGGCATAAAAATCATCATTTTTATACTGTTTATCGTAGCGGTAAGCTGAAATAATATAATCATCAAGACAGATGATATCTCCTCCATATTGCTTTTTATAATCATTAACTTGTAAGCTCGTATTTCCTTGTTTTCTTGCACTTGAATAGATGATTACTGTATTTTCAGTCGGTTTTTGTTGCATTATTATTGCTCCTTTTTTTATGATGTGCGCAGCGTAAAACCTCAAGCTAACTTTAGGTCAACACTTTGGAGCAAATTATGTCAGGATCAGAAAAAAAACTCGTTGATGCAAACCTATCGGTTGGTTTTGTGGCTAAGCGCAGTGGCGTTAAAGTCTCAACACTGCATTTTTATGAAACAAAAGGCTTAATCCGTAGTTGGCGTAATAATGGCAATCAGCGTCGTTATAAGCCTGATGTACTTCGCCGTATCGCCGTGATAAAAGCAGCACAGGCCATGGGCATTACCCTAGAAGCTATAAAGCACACGCTGAGTACTCTACCTGAGCAACGCACACCAACAAAACAAGACTGGGCAGAGCTTTCAAAACGCTGGCAAACTCAATTAGATGAAAAAATTCACTATATGCAACGACTCAGAGACCGAGTGAACGGCTGTATTGGCTGTGGCTGTTTATCCATGGCTAAGTGCCCTATTTATAATAAAGAAGATCATTTAGGTGAAGAACACTCGGGTGCTGTGCTTTTAGAAAGAGATTAGCTTTGTTATCTAGTGATTAAACTTTCTTTATCTATTACAATGTTTTAATAGTATAAATGAAAGGAATCTAATCATGGATAACAGTAATAAAAACCCACCAAAGATCAGCAACGCCCTCAAAACAGTGGATAATAAAGAGCTAAAGAGTACCGGCTTTTGGCTCAATCAAGTTTTTTTAGTGCTATCAACTGTTTTTGGTGTTTATCTCGCAGCGCAAAGTGGTTTAGAGCAAGCGCTAAAGTTTGATACTTTTAGCAAGATGGAAGATAACTATTACCTTCGTACTTCTTTGTACGATGAAGTGAAGGATAACGCAGATAATCTTAGTAAGTTTGCAGCCTTGTTGGCTAAAAGCCCACCTAAGTCTGAGCTTGAATATAATAAGCCAACAATCGAAAAGTACATTTGGCAAACAATGCAATATTCGCCCACAACATTAGAAACACCAAGCGAGTTTCTAACTCAAGTGCGTCGCTTTTACAGTAAGAGCCAATTTATTATAGATGCCGCAATAAACCGAAAAATGTCAGCCAAATATGCATCTGAAGAGCTAAAAAAAGCAGTAGCGATAATTGAAAACCAAACCTTACCGAACCTACAAAGCAGTGCAGCATTACTTAAAACTGAGCTAAGTAAAAACGGGATCGATATCGGCACGTTAAAAGGGAATAACAACTAATAAAAAGGGCATGCAGTGCATGCCCTCAAATATTTTAGTCTAGGCCATTTAAACCATCTCTTGCAGCTTGATATAAGGCACCAAGCGTCGAGTCGAATGCCCATTTAATCACACTGTATGTTAGCTCTACAGCCTTACCAATCACTTTCCCTGCAAAAACCAGCATATGACCAATTAAGCCCAAAGTCTGAGATGCGAATGAAGCAGACGCTTTAGCAATCTTATCTAATGTGCGAGCCAACATATCGTAAAAGGTTAAACCTGTACCAATTGCCGCTTGTGCCGCCACAGCACTGTAATAACCCGCATCTTTTAATAAAGTGACTAACGCAGCTCCTAATTTATCGGCCCAATGGGCATTAAATGATGCTTGGTTTCTATCTTCAAAGTTGAGTCTTACAGGCGTGTTAAGGTAATGGTTTGCTTTAACAGTTAAGTTATTCCAATCACTACTATTGGCTGTATTTACGTAACCTGGGTTTCCGCTAAGCTTATGTGCCGCACCTTTAAGGCCTTGGCCGCTGTCTAGGCGTATTTCTTGACCGTTATAAGGCGCATGAGAAAATGGCCATAACGGTACTTTAGTTACCGGATCAGCACCATGCGTACATCGGTAAATGTGATCTATTCTTGAAGTAGCCGATCTTGAGAAGTCTTCTAAACCTACCCTTGGCGAACCAAATGTATAAAGTTTTACTGGTAACGAATATTCAGCTTTAATCCAATCGGCAGCCAGCGTTGCTAAAGCGCCCCCTAAGCTGTGGCCAACCAAATGAACACCCGCTGTAATTTTATCTCTTACATTCGCTGCCATAAACTCTTGAAGAGCTGGCTTCATTGTATAAAACGTTTTATTAAAACCAGCATGAACCATGCTGCCGTTAGCGCCACCACTTAAACCGAAATGTGCATCAGTTAGGCCGTCTCTCAGTGAAGCAGTCCCGCGAATGGTAATAACTGAATGCCCTTGGAATGCATTTTTACCATGTGCAACCAGACCAAAGCCTGTGCTTAAGCCAAATAGGTGAGAGAAAAAGCCGCCTGAAACGCCCTGTATAGACTTACTATTGATAGAGAAATCAAACTGGTCTCGCAAAGACGCATGCAACAGCCCATTTAAAAGTTTTGTATTTTTTAATTCTTTAGCATCATAGGCAAGTGACGCTAATTGAACTGCTTGAGTAGGTGTTAACGTATTCATTTTAAATCCCTTTATTGGTTTTAAACGTTAGAGCTTACAAGTGGTAAAAACAGCAAATGTATGCTGCTTATCTTCTTTAGCCGCTATATCATATGTTTGTGGTTCATGTGCGATATCACACACCAAATCATTCAAGTATTCGGTGAGTGTATCTTTGTGCTCATAAGGAAATACTCTAACAGCCCAAATAGTTACTTCCTCTGCATTTTCATCTAATGTGTAAATATGTTGAATAACAGATTCATTGTCGAACATGTTTGATGGCTTTGATGTTTTGATCACTTTTTCAGGAAAAGAAAAACGGCCATCAGTACCCGTTGTTACTTCATCAATATAATCATCGCCATAATTTAGTTTACGAAATACCTTTTTACCAGCAACAGGCTGCTCTTCGTATAGCAAACGACCTTCAACCGGCGCTGATAGTTCAAACTCTTCCTTACTAAAAAAACCAAACATATTTGCAAAAACCTGTGTTGTAGTAAATAAAATTAGCAACGCCACTGCTGCAATAAGCATTGGCAATTTAAATCGCTCTATTAACAATATAATCTCCTTAAAATCACAACTCACAAGCGCCATAGATTGTAAAATAATGATCTAATGCTTCTTTAATAGGCACATCATAGGTGTGTGGTTTCTTAGCAACATCACACCGTAACCCGTTAAGAAGCTCCCTTAGCGTTTCACTATTTTCATAAATTGCAATACCCGCATACCACAGCACAATGCCTTCGGGTGTGCCATTGTCAAGGTACACATGCTGAATTAGTGCATCATTATCAAACATATTTGATTTCTTTGAGGTGCGAATTCGTTTTTCATCAAAGACAAAAAAGCCCTCTTCATTTGTTATTGTTTCATCTATGTACTCGTCGCCATAGGTGAGTGAACGAATAACTTTTGTATTTACAACGGGCACCCCATTATCTAATAAAATCCCCTTAATAGGAGCCGATAACAAAAAATCGTCTTTATTAAACAAACCAAAAGTATTTGCAAAAGCGTGTGAGCCAGTAAATAACGCCATAATCGTCACGATTACTGCCAACAATGAACACTTTAACCGCGACAACAGCAAAACTCCTTTTTAGCATTCTGATAAAAAATAGGCTCTGTAATTAAGCTACTTTAAACGTGTAATAAGAATCTATAATGACTTAAATACGATTTAAGCGCTAAACACACTAATACAGCTAAAAAATATAATTATTTATTCTAATAAGGTACAAGTCGGATAACAAGCAAATTGCGCAAAAAAGATACTGCAAATTCACTTAAACTTAATTAAAAAACAGCTCATAAATAACTTTGCATATCACACTAAAGCCTATTCCCGTCATGAGTATATACCCAAAAAAAAGCCCAATAGCCCCTGCTGATGGATCCTGTTTTACATCAATTTTTAAACACAAGGAGCAAAAAACAATAAAGATAATAAAGTTAGCAATAATCCCAACAATATAGGCTTCTCCAGCTAACGGGGCGATCCCCGCCAGCGCTGCACCCAGCGTAATAAGCAGGCCGGAAGGTGCTTTTTTAAATGAACTATGATGTTCAATAACCTTTATCACAAGCGTTATAATCATGAGGACTAAAAAGTACAATGTAGGCCACAATGCGTTATATAAATAATCTACACTGAATAGCTGACTCACTGAAAAAACGCTTTCATCGTTTGCGGGGGGTATAGCAGTCTGTGCGGCCTTTGCGGGGTCATCCATAAAAAAGTACGCAATTGCCATAGCAATTAATTTTATAATCCCAAAAAAGATAAAGCCTGCAATCGTAAAGCTGATCGCATCATCCTTTGTGACGGTTTTTTTGGCTTTACTTGCCAAAATTACAGCGAGTAATAACCCTAATACCCAGACCCCACCTAGGTAGAGTAACGCCTCAAAAAACTGGCTAAAATAGAAAACAGATACCCCAGGGGTGACAAACAAAAATAGAGCATCATCATTTTTGACCGGTGTATCTGTCATAGGGGGAAATTCTGGCTGTTTAAATAGAGCCAAATAAACAAACAACGGCTGTAAAACCACCATTAACATACATGTATTAATTAATGTCACACATCATCCTTGAAACTAGGTTTTTCTAGCAGAGGCCTGTCTAAATTCCTGTTAAAGATTAATCTTTTGAAAGTAGGTTTTTAACTTTAACAACCCTGACTCAAGCTCAAACTGTTGTATTTTAGGATTTTTAAACTTAAACCCATTGGAAATATGCGTATTAATCATAGCAGCCATGCCTTCAAAGCCTGAAGGCGCATTTGAGACTAAATCAGTCAGCAAAGGCTCAATAAGCGGCTGATGCTCTTCAATTAAATCAGGCTTGTTGTAAACATCGTTTACAAGCTGTGTGAGAGTTTGTTGGTGTTGTTGTTCCATAATATTTCTATAACGCTTTGGAGTTCGCGTTTATAGCTCCTTTTTCAGTGACGAGGATTGCGGCACTTTGTTTATTTTTTAAGATTATCTTTTTATAGCGAGAAAGAGAATACCTCCGTTTAATTAAAAGTAACTGAGGTAGAATCACAAAAATCCTCTGCAGTTGTTCCTAATGCACCTGTAAAAGCTGATTTTTTAATATCAAATACAAAATGTTGACTAGTGGCCCTGTTTGCAGAGACCATGACTGAATATGCTAGCCTTATTACTAAACTATCATGTGCAAAATTCAAGTTACAACTAATTACCCACTTCCCTTTTAGTAGCCATTCCTAAAAGTTCTCAATAGAAGGTAATTTGCTAACACTTGAATCATCACAAAGCCAATAGTCTTTTTTGGCATCATGTTCAATAGTGATTGATTTCTCTTTAGTAATCATACCCAGCTCTTCACTATGGTAGTCACTCACGGTTATTTTATTACCATTGTGTGTAAACGTCATACTGTGTTCATTAACCAAAGAACGATGATAACTGGATTTACTCGCATCACTGATAGAGGTCATTTCAGTAAGCTTGACCTGTGCGGTGTTAAATTGCATAAGCTTATAACTGCCATCATGTTCACTGACAACCACATCAATCGGAGTGGGTTTATCCGCATGGCATTTAAAAATAATCGCTGACTCATTTTGCGATGCGCTGCACGAAGCAATAAAGCATATTGGTAATGCAATAAAAATCGAAGAAAATTTACTTTTTATCATATTTATCAAAAGCCTTTTTTAATTTCACGTCATACTTATTTTGTGCGTATTGAGAACCATTGTAACCTTCAGCAAATGCAGCCCAATTCAGTGTTATTAAGTGTTTTTCTAATCCTTTACTTTTCACAAAGTTGACAAATGCATCTAACTGTTTTCTTTGTGATGTAAACATTGTTTGAACAAACGCCTCTACACTAGCAAATCCTGCTGCACTATAGTTAAACCCCATAATTTGAAAACGCCCCCAAGAAGTCGATTTTAAAGCTTCTGTTACATCTAATTCCATAGCCTTTTCAAGCCTTGCGTATTCCTGCGGACCTCCTACGTATAAACTACGATTCCAACTTCTGCTCGAAATAGACGGATGACTTGAATCATATTTATGATTCGTTAGGCGAGAGAAGATATGCGCTTCATATAGAATCTTAGGTTTGCCGTTTGAGAAAAAAGCATCACCTGCGGATTCAACCTCAGCAACAGCTTTAATAGCAGCAACCTTACACCCAAGTTGATTCGCAACATCTTGAAAATCAGATTCTGACAATGCTTGTACATTCGAAGAGGCCACTGGTAATTTAAAATGAACCTGACCTATCGTTGTCAGCTTTTCATTTATTTTTCGGTGAGAACGACCATTTGGATCTACCCTGCCATCGGGACGTACCATACCTACAACTTTGCTTTGAAACTGTTTTATTGCGGCAACAGTTTTAGAGTTTTCTGGGCGAGAACCTAAACGTCCATCCACAACCAACGCTTTTGTTGGTGAGATAAGTTTTAGTAATTTATTTAAAGCGGTTTGTACTGTTTTTACATCGGCTGGGGTATTAACACCACCTAGCCCAACAGATTGGGGGATTCTAATTACTGACATATGAAAGTCCTTTTCATGTATTTATTTTCAAAGCCATTTCATATTAACGTTCAATGAAATGGCTTATTTAGTTCACCGAGGGATACTCAATTTATTATTACTTAGTTGAAGTGATTAACCGCTAAAGCGTTACTTCTTATGTAGTTCATTAGACATAGCGACAATATCGGCCATTATGCGTTTCTCGCCCAATTCAGCCAGAAAGTTCAAATGCTCAATCGCCTTTACTTTCTGCAAATTTTCAAGCTTATTTACACCACCAAGAGCCAACGCAGGAACGAATGCATACATTTCATCGGCTTCTAATGGACCTAGTTTTTTTAGTGTTTGCTCAAACAAAGGCTTTTCATCAACACCTTTTTGATCAAGAGGCTCTTTCCTCATGGTAGCAAAAAATAATTCGATCGATCGCTCTTCTCCTCTCTCCCTTAATTTTTCTGAATAATCGGTTGGGAAAATCATGCCAAAATTTGAATTAATTTTAATGCTCAAACCTGATGTTCTGCCCCAAACGATTAAATCTCCAAAGGCACCGCGGCCAATAACATAATAACTGTCTGACCCACTTTTTTCACGTTCAGCGAATTCGGTACCCTCAAGCCAAGTTTGTAAAATTTCATGGTAATCCTGTGGGTTAACAATCCAAAAAATGCCATCACCCCAGCCACTAAAACCGTACTCTTGCCAGTATTCAAGCAAACGTTCAGGAAGTTTGCCTTTAAAAAATTCAAGCGTTTCATTGCTTGGCATTGTCGCTTTTATCGCGGGGCCAAAGCCTTTAAAATTGTAAAAGTTATCGAAAAATTTATTCATCTATTTACACCTATGTAAATCTACATTCATCTTAGCGTCTGGCCCTAGTTCTTCGAGTGCTTTTTGAGCTTGTTTGTCCATTACCTCTACACGGCTTGCAGCAAACTTTTTGCCCGCATCATCTTTACCATTATTCTTCCACTGTGAACCAATTGACTTGTTCACACTCGCATCGCCTAAGTCCACTACACTATCATAACCACCTGCTATCATATCAGGGTTATGTAAAGCATTAAGAGTTCTCATTTCGTTATTAGCAAGCTCTTGGGCTTTTTGAAGTGCTTCTTCACCAAAATATTCGCCACTTTCGACTAGCTCATTTTCATATTTATCGATCAATTTATCTTTAAATTCATCTCTAGCCTTTTGCTGCGCAGCCCCTGTTCCTTTACGGCCAATTTTTTTATAAGCCTCTCGGTTATCTAAGTATTCCTTAACTGTCATATCATTAATGCCATCTTGCTGGCCTTTCAATTGACGATCATACTCAGCATCTGTGCCTTTTTTATTCTTTTTGAAACAGGCTACTTTATGTAAGTCCATTTCTCTAGCCACTTTTTTAGCAGCTTGAGTTACGGTTGTTTGTGCAGCATCTGCAATGTCGTCTAACTTTTTAACAGCAGGCTCGAGCGCTCTGTCAGCTACTCTCCCAGGTATAAGTGCAATACCCGCTGTCGCAACCCCTGCGGCTGTTACGCCTGTTTCTACCATTTGGGTTATTGCCTCGGCAGCATCTGCAAGCCCTTCTACGAACCACTCTACGGGCACAATTGCAACAGGGGTTATTGCATCAGCCATAGGGTCGTTATGATCATACGCAGGCACTTCAATTGTTTTAGTTTCTTTACAACTCAACCCCAACGGATCCACCCAATTAACTGGATTTGGCGCATATTGGTAGTGGTTTATGCCACCTACTAAGCCTATCGGGTCTTGGTTTATAAAGCGCTGTTGTTTTGGGCTGTAATAGCGGTAGCGGTTGTAATGTAAGCCGCTTTCTTCATCAAAATATTGCCCTTGAAAACGTATTGGCTGAGTGAAGGTGTTTTCTTTATTAAAGTCAGTATCGGCTTCTGGCTCTTCATAGCCATACACATCCGCGTGGTTTTGCCATACAACTTCTGCGTTTATATTAGTCACAAAACGTGGGGTGTTCAGCTGGTCTAGGTGATAGTAATACACCTCACCCTGTTTAATCAGTGCGACTGGGTGAAATTGATTTGGTAGGTTGATGTACCAAGTATACTCGCCGTGCTGGTATTCACCAATTAGCTGGTCGTTATCCCAAATGTAATCAATTTTGCCATGCTCGGTATGCTTGGCGATGCGTCGACCCAGCGGGTCGTAGTCGTAATGCGTGAGCGTACCGTTGTTGTTAAAGCTGCTTAATTGGTTGAACGCATTG
>NZ_JAOCZL010000007.1:0-133889 GCF_041414825.1 Pseudoalteromonas sp. 68 DY56-GL68
AAACCCTATACTCCCTTAGCAGGGGAGCGCCTTCGGCCACTCGGCCACCTCTCCATCTTGTGGGGCGTATAATAAAGATTTCAGGCAATATGTCAAACACTTTTCAAGGAAAATAGTGTAGATGGTCACAGAATGGTCATAACAACAAAAAACAGACAATTTTTTGCTCAGTCTTTCGCTGGTTTTTCCTTATTAGTCAATATATCCAAGCCTGTTAAAGGAATTAGCTCATCAGTCATTTCTGCGAGATATTGATCTTGATAACCCAATTGTTGAAATTCAGCAATACATGCACGATAAAACGCATCACGCTGGTGATCGCTTTTATTTGCTTCAGTAGGCAACTGCGAAGGCTTCTTTTTCATTATTATAAAGTCCATTTACGCATTGGATGATAATCGCGCAATTTTCTCATAACCAGGTTAAAAATAACACTATTACAATTACACTTTAGAATAAAAAGTTAAAACTAAGTTACTATGAAAAAATAGCAATTCAGTAACTCTTTTTAGATCAGCTAATTAAAAAAAGAATGTAAGGGGATAAGTGGAAAATTTCAGAATTTTCTGATAACAAAACGCCGCTTAAAAGCGGCGTTTTAAAGACATTAGCTGATTAATCAGCTTGAGGACGCATGTGTGGGAATAAAATCACGTCTTTAATTGTTGGTGAGTCAGTAAATAACATCACTAGACGATCGATACCAATGCCCTCACCCGCTGTTGGCGGTAAGCCGTACTCTAACGCACGAATGTAATCTTCGTCGTAGTGCATTGCTTCATCATCACCGGCGTCTTTCTCTTCAACTTGACGCGAGAAACGCTCAGCTTGGTCTTGTGCATCGTTAAGCTCAGAGAAACCATTGGCTAACTCACGACCACCAACGAAAAACTCGAAACGGTCAGTTACAAACGGGTTTTCATCGTTACGACGCGCAAGTGGAGATACTTCCCACGGGTAAGCTGTGATGAAAGTTGGTTGAATTAACTTGTGCTCAGCTGTCTCTTCGAAAATTTCACATAAGAACTTACCTGGGCCCCATACGCAGTTTTCTGGCACTTTAACGTGTACTTGCTTCGCGTACGCTTTAAGTTCTTCAAAATGGTTTTCAGGGTCATTAAATACAGCCGCATCAAAGTCGGGATTGTACTTAAGAATAGCTTCGCTCATTGTTAGGCGTGCAAAAGGCTTCCCAAAATCATACTCTACTGAGTCTACCACTTCACCGTTTTCATCTTTCGTTGTGTTTACAACAATAGGTGAGCCAAGTACGTCTGTCGCAACAGTGCGTAGCATGTCTTCTGTGATGTTCATCAGGTCAATGTAATCAGCGTATGCTTGGTAGAATTCGATCATTGTGAATTCTGGGTTATGACGCGTTGATAAACCTTCGTTACGGAAGTTACGGTTAATTTCGAATACACGTTCAAAGCCACCAACAACTAAACGTTTTAAGTAAAGCTCTGGTGCAATACGTAAGTACATGTCGATATCAAGTGCATTGTGATGTGTTACGAATGGACGTGCAGACGCACCACCTGGGATCACTTGTAGCATCGGTGTTTCAACTTCCATGAAGTCACGCTCTGCTAAGAAACGACGGATACCTTCAACAACTTTTGAGCGAATACGGAATGTTTCACGCGTCGCATCGTTAGTGATTAAGTCAACATAACGTTGACGGTATTTAGTTTCTTGGTCTGATAAACCATGGAATTTTTCTGGTAATGGACGTAATGACTTAGTCAGTAGCTCGTACTCTGTCATTTCTACGTATAGGTCACCTTTACCTGACTTATTAAGTGCGCCTTTAACACCGATGATGTCACCGATATCAAGTTGACCGTATTTTGCTTTTAACTCTTTTTGTACGTCTTTTGACGCGTACGCTTGAATTTGACCTTTCATGTCTTGTAACGCAAGGAAAGGACCACGTTTCGCAAGAATACGACCCGCTACTGATACAACGTGCTGCTCAGCAACTAATTCTTCTTTCGATTTATCACCAAACTCAGCTTGCAAATCAGCCGTGTAATGTTCACGACGGAATTGGTTTGGATGACCGTTGGCAGGGCAATTTTCGCGGATTGCGTCTAATTTGCCACGACGCTCAGCGATTAACTTATTTTCGTCTTGGATTTGATCAGTCATTTTTTAGCTCTTTTTTAGCTTGGTGGTTATAGGCCAGATTTAAGGCTGGCTTCAATAAATTTATCTAAGTCGCCGTCAAGAACCGCTTGAGTATTACGATTTTCAACGCCTGTACGTAAGTCTTTAATGCGCGAGTCATCAAGCACGTATGAACGAATTTGACTACCCCAGCCAATGTCTGACTTTGCATCTTCTTGGCTTTGTTTCTCTGCATTTTGCTTTTGTAGCTCAAGTTCAAACAATTTCGCTTTTAGCTGTTTCATTGCTTGGTCTTTATTCTTGTGCTGTGAACGCTCATTTTGACACTGAACAACCGTATTGGTTGGCACGTGAGTAATACGCACCGCAGATTCAGTGGTATTTACGTGCTGACCACCGGCACCAGATGCACGGTAAACGTCAATACGTAGGTCAGCCGGATTAATATCAATTTCGATATTATCGTCGATTTCTGGGTAAACGAATGCCGATGCAAACGAGGTATGACGACGACCACTTGAGTCAAACGGGCTCTTACGCACTAAACGGTGAACACCTGTTTCTGTACGTAACCAACCGTATGCATATTCGCCAACGAAGCGCACTGTTGCGCCCTTGATACCAGCCACATCACCATCAGTTGCTTCAACAAGTTCAACTTTAAAGCCTTTTGCCTCACCCCAACGTAAATACATACGCAGTAACATGTTACACCAGTCTTGTGCTTCAGTACCGCCTGAGCCTGATTGTAAATCAAGGTAAGCATCGTTTTGATCTTGCTCGCCAGAGAACATACGACGAAACTCAAGCTTTTCAAGTTGTGCATTTAAATCTTCAAGTTCAGCTTCAGCTTCTTGGAAAGTTTCTTCGTCTTCAGCTTCCACTGCAAGTTCAACTAAGCCTTCAACATCGTCTGTGCCCGTAACGAGATTATCAATGGTCTCAACGATAGCTTCTAGTGATGACTTCTCACGGCCTAACGCTTGCGCACGCTCTGGCTCGTTCCATACTGCTGAATCTTCAAGTTCTGCGTTAACTTCTTCTAACCGCTCTTTCTTAAGAGGGTAGTCAAAGGTACCCCCGAAGCAGTTCAGTACGTTCGCGAATTTCCTTGATTTGGTTAATCACAGGATTCACTTCAAACATGTACATTACTCCAAAATGGCTGATTTACCGCGCACAGCTTACGACAATAATTACGGTAAATTATCTACAAATATTAAAAACGCCCGATTTTAACAAAAAACCGAGCGTTTTATTAGCCTTTTATGCCGATAAAGACGATATTTTTATGTCACTTTTTGTAGCTCTCGAATAATCAGTTGTAACGAAAATTTGCCACGGAATTCATTTATATCGAGCTGATAAGCAGCTTTGACGTATCTCACTTCAGTGTCTGGCCATGCTCGTACGTCAACACCAAATGCAATACCGTCAACTAAGCGCCCTGATTGATGCTTTAAAACCAGTTTTAAGTGCTTTTCACCGACAATACGCTGCTGTATTACTTCGAAAACATGTTCAAACACAGGTTCTGGAAATTGCTGCCCCCAAGGTCCTGCATTTTTTAGCTGATTGGCGAACTCCATCGAAAAGCAGTCATTGGGCAGTTCACCGTCGGTTAGCAAAATGCTTTGTTTATGCTCATCAGTCAGTGTGTCGGTCACCATTTTCTCAAACACCGCTTTAAATTCATTAAAGCATTGCTCATTGATACTCAGCCCCGCCGCCATAGCATGACCACCAAATTTACTGATCAAATGCGGATAGAGTGTATTTACTCGTTCTAGTAAGTCACGCATATGCAGCCCTTCAATAGAGCGGCAAGAGCCTTTTATTTCGCCGTTATCGCCAGCGGCAAAAATAACCGTAGGACGGTGATACTTCTCTTTTAAGCGCCCAGCCAAAATACCAATGACACCTTGGTGCCAATCGGCTTGGTATAAACAAATGGCATCCGGCACTGACTCAGTTTTAAACGCTAAACGGTCAAGTACGGCTTGTGCTTCAGTTTGCATGCCCTGCTCTATTTCACGGCGCTCATGGTTAAGGCTATCAAGCTCGCCGGCAATACGGCGTGCTTGATTTATATCGGTTGATAATAAACAGGCTATGCCTAAACTCATATCATCTAAACGCCCTGCTGCATTTAAGCGTGGCGCCAATGAAAAGCCAAAGTCACTGGCACTTAAACGAGCTGCATTGCGATTTGCCACTTCGATTAACGCACTGATCCCAGGGCGTGTTTTACCACTTCGAATACGTGCTAAACCTTGATGCACTAAGGTGCGGTTATTGGCATCAAGCGCAACTACATCAGCTACAGTGCCAAGAGCAACAATATCAAGTAATTCGGCCAAATTAGGCATTGGATTATGCTGAAAATACCCTTGTTCACGTAAATGGCTGCGCAGTGCAATCAGTAAATAGAACGCCACGCCAACCCCTGCAATGGATTTTGATGGGAAAGAGCAGTCATGGCGATTAGGGTTCACTATCGCATCGGCATTTGGTAATGCCTCACCTTGCAAGTGATGATCAGTGACCAGCACTTTAATACCTGCTTGCTTTACAATAGCAACGCCATCAATACAGGAGATACCATTATCGACGGTAATCACCAGCTCAGGCTGCATTGTCACGATTTGCTCAGCAAGTGCAGGGCTCAAACCATAACCAAGGCTAAATCTGTCCGGCACTAAATAGTCAAGGTTCTGTAAACCAAACATAGCCAAACCTTGCATCAAGGTTGCGGTGCTCGTTGCACCGTCGGCATCAAAGTCACCCACTATTAGCACACGGCTTTGTGATGCCAGCGCGTCTTGTAATAACAACACAGCTCTGTCTATGTCTTTAAACAGCTTAAAGTCATGTAATGTTGCTGCACTATTATCTAATTCTTTGGCATCTTGAACCTGACGAGAGGCATAAATTTGCTTGATAACAGGATGTAAGTGATGTGGAAGATATGAGTCATCAACACGAGGACGAACTTGGATTATTTTTTCCATGTTGGACGTATTACTTTCTTAGCTTAAAGCAGATTAAAGGCCTACCTAAATAGGCCTTTTTATAAAAAGATTATGAAGATGTTTTTGGCAATGCATCAAGTGCTTGGCTGATTTGCGCAGCTGATTGATAACCAGGGATCATCGTACCATCTTCTAAAATAATAGCCGGCGTACCCGACATACCAAAGCTTTGACCTAACTGGTAATGCTCTGCAATTGGCGCACTGCACCCTTCAACAGCGGCAACATCTGCACCCGCTTTGGCTTCTGTAAGCGCTTCAGCAGGGTCTTTTGCACACCATACATTCATTAAATCTTGGTAGCCTTTTCCACGTAAACCACCACGTGGGAAAGCAAGGTATTTAACTGTGATACCTGCATCTAAAAAGTCATCTAATTCACGGTGTAATTTACGACAGTAACCACAGGTGATATCAGTAAATACGGTAATTGAGTGTTTCTCATTCTTTGCTTTGTAAACGATCATTGAGTCTTCATATTCAGCAATACCGGCTTTACGTACATCGCTTAATGCATGTTCTGTAAGGTTTACGCGATTTTCTAGATCGATTAATGTACCTTGCATTAAAAATTGACCATCAGGGCTTGCGTAAAGTACCCCTTTATCTGTAATCAGTTCTTTAAGACCAGCGACAGGGCTTGGATTTACTTGCTTTACGGTTACACCTAATTCGGCAAATTTAGCGATGATAGGCGCATCTGCAGCGTCGGTGGTCGATACACCATTGGCAATCACATTAAGACTTGTGCCAAGCAATGCCGTGGCTAAAACTAACTTTTTCATAACTATCCTATATCCTGATCATTTCTAGTATAGACCGGTACATCTTTAAAAATCTTGCACTACGCACGTGGGTGATGTTGCTCGTGTACCGACTTCAATCTCTCATTGGCTACATGGGTATAAATTTGGGTTGTTGATAAGTCACTATGACCTAACATCATTTGTACCACCCTCAAATCAGCTCCATGATTAAGCAAATGCGTTGCAAACGCATGACGCAGCGTATGTGGTGATAATGGCGATTCAACTGATGCCAAAATAGCATAGTGTTTAATACGATGCCAAAAGGTTTGTCGTGTCATGCCGATTCCACGTTTAGATGGAAACACAAAATCAGTGGCATGCTTAATCATATGTGAACGGCCCACTTTTAAAAACTGTTCAAGCCAATACATGGCTTCTTCACCTAGGGGAACTAAACGTTCTTTATTACCTTTACCTTTTACAAACACCACAGCTTGACGCAAGTTAATCTGCTCCATTCGAAGCCCCACTAGCTCTGTAACACGAAGTCCTGTTGCATATAAAAGCTCAAGCATAGCTTTATCGCGAAGCCCCATTGGATCTTCGATATCAGGAGCACCAAGGAGTGCTTCAACCTCGGCTTCAGACAGCGTTTTAGGCAATGACTGCCCTGCTTTTGGCTGAGCAATATTGACCATCGGCGAATCAGCTATCGCTTTTTCGCGAACAAAATACTGATAAAAACGTTTAAGTGCGCTAATACTACGCGCGGTACTGCGTGATTTAAGTCCCAAATCAACGCGATATGCTAAATACGCTTCAATATCTTCATTACTCACAGCTAGAAGATCTTTATCTTTTAAAAATTGACAAAACTTTTCAAGGTCACTTCGATACGCAGCCAGCGTATTCTCACTAACGCCTTGTTCGAGATACAGCGTATCTAAAAATAACTCTAAATGTTCGGCATTGTTAGGCGACATTAACACTTTCTCTGCGGGAAAATTATGATCAGCCACGCGTACTCTCATCCTTATCAAGGTATCAATTGATTATACCTTACGGTAAACTTGCACCTATCATATCAGGCAAATACACAGTGATAAATACGATGCAGATTGGTTTATTTTATGGTTCTACAACCTGCTACACAGAAATAGCAGCTGAAAAAATTCGCGATATTATCGGCCAAGACATAGTGAGTCTTCACAATATCAAAGATGAGCCATTAAAAAATGCTGAGCAATTCGATTTTGTTATTTTCGGCATTTCAACGTGGGACTTCGGTGAATTACAGGAAGATTGGGAATCAATCTGGGACGACATTAAAGATGTTAACCTAAATGGTAAAACCGTGGCTCTGTTTGGTATGGGCGATCAACAAGGTTACGGCCAGTGGTTTCAAGATGCGCTCGGTATGTTACACGATGAAATTTGCGACCAAACGATTACTTTATTAGGTAAGTGGCCAAATGATGACAGTTATGAATTCGAGGCTTCAAAAGCACTCACTGAAGATGGTAAACAGTTTGTTGGCTTAGCACTTGATGAAGACAGTCAATATGAACTGAGCGATGAACGCATTGCCTCGTGGGTTGAACAAGTCATGACTGAGTACAGCGAAAGCTTATAAAAATAACGCATATTAAGCCAAGCATTGCTTGGCTTTTCTCTTGTTTACTCTACACGCTGCCAATACTGGTTACGGTAGAAAAAAGCAATATAACCGCGAACTTCAAGCACTTGACCTTGCTCTTGTGGCGTTAGTTTTAAGGTATAGGTCTTACCGCTATTCGGGTCAAGAATCTCACCATCTTGCCAGCTTCCATCTCCCGCATCGGTTGCACCTTCAATTATTGTCATGCCAAGAATTGGTTGGTTTTTTTTATCACCATCGCATTCTTCACAAATAGCATCCTGCTTTGCTGGATTGAGAATTTTTTCTACTTTTCCTGTTAATACGCCATTTTGTTCGCTAATGCGTACCAGTGATTTTGCTTCGTTTGTCTCTTCATTTATTGTTTTCCAAAGTCCCACAGGACTCAACGCAGCAAAAGTATATTGAGAGAAAAGTAATGCACTTAAAGTTATAGATAAACGTAACATAAACAGCTCTTATAATTTTAAAACGCCACCACTATAGCAAGGCTTGAGTAAACACTCTATTTTTAGATAGTTACATTTTTAAATAGAAATCCTTACACAAAGAAACATACTCATCACTATAGCCGCCTTCTGCAGCATGAATAGTCAAAGAACTTGTCTGACAAACCTCTGGCTGTAAAGAAAATAACATTAAACTTCGGCTAGGTAATTTTTTTAATGTGGTTCGTACATTACACATACGCGCCAAGTTCAACCCTTTACACTTAGCTTGTTCAATAAAAGAAGATGCCTCTTTGCAGGGTAAAATTACATTGAGTAAGGTGTTGGCGTGACTTAACTTAGTACAACACTCAATTAACTCAGAAAAACCAAGACCATCTGTATGACGCGCCGTATTACGTGCTTCATTGTCCCCTTTTAGACTCGCATTAAAATACGGAGGGTTAGTAATAATTACATCAAAGGGCTGTGTTGATTGAAAAGACTGTATGGCACCATGATGTAAACAAATCTCAGGCCAAGGACTATTTGCAAAGTTAAACTTAGCGTCAATACACGCCTCAACATCTACTTCGATTGCCACCACTTTCGCCTTTGGAGCACGCTGTTTTGCCATCAAAGCAAGCAACCCCGTTCCTGTACCTATATCGAGAAGGGATTTTGCATTTGCCAATTCAGCCCAAGCACCTAATAAAATACCATCTGTCGAAACCTTCATCGCAGAACGAGTTTGCTCAACTGTAAATTGTTTAAACACAAAGCCTGACATTTTTTCACCTTTTCATTCACCACAGTGCTGATAGCTAGTATAATCAAGTCTAATTGTCCTCTATTTATGTCACTCTATGCAATTTTCTGAATTTGATATCGATAACAAGCTGTTAAATGCCATCAATAAAATGGGTTTTGATACGCCAACAAGTATTCAACAACAAGCGATCCCTGAAGCACTACAAGGTCGTGATATTTTGGCATCTGCCCCTACTGGTACGGGTAAAACAGCCGCGTTTTTGATTCCTGCAATTCAATACTTGCTTGACTTCCCACGTCGCGATCCAGGTTTTGCACGGGTGCTGATCATGACCCCCACTCGTGAACTTGCTTATCAAATTCATGAGCAATGTGAACTGCTAGCTGCACAAACGCACTTAAAAATAGGTGTTGTAACGGGCGGTATTAACTACGGGACACATAAAGAGATTTTTGAAAGCAATAACGACATTCTTATTGCGACACCAGGTCGCTTAATGGAATATCTCGAAACTGAGAACTTCCACGCTGAAAACGTCGAAATGCTTATTCTCGATGAAGCGGATCGCATGCTTGATATGGGCTTTCGCAAAGAAATGCTACGTATCTGTGATGAAGCGCGTAATCGTCGTCAGTGCTTCTTATTCTCTGCCACATTAGAAGGCGACAGCGTTGAGTTATTTGCCGAGCGCATTTTGAATGATCCTGCACTACTCGAAGCAGAATCGTCACGCAAAGAAAAAGGCAAAATTCATCAATGGGTGCACTTAGCAGATGATTATAATCACAAATTAAAGATGCTCATTGATACGCTTAACAGTGACGATCTGCAAAAAGCCATTGTCTTTGTAAAAACACGTGAGCGCCTTGAAACTCTGATTGGCGCTCTAAATAACGAAGGGCTTCGTGTTGCTTGGCTACGTGGTGAAATGCCACAAGATAAACGCATGAAAGCAATGGAAAACTTCCATTCTGGTCGCAATAAAATTTTAGTTGCAACTGACGTAGCGGCGCGTGGTATTGATGTAGCTGATATTAGCCATGTAATTAACTTTGATATGCCCCGTACAGCAGATGTGTATGTGCACCGAATTGGCCGTACCGGTCGTGCAGGTAAAAAAGGCACAGCAATTTCATTTGTAGAAGCACATGACGTTGCTATTTTGGGCAAGGTTGAACGCTATATTGAACAAAAGTTAAAGCGTCGTGTTATTAAAGGATTAGAGCCACAACACAAAGAAGCAAAGATCCCGTCGAAAAAGAAAAAGGATCCTATAAAGATGAAGGCTAAAAAGAAAGCAAAGGTAAAAGCGAAAAAGAAAAAATAACCTTCGTAGATGCTGTAATAACTAAAAAATGCCGTGCTTGTCACGGCATTTTTGTGTGTACTTTTTGCTGCCATTTTTACTAACTAGTGTGTAATTAATTCATAGCTTTTTTACTGAAAAAACTATAAACAATATATTACTCTTTAAAATCAATGCATTACATCTTGGAATAAAAATTGTAACTGGTTCAGCATATGCTCATCATTCACGAGGGAATCGTATGAACCGTTTCAAACTAACAGTAGTACTTACATCATTTTGTTGTATTTTTTTACTTGCATGCGCAACACAAGTTAGCGCTAATACCAGTGTATTAACTACTAGCACATCGGCTCAGCCTCGACTTCAGCAATTAGCTCTTCAAAAGCTGATGAGTAACCCTAATTTTTCTATCGAGAACCTACAAGTTATTGTTAACGGCGATACGATTGAATTATATGGCTCCACGGAAACGGGCTTTAAACGCGCATTAGCACAAAAGTTTTTAGAGCACAGTCAAGGAGTTAACCGTGTGAAAAACAACCTTAAAGTTAGCCAGTCTAATACAGCTAGCCTTTAAGGCCATTTTCTAGAAGAATAAGTAACTTAACGTTAGTTACTTATTCTCCTTTAGCGTCTAAATTAATAAATTTAGCAAGTTCTTCTGGTTGACCAGCTAGGCTCATAATTTGTTGGTTAATTTCTAGCATCGTTTTGCCCTCAGGTAAACTTGCAGACAAAGATAATGAAGATAAACCATTGGCAAAATTAATAATCGCTGTCGCTAAATCTGCGCTAACAGGGGCCTGTTGCAGCTGCATTGTGACCATCTGCTGAAATTGCTCATGCGTCATACCTTGCGCTTCTAAAAAGCTTTCTACTACCGCTTTTAATTCACCTTCGTTTTCAATCGCAAATTCAACGCTGCGAGGTTCTAACTCTGACATAGCAGCCATCATTTTTGACTGCTGCTGAAGCTGCTGCTCAAGGGTTGGTTGTGCACCGCCAGAGGCTTTTTGTTGTTGGCTAATAGCAAGTGATGCTTCCATCAAAGGGGTAGACTTGGCTAATCCTAAATTAAACGTAACATCAGCTACATCTGCTGCGGTTACTTTCAGTGCAAAGTCACTATCACCTGAGTCTTTATTGTAATCAAGCGATGAGTTTACGTTGTAGCTCGTAGAGGCTAGTTTACTATTGGCACTTTGTGGCAGTTGCGTTAAGAAAGAATCGCTAAAGCGAAAGTTAGTCATTACAAACCCAGTGTGCGGAGGAATGGCATCTTCCTCATAGCCTGTCACTTCAATGGTATCAATACTGGCAACTTGCTCATCCCCTTCAACACTTTGCACTTTGATACCAGATAGCTGCACACTGTTACTAAATACACTTGCTGAAATATCGTCATACATCACCTCAACACCACTTTGAGCTGAAAGTGCAGCGATTTGCTGATCAACCACTTTTTTCACTTCCTGTGTTGCTGTGTAGTTCGCATAATATGCGCCACCTGCAACAGCTGCGACAGCAACTGCAATTACTAACTTCTTCATTTTATTTCCTTTAAGTTGGTGCTAATTTCTTGAGAGTGTTGAGCTTAAAGGTCAACACTGCCCTAGCTTATCAAATTGTCACTAATTAATTAATGACAAGAGCTCATGCACCGTTTTCACTGGTGTAATTTTTGCTCCTAAACCTTCCATTGATTTATGGTAGTTTCGATATGGAATAAATATCTCTGTAAAACCATGCTGTGCAGCCTCTTTTACTCGCGGCACGCCACTATCTATTGGTCTGACATCACCGTTTAAGCTCAGTTCCCCCATGATGCAAGTTGTCCTAGGCACAACAAATTCATTGAGGCTGCTTAACAGTGCCGTGACTAAGGCAAGGTCAATACAAGTCTCTGACTCATCTATCTTTAAACCGCCAACAATATTGAAAAAAGTATCATGGAAAATTTTCGTTTTTGTATGTTTGCGTAAAATACCTGTCAGCATTTTAATTCGATTCATATTCAATCCAACGCAAACACGTTGTGGAAACTCTGCTTCAGTTTCTGTTGTTAAACATTGAATTTCTAGAAGGAGGTTACGGTTCCCCTTGCGAATACAGGTGATTGCTGAACCTGGCGACTCAGTGCTTGAACCCGATAAAAATATCTCACTTGGATTATCAACACTGAGCATACCGCGCTCACACATTCTGAAAATACCCACCGTATCAATATCACCAAAACGGTTTTTGTTGGCACGTAAAGTACGTATTTGTCCGTCGTTAGTGTCTATATGCAGCAGTGCATCAACAATATGCACTAACGTTTGCGGACCCGCTATTTCATTATTTTTATTAACATGAGCAATGATAAACATAGTCACGTCATGTTGCTTACAGTATTGTGTTAACGCTTGTGCTGCGCTTTTTACTTGCGATGGTGAACCTGGGCTGCCGTTTGCTGTTTCAGTTACCACAGCTTGAATTGAGTCAATAACAGCAAACTTAATTTTATTTTTATCAAGCTCTTCGATAATCGCTTCAACACTGGTTTCAGAGAGTAAGTAAAGCTCATCTTGGTTATAATCCAAACGCAAGCGATTAACTCGATTTTTAAACTGCGATAATGATTCTTCAGCAGTACAGTACAAAGAAGGCATTAATTTTGACATACGCGCAATTAAATCGGACAACAAGGTCGTTTTACCTGCCCCTGGATCACCAGAAATAATATTCACCGAACCTGTCGTTACACCGCCACTAAGCACGCGATCAAGTTCGCCTATTTCAGTCAGACGTTTTTCAGCTTCCGCTGTTTCTACCTCATTAATTTTTTTGGAACCGCCACCAGCGCCTCCCGCATAGCCTGCCACCGCAGCGCGACTTGCAGCCTGTTTAGATTGCCCTGCTGAAGGTTTAAATTCTGCCAGTGTATTCCAAGCACCGCATTTACATTGCCCCTGCCAACGCTGATAGTTCATGCCGCACTCAGTGCAGACAAATTCGATTTTTGCTGATTTTGCCATTGAGCTTTACCTATTTTGGTCGCTGATTTGTGATGTATTTAAATGTACAATAGATAACAGAACTAACGATTTAAGATGTCGGCATCTCTAGTGACGACACACAACGGACGTGCCTCAAATCAATTCCCTTAAGGCTTTATTCGCTTAACTGCGTAATAACGCTATATTTTAGGGCATAGTTTTTGCTTACAAATAAAGTTTTACAGTGCTTGCCATTTATTTGGCGAATACCTATAACAATAACTAATGAAATAAAAAGTGGTTCGTAAGGCGTTTTAACACTGTGGTTGCCTGCTAGTATACCTACTTTTTTCGATTGACGGTGATGGTTTTATAAATGGCTGAAGACATACTGCTTAAATATGAAGACCTTGTTGAAGAACTCAAGGCACATTTAGGCACTCCCCAGTTCGACAAACTATTTAAATCAAAGACAGCTAGCTTAACAAAGCCAGAGCAGTTTTTGATCAAAATGGAAATGTCACGTTTATCTCAGCCTGTGGCTCGTTTTATTGATTTACGAGGTCAAGTTACCGGTCAAGTTAGGCCTTACGAACACGAAGGCAAACAGCATTTTATGGACGACATGGCCATTGAGGTGTTCGAAGACGCAATCAAACGCCACGGTGGTTACACGCTTGCTGTATACGAAGCGGTTATGAACACCGAAAATAACCACAGAGTAATGCAAAAAAAAGCAAACGAAAATACCTCTTCAATCGAAGATAACGGCGACTTACCTGCCAAGGTAATTAAATTTGCCTCTTATGAAAGTCGTCGTGAAGAGCGCATGAACTACTCAATAAAAATTACTGTTGAGCTAGATAAGAGCGGCAAAATATCGGCTTCAACTTCAGACATCTCCCTAAGCGGCGCAAAAATCAAGCTCTCACCTAAATACAAAGTCACCAAGGGACAATTAATTGGTTTACGCTTAGTTGGGCTTGAACAAGACTTTGAGTTAGGTTTAAAAAACGGCATTCAATACGAAGTTGTTGCTGTAGAGCAAGTGTCGCGTGAGTACAATCATGTTCGCTTAAAACGCACCTTTATTGAGAATAATGAACAATTCGATAGCTTTCTAAAAAGCTTTATTCACGGCAATAAGCGCCGCTACAAGATTAACCTCGATAACACCTTGGATGCGGTTGTTTCGAAAGGCTATGAACAATACTATATCCCGCGTGTTACCTCGCTTTACACTTTTTTAAGCTTACAAGGTAATAAGTTATACCCCACTTTAGCATTAACAACCGAAAATAATGCGTTTATACATCGTTATTTTTGTGATGAACGTAAGCTGTCATGCTTATATAGCATTATAAACCAACAGCGCATAGGTCATCTGTTAAGCACTACCGATGCGGTAAAAGAGGAGTACCTGTATACCTTTACGCATGTGGTCGCTGGAAAGATTTACTATTACTCAGCCACACGAACGGAACTTGATAGCCAACCTGAAATTCGCAATTTATTTTTTGGTTTTGGTAGTCAAAAAGAAAGCTGGCAATGCTTTAAGTTACAATTAATGCCAAGCCACCCTGAAGATTCATATATTCCGCTATCTTTACCGAGTAGTGCAGGTAAAGATATCGAAAAGCTAAATAAACCACCAAGCCCTAGAGTTCAGGGGCTGATTAAAGATGTTAAGTACTTATTGATTCTAACCGCTGTTGGTTCGAAGTATGAGCAACACACTTACCAGCAACGTACATTCGACAAGCGCTTAGTGAATCAATTAAAGCAGTTTGGTCATACTAAACATAAAACACCGCCACCACTTACACCTGTCGCACTTGAGTACGTCAATTTACGCGCTCATAAACGCTATTTATATAAAACAGCGGTCTCTGTTGCTCATAATGACAAATTAATTTCAGGCTATACTCGTGATCTATCGGTCATGGGCCTACAAATTGAGTGTGATAACCCTGTTGAGTTTAAAAAAGGCGATATAATTAAGTTAGGCCTTCCCGATTTACAAAAAATAACTAAAAAACATGACTTATCAAGCCTTGCTTACGAAGTGATGGCGATAAGCAAATCACTAACAACAGTTAACTTAAAAGTACACCGTCTTACTGACTTACCCCATATGGGCATTCAGTTTTTTACGGCTCTAATTGAAAACAATAAAGATAAGTTGCACGCCTGTGAAGAGTCCCCAAAAATTCCAGGGCTTTCTACAGCACTAAGAAACATGGTGACTAAAAGTGTTTGCCAGCTTCCGTTGTACTTCCATAAAGAAGCCGCTCATTTTAAGGCAGGCGCGATCGGGCTTGGCTTATATCCGACGCCATTACATATACTTTTACAAAACTTTGCCCTGCTAAATGAGCAAACTCAGATCGATGGCTTTTTATCTACCGATCAGATCACAGAGGTGATCACACCACTAATTAAAGATCGTAGCCGCCAAGATCCGCCTTTACCATTTACTTTATTTGTACGTTTTGATCCACGTAAAGCAACAATCAACGAAGCAATAACCAGCCGCTGTATTAGTGAAGATGACTATCAACCACAAACCTTATTTATAAAAAAAGCACTCAAAAATGATTTAGTGTTTATCTTTCGTTTATATGTGTCTCGCACCGGCCGCCCAGATATAGACTATTTATCAAATGAGCTTAAATATGTAAGCCAGTATGCGCTACATAAAGCAAAAGACCTTGAAGAAGCACTCTGGGCTGTTGCAGGGGTTGGTGATGTAATTGACATTACGGATGAAGCGCTTACTCATTTTGATATTGATGAGGTACTCAAAACTGAAATGAATAAGCGTAAAAAAATATGGTTAAAGCGTGTAATCTAATGGGATTGCAAGTAGATATGCAACTTGTAACAGAGAACCTTCATTGATAGCTGTATCTGCCTGTTCAACTACTTTAGGTTTACCATGAACAGCAACACCAAGCCCTGCTTTAGCCATCATTTTTAAATCATTAGCGCCGTCACCCATGGCAACGGTTTGACGGTTATCAAGCCCGAGTCTCTGTTGAATTTGCTCAAGAACGCGTGCTTTTTGCTCGGCGTCAACAATCGTTCCGGTTACTTTACCTGTCAGGCGGTTATCTTTAAATTCGAGTGTATTTGCGTGTACTTCATCAAGACCAATAAGTGATTGAACGTGTTCTGCAAATGGTACAAAACCGCCAGAAGCAATAGCAAGGTGCCAATTGTGCGCTTTTAGATACTGGCACAATTCGGTAATGCCAGGCATCAGAGGTAGATTTAGTTTTAGCTCATTGATTAACGCTACATCGATACCTGCAAGCTTTGCTACTCGTTGATTTAAGCTTTGTGTAAAGTCAAGTTGACCAGCCATCGCTTGCGCAGTTACAGCTGCAACATCATCGTACACATCAGCTAAACGTGCTATTTCATCAATGCACTCAATCGTAATCGCTGTAGAGTCCATATCCATTAATAAAAGCCCTGCTTCATTCACGTTAGCAGGGTTTGTAAGTTGCACTAACTGATAACCTTGCTCAGCAGAAAACGCTTGCAATAACAAAGGACTCAATGGCTTTTGTGAATCACTGTATAGGCACCATGCTGGTAACAATGTTTCTGTAGGCTGGTAGCAACAAATAGATAGATTACTAAAACCATGTTGCGACAAAAACTCTACAAGATTAAGCAACTTAGCCGCTGAGAAGTCACAACCAAATGCAACACTTGCTACGCCATGATTTGCTTTAGGTAGTAAATTGGTTTGAATAAGATGATTATTTTTAATTTCATACCAGCAATTTAGTATTATTTCTTCGGCTAAATTTGCTGAACTGGTTGCAGCTAAGCTAAGCTGTGACATAGTGGCTCCAATTAGACTTATGTCTGTGATTAAACGCGTATTTGCTACTCGTAATCAATTAACTAATAAGGTTATTATACAGACTTAGTTGTATCATCAATCATAAAAGCTGTCAGCAGCGCATTCGGTGACTATGAAAAATAACCATCTTAAGCCTCCTTTTTCCGCCAGCTATCGCCAACGACTTGTGCGATTAAGCTTAGCGGCCGCATGTTTTGTGCTTTTAAGTTGGGTTGCGGTTAATAGTAGTTTTCAGTCTCATCAACTACTTTATGACAGTTCAAATAGCACCGCTATCAGCCTAACTAAATTTATGGCTCTCAATGCTCAGACCCCTCTACAGGAGAAGAATAAGCCTGCGCTAAATATGCTGTGCAATAACATAGCTGAAGATGAGTTTGTTTTAGCAGCAACGATTTATGATCAACAAGGGATACAAATAGCCGCAAGTGATAACTGGCAAAGCCATCACACCTTTGGCTTACTACCAGATTCAACACCTGGCATTAGCCGCTTAAAAACCCCTTTCGTAGAACCTGTGATAAGTGATGACGAGCGCCCTATTGGCTTTGTTGCTATTACTTATTTAACACAAGCTTCAATAGCGACAAGCCACAGCAGCTTTCATGATTTAGGCCGCCAAGTGCTTCTTATGCTAGTAATTACTTGTATTTTTACTTGGCAACTTGGCCGAGGGTTAAAACGTTGGCAAGTCAATCGTTATATGCGAAAAAGTGCGGAGCAAGATTCATAAAGTGCCTGAGCAAACTCTTCTTGGGCATCGCCCGTTATACCTTTAAGTTCGCATAAGTACGCAAATACATCACGCACTTTAAGTGGTGTATTTACCAGCCCTTGAAAACCAGCTAGCGGCATTGAGGGTGAATCGGTTTCAAGCACTAAATGCTGTGGCTCAATTGCGCTTATAACTTTACGAGTTTTACCCGCTCGCGGGTAACTTATCACGCCACCGATCCCCAACTTAAACCCTTGTTTTATATAACTCTGGGCTTGTTGTTCAGAGCCTGAAAAGGCATGAATAACCCCACCGTATTTGGGTTTACAGCGCTTAAATGAGCGAGCTATTAAATCATGACTTTGTCTGTGATGCACAATGAGTGGTAAAGCAAGTTGGTTGGCAAGCTCTATTTGTCCTTCAAAAAGCTGCGTTTGTTTATTAAGGTCATCAATACTACGATCTAGGCCACACTCACCAATGGCGATAAATTGCCCTAAATGGGCTTTTGCTAGCTGCTCTAATTCAGCAAGGTGATGAGTTTGGTGATCAGATAAAAAATAAGGATGTAAGCCTAAAGCAACTGAGATACTTGGCTCTGATTGAGCAAAAAAGAATAGTTTTGTAGATTGTGCCAAGCTCACACCCGGCACAATAAAATGTTCAATCCCCACTTGCTTACATGCTTTGATAAGCTCTGTGCGAGTCTCATCAAATTCGCTAAAATCAAGGTGGCAGTGGGAATCAATAAAACGCATTTAAGGATTTAAACGACCAAACTGCCAACTGCCATCGGCTTGGCGTTGATACATAAAGCGGTCATGTAAGCGGTGTGCTCCGCCTTGCCAAAATTCGATTTTAGTCGGCTCAACACAGTAGCCTCCCCAAAAATCGGGGAGTGGAATTTCACCCTCAGAGAACTTTTGCTTCATTTTCGCGAATGTTTCCATCAACACCTTACGCGATGACACAGGACGACTTTGCTCTGATGCCCATGCAGCTAACTGGCTTTCTTTTGGACGCGATAAAAAGTACTTCGCCACAGCCGTTGTTGGTAAGGGTTTAGCCTCACCATAGACAATGACTTGTCGCTCCATATGGTGCCACGGAAAGTGAAGAGAAATTTTGTTATTACCTTTTAGCTCCTGCGCTTTGCGCGAGCCGGTATTGGTAAAAAACACAAAGCCATTTTCATCAAGATGCTTTAACAGCACGATACGCTGCGAAGGCTGACCATGCTCATCAACGGTTGCGACGACCATTGCCGTAGGATCAGGCAAATTAGTGGCAACAGCTTGCTCAAGCCATTTTTCAAACTGCTTGATTGGAGATGCATCAAGCATTTCTTCAGATAAACCATCCTGTAAATATTCACGGCGAATATCTTCAAGTTTCATAAAATTCCCTCTATCGCTATCAGCTAAAGATTAATCAAGGTTATTGAGCTGTCAATTTGTTGGGTTTCGCTTAGCTCTACCCAACCTACAAAGCTATGAGTTCTTAAACGTTCTGCAAGTGGAAGAGTACTTTCAAAGCGCACTACACGAAGCAGAATTCACCTAAGTAGTTTAGCCTAAGACAAGACGGAAAACCGACTTATCGTTGAGTACTTAAGCCTCCTGCAAATGTTCTGTCAAAGCGAACTATACGAAGCAGAATTCACCTAAGTAGTTTAGCCTAAGACAAGGCGGAAAACCGACTTATCCCTATAAGTACTTAAGCCTTCTGCAAGTGTAGGAGTGCTGACAAGGCGGAGTGCTTTTTTATGCCTAGGAGCATACATTTTGTATGTGACTAAGGCTAAAAAAGCACGACAACGCAGTCAAAGCGAACTACACGAAGCAGATTACATTTGCTCCATGACTTCGATACCTAAAAGATCCAACCCTGAGTGCAGTGTTTTCGCAACCAAATTACACAGTACTAAACGGCTGTCACGTACACTTGGCTCTACACCTTCTTTTAGAACTGGGCATGCTTCGTAGAACGTCATGTATAGGCTTGCTAGTTCATATAGGTACCCACATAATACGTGCGGTGTTGCTTCGCTGATCATTAGATCAAGTACTTCTTCTAACTGAAGAAGTTTAAGTGCCAGCGCTTTTTCTTGTGGCTCGTTGATTGCAACGTCAGCTGTTAATGACGCCGCATCAATACCTGATTTACGGAAGATACTGCGAACACGCGTATATGCATATTGTAAGTAAGGCGCTGTCGCACCTTCAAAGCTCAGCATTGTGTCCCAGTTGAAGATATAGTCGCTAGTACGGTGCTTAGACAGATCCGCATATTTCACTGCGCCAATACCTACTTTACGGGCAATTTCGCTACGCTCTTCGTCGCTTAAATCAGACTCACGCTCAGCAAGTTTAGCTGCTGCACGGGTAATTGACTCTTCAAGTAAATCAGCAAGTTTAACTGTACCGCCCGTACGAGTTTTGAATGGCTTGCCGTCTTCACCCATCATGGTACCGAATGGGCAAAATTCATAACTTGTTTCATCACGTAATAAACCCGCTTTACGTGCTGTTAGCTCAACTTGATTGAAGTGTAAGCTTTGACGTGCATCTACAAAGATTAAGATGCGATCCGCACCCAGTTTATTCGAACGGTAATCACAAGCAGCTAAGTCAGTTGTTGCATATAAGAAACCACCCCCTGATTTCTGTACGATAAACACTGAAGGCTCGCCGTCTTTATTAGCCAGCTCATCTAAAAACACCACTTGCGCACCGTCAGACTCAACGGCAATATTTTTGTCTTTTAATAGCGCGATAATGTTGGCAAGTTCGCTGTTGTAGGCACTTTCTGCCATGATGTCATCTTGCGTAAGTGTTACGTTTAGACGCTTATAAACTTCTTCAGAGTGCTTTACAGACGTGGCAATGAATAACTTCCACAGTTTTTCACAGTGTGCATCGCCACCTTGTAATTTAACAACGTAATCACGGGCTTTATCAGCAAAGCCTTCTTCATCATCAAAGCGCTTTTTCGCATCACGGTAGAAGGTTTCTAAATCAGCTAACGCCACTGATTCTAAATCAACACCTTGCTTGATTTGATCTTCTAAGTGCGCGATTAACATACCAAACTGTGTACCCCAGTCACCCATGTGGTTTTGACGAACAACGTCATCGCCACGGAACTCAAGGGCACGAACAACTGCATCACCAATGATGGTTGAACGTAAGTGACCTACGTGCATTTCTTTGGCAAGGTTAGGAGATGAGTAATCAACCACTACTTTTTGCGCCGTTGCATGTGGCGCAACTGCGAGTTTTTCGTCTTCGTTTGCCGCTTTTAAGCTAGCTGATAAAAACTCAGGCTTTAAGTGAATGTTGATAAAACCAGGGCCTGCGATTTCAGTTTTTTCTGCGATATCAGTAAGGTCTAGATTATCGATAATTTTTTGTGCAAGTTCACGCGGGTTTGATTTTAGTTTTTTAGCTGCGCCCATTGCGCCATTGATTTGATAATCACCAAACTGTGGACGTGTGCTTTGTGTTACCGCTGGGTTAGTGTCTTCAGGTAACCCTGCTGCAACCATAGCAGCAATTGCTTTTTCGATTAAAAGAGTACGAATATTCATTGTAATTTTTACCTTTATGGCCCGCTGTACGGGCACTTAAATTTGAAGCAGACTTAGCGTATTAGTTTTCACGTGTATGGTTAAACTTGATGTCTGGATAGCGCTCCATCGACAAGTTTAGGTTTACACGACTTGGCGCGATATAAGTAAGGTTATCGCCACCATCAAGCGCTAAGTTGCTTTCGCACTTACGCTTAAACTCTTCAAGCTTTTTAACATCGTCTGAGCTTACCCAACGTGCAGTGTTAACACTCACACCTTCGTAAATCGCATCTACGTTGTATTCTGCTTTTAAGCGCGCAACAACCACATCAAACTGTAGTACACCGACCGCACCAACGATAAGGTCGTTATTGATAAGCGGTCTGAATACTTGCACAGCGCCTTCTTCAGAAAGCTGAACTAAGCCTTTCAACAATTGCTTTTGTTTTAATGGATCTTTTAAGCGAATACGACGGAATAATTCTGGTGCGAAGTTAGGAATACCGCCAAACTTCATTTTTTCGCCTTGCGTGAAAGTATCACCAATTTGAATCGTACCGTGGTTATGTAGACCAATGATGTCACCTGCGTAAGCATCTTGCGCTCGTTCACGATCACCGGCCATAAAGGTTACCGCATCAGAAATACTCACTTGTTTACCAATACGCACATGGTTCATTTTCATACCTTGGCTATATTTGCCAGATACAATACGCATAAAGGCGATACGGTCACGGTGTTTAGGGTCCATGTTCGCTTGGATTTTAAATACGAAGCCAGAGAAGTTATCTTCAGTTGCCGCAACTTGGCGGTCTTCTGTTTCGCGAGGTAATGGCGCAGGTGCCCACTCAGTTAAGCCATCAAGAACATGGTCAACACCAAAGTTACCAAGTGCCGTACCAAAATACACAGGTGATAGCTCGCCTGCTAAGAACAGATCTAAATCAAACTCGTGCGATGCACCAATTACCAGCTCGAGCTCTTCACGTAGTTGCTCAGCAAGTTCACTACCAATTGCATTATCAAGTTCAGGGTTGTCTAACCCTTTGATAACGCGCACTTCTTGAATTGTGTGGCCTTGGCCTGTGCTGTATAAAATCGTTTCTTCACGGTGAATGTGATACACACCCTTGAATTCTTTACCACAACCAATTGGCCAAGTAACAGGCGCACAGGCGATGTTTAGCTCAGTTTCGACTTCGTCTAATAACTCCATTGGGTCACGAATATCACGGTCACACTTATTCATAAAGGTTACAATAGGTGTAGTACGTAAGCGTGTTACTTCCATTAATTTACGAGTACGATCCTCAACACCTTTCGCCGCGTCGATGACCATTAAACATGAATCAACCGCAGTCAATGTACGGTAAGTATCTTCAGAGAAGTCTTCGTGTCCTGGAGTATCAAGTAAATTAACTAGACGCTCATTGTAAGGAAATTGCATAACAGACGTGGTTACCGAGATACCACGTTCTTTTTCCATTTCCATCCAGTCTGATTTTGCGTGCTGGTTTGAGCCACGACCTTTTACGGTACCGGCTTTTTGAATCGCTTGTCCGAATAACAGAACTTTTTCTGTAATAGTGGTTTTACCCGCATCTGGGTGCGAGATGATCGCAAAGGTGCGTCGTTTATTAATTTCGGTAGTTAAATTAGACATGTAAGCCGCTTTTAGTCAGAACAAAGTGCCACTGATACTCACTCCATAAAAAGTAAGCAGTGCACACTGTAAAAATAAAATAGAATTGCGGGCATTATACCCTGTTTGTCTTAGCCAAAAAAGCAGCGATTGTAAGTAATTATTCAACCTTTTTGTTGTTTTAGTTGTTCATCTTTTTCTAAGCTTGTGTAATCAAGTTGTAACGCATACTATTGGTAAATTACACGGAGGGAAATAAAGTTAGGTCATGAAAACCAGTAAACTCAGCATTCGATTATTATGGTATATCACGCCGCTTGTGATCTTACCTTTGTTATTTTTAGGCGGGTTTACGCTGACCAATGTAACTAACTCCACAAAAAAACAAGCTGAACTTATTGTCAGCCGCTTTGTTGAGCAACAACAACAAAAAATATTTAACTATATTGACTCCTTCCACTCGATCACCCGACTTTTATCAACATCCCCCGTGCTTGCTGATTTTTTAGCTCGCGATACAGACTCAAAAACCCAATATATTGAACATTTGGGTGAATTAATGAATGTATTTGCAAGCTATTCGGAGGCCTATCCTGATATTGTAAGTATTAACTACTTAGCGCCAGATGGGACAAGTGATGCCTTCTATTCGAGTCAATTAACACCCGCTCCAAAAGAGTATCCATTTTTTAAACAAGTACAGCAGTCAAACTTACGACAACAACAGTTTATGATCCCAAAAGAGGATGGCTCCACCAGCCTGTATTTTGTGCATCCAATTTACAACATAGACTATTATTTGAAGCGCCCGCAGCAACTAGGCTTTATTGTTGTACATGTCGAGCCCTCGATTTTAAACACCAGCATTCTAGAAGCGCCTTTTAATAACACCTTAAATTTGTTTTTAACCACTAAAGGGCAAATTCTTTTTAGCTCTGACTATGATTTACGGGGTAGTTATTTAAGTGAATATGAACTAGAGCAAATTAAGAGTCTTGCTGACTATGGCAAACTTGCCAGTATTGAACTTTCTAGCATTGATAAAGAAGAGCGTATTATTTACGCAGTACAAATGACCGATGGTGATTACTTTGTATCAACCACACCTAAAAACCTTCTCTACCAGTCTGGCAAAGCGATTAGCCTGATCACAGCTTTAATTGTCATTATTTCAGTGATCGCTTTACCCATTCTTATTTATATTGTTGTTCGCAACTTACTCCTCACCCCTGTTGAGTTACTTGGTGAAGCGAGCCACCGTGTTGGGGATGGCGATTTATCCGTGTATTTGCCAGCCCATACAAACGATGAAGTCGGCGTGCTTTTCAACGACTTTAACCACATGGTGAATCAAATTCGTCATTATCAAGACGAGCTTGAAGAATACAAACATCACTTAGAAGAAAAGGTAGAAAGCCGTACAAAAGCCCTTGAAGCAATGAACAGTAAGCTTGAGGTGGCCATTGCGCAAGCTGAACAAGCAAACCAATTAAAAAGCCGCTTTTTAGCTAATATGAGTCATGAAATTCGTACACCACTCACCGCAATTATGGGTTTTACAGAGCAACTCTTACATAATAAAAATGCAGTCAATGATGAGCAGCACTTAAGCACCATTTTACGTAATTCAAAACACCTACTTGAACTGATTAATAATATTCTCGACTTGTCTAAAATTGAAGCCGAAAAACTGGCCGTAGAGTGTAGTCCTTGTCACGTTGTACAGCTTGTACATGACATAGACTCAATTATTCGCCCTCTAGCGAATGAAAAACAACTGCAATTTGATATCGATTACAGTTTACCTATCCCCAAAATCATCAACAGCGACACCACTCGTTTAAAACAAATTTTGATCAATATTGCTAGTAATGCAGTGAAATTTACCGAACAAGGCTCTATCTCTATTAGTATTTGCTATAACAGCAGCAAACAATTCTTAGAGTTTGCAATTAAAGATACCGGTATTGGTATGTCTGAGCGTGAAGTTGAAAGGGTATTTAAGCCATTCGAACAAGCCGATGCCACCACAACTCGTCGCTTTGGTGGTACAGGACTTGGGTTATGTATTTCAAAGAATTTAGCGCAATTATTAGGAGGTGATGTCCATCTTGTTAGTGAACCTGGCAATGGAAGTTGCTTCACAATTCAAGTAGCTTGCCATCTAAACGCTAAGCAATTACAGGATGACGCCTTTATTTATGATAATAAACAGCTGTCGCCTGGAAAAGATTTACTCTTATCATTTGCTGAAAATAACTTTGATGCCAGTATTTTGGTTGCTGAAGATAATCCCGATAACCAGTTACTGATCAAGCTATTATTACAGACATGGGGGCTTGAGCCTGATATAGCCAAAAATGGCGCAGAAGCTGTAGAAATGGCATTAGTTAATGACTACCAACTAATTATAATGGATATGCAAATGCCTGTGATGGGTGGCTTAGAAGCGACCCAAATGCTTCGACACGCAGCCTATGATGGCCCTATCATCGCGTTAACAGCCAATGTAATGAAGACCGATGTTGACAGGTATATCAAAGCTGGCTGCAACGAAGCTTTGGCAAAACCCATTGACAAAAGTGCCCTAGAACAAGTTTTAGTAAGTTATTTAAATATAGAAAAAGACAGCCAGAATAAGTGGGAAAACTTACTAAAAAGTGAGAAATTCCAACAAATTAACGAAAACTATCGTTCAAAGTTACCAGACTATTTGGGCCAAGTCATTCAGCTTTATCGTGCTAAGGAATGGGAAGAACTGCGCTCATTAGCACACAGCTTAAAAGGCAGTGCGGGATGTTTTGGCTTTGAAGCTATTCATAAAACCGCAGGACAACTTGAAAGCGCGCTACGTAGTAATAATACCGAGCAGGTTGATGCAAGCTATGAATCACTTATTAATGCACTTGAAAACGCCGCTTAATGGGCTTAAAAACTCAGCGTTAACCCCATTAAAATAGCGTCTTCATTGCCTGTTGCAGTAGGGTAGTAATTTTTTCGCACTGACATATGTGAGAAGCCCGCACGTTCATATAAAGTAATTGCACGATTGTTCGATTCGCGTACTTCCAAAAATAGGTTCTCAGCTTCATGCTGTTCACCATATTCAATAAACGCCGTTAGTAATTGCCTTGCTATTCCCTGCCCTTGGTATTTAGGCGCAACACAAATATCCATCAAGGTATAATCAGGGCCTGCCTTCTCACCAATATAGAAACCCAGCATGTCATCGCCTTGAAAAGCAGCCAAATTAAAATAACGACCCGCTAAACACGATAACATGGTTTTTTCTGTCCACGGATGACTATGACAGGCATTTTCAATGACCATTAGCTGTGCAATATCGTTTGCATCAACAGATTTAAAGTTTATCAAGTTGTTCACCAATTAAAGACCAAAGTTGCTTTTTCTGCTCACTAGTAAGCTTATCGCTTGGCAAGCTTAAACAGCCCTCTTGCCAACTTATACTGGTGGCCTTAACAATTTGCGTTATTACTAAAGGAGACAGCGCTTTTTCAAGATCTTGATGAAGCTGTAACGGCAGCGTTATAGGCGTTTGTTGAGGCGTAGGTATGTGTTCAAGCGAAGCGTCAGACACAGTTTGAAAGTGTTGATTTAATTCTAAAGGTTGTACAGAAAATATCGCAGCGTAACTTGGGTTCATAACAACTCAATCATGATTAAGAGCAAGTAATATAAGAAGATTTGCGATTAAAGTAAAGTAGGAAGAAATGGCAGGGGCGGAGAGATTCGAACTCCCAACCGTCGGTTTTGGAGACCGCTGTTCTACCAATTGGAACTACGCCCCTGCAATGACGATGAATTATATAGAGCTTTTTATAAAGGTAAAGTAAAAAAACACGGTTTGCAGTTCAATTGCTTCCAAAATAAACAAAACGGCGAATTAGCAAGCTAACAAAGCTCTTTTTAAACATACCCAAGCTACTGCAGAAACTAAAAGAGCCAAACACAATTATAATCATTTAAAGCGCTTCATTCGCTTGAAAGATAATGTTGCTGAATAACAAGTTGAAGATACTCAATAAATGCTTTTACTTTTTTGAACGGATATCTACGCCCAGAATAAAAAGCATACAAAACCAAATCTTCAGGCTCATCTGCTAAGGAATCTATTTTAGTTAACAGCCCTTCTTCTAACTCTTGTCTGCACGCATCATAAGGAAGTATCGCAAAACCTAACCCTTTAAGTGCAGCAGACTTTGCCATATGCCCACTATTTACTTTGTAACGGGATGCAACATTAACTGTGCCTGCTTGTTTGAATTTCCATGGCATTCCTTGTAAGACTGATAAGCTTGTAATACAAGGAAGCTTACCAAGTTCAATCGTTGAATTTGGTTTAGGGTGTTTATCTAGTAAATGAGGAGAAGCTACGACACAACTTGGCCAACGCACTAGCTCTTTTGCAACCCATCCAGAGTCCTCCACAGGGCCTCGTCCAAAACGTATCACTATATCAAACCCTTCTAATAGCCCCTCTTCGGGATTAAGCTGAGTATCACAACTTAACTGAATGTTAGGGTGTTTATAACAAAACTCAGCCATAGCCTCTGCCAAAAACGGTAAATCAGGTGTAATGACTTTTAAATGCCCTGAAACTAAATCACTATTTTGATAGGTTTCTTGTAAAACATCCCCCATCGCAACAAGCAGCGGAGTTACGTTTTGGTAAAGAAGTTCTCCCGCTTCTGTCGCAACCATTTTTCGTGTTGTACGTTCCAATAACCGTACATTCAACGCTTGTTCTAAAAGTGCAACATGACGGCTCACATTTGATTTGGGAATTTGGCGCAGCTCAGCGGCCCGCTTAAAACTTAATTGTTCAAATACTTTCTGGAAGCTAAGAAGCCACTGTAATTCAATATTGTTTAGCAAAACTATCTCAAAAAATGGGATTTACAAACCAAAATTACCATATTTATCCTATCTATTGGACCAGTGATAATCATTTTTTTCTTAAAAACTGGGAAGATTTAAATGAGTTCAATTAAACATATAGCCATTATAGGTGCAGGTATTGCTGGCCTTGCGTTAGCGATATTTGCAAGAAAACAAGGTATCAAGGTTACCTTATTCGAAAAAAACAACCGCTTTTCGACAATCGGTGCAGGTGTTACGTTATGGCCTAATGCGACCTTTGTGCTTGAGCAGCTAGGTTTAATAGATGATTTCAGCCAGCATGGTGGTCAACCAGTTGCTATGCGACATTACGACAAACAAGCTATTCAGCAAAGTGAGTTTAATATTCAAACACTAAACTCTCTGTGTGGCTTTTCAACTATTAGCATATTACGTCGTGACTTAATAAAGATACTTGCTGAGCGACTAGAGAAACTGGGTGCCACTATTCACTTCAACCAAGCCGTCAATACTCAAGACATTGCGCAATTAAAAGATAAGTTTGATCTTGTGGTGGGATGTGATGGACGAATGCAATCGAAAGCTCGAGAGTATCTATATAAAGTGCCTATGCCAACTAAATACCAAGGCTTCATTAATGTAATAGGCACCAGTGAAATTGATCTGACTCCTTTTGAGCAGACAATTCATGACTTTAGAGATAATAATGAACGCTTTGGTATAGTACCTGTAGCAAACCAACATTGTTACTGGGCTGCTGCATGGCCTAGTAACCTTGATAAAACGAAACCAATGGAGCAGTGGTTTGAAGAAATGCATGAGCGTTTTCAAGATTGGCCTAAAAAAGTTCAACAGGTACTCAATAGTTATAATCCACGCAGCTTAAAACGCATATTTGTACATGATATTGACCCACTTCCCTATTGGCACAAGGAGAATCTCATTATTATCGGAGATGCTGCACATGCTTCCTTCCCCACATCGGGGCAAGGTGCTAGCCAAGCACTTGAAGATGCTTGGCACCTAGCTCAATTATTTAAGACCGAATTTAGCCTCAAGATTATTTTGAAGAAGTTTTATGAAACTCGTATTCATAAAACCTCCAGCGCCCAAAACATGGGTAGACTAATCGCTCAGCATATCTTTCAACAATCATCTAATTCGGCCACAAATGCACCAAGTATATCCGCAGAAGAGCTCAGTCAACTCTATATGCAAGGACTAGAGTGTTATACCAAATGATAACGACTAAATAACAAAAAACCCGCTTATAAAAGCGGGCTTTTGTGTCTTTATAAATATTCAGTACAAGTGACTAGCTTAAAGTGAATTATTCCCACTCGATTGTTGCCGGTGGCTTACCTGAAATATCGTAAACAACACGTGAAATACCATCGATTTCGTTGATGATGCGGTTAGAAACCACACCTAAGAACTCATAAGGTAGGTGTGACCAACGTGCCGTCATAAAGTCGATTGTTTCTACACAACGTAGTGATACAACCCAGTCGTATTTACGCGCATCACCCATTACACCTACCGATTTAACTGGTAAGAATACAGTGAAGGCTTGACTTACTTTGTGGTAAAGCTCTGCTTTGTGTAGCTCTTCAATGAAGATAGCATCTGCGCGACGTAGTAAGTCACAGTACTCTTTCTTGATTTCACCAAGTACACGAACACCTAAACCAGGTCCTGGGAATGGGTGGCGGTAAAGCATGTCGTAAGGTAGGCCAAGCTCAAGACCAATTTTACGCACTTCATCTTTGAATAGCTCACGTAACGGCTCTACAAGACCCATTTCCATGTCGTCTGGTAAACCACCTACGTTGTGGTGAGACTTGATTACGTGTGCTTTACCTGTTGCTGATGCTGCAGATTCGATAACATCTGGGTAGATAGTACCTTGACCTAACCATTTAGCGCTTTTCAGCTTTTTAGCTTGCTCGTCAAATACTTTAATGAAGGTATGACCAATCGCTTTACGCTTATCTTCTGGGTCTGACTTACCTGCTAAGTCTGCTAAGAATTGATCTTCAGCATCTACTTTAACAATGTTTAGGCCAAACTTGTTACCGAACATGTCCATAACTTGCTGACCTTCGTTTAAACGAAGAAGACCGTTATCAACGAATACACACGTTAGCTTGTCGCCGATTGCACGGTGAATAAGCATGGCAACAACAGATGAATCAACACCACCAGATAAACCTAAGATAACTTCGTCATCACCTACCGTTTCCTTAATACGCTCAATCGCATCGTCGATGATTTTAGCGGGTGTCCATAGCTTTTCACAGCCACAGATATCAATCGCGAAGCGCTCAAGTAAACGTAAACCTTGATGAGTATGAGTTACTTCTGGGTGGAACTGTACGCCGTAGAAGCGCTTTTCTTCCCAAGACATTGCAGCATGTGGGCATGTTGACGTTTTAGCCGTTGTTTTGAAAGTCTCAGGTACTTCCATCACTTTATCGCCGTGGCTCATCCAAACGTCTAGTACGCCTGCACCGCCGTCAGTAATGTGGTCTTCGATAGCGTCAAATAATGCACAATCACCTACTTTTTCAACCTGCGCATAACCAAACTCTTTCTTATCAGAGCTGTGTACGCTACCACCTAGTTGCGTTGCCATCGTTTGCATGCCGTAACAGATACCAAGTACTGGCACGCCTGCGTTAAATACATACTCAGGAGCACGTGGGCTGTTTTCAAGTGTTGTAGACTCAGGGCCACCCGACAAAATAATACCTTGTGGATTAAATTCGCGGATTTGCTCTTCAGTTACATCCCATGCCCATAGCTCACAGTAAACACCAATCTCACGTATACGACGTGCGATTAACTGTGTGTATTGCGAACCAAAATCTAAAATGAGAATTCGTGAATCGTGAATGTCTTTGCTCATGGAGTATCTCGTTAGTCAGGAACTGCTCTCCCAAAGGGAGATGATAAATAAATTAGGGCTAGCAAAAGCTAGCCCATTGTAATTTCAATACCTTAAGGTTATTAACCTAAGCGGTAGTTTGGCGCTTCTTTAGTGATTTGCACATCGTGAACGTGTGATTCACCCATACCAGCTGAAGTAACACGAACAAATTGAGGTTTAGTATTTAACTCTTCAATTGTTGCACAGCCAGTTAAGCCCATTGCACTGCGAAGACCGCCCACTTGTTGATGGATGATTGTCGCGATAGGGCCTTTATAAGCAACACGGCCTTCGATACCTTCAGGAACAAGCTTGTCTGCTTCGTTCGATTTTTGGAAGTAGCGGTCTGATGAACCTTCTTTTTGGTCCATAGCGCCAAGGCTACCCATACCACGGTAAGACTTGTAGTAACGACCTTGATATAGCTCAACTTCACCCGGTGCTTCTTCAGTACCTGCTAACATTGAACCCACCATTACACATGATGCACCTGCAACAAGTGCTTTTACGATGTCACCAGAGAAACGAATACCACCGTCAGCAATAACAGGGATATCACGGCCTTTTAGGCCTTCAACTGCATCAGAAATAGCAGTGATTTGTGGTACACCACAACCTGTTACGATACGAGTAGTACAGATAGAACCAGGACCAATACCCACTTTAACAGCGTCAACACCCGCATCAGCAAGAGCAATCGCACCTTCAGCTGTCGCAACATTACCTGCTACGATTTGTAGATCTGGGTATGCTTGACGTGTTTGAGCAACACGATCGATTACACCTTGTGAGTGGCCATGTGATGTATCGATAAGTAATACATCAACACCTGCTTCAACAAGTGCTGCGATACGCTCGTCAGTACCAGGACCAACACCAACAGCGGCACCTACACGTAGACGACCTTGCTCGTCTTTACATGCGTGTGGTTTGTCTTGTGCTTTTTGATAATCTTTTACAGTGATCATGCCTTTAAGTTTAAAAGCATCATCAACTACGAGAATTTTTTCGATACGGTGCTCGTGCATTAGACCTAAAATTTCATCACGGTCTGCACCTTCTTTAACAGTCACTAACGATTCTTTTTTCGTCATAACTGTAGAAACAGGTTGCTCAAGTTTGGTTTCAAAGCGCATATCACGGCTTGTAACAATACCCACTAGGTTATTATCACCATCCGTCACAGGAAAACCTGAAAAACCTTTATCTTCTGCTAATGCCATGGCATCAGCAATTGTTAGATCCGCAGTCACAGTAACAGGGAAAGAAACAATGCCTGCTTCGTACGTTTTAACTTTACGCACGTTTTTAGCTTGCTCTTCAATTGTCATGTTTTTGTGGATGAAACCTAAACCGCCCTCTTGCGCTAGCGCAATCGCTAAACGAGCTTCTGTTACAGTATCCATAGATGCTGAAACTAGCGGCAAGTTAAGATTGATACCACGCGTTAAGCGAGTTGAAATATTTGCCGTGTGTGGCAAAACAGTAGAATGACCTGGTACTAGTAGTACGTCGTCAAAGGTAAGAGCTTCTTTAGCAATTCTAAGCATATTGGCAACTTCTCACATGTGGATCTGAGTATAAGGAATTGCGGCCAAATTTTATCAGCGTTCTAAACCCGAGTAAATAAAATTGTGCAATTATTTATGATAAAGTAGCCTTAGTTTATAGCAAAGAGATTAAATTTAGCTGCAATGGGTAATTCACAAGACATTTATACCGTATCACGCCTTAATAAAGAGATCCGAAGTGTACTAGAACGCGGCTTTTCTTCTTTAGTGTTAAGTGGTGAAATTTCAAACTTTATTGCGCCTGCTTCAGGACATTGGTATTTCACATTAAAAGACGATCGCGCACAAGTAAAAGCAGCTATGTGGCGCGGTAATAATCGTGGCCAAACATTTCGCCCAGCAAATGGCGCACAAGTCACTGTGCGTGCCCGTGTATCTTTGTATGAACCCCGTGGTGATTATCAACTGATTGTTGAGCATATGGCACCTGCTGGTGAAGGCTTATTAAAACAAGAGTTCGATGCGCTTAAAATGCGCCTTGCCGCCGAAGGCCTGTTTAGCTCGGCTTATAAAAAGCCATTACCAACAAATATCAATCGCGTTGGCGTAATTACCTCGGCCACAGGTGCGGCCATTCGCGATATTTTAACCGTTTTGAAACGCCGTGCTCCCCAACTTGAAGTGGTGATTTATCCGGCCATGGTGCAAGGCGCTGATGCTCACAGCCAACTAATAGAAAAAATAAACATCGCCAATCAACGTAACGAAGTAGATGTACTAATATTAGGTCGTGGTGGTGGTTCATTGGAAGATTTATGGTGTTTTAACCATGAGTTACTGGCACGCGCCATTTATGCCAGCAACCTGCCTATTGTCAGTGCTGTGGGCCATGAAGTAGATACCACTATCAGTGACTATGTTGCAGATATACGCGCAGCCACACCTTCTGCAGCAGCCGAGTTGGTCAGTCCAAATAGTGAAGAGTTACATAGCAGAGTAAATCAGCTTGTTAGGCATTTAAATCATGCCTTTAAACATGCTTTGGCAGTTAAACGTACTACAGCGACGCAATTTGAGCATCGCTTACAACTTTGTCACCCACGAAATCAACTCAATCAGCAGGCACAAAAGCTGGATGAATTAAGCCTTGCTTTACATCGTGCTATGCAAAGTAAAATTCAGCGCCATGAACGAGTACTTGGCAACCTTACTCCTCGTTTAATGCAAAGCTCACCAGAAAAACAACTTACTCGCTATGAGCACTTGCTTACACAGCTGCAAGGTCGTTTAACACAAGCTATACAGCACCAACTTACAACATCCCGTAATCATCTATCACTGCAGGCGAGCCGCTTAGATTCAGTCAGTCCACTAAGTGTATTAGCACGTGGTTATAGCATTACTAAAAACAAACAAGGTCAGGTGGTGAAATCAGTGTCACAGGTTAATAGCGGAGAATTGCTCACCACTGAATTGGCTGATGGCCAGTTGCAATCAAAAGTGGTTTGATTAGTCTGTACTTACAACGATGACTAGCTCATCGTCACTCGATGTGGTGGAAGTATATTTAAACTGTTTCCACCAGCTTTGCAGCATTAAATCATCTGTTATATTTCGCCAATAATGCTCAGGAAGTACTGCAACGTCATCTGGGCGTTGTAACTTAAACTGACAAACAGAACTTTTACACTTAGAGATGCTAACATTTGGCTGTATAGGTAAGTCAGCCATAATTAAAAAGTCACTCATAGCTGTTTCAACTTGATAGGCCCATGCTTCATTGCGTTCTTGCTGTGCTAAAAGCGTGTAAAGCTTATCAAGGTGGGAGTCTATTTCATCGGATGTAAGTGCGTTAGTACGATAACTTGCAATCACAGCCTGCTGGCTCTCGACTTGTAATTCAAGCTCGGCAATTTGCTGCTTAAGCGCTTCTTGAGTTAATTCTTCAAGTGAAGTTTGATGCCCAACATTAGGAACTCCACTCACATTAATAGGTGCAACTGGTGCTGCTTGCTCAGAAATAGCCGGCTCTATGACACTTATTTGCGTCCGCTCTGAAGTTGGCAAAACGGTGTTATCAGTTTGAAGCATAAACATGATGATAGCGCCACAAATAAATGACGCTACAATCGACAAACCAAACGCTAATTTAGACAAGGTTCTTTTGCTCTTTATTATAAAGAACTACAGCATTGCACTGGTATGAGATGCATTGCTTGCGCTTGTGGTGCTGTCATCCAGAAAGTTTTGATTCATACTTTCCGCTGGACAAGGACAGCTCGGTTTACCCACCACTTTAGCAGGTACTCCAACAACGGTTGTATGTGCTGGAACAGGGCTTAATACCACAGAGTTTGCACCTATGCGTGCGCCCTCTCCTACTTCAATGTTACCCAACACTTTCGCACCGGCACCAATCAACACACCCGCACGAATTTTAGGATGGCGATCACCTTGTTCGTTGCCCGTACCACCTAAAGTAACTGATTGAAGAATCGATACATTATCTTCAATAACCGCTGTTTCACCGATTACAATCCCTGTTGCATGGTCAAACATAATACCATGACCCACTTTACAAGCAGGATGAATATCAACACCAAATACCTCAGAAGTTCTACTTTGAATAAAGCGAGCAAGTTCTTTTCGATTCTGTAACCAAAGGCAGTTTGCAAGTCGGTGTGCTTGTATTGCATGAAAGCCCTTTAAGTTAAGTATCACCGTTAAGTAGCTATCTGCGGCAGGGTCACGATCTTTTACTGCTTTTATATCATGAGCGACATGGGTCAACATCAAATCACACTTAACAAAGGCCTGGTCAAACAATTCACGAATTGTGAATGCTGAAACCACTGCATCCGCCAACTTATTAGCAACAATAAAACTTAGCGCCGAACCCAAGCACTCATGATTTAACACACACGAATAAACGTGACTTGCTAAAAGAGGTTCACGAGTAACGACTTCGTTTGCTTCTTCACGAAGCTTTTGCCAAATTTCATGACGCATAATTTTGCCTTTCTGGTTGTACCTAACTGCTATTACTTAAGTTTAACGGATTTGTAGCAAGATGTACTAACCCGTTGTTTATTTGTTCTGGTTATATCTAATAACCAGAGTGTCATCGTTATTTGCTATTAAACATAAAAAATGCCCCTAGGCAGAGGCATTGATTAGTTATTATTGAAATACTTTTTCGACATCAAGTACTTTAATATTTTTCGCCGGTATCGCAAGTTTATAGTCTGCAATCACTTTATCTTCAGCAACAAGCTCTGCTGGTTTTTCAGCGTTGTACACCATAGGCGATGTTTGCTCTGATGCTAAGCGTTTTTGCATATCTTTGCCGTCACCAGTAATAAACACATAGTGGATATTCTCTGTTTGCAGATTATCGCGAATAACACGGTTAACATCATCAAGGGTTAGCTTTTCAAGCTTGCCGCGCACATAGTCAACAAAGCTCTCTGTGTTATAGAACTCACTATCAAGCGCATAGCCTAATTGGCGATCTTGGCTTGCAACCATTTGTGGCACAAAGTTAATTAAGAAGTTACGCGTCGCTTCAAAGTCTTCTTTACTAATACCCTCTTTAATTAGCTTATCAAGCTCAAACAGCGCCGTACGCGTTGCAAAGTGCGCATCGTTATTAGAACGAAGCGGTCGTAACCACACTTGGAAAATTTGCTCTGAACGACCTAAGTTAGCATCAGGTTTAGTTTGGAACATACCGCGCGGGAAGTACTCAATATATGCATAGTCACCATAGTTCATACCACGGGTTTGACGAATACGCTGATACAAGAAGCTGTTTGAGCTGCGGTGTTCACCAAAGTAAGAGCGCACTAACCAAAGTGCGGTCCAATCATCACTGCTACGAATAGTATCGATAGGGAAACCAAATGACACAGCGGTAGATTGCGCTGATTTTTCAACAATCGTTGCATGATGCCCTTTTAGCACTGGCGCATCTGGGATCGTTAAGCGGCTTTCTTTACCTTGTGGAAGCGATGTTAAATCTTTCAGCATAGTTGATTTAACATCACTCGGAATCGCACCAATTAAACCCACAGTTAGCTTAGATTGGGTAAACTGATTAGCATAAAACGCTTTTACATCGTCAAGCGTCAACGCTTCAAGATCTGATAAATCACCATAGTTATAGCTTTCGTATGGATGGCCTTTATAAAGCTGATGATAAAGCACTTCTTTACCTAACTCTTCGTCATTTGACGCTTTCAGACCCGCTTTAATGCTATCAATAAGCTCTTTTTTCAGACGCTTGAAATCATCTTCTCTAAAGCCAGGATTTAACAATTGATCGCTAACAAGTGCATACCACTTGGCAGCATTGTCTTTATGCACACGACCACGTAGTGAAATCATCTCTTTATCGATTTGATAGCCAAAGCTTCCCGCCAGTGGGTATAATGCTTTTTGAATATCTTTGTAGCTCATCGTTTCTGAGCCACCTTGCGCTAGCATTGCAGCAGTGAGTGCCGCTAAGCCTTTTTTGCCTTGTGGATCAGCTGCTGCACCGGTATTGAATAACCAGTTCACATCAACCAGTGGCGAGCTATTTGTTTTATCAAGTACTTTAAAATGACGCTCTGTTGGGGCTTGCTCAATACTCGCCACTGCCGCGTTTAAGTCAACCTCGTGATCAAAGCCTGCCACTTTATCAAGCGCCGACATTGTCACTGTGGTGCGGCTTGAATCAACAAAATATTTGTTTGCTACCGCTTTGATATCTTCTGGAGTGATGCTATCAGCAGTTGCATACAGTTGGTTTATCACTTCAGGGTCGCGCTCAAAATGCATGTAGCTTGCAAGCGTTGAGGCAATTGACTGCGATGAATCAAGACCATTAATAAAGCTGTATTTTAAGTTAGATTTTAAGTCAGCTAACTTTTGCGCATCAACCAATTCAGTACGTGCTTGTGCATAAGTACGGTTAATCGCATCACGGGCTTTTGCAAGGTCCGCTTCGTTTTCGACTTTTACAAACACATGTAATAACCCAGGATCTTTAGTATCAGGGTTATAGGTAAACATTTGGCTGGCAATTTGTTTATCAACAACAAGCTCTTGATAAAGTGCCGAGTTGTTAGAGAAATAAAGCTGCGAGATCAGATCAAGGGCTGCACGGTCTTTTTGAGTTGGATCCCATGCTGTGCCTTTGTAAGACACAAGCAACCAGTGACCTGGTAAACCATCATTTTTTTCATGCACATATTTTGCTGCTTGTTGTTTTGGCTCAACAGGAATATCAGCTTGGTAATCGCCTTTTTCCCAGTTGCCCCAGTGCTTTTTCACCATTGCTATGGTTTCTTGTGGATCAACATCACCAACAATAACTAAAGATACATATTCAGGTTTATAAAACTTAGCGAAGAACTCTTTACCATACGCCATTTGATCAGGCATAGCTTCAATGTCTTCAAAAAAGCCCATGGTGGTGTGTTTATACGTATGTTTTTCGAATGCTTCGTTACGAACAGCAGAAAGTAACTTACGAATTGGGCTGGCATTATTCTTTAGATATTCCCCTTTTACGGTAAGCGCTTCAGTGCGGAACTGCTCTTCGCTGTAAGTCAGATTTTGAAAAATATCCGCTTCGATTTCGAGTACTTTATCTAAGTGCTCTTTTGAGAAGTTTAAGTGGTAGTTAGTGTAATCGTTGGTTGTGTATGCGCGATTATCAACACCTGAGTTTTTTAGAATATCTGAATACACATCTTGCGGGAATTTTTCAGAGCCTTTAAACATCATATGCTCAAAGAAATGTGCAAAACCGGTTTTACCTGCTTCAACCTCATTACGTGAACCAACCGATACTGGAATTTGCAGTGACACAACATCTGGGTAATCTGTTTTTACCACCATTACACGAAGACCGTTTTCAAGCTCTTCTAATAGGTAATCTTGGCTAAATACACGATTATCATCTTGGCTTACTGACTGCTCAACCTCGACTTCTTTAACCATCGTTGACTGTGAATTACTTGCGCATCCGCCGAGCGCTAGCGTGACAGCAACGGCTGTTGCTAATAATCTAAATTTCATTATGTTCCCTTGTTAGTTATTTTTCTCATAGTTATTAACCGTTGATTATGCACCAAAGTACCAGAAAATATGAGGGTTGAAGGCAGAATTAATGTAAACAGGTGTGTCAATTTTTACGAACAACGGCCTCTTAAGTTGAGCAAAATTCATAGTCATTGAAAAACTTTCACGAAAAAAATCTATCTAGACGTCTAAATGGCTGCTATATTATCCTCATAGACGCAACTACAGCTGGAATGAGGATTATGGCTTTATCATTACAAGAGAAAATTGAAGACACCAATCAAGGTGTTTACCTTATTGGTACCACACCGCCTAAATCTGGCACTGATAAAGCTCAGCTTGAAACCATTGCGCAAAAGCTATTAGGTCGTTTACACGAAATTGAATACGATGGTGTGATTATCTATGACATTCAAGATGAAAGTAGTCGTACGGCAAAACCACGCCCATTTCCATTCAAAGAAACCGTCGATCCACGTGAGTACTCTCATTTATTACGTAACTTGTCTCAACAAGATGTTATTACGTACAAAAGCGTTGCTCAACGCGGTGAAGCTGAGTTTAACGAATGGCTAGCTGAAACTCGTAATGATTTTGATTTAAAAAACTTAGTGTTAGTTGGTAGCCCATCATCTCATGGCGATATCAAATTGAGCCTGCCTGATGCTTATAAAACACTTCAAAAACAAGATAATGATATATTTTTAGGTGGCGTTACCATAGCTGAGCGTCATGCTAGCAAACGCAATGAGCATGAGCGATTGCTTGAAAAAACTGAGCAAGGTTGTCAGTTTTTTATCTCCCAAGCTGTGTATAACGCACAGGCTACAATCGACTTAATCACCAGTTATGCGCGTAGCTGTAAAGCACTTGGCATTTCACCGAAACGAATCATTCTTACTTTCACACCCTGTGGTGGTGAGAAAACACTTGAGTTTATGCAGTGGTTGGGTATATCTGTACCAGAGGCAACAAAATGGCGCATGCTTGATTCCGCTAACCCACTAAGCGAGTCTGTACGTATTTGCCGTGAAAACCTCGACCTAATATTGCAAAGTTGCGCTCATTTAAATGTACCGCTTGGCTTAAATATTGAGAGTTTAACTAACCGTAAAGAAGAAATTGATGCATCTATCAATCTTTACCGTTTACTTAAAGCAACGATGGAATTAAACCTGGCAGAGAAGCAAATAGCCTAATCACGTTTATAGGCTTGCTTTTTCTCATACATATCTTCGTCTGCACGTTTTAGAAGATCAGCAAATGTTTCATTATGTTGAGTAAGCATCGCATAGCCGATACTGAGGCTAAGTTCTGGCAAGCCCTGACTTTGCAGGTTTGCCTTAAACTTGGTCTCAAGCTTTTTCATAATCGTATCGATACAATCACCACTCGTTGCTTGAAGAAGGGCAACAAACTCATCACCACCTAGTCGACCGATAATATCAGCCTCTCGTAAAGTGCCTTTCATCGAGTCAGCAAGGCTAATTAGAGCTTGATCTCCCACCTCATGACCAAAATTATCATTAAGCGGTTTAAAGTTATTAATATCAATAAATAAGCAGCATACTTCAAAGCCTAGACGAGCTGCTAGATTTAATTTATGTTGCGAGAGTAAGTCCAAGGCGCGACGGTTATAAATATTCGTTAATGGGTCTAGCATGGCAATTTCACGCATTTGTGCGAAGCTATCTAACAGTGCTAAATCATCTTCAACCATGTCTCTGAGTTGCTTTATGAGTTCTATTAGGCTTGGTTGATAATCAGTTTGTTCAAAATCCATCACACAAAATGTGCCAAATGGTTCTCCATTAGGCCAACAAATTGGCACTCCTAAATATGATTCTATGCCATCTTTACTATAAGGACTGTCATGCCATTGACTGTCCTCACTCACATGAGGAACATAAAGCGGTGCTAAGTCGCGCAAAACTTGCTTGCAAAAGATATTATCGTCAGCATTTGATTCAGCCCCCACATCATAGGGGTTTTCTTGTTGTTTGCTTGAGACAATGATGCGATACGCATCATTGTTTTTTTGCACGATAAAACCAGCTGGGGCAGAAAATAGCTCTGTCATTAAATCAATTGTTTTTTGCCACTTTTGTAGCGAAAACTGGTTGTCCGGTTGACGAAATGCACATTTATTGGCTTCAAACATACTACACACTCAAATTAACCAGTGGATAGTTTAAATATACGCCAAATTTAACGACGTCTCGGACTTTTTTTTCCTAAAATACGTTTTTTATCTCGTGAACGACGTGCTTTATTGGTGTTTTTTCTGATTTGTTTCGGCTCTTTGCTTAAATCAGGTTCATAACCTGGTAACCATTGCGGTGTAAGGCGTGTATCGAGCAAAATATCAATCTCATCAAGCAGGTATTGTTCGTCAATACTCACCAGCGACATTGCAAAACCTTTCTCACCCGCTCGCCCTGTGCGGCCAATTCGGTGCACATAATCCTCTGCAACATAAGGCAGCTCATAGTTTATCACGTACCTTAAAGAGGCAATATCAAGACCACGTGCAGCAACGTCTGTTGCCACAAGCACACGCGTTGCGCCAGATTTAAAGTTTTGTAGTGCCTTGTCACGTGCGCCTTGGCTTTTATCACCGTGAATGGATTCTGTTTTTAAGCCGTCTTTGCACATTTCTTTAGCAAGTAAATCAGCGGTTTGTTTGGTGCGGGTAAATATCAGCACTTGTTGCCAGTTTTTCATACCAATCATATGTGACACCAGCTCGCGCTTACGGTCTTCATCAACCGCATAAACAACTTGCTCTACTTCTGTCGCAGCGGAATTACGTTTATTCACCTCAACCAGCTTAGGGTCATTTAAGAGCTGTTTGCTAAGGTTAAAAATGCTGTCGTCAAATGTGGCTGAAAAAAGTAAGGTTTGACGCGCTTTTGGCACATGTCGCAAGATACGTTTTATCTCGTCGATGAACCCCATATCAAGCATGCGATCAGCCTCATCAAACACCAAGGCATTAATGTTTGAAAGCTTAATACTGCCTTTAATCACATGATCAAGTAAGCGCCCAGGTGTTGCTACCACAAGCTGTGCGCCTTTTATGGCTTTGATCTGTGGCCCAATACTGGCACCGCCATAAGCAAGAGCTGCTTTTATATCAGTATGCGCAGCATAGCGCTCTACACTTGCAAATACTTGCTGAGCAAGCTCGCGAGTAGGCGTTAAAATAAGTATTTTAACCGTGTCAGGAAGTGTCTCTTCAGATAACAAATTATGCAGCAGAGGTAACACAAACGCTGCTGTTTTACCTGTTCCTGTTTGTGCACTGCCCATCACATCAGCGCCCGATAAAATAAGCGGGATTGTCTGCGCTTGAATTGCAGTTGGGGTTTGATAATTTTCCGCTTGCAGAGCTTCTAAAAGTTCGGGGGCAAGGTTTAATTCTGAAAAAGTCGCTACTGACATGATATGAAGTACATTGGCTATAAAGCGAGTATTGTACGCACATGGCCACAAACAAAAAAGGCGCTAATGCGCCTTTTATCTAAAACAGTACTATTAAGCGTGGTTTAATGTACTTTTACGTTGATTATAAAAACTAATTAATTCATCAACCGTTGCTTGGCAATACTCGCGAATGCCAGAAACAACCATGTGTTTTTCACCTGAGCCGACTTTCTCACCATTTTCTAGTAAATTAAATCGTAAGATAATTTTTCCGCGCTTGCCTGTGTAAGTAAAATCAGGTTCAACAAACTCAAGCTCTGGCTCTTCGATATCAAGACGCTCTAGATTAATTAGCATTGATTCATAAATAACCATAGGTCTTGCAGGGTTAATCATTACATCTTGTTTCGCCATTAATGGGATAATAACATGCGGAAATGCGGCACCTGAAAACTCAACATAGTTCTTAATCAAACTATTTGTAAGTTTAGCGCATTGGCTTACAGCCCCTTCACGCTTCACTTTAAGCATGATTTTATCACCATCAGTAATGGCAAATTCATCAGCCCCAGCAGGAAAAGTTAATTGCGATGTTTCATCCACCATGCCTGCAAAAGTAAATTCCATTTTCTCACTGATGCCGTATTGGTTTAATACAAGTGAAAAAAGAAGATCACCGGGTACACAAAACTTTTTTGCATCGATGTCGTGAAGAGGGTTGAAATCATCCGCTACAGACTTAGCAAAACGACTTCCCTGCTCACGAGAGATAGAAACGTAATCAGCGTGCTGCTGATAATAAGGACTTAACATAATTGTTCACTGCTTAAACTACTCATAACCTGACTATACTACCAGAAAAAACATGTTGAGAGGTCGAATCTGTTCACAATTCAACTTTTGAGAGCAAAATGTATATGAATGATTACGAAGAATGCTTGAAAAACAACCAGGGGTATTTTGTATCTTTTTGTACACAACTGTTAACAAGTAAAGACTGATGAACAATTTTCACACAAAGTAATTTAATGATAAATTACTAGCCAAGAATAAATTGATATTCATTTTTCTATAAAAAACAATCTCCTATTTTTTACAGCAACATCCCCCTTAAGTGAGGTCATATATAACAAGCGTCAATTTGTTGCAAAAGTTTAAAATAAGGTATGATAAACATGCTTTTTTATTATGTATTCACCACACTCTCCCTGCTACAAATTAAAATAACAACATAAGTAATTGGGCTCATACATTGAGTTTGGCTGAAAAAACAGTATTTAATGGTTTATATCACTTTGCACAAACACATCAAAAAGAGAAAGGTTTGATTAAATGATCAACCAATTAAGTTGGATATCACTGCTTTTATGTTTATCAGTAATATCAACAAACTCTCAGGCACAAAAAATCGATGCTCCTTTTTTTAAGGTATCACCGGTTTTGTGTATTACTGATGTAAAACAAAAAATGTGTGAATTTAAAGTACAAATACACTTTAGAATTGCACCATACCGTGAGCTTTGCTTAGAAATAACACAACGTCCACAGCACACTCAGTGTTACACACAAACAAGTTTGATCATTGAAAAGCTGAATATCAAAACAGAGCACCCACTAACAATAAAGTTAATCAACCCATTAAATAATAAAATTGTTCAACAACAACTTCTATCGATAGCAAGTTATGAAGCTAAAGATTTCCGTATAAAACGACGCTTTGGCTGGAGTTTATGATGCAGCATATTTTTTTAATTGAAGATGATATTAAGCTAGCCAGCTTAATCCAAAAATTTTTATTAAAGCACGGCTATACAATTGATGTTTTCAACACCGCTCAAGCTTATCACAATGGTGAGATCACGTTTCTACCCTCTCTAATTATCTGCGATATCATGCTACCTGACGGGAATGGCTTTGAGTTAATTACTCAATTAAAAGAAAAGTATAGTTGTCCTGTGATTTTTTTAACCGCTTTAGACTCAGTACAATCTCAGATAAAAGGCCTTGATCTCGGCGCTTATGATTACCTGATTAAGCCAATAAAACCGGAGCTTTTATTAGCAAAGATTAAAACAATTATTGCCCACACAGTAGGTCAAAGTAATAACTCTGACACACATGGTCCTTTGCGGATTGATAATCTTAAGAAGGACATTTATTTCCAATGTACGGCACTTAACCTTAATGAAAGCGAGTTTGAAATTATCGCCTATCTTGCAAAAAACAGCCCGTTACCCGTCTCCAGAGAAATCCTTTTTAAGCATGTTATAGGCCGAGAATATGATGGTTTAGACCGTGCTATAGACTTAAAAATTAGTCGCTTACGAAAAAAACTAAAAGACACTATCAACCAACACAGTAACTCTCTTGATATTAAGTCTGTTCGCGGCAAAGGGTATAGCTTGGATATAACATAAAAATGAAACAGCAATTCTTTAAGCTCTATCTGATCATTACCGTTAGTCTAATCGCTTTGGTGCTTGCATTTGGCCAATTATACAATGAGTTTTTTTCAGAGCATTCGCCGAGTATACAAATCAGCGTAGATGAACTGGCTCAAATTGCACAAGATAAAGACGCGCGCATTCAATCGTTTAATGTGAGTGAATTAATACTCCCAGAGAGTTTGCAAATTGCTTTTAATAAAGATGGCATTATTAGTGTTACAGAAAACGACCAGCAGTTTATTTATTTAAAGAGCAACAATGGGAGTATTCAACGTATAGGTCCTGTCGAGCTAATGACGCAAAGCTCAACTGATTGGTTGGCTTTTTTTGCTTTTTACAGCTTATTAGCTGCAATGATCCTAGTCTTTATACGCCCTGTGTTTAGGGACTTAAGCCTATTACAACAGGCAGCCTACCGCTTTAGTAAAAAACCACACCCCATTACTTTAGATATCAAGCCTAGCTCCTCAATAGCGCCACTGGCTAATACGTTTACTCATATGTCAGAGCGAATAAACCGGTTTGTACAACTGCATAATGATTTATCACGCATTATTTCACATGAAATTCGTACGCCACTGTCTCGTATGCGCTTTGCACTTTCAATCACCGACATAGAGTTAGAACAAAGTAGTCAAATTGAACGAGACATTGATGAAATTGAGCTGCGTTTAGAGCAATATCTTTCATTTGCACGACTAGAGCATCAACAAAGCGTCTTTACTCAAGAAAAAACCAACCTTCATGAATTAATAAGTTATGAAGTGAGTAAATTTGACCTCTATAAAGAGTTCACATTCGATCTCCAACTGCACGAAACGAGTGCATATTGCGAAAGCAGCTTTATGGCAATTGCAGTACAAAACCTGCTTATAAATGCAACAAAATATGCAAGACAAACGATTACTATCCAAAGCAAAAGTGAGCAAGGCTATTATGTTATCCGTGTAATAGATGACGGCTCAGGCTTACCTGTTAACGCTGATGCGCTCATAGAGCCTTTTAAGCAAGGCGAAGGTGATAAGTTAGCCAGTGGTTATGGTCTTGGATTATATATAGTTTATCGTATCGTCAGTTGGCACGGAGGAAAGGTTTCTTTAAATAATAACGGCCCAACTGGCGGAGCTGCTATCTCTATTACTTGGCCTAAAAGTGGTAAGTAACTCCTGCAAAACCTGAGAAATATCCCCCTTTGTCTACCATCTGTGAGTGGGCAAGGTTACTATCAAGCCAAGTATGCTTAAGTTTTAAATCAATGCTTACACTCTCGTTTATTGGGTAACTATAACTTGCTTTAACATGGTAATTAATGGCACTGGTTAAATTATAATGAGGCAGACGTGTCTTACTTTCCCCAGCTGCCACAGTATAATAATACTCAATTAACTCGCTATTTTTATAGACAGCACCTATTTCAAGGCTGGCCAGTCCAAAAAGCATCTCGAAATTACGATACACATTAACAAAGAACTCATGGCCATTGTGTACATCAGTTACATCTTGCACGAATGCCGTGTTCAGCCACACATCATCATACAACTGAACAGCAGAAGATAACCCCACCATATAAGACAAATCACGCTCAATCGCCGTCAGGTTTATTGGTGTTGCTGAAGGGATACTCGGCCTACCGCCTGATTTACTAGAGACTGCACTTACCGCAAATAATTTGTCGATGCCATCCAACTCAAAGAAAAAACCATCATCATTAAAACGACCAAAGAGATCAAGGTAGTAACTAGGCGTTTCTAATAGACTGTAGCCAACTGAAAAATCATCAAAATACCAATGTTCTCCATAGTAAGCCAAGCTTGGTAAAACAGGTGAGGTAATATTGTCAGCATTGATGACTGGGTTTTCTATGCCACCATAGCCAAGCGTTATACTGGCATTCAAGGTAGATTTTTCGATGTAGTGAGGTTGCCCTAAATCTGTCTGCGCATATGTAACTAATGAGGTTAAACAACATGCTATGCCAAGTAAGTTTTTTATCAACTTTATTCACCCTGTTGGTATCAAAATGTATTTATATGGCAACAATTAATGCGACTAAAAAGCGCCTCTACCCTTGCGATCATAACGTTTGAATACACCTTTGTATATTTCTTTAGCCAAAGATGAGCGACTTATTCACACACCCGTAATGAAATTATCACACTAAAGAAAATATGAAATACCTTGTACATTTTGCTACATAGCCATTTCAACATTTTATATTACCTAAATACAAAAAGGGCCCGTAGGCCCTTCTTAGCTGTAAACGACACTTTAAGCATTACTAACGATTAAGTGCTTGCTTTGAAATCATTTCAGCAACACTTCCAACCTGTACCGACATACTTTCTTGGCTTGGTGGGAAAGCTTTAAAGGTTTTCACAAACTCTGCAATTTGATTGCCCGCAGGGCCTAAAATCCAGCTACGGTTTTCAGCCCATTCATCATAACCCCGAGCATCAATAAAACGCTCAAATGGATCCATTTTTAAGTTAATAATGTAAGGAGAAGTAAGTGCATTTTGTGTTGATCTAAACCAGTGGTTTTGCTCAGTGAAAATAAGCTTCCAATCACCATAACGCATGCCATGGAAAGTAGTTTCGGTGAAATAATAAAACTCTTTACGCTTTGTTTTACCGTTATTTAGTAAGATATCACTTTGATCAAAACCATCTAAATGCACTTTGTACTTTTGACCATTAATTTTGGTGCCTTTCAATAAATTAGCTTTGAGATCTTTATCACCCACCCATGACATAATTGTAGGCATCCAATCTTCCATTGTCATGAACTCACCGGTGCTTACACCTTTTGGAATATGACCAGGCCACTTCACAACTAAAGGCACTCTGAAGCCCCCTTCCCAGCCACCAACACCTTTTTCACCGTGAAATGGTTGGTTACCACCATCAGGCCAAGAGTTTGATGCCGCGCCATTATCAGTCGAAAACATCACGATCGTGTTATCTGCGACTTTTAACTCATCAAGCAAGTTAAGTAATTCACCCACATCGTCATCCATTTCGGCCATACCATCAGCGTATAAACCATAGCCAGTCTTACCATCATACGCTTTATTTAAGTTAGTTTGATAATGCATACGTGTGGTGTTATGCCAAACAAAGAAAGGCTTATCTTGTTTAACTGCATCACGAATAAAACGCTTTGATTCAACAAGTACCTCTTGGTCTAAGTTGCGCTGACGCTCTTTACCAAACTGTCCTAGATCTTTAATTTCTTGCTTACCGTTAGCAAGCGCTTTTGAGTGGATCACACCACGCATTTTTAAACCAAATTTCTCTTGCGTTTTAGCGTCTTGCGGATAATCTTGCTGCTCAACATATTCACCAGCATTGAGGTGATACAAAATACCAAAGAACTCATCAAAGCCATGATTAGTTGGTAAGTGCTCATCAAGGTCACCTAAATGGTTTTTACCAAATTGACCTGTTACATACCCTTTGGATTTAAGCATAGTTGCAAGTGTTGGATCTTTCTTTTGCAAGCCTTGCGGTGCACCAGGAAGGCCTACCGTACTAAGTCCTGTACGCATCGGGTACTGACCTGTGATAAATGCTGCACGCCCTGCGGTGCAAGAGGCTTGTGCGTAGTGATCCATAAATATCATGCCATCATTGGCAATGCTATCTATGTTAGGGGTACTGCCTCCCATCATACCGCGATGATAGGCACTGATATTCCACATACCAACATCATCCCCCCAAATAACGAGTATATTGGGCTTATCGGCGGCGTAGCTGGGTAGACTAAAAGCCAGTATGGTCATACAGACCACAAGATATTTAAACATCACTTTCTCCTTGAAAATAAACTGATTTTAATAACCAGTAATTATTTAAATCCTCGCTTGCAGCCACCTTATACTGCTACTTAAGTTGTTTCTACAAGTGATAAATTGTTCATATTTAATACTAAACAAGTAGTATTATATTTCAATGAAAAAAAGAAGAAAGTTTGATTTAGATACAAAAAAGCCGAGCGATGCTCGGCTTAAAATAGATTACCTAGTAAAACTATGCTTGCGGATAATCCCGATAAGCACGCTCAATATTTTTCGCTTGCTTTTTCGACACACCAATATGCGCCAATGCAACACGTAAGCGAGCACGAGATAGGTCAGAGCCTAAAATTTCCATCGCATCAAGTACTGATGTTGATGAGGTCTTCCCTGTGATAGCCACAAAGATTGGCTCAAGAAAGTCTTTAATCTTCAATTCATGGAAAGTTGCAACCGCTTTTGCAATCGCAAAAATCTCTGACTTCTCCCAGCTACGTAAGCCTTCTAGTTGCCAGATAAAGAACTGTAATGCTTGACGAGTTGCATCTTCACCCGCTTTACCCGCTGTTAATAGCGCAGGGTCATAGCTTGGAATACCACCCACAAAGTGACCCGCAAGGTCAACCATGTCAGAAAGCGTATTAATACGTGTTTTTGCTTCTGGTAATACTTTAGCGAATAGCTCAGTATTAAATTTCCAATCAACAAAACGTTGCATTAGTTCTTCGTCAGATAAGTTCTCACGGATCCACATACCGTTTAACCAGCTAAGCTTATCCACGTCGAAAATTGGGCCGCCTAGCGACACACGTTTCATATCAAAGTGTTCAATCATCTCTGCTAAGGTGAACTTTTCACGCTCATCTGGCATTGACCAACCCATACGGCCTAGATAGTTTAATAGTGCCTCTGGTAGGTAACCCATTTCTTTATAGTAATTGATTGACGTTGGGTTTTTACGTTTCGATAATTTTGACTTATCTGGGTTACGCAGTAACGGTAAGTGGCCAAGTACTGGCGCTTCCCAACCGAAATCTTCGTATAATTTTAATAGCTTAGGCGCTGAGTTGATCCACTCTTCACCACGGAAGATGTGGCTAATTTGCATGTGGTGATCATCAACAACGTTAGCAAGGAAGTAAGTTGGGAAGCCATCTGCTTTAAGTAGCACTTGCATGTCTACGTTTTCCCATGGGATCTCAATTTCGCCACGTAGGTAGTCGTTAAACTTAAACGTGCCCTCGCTTGGGATCTTCATACGTATAACGTAAGGCTTACCTGCTTCAAGATTCGCTTTGATTTCGTCTTCAGAAAGATTTAAACCACGACCATCGTATTTAGGGCGTAGGCCTTCGGCCATTTGCTCTTCACGCATTTGGTCTAGCTCTTCGCTGGTTGCAAAACAGTAAAATGCTTTACCCTGTTCAACTAACTGATGCGCAAATTTCTTATATAAATCGCTACGCTCAGATTGACGGTATGGACCAAACTCACCGCCCACATCTGGACCATGATCCCAGTTTAAGCCTAACCATTGTAAGCTATCCATAATAGCTTGTTCTGATTCTGGCGTACTACGAACTTGGTCTGTATCTTCAATACGTAACACAAACTCACCGCCTTGCTGCTTAGCAAAACAGTAGTTAAATAATGCGATGTATGCAGTACCTAGGTGCGGGTCACCTGTTGGTGACGGAGCAACACGGGTGCGAATTGTCATGGTTATATCTCTCAAAAGACAATTAAAAATTTGCCCAAATGCTAGCACAGCACGGGCTATAATCGAAGTGAAAAGCCGCTTTATGCAGCGACTTTATCTAAATAAGCAATGATATCGTTTGATTCGTACAACCAAGTTACTTGGCCATTTTCTTCAATACGTAAACAAGGGACTTTAATTTTTCCACCCTGCTCATGTAACTCTTGACGAAATTGCTGGTTACCTTTCGCATCACGGGTTTCAATGGCTAAGCCTTGACGCTTAATAGCACGGCGTACTTTTACGCAAAAAGGACATGCTTTGAATTGGTATAATTTAAATTGCGATGTCACTGAATCAAGCGCAGCTTGCTCAGCCGCAGGACGTTTTTTACTGCGTGGTGTAAAAATAAAATCAAAGAATAAAATAATGCGACCGAGTAACCAACGAACAAACTTCATGTAAAATCTCATACTGATTAAAATTGATGGTGGGCAATTTTAACACAGCAATAATCGCGACAACAGATTCAAAAAAGCTCTATTGAGTCATCAGAGCGTTTGCTATCTTGAATCCCGAGCTCAGCGTACGATGTTACCTGATTACGACCATTATTTTTAGAATGATATAGTGCAACATCTGCTTTTTGAACAAGGCTTGCGACCATTTCAAACTCACAAATAGGTAAAAAACCGCAACTGACGGTTAGATTTCCAACTTGAGGAAAAGGATACTCTGCCACACAAGCACGAAAACGATTAAGTGCATTGCGCGCATCAGTTTCATCAGACGCTTGAAACAAAACAGTAAATTCCTCACCACCGTAACGAAAAACATAGTCTTCAATGCGAAAATTATTTTTAAGCAATTGGGCTACCAGTAAAATAACTTCATCACCAATAACATGACCAAAATTATCATTAACACGCTTAAAATGATCAATGTCCACCATCGCCAGATACCAGTGAGGATGGTATTGATGATCTTTTGGCTCAAGTGTCGCTTCTGCTGCGATATCAATCACCTTTTTATCAAAGGTTTGTCTATTTAATAACTCAGTAAGGGGATCTAATTTAGACTTGTGTAGCAATGACAATTGGTTAGCATAGATATTTAGCATATAAATGGCTAACATACTTGAGCGCTCTGAAAGCTCTTTTTCAGACTCTATCACCAGCACCCCCATCACATTTCCTATATGGTAAATAGGCACATAGGTAGAAATAACCCCATAATTACGGCTAATGCGAATTTTGTTGCGACTGACTTTCTCTATTAACTCACTTACTTCATGCTCATTTAACTCTTCAATAACTGAGTCTTTGTTAAGTAAACGAGCTGGTAGCCCTGGTTTGAATAACTTGTTCACATAAATAGCGAACCGAGAAAACTCTTCGAGCTCCGTCACCGCATTGATAAGCGCCTGATCAAGTTCAGGCTCTTCTTCTTGTTGCGTTATTGAGATTATCCAGTCATGTCCGCAAGCGTTTGCTGGCATTTAGAAAGCCCTCTAAACTAACTATAACTTTAGTCTAGTTAACTTTATAAAAATTACTAAAAAACTACAGTAAAATCATATCATCTCTGTGAATGACTTCGCTGCTAGGTGCAAATGCAAGCAACTGGGTAATTTGCGATGAATGGCAGCCTTTAATTTGATCAATTTCTTGGTGATTAAAATTAACAAGACCTTTAGCAATACACTGTCCTTGATTAGACACTACTTCAATCACATCGCCGCGCTCAAACTGTCCTCGCACAGTCTTTACACCTTTTGCTAGTAAGCTCGCGCCACGCTCTTTAAGCGCAAGGCTTGCACCATCATCAATCACTAATTGCCCCGTACTTTTAGGCCCTGCAAGTAACCACTTTTTGCGGCCATCTTTTGGTGCAGTGAGCTTTAAAAAACGTGTACCAGGAAGCTTGTCGGCCATGCAATTTAAAATCACATTTTTACCAGCACCTTTGGCAATGATCACCTCAACACCCGCGCGACGTGCAATATCGGCAGCTTGCAGTTTGGTTGCCATACCACCGGTACCAAGTGTTGTACCACTGCCACCAGCAAGCTCTCTGAGTTCATCATTAATATGCTCAACTTCATTGATAAGTGTCGCGCTGGCATCAGAGCGAGGATCGCCTGTAAATAGACCCTCTTGATCAGTTAACAGTAACAGCTTTTCAGCATTCGCTAATATTGCGACTAAAGCAGATAAGTTATCGTTATCACCGACTTTAATTTCGGCAGTGGCCACGGCATCATTCTCGTTAATAATAGGCACCACATTGTGCGCAAGTAGCGCATTTAAGGTATCGCGGGCATTTAAGTAACGTTCACGGTCTTCTACATCGGCGCGAGTCAGTAGCATTTGCCCAACATTCACGCCATACAAAGCAAACAAGCTTTGCCAAATATGAATAAGCTGCCCTTGACCAATCGCGGCCAGCATTTGTTTTTCAATCAAAGAACGGCCACAGGGAGTAACTAATTGCTCGCGCCCAGCAGCAACCGCGCCACTTGATACTAAAACAACCTGATAACCCTGTTTTTTTAATTCGCAACATTGGCGAACAAGTTCAACCATGTGTGCTTTATCTAATTTGTCTGTACCGCCAGTCAATACACTCGTACCTAGCTTGACAACAACGACGTGTGGCCTTTGCATGTGTGTTTTAAAGTCTGTAATAAATAATAGGGAATTTATATATACCAGTTAACAGTTTTTGAACAAGTAAAAAAAATTCATGCTAGGATCACGCTCTCATTTTTTACTCAATATCGACACCTATGCCAGCCAGTATATGCTTAATTATCGCGACCTTTTTATGGGGTAGCTCTTACATTGCGTTAAAGCACGCAATCAATATTTACGACCCTGTGTTAGTGATTTTTTTAAGAATGCTAACCACATTACTGATTTGCTTATGTTTATGGCGATATGTGATCCGCTTTGAGTTTAAACAAGGTGACTGGAAGTATTTAATTGGGATGTCACTGGCTGAGCCTTGCTTTTATTATTTATTTGAAGGGCATGCCCTAGAGTACACGTCAGCATCGCAAGCTGGGGTTATTGTCTCTTGTTTACCAATTATCGTTGCCATTTTGGCGTTCTTAATATTAAAAGAGTACATCAGTAAAGCCATTGTCGTTGGTTTTACCTTATGTATTGGTGGCAGTATTTTATTAACGCTATTATCACCAAGCACTGAGCAAGCCCCTAACCCTCTGCTTGGTAACTTTTTAGAGTTGATGGCGATGTTGTGCGCGGCATTTTATACCGTGAGTGTAAAACACTTAGTGACGCGCTATTCACCGCTTACCTTAATTGCAATTCAAGGGTTTAGTGGTAGCTTGTTCTTTGCGCCTTTTTTATTTTTCATCGAACTACCGAGCGAAAATCAGCACGATTTAAGTGCCCTACTGAGCATTTTATATTTAGGCTCATGTGTTACGTTAGGTGGCTATGGCATGTACAATTACGCCATCAGTAAAGTGTCGGTGTTAACCGCTGCCGCCTACTCTAATCTTATTCCAATTTTTGCGTTAATTTTGTCAGCCATTCTACTAGACGAGGTGCTGACTGTTTGGCAATGGGTGAGTATTGCAGTGGTATTTGCAGGTGTTATTGTCAGCCAACGTCATCAAGAGCTCAAAGTTGAAGTAGACGACGATAATTTATCAGCCGATACCAATAACCTAAACTCAGTGCCTGACGCTAACGAGTCAAAAGGATAACAGGTTAATAAATAAAGGCCTGATTGTGCTAAAAAGCCCTGTTCGCTTTGATGAATAACATCAATGCTGCGAACTTGATAGTGTTCAATCTGGCCATTTTGCAACTGCAAACTGAACTGCTCACCCACTGCGACATGTTTTAGAAATGCAAAGTGGGTGTCGTTATGGCCAGCTATTAATACCCCATTTTTGCTGCCAAGTTCACCGCTTGGCAAAAAATGCCCAGGGGCAAACGCAAGGTTTCGCCCCGATGCACCAGCAAGTACTGTTAACTCTTGCTGCTGGCTTGGCCAATTTATCTGTGCGGTGACATAACCATCGGCGTAAAACCATGGCCTCACTTGCTCATTAGGGCTTTGCAAAGCTTGCTGCCAAGCTGACTCAATTAGAGCCTGTGCCAGCCAAGCTTTCGCCTGCATATAGCCACCATTAACAAACAATGCGATGCCAAGTAAGGCGCTGCAAACTGGCAGCGCTTTTTTTAGCGTCGCCATTGCCATAACCATGAGAATGTAAGCAGCAACAACCCAAGTAGCATAAACACGCGGCTTTGTCCGTCGGTTTGCGGCAGCGTCATACCGTTAGGTAGTTTGTTGCGTACTTGCATTGAACGCTCTGCAATCTCATTACCCGCATAGTTATCAACCGCAATAAAGGCTGTAAAAGGGCTGAGCAAATGGTGCTGAAGTGCTAATGTCTCAACTTCTGCGCGTACCGCATCCTTTTCATTATAAAGCAGTAGTGACTTAATTTTTTGTCTTGCCCAGAGCCTAGCGATACCTTCGCCGTTTGCGGCATTGGCCGTTGCTAAGTTAATGGTCATGGGTCCTGAGTTTGTTTGCCCTTTTAACGTTAAGTGCTGACTGCCATCAAGCTTTATGGCAACCAAAACCGGCTCTGAAAAATACAAGTCAGGTAATGGCGATGGCCAGTATTCAAGTGCAGCTTTGTTGCCTTCAAGAGCAAGCTCAGTAACCGCGGGATGCGCTAGCTTATCAAAAAGCAGCTGCATTTTTGGCTGTACTTGGCTGGTGCTACTAATAAAAGTGAAAGTACCACGGCCAATATCAGCCGCTCGTGTCATAAAAAAGCTATTAGGCGCACTGCCAATACCCACAGTAAAGAGCCTGCTGTCACCTAAGTCAGATTGAATTTGCTTAAATAACTGCGTTTCGTTACCCACACTGCCATCGGTTAAAAATACCACTTGGCGTACAAAGCCATCATGCTGTTTACCATCAAGTACCTGCGTCAGTGCTTTTGCGATTTCGGTGCCACCATCGGCTTGTAAACCATAAATAAAGCGCTCAGCGCGGCGAATATTAAAGTCATTGGCAATCATTGGCGTGTCACTTAATACCGTCACTTCGTTATCAAAGCCTATGATGTTAAAACTATCATTTTCATCCAATAACGAAAGGGCATAAAATAAGGCTTGTTTAGCCTGCTCCATAGATTGACCATGCATTGAGCCGGAGGTATCTACAACAAACACCATCTCACGGGGAAGACGAGCTTGCGAGGTAAAGTGATCGCTTGGCGGCACTAGCATTAATAAGCCATACTCTTGCCCTGCGACTGTTTCGGTAAAAAATGCAGCCTGTGAGTGAGCTTTATCAAGGGGCTTAAATGTTAGCTCAAAGTCTCTATCCATCGGAATGTCACGATTAAGCGATAATTGATAACGGCCAAAACTCGGGTTATCGACTTGCATACCGTCTAAGTTGGCGTTGATGTAACTAAGCTCTAGGCCAATATCCATCGAAATAGCAAGGTTTAGGCTCGCATCAGACTCTTGGCTTTTAGCATGGTGAAAAACAGGTTTTAGCCACGCTGATGCCACTTGCGCTTTATTAGTCGCTGGTTCACTCTGTTGTTCTGTGTCTTTTTTTTCTAGATACGTTTTTTGCTGTAATTCTGCCGTTAAAGGTTCGTATCGCGGCGTAATAGTGGTCGGAAAACGCAACGAAAACACACCATCACGAAAGCCGATGATCTCTTGGTATTGCAAAGTAATTTCAATTTCTTCACCGGCTCCAAGATTTGCCACATCAGTAGAGAAAATATTAGCACGTTGCTGACGCACTAAAGCGGCGCGTTTACTCTGCTTTTGAGCTTGTACAAATTGCTGTTCAGCCTGCTGCTTAAGGGCAATATTGCCTGTGATAATGCGATCACCTATTTGCATTTGCATGGCATGCACAGCACTTTCATCAGGTAACGGAAACACATAGCGAGCATTGACCGCAAATGGATGCGGGTTTTGATAACGCTGTTTAACAACAACATGATTAATCAGCCCCGTGAGTGTCATAGTGACATCGTTTTTCACTAATAAACCCGACGACACTTGGCTATTTGAGTCATCATAAAAACGCAGTTCGGCACTGGCATTAGCAGCGAACACAGGGTTAACAGCATAACCTAACAGCAGGATAAAAAGGCTCATATACATGAGCCTTTTGGTGCGTTTACTCAACATAATTAGTCACTCCATCGACCGATGAATTAGTGGTTACTTTGCGCTGTACGCAAACTACTTTGTGTCACAGGGCGCGTCGTCAATGTTACGCGGCGGTCAAAGATGTTGTCTTCGTAGTTATTTGAATCAGCAACACTTTGCTGCTCACCAAAGGCGGTTGCGGTTAAGCGGGTATGCGGCACGCCTTGTTTAATTAAGTAGCTTTGCACGGCATTTACACGTTGCTTTGAAAGCATTAAATTAGCCAACTCATCACCGCGCTGATCTGCAAAGCCATTTAAGTCGATAGCCAGATTTGGCTGGGCAATCAGTAACTGAGCTACTTTGTCGAGTTGATTAGCAAAGTGCGGGGCAATTTCACTAGAGCCAGTTTTAAACTGCACCGTCATGGCTAGTAAAGTATTAAGCTGGGCTTGCAATAACTGCTCTTTTTCATCCGCTAATAATTCAAGCTGCTCACTTAGGGCGGCGTTATCAGCAATCACTTGTTGGTAATCAGCGGTTTGCTCTTTCATTACGACTAATGCGTGAGCTTGTTCATCAATGGTGTTTTCTGCCGCTTCTTTTTCACCAATTAAGCCGCCAGCAAATGCCCCCACAAACGCGCCAATTGGACCACCTACTAAGCCGCCAACAACGGCACCAGCACTAAGGCCTATCGCTGTTTCTTTTGGTGTATCTTGCTTTGTTTGATTTGCAGCAACCGCATACTGTGTTGTTGATAAAGCAGTGGTAATGACAGTGGCAATAATTAATTTTTTCATGGTTTAATCCTTTTTGTACTTAATTGCTTGGCAACATTGGTTGGTGTTGCGAACTTGGTATGGAGCTATTAAAACAAGTCGAAATGGCAATAAAGGGGATCAAAAAAGGCAAACTGCTGAGCAATTGTGGCAGAAAAATGGCAATCGCATTTTTGCCAGTACGCAAGGCAAAAAATTAGGTATAGTTCGCTATAGAAAGAATTTAAGTAAGTATTAACAATGAAGAAAATAGCAATCGTTGAAGATGAAACAGCAATCCGCGAAAACTACACAGAAATGCTCAGCGCTCAGGGCTATCAGGTTGTAGGCTTTGCTGACAGAGCCAGTGCTGAACTGGCATTTAATCAATCTTTACCAGATTTAGCCATTGTTGATATTGGCCTTGGCCATGAAGTAGATGGTGGTTTTTTACTTTGCCAAACATTACGCAGTCTTTCTAAAACCTTACCGATTATATTTTTAACCGCCCGCGATAGCGAAATTGATACCGTGTGTGGCCTGCGCATGGGTGCTGACGATTACTTAACCAAAGACATCAGTATGGCGCATCTTGCTGCTCGCATTGGCGCATTGTTTAGACGCCTTGATGCCTTCGATCAACCTGCTGATCAAACCGCTCTTTTACATCGCGGCCCGTTAAAGTTAGATACCCAGCGCATGCAGGTTTTTTGGCAAGAGCAACTGGTTGATTTAACTGTGACAGAATTTTGGATGGTGCATTCACTTGCGCAGCGTCCAGGTCATGTAAAAAGCCGCAACGAATTAATGAGTGATGCGAAAATTTATGTTGATGACAGCACCATTACTTCGCACGTAAAACGCATTCGTAAAAAGTTTATTGCTTTAGATGATGCATTTGATTGCATTGATACCGTTTACGGTATGGGTTATCGCTGGGAGCAAGCTTAATGCTGCGTTTGGGGCTTAGAACAAAGTTTATTTTCTTATCCTGCTTTTTGTTTTTATTGCCTTGGCTTGGCTATGAGTATGTGTGGGAAATGGAAAAGTTCTTAAGACAAGGGCAAGAAAAAACCTTAGTGGGCACCACCCGCGCACTCGCCACCGCATTACATGAGCGCCCCGCTTTGTTTGACTCGCAAACCAACTTTTTAGATCAAGTAGTAAAAGGCCGAGATTTATATGCTTACAACCTAAATAATCCGATTCAACTTGATGGCAAACTGTCGGAGTGGCAGCCTTATCAAAGCTTATTTTGGCATTACGACAAGCGCTACTTACAGGGGTTAAATAATGATCATCAAGATAGTGATCTAAGTTTTGATCACATGGTAGGCAAATACGAAAACTACCTTTATGCGGTGTTTAAAGTCGCAGACAGCTCCCTTGTATATCGTGCTAAAAATGTGCTTAGCTTTACCCGCAATGATCACTTACAGATCATGTTAAAAACACCTGAAGGTGAATTTAAACGTTATGTGGTAGCTGCTCGTCAAGATGGTTGGGTCAATGCCTTTGATGCTATAACACAACTGCCGGTCACGAAAATTCAAGGCTATTTTAAAAGCTCCGACACGGGTTACAACATAGAGCTGCGTTTTCCGCTTTCGATGTTAGGTAACAAGCTCGGTTTTGCGATTGAAGATTGGGATGAAGGCAAAGCTGAGCCCCAGCTTATGTCGACCTCAAACCTACAAAACCCCAATGATATCGGCTCAGTTTTAGTGCCGTCACCAGAAATTAACCGTATTTTGAAAGGCATGGGTCACAGTGGTAGTCGAATATGGGTCGTAGATAACCATCATCGTGTACTTGCGCAATCAGGCTCAATTCATCATGCTGATGGCGTTTGGGCAGATGGCCTTAAAGATGCGCCTGCAACAACGTGGTGGCAACGCTTTGAGCAAGATTATTTGCATCCTCTTTACTATAAAATATTAACTCGCCCAGAAAATGAATTTATTGATACCTTACATGATGTCGCCGCGATGCAAGGCACTCACATAGCCAGTGCTTTAAATGGTAAACCCGCATCATCATGGCGTTTAACCCCAGATAACAAAGCCGTTATTTTATCTGCCGCCTACCCTATTTGGATCCAAGATAAAGTGATTGGTGCAGTAATCGCAGAAGAAACCACCAATGGCGTGCGCACTCTGCGTAATAAGTCACTAGAGAAGCTATTTAATGTCATTTTAGCGGTAATGCTTGTTGGCACTGTGACACTGTTCTTTTTTGCGTCACGAATTTCCAGCCGTATTCGCCGCCTGCGTGATAATGCCGAACAAGCCATTGATGCCCAAGGGCGGATCACCGGCAAAATAACCTATGCCGATTCGAATGATGAAATTGGTGACCTTTCTCGTAGCTTTGCCAACATTGTTAGTCGTTTAAGTGGTTATACTGATTACTTAGAAAATATGTCATCACGACTTTCCCATGAACTACGCACGCCTGTGGCTGTTGTTCGCTCATCACTTGAAAACTTACAAATGCAGCCACAATCTGAACTAAGTCAAAAATATCTCGACCGTGCCAGTGAAGGGGTTGAGCGGTTGGGTAAAATTATTACCACCATGAGCGAAGCAACGCGTCTTGAACAAAGTATTCAAAGCGCCGAAGCTGAAGAATTTGATCTGACCAAGGTGATCACCGGCTGCATGCAAGGCTATCAAATAACCTACGGTGAAAGTCTATTTACCTTGTCGCTTTGTAAAGAGCCGTTAAATGTCAGTGGCGCACCAGAGTTTATTGCCCAATTGCTTGATAAGCTCATCAACAATGCACTTGAGTTTAAAACTCCACAAAGCACAATTTCCGTTAGCTTAATCAAGCAAGAGCAACATGCATTATTAAAAATTAGCAACCAAGGACCTCTGCTACCTGACGGTTTAGTTGAACACATTTTCGACTCAATGGTCTCGGTGAGAAGTCAGCAACATCAACAGCAGCCTCACTTAGGCTTAGGTCTTTATATTGTAAGGCTTATTTGCGATTACCATCACGGTAAAGTAGCCGCTGAAAATTTAGATGATGGCACGGGTGTTGTGTTTACTGTGGAGCTGCCTATTAAATAAGCAAATTTGTGTTACATATGATTACAGTTTAATGACGCATTATTCACCGATAATTCAGCTTCAACTGCTTAGTATTTGTCGTATAAATGGCAAATTCGACATTGAGGGGGGTATCATGCAGTCTGGATTACAACGCGAGGAAATAGAGTTTATTATGGGACTGTATAATTGTAATGATACAGCCGACAAACCAGTAAAACCTAAAAAGCCAGTAAAAAAAGCGGCCAATAAAAAAATTGATGCAGCGCAATATAAGTCACCAAGTTATTTGACCTAATCAATCTTAGCTCATTACAATAGCGCACCTTTGCAATGTGACGCTTTGTTATGAAAAAACACTCTCCAAAAAAAGAACTGATCTTACTACCTGTTTTATTCGTCGCTATTCTGCTTTGTGTCGTAGGACACTTCTTACTTCAGCCAAATTATCAAGACAATCATACTGTAGAGTATTTACTTGCGGCATTGCCTTTTGCTTTATTTGGCCTAGTGATTATCGCCTTTAAAATTGCTAGTAAAAGCGATAATCAGGATTAGTTTATAAAACGTGATAACCAAACCAATCCGGTTTCATTGCTTGTGATTCTCCGCTTGGGGTTAATTTGATTGATAAGTTACTATCGAGCAAGTCAATCGCGAAACAATCATCGACATCGTGTAAATCATCCTTATGGAGATGGCTTAACCCTGCAAGTAAAGACTCTTTTGCACGTTGTTTAGCTTCTTCACTGCTGCGTGCAACATAGAGTGAAAAATCATGCTGCTCTGCCAACCTATCAGCACGATAGGCACCTAGATTCACAAAGTATAATTTTTCAGGTTGTGAATGCGCTTCTTCAACAACCTCAACCTTGTATCCATCAATGTGCTGGATTTGCATGTAACTATCCATGTGCACATTGTTTTTATCACCGACCCACTGTGCTTTTAATTTTGAGTATGTTTGTTCAATCGTACTTCCCACAACAAATCGCACATCATGCATTTCTATGTGGCAACCTTGAATACGTCCACCAAGGTAGACTAAAAAAAGCGACATGAATTTTCCTTATGCTAGCTCTACATTAAGTTTTCGACATTAATGTTGTGTTTTTTTATTAACTTATAAAAATCTGAACGGTTCCGTTTTGCAAGCTTAGCGGCCTCTGCGACATTGCCGGCTGCCATCTTTAAGGTATTGATTAGATAATCTCGTTCAAACTCTTTTTTCGCATCATTCAGCGAAAGTGGTTCCGCAATACTTACATTACTATTGAGTGCAGACTCCACCAGTTGAGCAGAAATAACTCCGCCTGGCGTCAAGGCTACAACTTGTTCAATCACGTTTTGTAGTTGGCGAATATTACCTGGCCAATCATACCTCACTAGCGCATGCATCGCATCGCTTGCAAAGCGTTTTTCGTCTTGATTCATGCGCTTTGCTATCTGCCCTGCAAAATGCTGTGCCAACAAGCTTATATCTTCACGGCGTTCACACAGAGGTGGTAGCTTTAAATTAACAACGTTCAATCGATAATAAAGATCTTCCCTAAATTGTTGGTTATTTATCGCTTCGGGAAGGTTTTTATGGGTGGCAGATACAACTCTGACATCAATTGGAATTTCTTCTTGGAAGCCAACAGGGCGAATCGTTTTCTCTTGTAATACGCGTAATAACTTCACTTGTAAGTTCAGTGGCATATCACCAATTTCATCTAAAAACAGTGTGCCGCCTTGTGCTTGCTGAAATAAACCTTGATGATCTTTCACAGCCCCTGTAAACGCGCCTTTTTTATGCCCGAATAATTCCGACTCTAGTAGCTCACCGGGTACTGCACCGCAGTTAATCGCCACGAATGGACCGTCACTAACGTGACTATGCTGATGGATTGCTTGCGCAAGTAGTTCTTTACCTGTGCCACTGGCACCAGATATAAGTACGTTAACCTGTGTCGGCCCCAGTAGCTTAACCTGTTCAAGTAAATGCAGCATCGCCCCGCTTCGCGTCACAATATTGGTTTGAGTTGGCGCTTCCTCCCCATGCACTCCATGGATCTCTATTGCTTTTGCTAAGCTGTCAAATAACTCATCTTTATCAACAGGCTTTGTGATAAATGCAAAAATTCCCTGCTTTGTCGCCTCGACTGCATCTGGAATCGAACCATGCGCTGTCATCATGATGACAGGCATAGATGGGTAGCGGCTTTGCAACTGACGATGCAGCGCCATTCCGTCCATTTCGTCCATTCTTAAATCGGTAATTACCGCGTCGTAGGTTTTATTTTTAAGCTCTTGAAGAGCCACAATGCCACTTTCAGCAGTACTCACTTGATAGCCTTTAGACTCGATTCTTATTGCTAACAGCTTTAATAAACTCGCGTCATCATCCACTAGTAACACGCGAGGTTTACTTACTTCATTCATACTTACTGCTCCTTAGTCTCTTCGCGAAGAAGAAGTTGCTGCTCAATCGTAGCCAGTGACGACAATGTTTTTTCCATTTTTTCGGTTAATGCTTGCTTTGCTTGTTTCGCTTTTAAATGCTGCTTAACACTTTGCTTTTGAAGCCAAAGGTACTGCTTTATATCATCTGGCCAATAGTAAGCTTGATCTGTTTTGTCTAGTAAAGCCAACGTTTTTTCTGGACTTGCTTCGCTCTCTAGACACAGTGATTTAAACAACGCTTTGATTTCTTTTTCACCTACATAACTTACTTTTTTATGTGTGCTCTTATAGCCTCCACATTGCTGGGCATGCCAAGCAATAACAATATTTGCAGGTGGATACATCGGCTCACTTTTCGGACGCGGCTTGGGATTAGGCTCTCCCTCTTCGGGTGTTACATGTTTTTTATTAACTACTTGCTGCGCTTGCTCTGTTACGGGCTTAGTTTCTAGCAACGAACAGCCCGAGAGCATTAGTGCAGCAATCATCATAAAACTGGCTTTATTAGCTAAGCCCATATCAGTTAACTCCCTGGGTTAATTGAATTGGTAATATTACGGTAAAACAGCAGCCATGGGGGTCATTGTCTTCGAGCTTTAGCTCACCGTTTAGTTGTTCAACTGTTTCTTTCACAATAGTAAGTCCTAAGCCACTGCCCATCTCAGCTTGGCTTTTGGCATTTTTACCTTGATAAAATGCACCAAAAATAGACATTTTTTCGGATTCATCAACACCAATGCCAAGATCGCTCACCGACACCATAAGCTTACTGTGTTTAAATGTCACCTTAATGGTAACTGCTTCTTTTTCTGGTGAAAATTTTAATGCGTTGGAAATAAGCTGCACTAAAATCATTTCTAATAATTCCGTTGAAATATAAAGAGATCGGCTAGGTAATTCATTTAACCAAAGCAACGATTGATCTCGCGCTATGAGGCGATGTTCAAAATGTCGCTCTATTTTGCCCATCATCACCGAAAAGTCTAATTCGGTGATGCTCTCCTTACTGGTGCGAATTGCATTATAATTTAAAAGGCTTTCAATCATAATGCGTAACCGCGCCATGCTTTGTGTAATAAGCTCTAATACAGCTTGCTGCTCTGCATTGATAGGCCCCACAATTTCATCAGCGAGGAGATCTGTTCCTTCAACCATAGAAGCCAATGGGGTTTTTAATTCATGTGTAACATGACGTAAGAATGTATCTTTTTGCTGCTCAAGCATATGAAGTTGTGCTTGTACCCATTGTAACTTATTGCCTAACTCAATAAGCTCAGAAGAACCTTTAACAGAAATATTTTGTTGCCAATGACCTTGTCCCAGTTTATCGATAACAGATGTCAATTCGCGTAAACGCCCACTGATCCGCCATAAAAACCCGCCACTCACCAGCAAAGTAATAGGGATCAATGCCAATAGCCAATTTATAAATGACGCTTGTAAGGTTTTTAAGTGTTGTTGGTTTTTCGTGATGCGTAATTCATTCTGATCACGTAGCCACAGCGTTTGCTCTGCAATCAGTTTACTGGCTGGTGCAAACAGCTCACCATCTTGTTTTTGTTCATGTACCAAGTGTTGCTGAGCAAAGCTCAACACATCGGCTAGCTGCTGCCATTGGTTAACGTAATCAGGTGAAGGACTCAAAAAAATTAGCTCATCAATGCTTTGTAAAGATGACTGCCATTTATTTGCAATTAAGGTGTCAAGTGATTCACTTTTCAACACCCAGTTTTGCCTTGTTGCTCTCTCAAGGCTATTTAGGTCCTGCTTAAGACTATTAAATGTTTTGGTTACTAAGTAGTTATCGCTCACTATTTTTTGTGTGACAGCAAGCTGCTTGTTGAGCGCATTTAAAAATAGGATCACAACCAAAGATAAAGGCAATAATGATAAAAGAGTACTAAACACAAATTGCCCGATTAAATTGGGACGCCAATCGAGTAGATGTTTAAACTTACTGCTAGCTTGCCTTTGCATAGGTTTCCTTCAAGGTGTGACAGGTATAAATTATCTATGAGTTAAGTTATACACTGGCTGAATTTTATCTGAAATTCAGCACTATTTTCACTAAAAAATCAATATCGTTGCAATTTGGAGACAAACTAAACAACTGATTTTAAAAGGTTAAATTTAAAAATTTATTTTCCCGTTGCAAAAAAGACACAAAACCATGTAAGAATTTCTACCGACACACGCCAAAAAACACATAACAACATGATAATTAACAGCTTTTAACTTTGGCATTGTTTTTGTATTAGAGTAAATAATTAATTTTCTTAGGAATTAAAATGAAGAAATTGGCCCTTACTATGCTGACGGTTGTGTGTTGTATTTCAACAACCACGTATGCCCTTAACTTAAATGATTCTTTTAAAGAACTGGACAAAGACAGTAACGGCACTTTAAGTGAATCAGAGGCATCGGAAGACGCGTTGTTACACGACAACTTTTCACAAATTGATACGAATCAAGATGGCCAAATTTCTTTTTCAGAATTTCAATTGTTTGTTCAATAGGAGATTGTAATGAAACAACTTATTGCCGCTTTCTCGCTGATGTTTTTAGTGATCAGCGCAACCGTTTTAGCATCACAAATGGACGTACGTTTCGCTAAATTTGATACGAATGCCGATGGTGAAATTTCGCTTACAGAAGCCACACAACATGATGACTTACTGAAGCAATTTGCTGATCTAGATAAAAATGACGATCAGGTTTTATCAGAGCAAGAGTTTGAGAAATTCAAACTTTAACGACTTAAAGTGTTTGCCATAATCCCTGAGGGAGTGTGTAAACGGATTTAATTTTGGGAATTAAATTATGGCAAGCACTTTCACTAACAAGGAGCGCAGTATGAAAATAGTCTCAGTTATTTCACTAATCCTTATGACTTTTAGCTTTAATAGCTTTGCATTAGATGTAAAACAACGTTTTAATCATCTCGACAAGAATAAAGATGGCTATTTAAGCCCTGACGAACTTACGCCTCAGCCTCATCTTAAAAAGCGTATAAGTCAGTGGGATACAGATAATGACAAGCGCATATCACTCCTTGAGTTTAAAAATTATTTAACAAGTAAGAGCTAACAAACAATGACAAGATTAACCATCACCAGCTTAGTTTCATGTTTTCTTTTTAGTACTATGAGCTTAGCCTCTGGCAGTATTGGTGAGAAGTTTAAACAACTTGATCGCAATGATGACGGCTACTTAAGTCGCTCTGAATCAGCACGAGACCCAGCACTTTGGTCTCGTTTTCAAAGTTACGATAAAGACAAAGATAACAAGTTATCACTCGCAGAGTTTGAAGTTTACGCTAGCAAATAAATTAAGGGTGTGCCAAGCACCCTTCCCCTGTCATTTTTGTTCAAGTAGTTGCAGTTTATTACAACTCTGATACTGTTTTTATAAATCAATAAAAACAAGACAATTATGAAATTCATCATCGGCTTACTCGCATCAGCATCACTATCCTGTTTTGCAAACACAACGGTTATCTATAACGTCAATGGCTACACACCGACCTATAAAGGGGATACCAAACAGTTTTCAACATTGGTCATCAAAGATGGCAAGGTGGTTAAAACAGGTAATGACTCCTTAAAAGCCAGTTATCCTGATGCAACAGCCTTTGATGGTGAGCAGGCGACTTTGCTACCCGGCCTTATTGATGCCCATGGCCATGTTATTGGCCTTGGTAACAACCTATCGCAACTGGATGTTAGAAATACCCGATCAGTTGATGAGGTCGGAAAGAAGCTCGCAGAATTTGCGAAAGATAAACAAGGCTGGATCATTGGTCGTGGCTGGAACCAAGAGCAATGGCCAGGCGCACAATTTCCTACGGCAGCAGACTTAGACCGCTATGTAAAAGATAAGCCTGTGGTACTGTCTCGAGTTGATGGCCATGCAGTGTGGGTTAATTCGAAAGCCATGGCACTTGCTGGTATCGAAAAAGACACTCGCTCTCCTGCCGGTGGTGAAATTTTAAAACTGGACTCAGGGTTAGCTTCAGGTGTCTTCATTGATAAAGCCGAAACACTAATAACTCAGCATGTACCAAAAGCAAGCCACGCTAGCATTAATACTGCTTTAGATAATGCAGGTAAACATTTGCTTAGCTTAGGCATTACATCAACCCACGATGCGGGTATTGATTATGATACGTGGCAAGTTTACAAAGAACGTGCAGAGCAAGGCACTCTACCGCTGAGAATTGTTGCTATGTTAAGCGCAAGCGACCCGAAACTAGACACCATGTTAAAAGCGGGTCGCTATAAAGATATGCATGACTACATGTCAATTAGAAGCGTAAAAGTATACGCCGATGGTGCGCTAGGGAGCCGTGGTGCTGCACTAATTGATGAATATGCTGATCGTAAAAATTATCATGGCTTGATGCTTGAAACACAACAAAAACTCGAACAACTTTTCACCTTAAGTTTTGAAAATGGTTTTAGTGCGAACACCCATGCTATTGGTGATAAAGCGAACCATATCGTATTAGATGCCTACGAAAAAGTGTTTAAAAAATCTGGGGGAATTTTATTACGTAACCGTATTGAGCATGCGCAGATTGTTACGCCCGACGATATTGTTCGCTTCAAATCACTAAAAATCATTCCCTCAATGCAACCTGTGCATGCCACGTCTGATATGCATATGGCTGAACAACGCTTGACCGATAAACAGCTTACCGGTGCGTATGCTTGGAAAACATTTTTAGATCAAGGCTCAATTGTGGCTGCGGGTTCTGACTTTCCTGTAGAACTAGCTGACCCATTCGATGGTTTATATTCAGCCATTACTCGCATGGATCACAACCAGTTACCAAAAGGTGGTTGGCGACCAAAAGAACTATTATCGAGAGATGAAGCTTTACGAGCGTTCACTTTAGGCGGCGCTTATGCTGCTCATCAAGAGTTTAAATTAGGCAGTTTAGAGCAAGGTAAATGGGCTGACTTTATTTTAATAAACAAAGACTACTTTACTGTTCCGGTATCACAGATTCATGACATCAAGGTTAAGCAAACATGGATTGGTGGCGAACTAAAATATCAACAAGAAAACTAAATGGTCACTATTTAGCGTCAGTCGATGACTGACGCTTTAATTTAATAATATGGTAGATATTTACAAACGTCAGTAGTCCATTTGTGAATGCAACAGGAATGGCATCAATCGCTATACCGTAACAAGTAAATGCAATACATCCAGCCAAATTAAACCAACGTAGCTTAACCACATCACTCATTGTTAAAGAAGCGACCAACAAGGCAGACGCTAAATAGCCTAAATATTCCCAACTCAATTGTTCTCTCCTAGGCTTTAGGTTAGCATTAGAGCTTGTCATTTTTTTTGACTTACTCATTGCTACTTTAACAATGAAAATAAAAAAGCTAACTTACTAAAAACCTTATTAAAGCACAGTAAATACTTTGCTTAAAATCATTAACACGGGAAATGAAGGTACAAGCAAGGCATGGCCTCGCTAGCAAGTTAGCGTGAATTCTTAGAATCTTAATGCTAGCGTCATTAAGGTGTAATAAATAGGACAATTGTCCGAAGAGCGGCGTTAATGTTTCAATATCATTTTTCAAGTTATCTAGTTGAGCAATTACTTACTTTTGCAGGAAGTCGATACCAACAAGCAAAAAAAGAAGTGCTGATCCATCAAGATCAACCACTGTCTAAACTCGTGTTAGTCAGAAGCGGAACGGTGTCGCTCAGTTATGACGTGGGTAATGGGCGTAGACTATTACTCGGCCAGCTTGATTGTAATAACACCTTAATTGGCGAGATCGAGGCACTAAATAACTTACCTTGTATTTACACCGTGACCTGCTTTAGCGATGTAAGTTATAACTTAATCGAGCTAAAACATTGGCGCTCACTGTTACTAGAAAAGCCAGAACTCAGCTTGTACACAGCACAAACTATCGCCGCTAAGTTTCAAGAGAATCAGAAAATTAATCTCGATAAACTCCTATTGCCACTGAGTTACAACATAGCAAAAGACTGTTTATTAAGGGCTGAGAATAATAATCCAACACTGCTACGTGCCTACCCTACGGTTAATGCAGAGGCTGAACGTTTCGCAACCACTGAACGCGCTTATCGCCGCGTAGTGACAGAGCTGGTAGAAAAAGGATTGATAGTAAGAAGCAACCAAGGACTTAAGGTTGTTGATATAGAAAAGCTAAGCAACTATGTTGATAGCTTTTCACAATTGTGAGTATGTGCCTACATACTCACTTTATTTAAGTAGCAATTTACTTATTTAATAATAAGTCTTGGATATTTGCTAAGTCTGACTTGCCTTCAATAATTTCATCTGGCGTTAAACCTGATAGCTCATGAGGGAAAACTAACCACTCATCAGACTCATGAATATAATACTCAGGCACCATGTCTACTTTTGAGTTTTTAGGCTTGTAATATGGGCAAGCAACACGAATATCGCGTGGCAGATTCAAGCGCATTAATTCAGAAAGTTTTTCTTTTAAAGCGAAAATACTACGTCCAGAGTCAAATACATCATCAACAATCAACAACGAATCATCTGCATTGGCATTTTCGATGATGTAATGCAAACCGTGTACTTTAATTTCTTTTGACTGCTGATTAATACCGTAATAAGACGATGTACGCACAGCAATATGATCTGTCTCTATGCCTTTGTAATCATAGTACTCTTGTACTGCGATACCGATAGGAGCACCACCACGCCAAATACCAATGATGAAATCAGGACGAAAACCATCTTCATAAACTTTAGCAGCAACGCGAAACGAATCTTCAAGTAACTGCTGCGCAGTGATATAGCACTTATCTGACATAAATAGAGACCCCAGTGTGAATTGATCATTCAAGTGTAGTTAATGAAATTTAAACTAACCACCTGATGAGAAAATGTGGGGCGAGATTTTATACTAAATGATGCCAAAAATCTTGTATCAGTTTGTAAATCACATTAAAAAACAAAAAAGCGCCTAATAAAGGCGCTTTTGATAATGTACTATGCGTAGTACTCAATTAAGCTTTTTCAAGCAACGTTCTAGCAACCGTACGCATACCTTGCGTTGTAGCACCCGCGGCCCACTCACTCGTGCTGCCCATATTAAATGCTGCAGCAAGGTCAATGTGCACCCACCCTTTACCATCGTTAGGAACAAAGCGCGATAAGAAGCCAGCCGCATTTGACGCACCGCCGTAACCGCCGCCTTTTTGTGGGCGACTATTTGCTGTATCAGCATAAGGCGATGGGCAGTTTTGTTGGTGCCACTTTTCAAGAGGAAGTGGCCATGCAGCTTCCATTTCTTGCTCTGCAAAATCTTGTACTTCACGCACAAAGTCTTTATCAAGGCCAAATAACGCATTGTACTCTTGACCAACAGCCACAAGTGCAGCCCCTGTTAACGTTGCCGCATCAATGATTAATGGTGCGCCAGTTTCACCCGCAGCCATTAAGCCATCAGCGAGTACTAAACGCCCCTCAGCATCTGTATTAACAATTTCAACTGTTGTGCCATTTTTATAAGTAAGAATATCACCTAATTTATAAGCATGACCTGAAATTAAGTTTTCAGCACAACATAAAAACAGCTTAATGCGTTTATTCACACCACGACTAATAGCCAGCGCTAAACCAGCAGTAACCGTCGCCGCACCGCCCATATCGCACTTCATACCAAGCATGCCTTCGCTTGCTTTAATTGAATAACCACCCGAATCGAATGTGATCCCTTTACCCACAAGAGCAGCATCAACAGGGGCATTGTCGTCGCCCGTTGGGTTGTAATCTAGCTCTAATAATACAGGTGGACGCTCACTACCACGACCTACAGCGTGAATACCTATCCATTGATGTTCTAAAAGTGCATCACCTTTAATGATTTGGTAACTAACGTGCTCAGGCGCTAATGACTGAATAAACTCAGCCGCTTTACCTGCCAAGCTTTCAGGAAAAATATCATCGGCAGTACCGTTGATCATTTGGCGAGCCCATGTCGCTGATTTTGTTAATGCAGCCAGTTCATTGCTATCTGTTTTTGCGTTTTCGGCAAACTCAACTGCATCTAAATTTTTTGGCGATACAAAGCCTTGATAAAAAGCCCATTGTGTTTCAGTGCACCAAACATCACCCGTTAGAGCAACATTCTTTAAGCCTTGATTCGCTAACGTACGCGCTGCTTTTTGTACGTTTTTAAGTGTATCTTGCTCAGTTAAATGAACGGTTGCGCCTTGTTCAGTAAAAGAAAGAGAGGCTTTTTCACCCCAATGCGCGGCAGCACCCTGCTCGCTAAGTTGAACTAAAAATTTTTCCGACATGTTAGAATACTCTTTGCGCTGAAAATTGTTTATCGAGTTTACTACAGCGAACGCGACATCCCAACCGCTTGCGATAAATAACCTTTACTAAACAGACTAAGGGTGCATTCTATGTCGCTATTCATTTACAATGAACGAACGCGTTTAATCAAAACAAAATTATGCATTTTTTACCACCTTTACAATCTGCTAAATTGCTCAAACGCTATAAACGTTTTTTAGCGGATCTTGAGCTAGAAACTGGCGAGCAATTTACCGCTCACTGTGCCAATACAGGAAAGATGACTGGTTGTGCTGAGCCTGGGTTTAGCGCTTATTACTCAACCAGTGATAACAAAAAACGAAAATACCCACACTCTTTACAGCTTACTAAAAATCATTTCGGACAGTTAATTTGCGTTAATACCGCAATAGCCAATCAAGTGGTGCATGAAGCATTAACACATAATGTAATAAAAGAGCTTTGCGACTACAGCACAATTCAAGCTGAAGTAAAATATGGGCAAGAGAACAGTCGTATCGATTTTTTACTCACCGCTAATGACAAAGCAAATTGCTACGTTGAAGTAAAATCGGTGACATTACTAAGTGAAGATAACCCTCAATCAGGACAAGGCTATTTTCCCGATGCGCAAACAGTTCGTGGCCAAAAACATATCAGAGAACTTATCGAAATGGTGCAACAAGGGCATCGCGCCGTATTACTTTTTGCTGTATTACACGAAGGAATTAGCCAAGTCAGTGGTGCCAAGCATATTGATGAAACGTATTGTTCGTTATTAACACAAGCCATTGATTGCGGTGTTGAGGTGTATGCTTATAAAGCTGATATCTCGGCCAGTGCTATTACACTGACCGAGCAAGTTCCATTTATTGCTTAGTCATTGAAATATCTATTTCATCAATTAAGTTAAGTGCAATATCAGCCTCTTTGTAAAATAAAGGCCTCAACTTGGCCGTTTGTGAATAATAACGACTTTGATCATCAAAATGCTCTGAACGTGAGTCAGAACTTTGCGACATAGTCAGTAATCCTTTTGCAACCGGCCCATCTTCAGTAAAGTTCATCACAAACATCCAACTTGAACCATAGTTCACTGGGTAACCTTGTGATGATAAATTAGAAGCCAAAGGCTTACCCGTTATTGCATCAGGTAATGTTTGATAGTCTGCATAAGGAATTAATGTAGAACGAGTTAGATTACTTCTATCAAACCGAAAGACATTGAACCCTCCTTCAACATGCATCGGCCCAGCCCATGGCAATTGTTCACCCGAAGCATGACCACCAGCCAATGATTTTTCGACGAACTGCAAATCCGCTAAAGTATCTGTTAATGAGATACCATTTGACTGTAAATTAAGCATCGCGTGCGCCAATACTTTTAATGCAACTTTGTCTTGGCGTAAAGTATGGGGAGTATTTGCAGGGTCTGTAACATCAAAATTAGTGTATAAATGAGCAGACGGATTAAACAAGTGAGCAAATTCACGAATTAATGCTGCCCCCTGAGTCTCTAAATTCATAGCCCCATTCCAGTTCGATAAAATATCGCAAGCAGGGCTTACATCAACCGCAACATCGCTTGTAATCTGTACAGGTACATCACCTTGTGCCTGACACTGTATAGCAAGATCTGCAAATACAAGTTCGCCTAAATAAATACGGTTGCCTATCAGTGCTTGCTCTAATTCATCAAGAGTGAACTTAGCATCTTCGCCACCTCCATCTTGCAATAGTTTTAGACCCATCCGCGTACGTAATGAGAGTGGTTTATGAACGTCACCATACTGAGCCGCAAAGCCAACAAGTGGCTCGTTTAGGTTTGTAACCCAATAACTATCATTTGAATTTTGCACATAGTCGGTGCGGGTAAGCTGAGGAGCTTCGGTAAATGGCACCTTACCCTGACTTTCAAATAGCTTCATATTTCCAGGCACTAAATCAAATCCAGTTGATTCTCTTAAGGCCACAAGTTCAGGTTGCAGGCGGATGGCTAAATTGGCTGTGTCATCTAATTTCAGAACGGTACTGTCATCCACATAAAATACATTCCCTGCTTTATCTGCCGCCATGGTGTTGTTGAATGACACCCCATCAAACTTAGCGAACGACTCTTTCATATCATCAAGACTCACCGCCTGATTAAGCGCAGACCACTGGGCAACCACATCCATGTTAAATTCATTCGCATCTTTAATCGTAAATGCTTGGCTATCATTCCAGCCTAAACCATTAGCGGCGGGTGTTTCCAACATCAAACCATGGTGGCTATAATAAAATGGTTTTTGAAGCTCAATGGTCGTGTTGGGGCCAATGGCAACCTCAACTGAAATTGTTTTACTGGTTATCGTATGCTGCTCATCTTCAACACGGTAACTCATACGATCATCTTCATTTAATGCCAGTTGATAAATTAAAAAGTGACGTGCTGTTGAGAAGGTATGTGTCCATGCAACATGTTCATTAAAACCGATATTAATCACCCCCGGCATACCCTGCAAACTCCCTCCCATCACATTCATTGCACCGGGTACGGTTAAATGTGACTGCCAAAAACGTAGATTTCCTTCATGGGGAAAGTGAGGGTTTGCTAATAATCCACCTTTGCCATTGGCCATCATCTCTTTACCCAAACCCCAACCATTAGAACCTAAATGCTTAAATTTTTTGTCTAATTTAAATTGCTTTGCTTGTTGATTGACATTTTTAACCAAACTGGAAACAGCATTTGGCGCATTGCTACTTGGCACAGGTAAATACTCATCACCGTCACCAGGATTTGCAAAAAATGCGAGCTCTAAAAAGTTTGCTGAACTTGCCAACTGCACAGTTGCCATTGAATATGCCAGCATATCTTGTGCGGTTAAGCTTATCACCCAAGGTGCTGACGCACATTCAGGCGCTAGATTCGCAGCCCCTGTGTCATTGACATATTTATTAAAGCCTTGCACAAATCCCTCAAAGTGAGCACGGCTGGTTTCATCCAGCTCACCATAATGCTGTAATGCGTATTCATTAACCCCTAATGCTTTGTAACCAAAATCAGAAATTAAGTGTTTAGAGTCGCCGCTACCTGCGACTTGGTCAGGGCCATAATATTTGGCACGTTCGCCGCGAGTTTTAATGATTTGATCCATCAATAAACAAGCATGATCTTTGGCATATGCATAGCCACTACCAAATGCCAAGCTCTCAAGGTTTGTTGCTGTAATATGCGGCACACCGTAACTTGTCCAACGAATATTGGCCTCAAGTACACTATCTTCGGCAAAGTTCGGAATAGCTACCTTTACGACCTCTTCAGGTTCTGGGGTTGTCGTGACAGGTGGTTCTGTAACATCATTATTGCTATCAGAATTGCAACCTACAGTGAGTAATGCTGCGGCAATACTGAATACTAAAGGGTGGAGTTTCATTGTGCATCCTTATTATGGTTATTGTATCCATTGACCAGCTTGCCTTAATTAATTCACTAAATCTTGACTCTCTACGCAATATATTGACTTTGCGCGCCAACTCATGCAGCTTAATATTTCTAATAATAAAAAATGAAATCCTATGTTTTATGTCAGTAGTCAAATAATTCGCTCGTTGTTCTATTTTCTTCAGCGTCAAGGACTTGAATCAGAAAAGCTAAACTCATTACTGGCAGAGCGAGCTCATTATTTAGATGATACTTGCTATCGGTTCCCTGTTTCTGACTATGAATCGTTAATGTGCTTTGCAGATACTCAGCTTAGTAAAGAGCATATTGGCCTGTTATTTGGCCAATCTCTGAAGGCACAAAATTGGGGATTACTTGGTCATGTTGCACTTGTCAGTCAAAACCTTGAAAAAGCACTACAGCACGCGCAAAAGCTAAATTCTTTAGTGAGAAATATAGGTCATATTGAATTAGTACATGAAAACCAACAATGTCGACTTAGCTGGCATGCAAAAGAGACAATAAATCACTACATGGTTGATGAGTTATTCAGTAGCTGGTTATCCTTTGCTAAGCATTGCTGCCAGCAAAACGCAGAGCTTGCACTCGAGAAGGTACAGCTTACAAGAAAGCCTCCTTCACCTTTGTGTATGCAAACTTATCAACATACTTTTAATTGCCCTATCGAGTTTAATGCTGCCATAAATTGCCTGATTTTTGATGAGAAACTTCTTAGCAGCCCTTTACTGTCTCCTAACCCAGAGCTTGAGCAGATTTTACTCTCTCAAGCAGGTGACGTTACCCCGCATACTGATTACATTAACGAATTAAATGCATTTATCGCCAGCCAATTTCCCTATATTCCAACAGTTGAACAAGCAGCACATCAACTTGGCTTTAAAAAGCGCACCTTACAACGTTACTTAACTCACCAACAGTTAAGCTTTTCAAAGATAATTGACATACAAAGGAAGCAGCACGCAAAACAAATGCTATTACAAGGTTTTTCAGTGCTTGAAGTCAGCAATAAGTTAGGGTTTTCAGAACAAAGCGCGCTACAAAGAGCATTTAAGCGCTGGTATCAAACAACACCAAAGAAGTTTTTAAACGAACATAGTTTTTAAGTTGTATTATTTTTTTTTGCCCATATTACTAGGCAAGTTTATAAAAAATTGACTAGCAGCAAGCGTTAATCAAACCAAGTAATTACTTTTTCATTCACTTCTTGGTTTAGGCACACAGGATTAATTAAAAATAAATTTGCCTCAACCTGTCGTTTCTGCTATTTATAGCCGCCGGCTAACGCTGGGCAATATATTAAGGATTTAGGAGAAAGTTATGCCAGACCAAAAAAGACTAGGGTTATTGGCTCAGGCCGGGTTAGAGCCGTATCAGGAACAGCCAGGTGAAGAGTATATGAATGATGCACAACGTGCTCATTTCAAAAAAATTTTAGAAGCTTGGCGTAACGATTTACGTAACGAAGTAGACCGTACTAAATCGCACATGCAAGATGAAGCTGCTAACTTTCCAGATCCAGTTGATCGCGCTGCACAAGAAGAAGAATTTTCATTAGAGCTTCGTACTCGTGACCGTGAGCGTAAACTGATCAAGAAAATTGAAAAAACAATTCAATTAATCAAAGAAGATGACTTTGGTTTCTGTGAATCATGTGGTATCGAGATTGGCATTCGTCGTTTAGAAGCACGTCCAACTGCTGATCTATGTGTTGACTGCAAAACACTTGCAGAAATAAAAGAAAAACAATCAGGCCGCGGTTAATTATTTTTAAATTAACCTATGTCTACCACAGCCGTTAATACGCAATCGCGTATATATCGTGGCCGTTTTGCGCCATCCCCGTCTGGGCCCTTACACTTTGGCTCATTAATAGCGGCTGTGGGAAGTTTTCTTGATGCGAAAGTTAATCAGGGTAAATGGTTAGTTCGTATTGAAGATATTGACACAACACGTGTTGTCCCTGGCGCTAGTGATGATATTTTACGTACATTAGAAGCTTATGGTCTGCATTGGGATGAACGTGTCATCTACCAAACTAACCGCCTACAAGAATATCAATCCGTCTTGGAGCAACTTATTGCTCAAGGTTTAGTTTATGCTTGCCATTGTACCCGCAAACAAGTTAAAGCAATGGGTGGTATATACCAAGGCCAGTGTAAGTTAAAAGGTCATTCCTTCGTAAATTCGGCACTTCGATTATCCCAGCAATTTGCCACTAGCCACTACAGCGATCTCATTCAGGGAAAGGTAGAAGTTGACCAAGCTTTAGCCAAAGAAGATTACCTTATCAAGCGTAGTGACGGTTTATTTGCTTATCAACTAGTTGTTGTGGTCGATGATATTGCTCAAAATATTAGTCATGTTGTGCGTGGTGCCGACTTATTAGAACCCACGGCACGACAACTTAGTTTATTTAAACAACTTAACCAAACAGCACCACAATACGCTCACCTACCCTTAGCAGTGGCAAAGCCGGGCTTTAAATTATCAAAACAAAATTATGCCCCTGCCATTTCAAAAACAGCACCTAAGCCTGCGCTTTTTGATGCCTTTCGCTTTTTAGGCTTAAACCCCGAAGCTGCTCTTTTGTCTGCAACGGTCGAAGAAATGCTAAAATGGGCTGTTGCGGCCTACCATCTTGGATGTGTTCCCAAAGTAAAAGAGATTCAAGTAAGTGAGGATCCACATTCATCTTTTAGTAAATTTCAATCCATCACAAAATAAATTGCCAATTTAAAAGGTCGAGTAACTTAATTTTTATGCCACGCTGGTATATGATAGCGACCCAAAGTGTGCGATTCATCAGCACCTTAATTTAGCGCCATTTTAAACACACTGATTACACGTCAATCTCACACCGACGAAGTGAAAAAACAAACGCTATACTTGATGAGTTGCAAAGACCATGTCGTAGGAGACAGATTATTATTTCCAAGCTTTTTCAATTTTGTCGGCAAATTATTGGCCCAAATGCCACTGACACACACAATGCCGTACAAGCCAGCGAATTGCCTTTGGTGATCGAACGTAGTGAACATGGGATTTCACGTAAACAATTTAGCCCAAATGCAATCAAAGTATTGTACCGCTTAAAAGAAGGTGGCTTTGATGCTTACCTTGTAGGTGGTTGTATTCGAGATATATTGTTAGGTCAACAACCAAAAGATTTTGACGTAGTAACCAACGCAACACCTGAGCAAATCAAAAAACTGTTTCGAAATTGCAGACTGATTGGCCGACGCTTCCGTTTGGCGCATATAGTATTTGGTCGTGAGATTATCGAAGTCGCGACCATGCGTGGACACCACGAAGCCGACGAAGTTAAAAATCAAATTAGTCAATCAAGCGAACATGGCCAACTGCTGCGTGATAATGTGTACGGGAGCATTGAAGAAGACGCCGAGCGCCGCGACTTTTCTATCAATGCCCTCTACTACTCAATTAATGATTTTTGTATTTATGATTACGCCAATGGCATTAGCGCAATTAAAGCGAAGCAAATTGAGTTAATTGGCGACCCAGAAACACGCTACAGAGAAGACCCTGTACGTATGCTGCGCGCTGTTCGCTTCGCCACTAAATTAGGGATGAGTATTGCGCCTGCAACCGAAAAACCTATTGCAGGACTGGCTAATTTATTAGACCATATTCCACCAGCGCGTTTATTTGAAGAGTCACTCAAGCTATTCTTAAATGGCAAAGCTGAAGAAAACTTCATTATGCTACGCCAATATGGTTTATTTAAAGCACTGTTTCCAGCACTTGATAAAATCTTAGATGCCAATCCTAATAGCCTTGAACATGCGTTTATCCTGCAAATGTTTAAAAACACCGATAAGCGTATTAATGCAGATAAAAAAGTCACGCCGGCCTTTATTTTTGCTGCCTTGCTGTGGTTCCCATTACTGAGCATTGCTAAAAAATTACAACAGCGCGATCAACTGTCAGAGTACGATGCATTTGCACAAGCGATGAACAAAGTACTGAGTGAAAACGCCCAGCATGTAGCTGTACCAAAACGCTTCACGCTCGGTGCTCGCGATATTTGGCATATTCAACAACGCCTTGATAAACGGGGTGGACAACGTGCTTACCGACTGACTCAACAACCACGTTTTAAAGCTGCATATGACTTTTTACTATTACGTGTTCAAGCAGGTGAAACTGAACTTCAAGAGCTTGCTAACTGGTGGACAAACTATTTAGGACAAGACATTAATGGCCAAAAAGAAATGGTCAAAGCGCTTGGTCATCAAGGTGGTCCAAAACGTCGCCGCCGTCCACGTAAGAAAAAAACAGAGCAATGATGAATCAAGTTTACTTAGGTTTAGGTGCTAACTTAAATGCACCACGAGAACAAATACACCGCGCTATCACTGAGTTAAAAGCACACTCAGATATCGAGTTTATAAGTGCCTCTCATGATTACGCGAGTAAACCTATGGGTCCACAAGACCAGCCTGATTATGTTAATGCTGTAGTATGCATAAAAACAAAGCTAGCCCCAGAACAACTACTCGATTTAACACAAAGTATAGAACTTAAGCACGGTCGTGTTCGAAAAGAGCAACGTTGGGGCCCGCGAACTCTTGATATTGATATTCTTTTATTTGGCGACCAAGTAATTGATACACCTCGTTTGACTGTGCCGCATTATGGCTTAACAGAGCGAGAATTTGTTGTGTATCCACTATTAGAAATAGCGCCAACATTGCTATTACCAAATAGCCAACCACTTGCTGATATAAAAAACACGTTGCCCTTAAACGATTTACAACAACTCCCTCAGCAGTAATTAACCAAGGCAAAGCCTCAGAGGAAATTATGTCTAAAATTACCGTTTCTACACTTAATAAAATGAAACAAGAACAACAAAAAATCACGGCATTGACAGCCTACGACGCCAGTTTTGCCAAATTGTTTCATGATAATGGCGTCGAGGTGATTTTAGTGGGCGATTCACTGGGTATGGTATTACAAGGTAACGACGACACCCTTGCCGTCACCAATACTGATATTGCCTACCATACCCGTTGTGTGCGCGCAGGCAGCCGCGAATTATTCGTTATTGCTGATTTACCGTTTATGACATATGCCAACCCGACAGACGCTTGTAACAACGCAGCTGAGCTAATGCGTGCGGGTGCAAATATGATTAAGCTTGAAGGTGGTGAATGGTTGCATGACAGCATTCGCGCCATGACTCAGCAAGGCATTCCTGTATGTGGTCACTTAGGCTTAACACCGCAATCAGTGCATGTGTTTGGCGGCTTTAAAATTCAAGGTCGTGAGCAATCTCAAGCAGATAAAATGGTTAGTGATGCAAAAGCGCTTGAAGCTGCGGGGGCGCAATTGCTCGTTTTAGAGTGTATTCCGAGTGAACTGGCTAAGCGTATTACTGATGAACTAAACATTCCAACCATCGGCATAGGTGCAGGCAATAAAACTGACGGGCAAATCTTAGTAATGCACGACTTAGTAGGCATTTCAGCCGGTTACATTCCTAAGTTTTCAAAAAACTTCTTATTAGAGACAGGCAATATGCCTGCAGCTGTTCAAAAGTATTGTGAAGATGTAAAAAGTGGTGCTTTCCCAAGTACCGAACATGAGTTTAAATAAATGCAGTCAATCACCGAAATTAAATCGTTACGTAGTCAGATCAAAGCTTGGCGTCAAGCGGGCCTGAGCATTGCGCTTGTGCCAACTATGGGCAACTTGCACCAAGGCCACTTTTCGCTAGTTGAAAAAGCAAAAACATTAGCTGATAAGGTTGTGGTCAGTATTTTTGTTAACCCAATGCAGTTTGGCGCTAACGAAGATCTTGATAACTACCCAAGAACACTAAGTGCGGATAAGCAGGGGTTAGCCGATTTAAATACTGATATCGTTTTCACCCCATCTGTGGAAACCATTTATCCTAATGGCTTAGGTGAACAAAGCTTTGTCGATGTGCCAGGCGTATCTATGGGCTATTGTGGAGGCTCTCGCCCTGGACACTTTAAAGGTGTTGCAACGGTTGTCACTAAATTATTTAACCTTGTTCAACCTGATTTTGCCTGCTTTGGTGAAAAAGACTTTCAACAACTGCAAGTCATAAAAACCATGACGCGTGATTTATCTATACCCGTTGAAATTATTGGCGTTCCTACATGCCGTGAAATTTCAGGCCTTGCCATGAGCTCTCGTAATGGTTATTTATCTGATGAGCAAAAAGACACTGCAAAAGTGCTGTTTGCCACGTTAAATAATACAGCAACGGCACTCAAACAAGGCAGTGTAGACATCGCAACACTTGAGGTAGAAGCAAAAGCACAGCTTGAAGCAGCAGGGTTAAAACCTGACTACTATGCAATTGCCGAGCGCTCAACGCTAAAAGCTGCAACAAGCGAGGATAAACAACTCGTTATTTTAGCAGCAGCCTATTTAGGTACGGTGCGTTTAATTGATAATTTGCAAGTTGAGCTGGATTAAATACGCTTAATCTGGGTAAGATGGATTTAAAAGAACACAATATACTAGGGATCAGCATGAAAAAACTACCTGCAATTACAGCATCATTGTTCGCTTTGACGCTATTATCAGCTTGCTCAAATAAAATCGAAAACCCAGAAATGCAACAATGCGCACAACAGAACTATCAATGTGAAAGCAGTTGTGAACAACAAAGTACCGCAGATGGACTAGTCCATAAAGTATGTAGTAATAAATGTATTGAAGCTTACAATCAGTGTAAAGCGAATGCAGAAAAGCTTGGTGATGTACAATAGCTCACCTTTTTAGACACTGATTACCTTTATAATCAGTGTCTTACTCTCAAAAATCTCCTCGGTTACAATTTTTTAACCCAAATTAAGCGTCTGCTAATTTTGTTCATATTTTTGCTCATCCTTTAAGCTATTCATATTAGAGCAAGCTTTCGTTCATTAAACTTATCCATATTAGTGACGAACTGGTTAGCTAACAGTGTAATTATTTCTCACTAATCCCAAAATTACTTCTTACATTAGCAGTACCAACAAAAAAATCATTGATAAACAAGTGTTTATTTTAGGTCCGCTTTTTGCTGAGAACATTAACGCAATTACAACAGCTCGACGTGATTATTTTAAGGCTAAAGGAAAACAGAATGAAACCAGAAACCCAGATTAAGCTCTTCAGTGCATTTAAAAAGAAGACCTACTTGGGCGTATTATTAGCCATCTGTGCAGGCAATGCATACGCTACTGAAGAACAAACTCAACCACAAGCAGAGGAAGCGGTTGTTGAGCAAAAGCCTGCGATGATTACTATCCCACAAGAAAAGCTATTTGAAGTTATCACTGCACGTGCGAAAAAATTAGCTTCAGAGCCTTATGTTGCACCTAAAGATTTAGAACTTGAAGCTTTAACAAGTATTGGTTATCAAGATTATCGCGCAATTCGTTTTCGTACTGAACAAGCTATTTGGAAAGATGAAAGCCTTTATGAAATCCAATTATTTCACCCAGGTTTTTTATATAAATCACCTGTTGCGATCAATACCCTAGAAAAAAATGCCGAAGTTAAAAGCTTGCCATTTAAAACGGATTATTACCGCTACGACGCAACGGCAGCCCCTTTAGAGCAAGAAATCAGTAAAGCCACAGAAAATGCGCAGTTAGGTCATGCCGGTTTTCGCCTACACTTTCCTTTAAATAACAATGAGTACAAAGATGAAGTCGCTGTTTTTCAAGGCGCATCTTACTTTCGTCTAGTTGGCCCACATCAGGTATACGGTATTTCAGCGCGAGGCTTAGCGATTGATACGGCCTTAAGTTCAGGCGAAGAGTTTCCTGTTTTTAAAGAGTTCTGGCTAGTTAAACCCGCGCCAGAGGACACGACTATCGTGCTTTATGCGCTTTTGGATAGCCCTTCGGTTGCAGGAGCATATCGCTTTGAGCTTACTCCTTCAACCAATACTGAAGTAAAAACCGAGATGCAAATTTTTGCTCGTAAAGATATTAAAAAGTTAGGTATTGCACCGCTTACAAGTATGTTTTATCACGGTGAAAACAGTACCAAGTTCTTTGATGACTACCGTCCAGAAGTTCATGACTCAGATGGCTTATTAATGCAATCTGCAGAAGGTCAATGGGTATGGCGTGCACTTAATAATCCGAAAAAACTGAGCGTAACCTCTTTTAGTTATGATAGCCCGAAAGGCTTTGGACTTGCGCAGCGTGACCGTGATTTTAACAATTACTTAGACACAGAGGCGCACTACCACAATCGCCCTAGCATGTGGATTGAACCTATCAATGATTGGGGCAAAGGGCGTGTAGAGCTTGTTGAAATTCCGACAGACACCGAAACTAACGACAACATTGTTAGCTACTGGGTACCAGAGCAAGCTATGAAGGCTGGCGATAATTTAAGCTTCAGCTATAAGCTATCAACCTTCAATGCAACCCTTGCAACGCAAGATAAAGCGAGTGTGCTAAGAACCCGCATAGGTAGCGCGGCATTACCAGGTGAGAAGAATCCACCGCCTAAAAGTCATCGCCAATTCACCGTCGACTTTAGTGGCGAAAATATTAACCAATTGTCTGCAAACTTCGCACTGATGGCTGATTTAAATATTTCAGCTGGCCAAATCAGCGATAAAACAGTGCAGCAATTACCAAATAATCAAGGATGGCGCGTAGCATTTAAGGTGGCGCCTGAGGGAGATAAGCCCGTTGATATGCGCTTATCGCTAAAACTACGTGACAAAGAAATTAGCGAGGTATGGAGCTATGTCTGGTATCCAAATGACGTCCAATAGTAAAAAACTAACTGCAATGCCGTTTAAAAAGACACGTGCTTGGCTTTTTACGTGCCTAGCACTGGCCATAACAGCGTATGGCGTGTGGATCATGTTCGATATTTTAAATTCAAACGGCATGACATTACTTGAGTACGCATTATTAGCATTATTCTCTGTAACCTTTGCATGGATTGTTACTGCCTTTTGTAGCGGTTGTATGGGCTTTATTTTACAGCTTCTACGCATTGACCCATTAACATTGAAACGTCAAAAACCAATCGACGTAAATGCTGATGCTATTGCCCAAACGAAAACAGCCATCGTTATGCCTGTTTATAATGAAGATACAGAGCGTGTTATTGCAGGCTTTGAAGTGAGTCTTCGCTCGCTTGAAAAAACAGGTCAAATGCCACATTTCGATTTTTATTTACTCAGCGATACGCAAGATCCAGACATTGCCCGCAATGAGCTAAAAGCATGGAATGCATTTACAACGCGCTTGGGTGATTTAGCGAAACACACATTTTATCGTCGCCGTGAAGATAACAAGCATCGTAAAGTAGGTAACTTAACTGACTTTTGTGAGCGTTGGGGTAGCCAATACGAACATATGATAGTACTTGATGCTGACAGCATAATGACGGGTCAATGTATGCTTGAGCTAACATCAAGCATGATCAATAACCCTAACACAGGTCTTATTCAAACGATTCCGATTCCGGTTCGCCAAGATACTTTTTTCGGTCGCTTTTTACAGTTTGCATCAATCTTATATAGCCCAATGCTCGCGACGGGGTCTGCTTTTTGGCAAACAAATCAAGCTAATTACTGGGGACACAATGCGATTATTCGCGTAGAAGCCTTTACACAATGCTGTGGCCTTCCAGTGTTAAAAGGTAATGCGCCTTTTGGCGGTGAGATTTTAAGCCATGACTTTGTGGAGGCATCACTGTTACACCGCAGTGGCTGGGATGTGCTATTACTAAGCGACGTTGAAGGTAGTTACGAAGAAGTACCCAGTAATATCTTAGACTACGCAATTCGTGATAGACGCTGGGTACAAGGTAATATTCAACACTTAGGCCTGCTCCCTAAGTCGGGCTTGAAGCTGATGAGTAAAATGCACTTTTTATTTGGTGCTACGGCCTATATTTCATCATTAATTTGGCTATCAATGTTGGCATTAAGCACCTTAGATGCGGTAACACGTGCTGTAAACAGTGATGTGTATTTCAACCATGCGTACCAGCTTTTCCCAACATGGCAAATAGCAAAAACTGAATTAATTGACTCGTTATTATTCATCACAATTGGTTTGCTGTTACTGCCGAAGCTACTAGGTATCATTGTCACACTCGTACACCGCAATAAAGCATTTGGTGGCACAATGAAACTCATTGCTGGCGCACTCATTGAAACTGTATTTGCCATTATCATCGCGCCACTTATGATGGTGTTTCATAGCTACTTTGTAGTGTGTGTATTTCTTGGCAAAAAAGTAAGCTGGGATGCACAACCACGTGAGGGACGTATGGTTCCGTGGAAAGAAGCAATCGGCTATACATTATTCTCTACGATTACTGCGTTTATTTGGGGCGGTGTTGCGTATTACTACACACCGACTTTCTTTTGGTGGTTATCGCCTATTTTAGTCGGTCTAATTTTAGCTGCACCAATTGTTCGATATTCAAGCAGTATTGGTCTTGGTGTTAAAATGCGCAAAATGGGGATTTTCCTTTGCCCTAGCGAGGTAATTGATGATGATACTCTCGCAGCACTGCGTGTTCATCAGCAAGAGATTGCCTTACCTAAGGACTCACAGGCAAGTTTTGATGTGCCAGCTTTACCTGACGAGTCACCAACGGTCATGCCTATTCAAAGCTTTAAGGCACCTTCAGGTAAAAAGCGTAAGCAAGTTCGCCGCGCACAACAGCGGCTCAAAGCAAAGCTACTCGCTAAGCTCTAAACTGAAGACGAAAAAAAACCGCTCACTGAGCGGTTTTTTACTATGTCTGTTGGTTGTTACAGAAGGCCTAGCTTTTTAAGTTCAGCCATTGCCATTTTGCCTGAAAGTGGCACATAACCATCTTTCTCAACAATTTTTTGACCATCTACAGAAAGAACCATTTTTAAGAACTCTGCGTCAATGGGTGCAAGTGGCTTGTTAGGGTGCTTGTTCACATAAACATACAAGAAACGAGATAATGGGTATTTACCAGTAGCAACGTTTTCTAGGGTTGCGTCAACAAAGTTAGACCCTTTTTTCGCCAGGGGTACTGTACGTACACCCGATGTTTTATAACCGATACCTGAGTAACCAATCGCGTTTAGTGACGATGAAATTGATTGTACTACAGAGGCAGAACCTGGTTGCTCATTTACATTGTTACGGAAATCACCTTTACACAGTGCTTTCTTTTTAAAGTAACCGTAAGTACCTGATACTGAGTTACGACCATAAAGTTGGATGTCTTTAGCAGCCCAGTCACCCGTTAAACCTACATCACTCCAACGGTTTGCTTGTGCGTCAGCACCACATTTACGAGTAGAAGAGAAAATCGCATCAACTTGGTCAATTCGTAAACCTTCAATAGGGTTATCTTTGTGTACAAAAACAGCAAGGGCATCGATTGCTACGCGTACTTCAGTAGGCTTATAACCGTAACGCTTTTCGAATGCTTCAATTTCTTTTGACTTCATACGACGGCTCATTGGGCCAAAGTTTGCTGTACCTTCAGTCAGTGCTGGAGGCGCAGTTGAAGAACCCGCAGCCTGAATTTGAATGTTTACATTTGGATAGAAGCGCTTGTACTCTTCAGCCCAGAACGTCATCATGTTTGCAAGTGTGTCAGAGCCTACAGATGAGAAGTTACCCGAAATACCACTTGTCTTAGTGTATTCAGGCATATCTTTATCAACTGCAGCTGCTTGAGCTGATACAAATGTTGTTACAGCCACACCCATTGCGGCAACGAGGTTTTTGAATTTCATAGGGGTTACTCCGATTTGTTCGTCCCATTTCCTAACTGCCACCTACTTTAATTATACAAGATGACAGTTAGATTACCCTAAAATGACACTTTTATGACTTTGAATTATTTTCTGAAGAGCCTAGCAAACGAACAACTTTATCGCTGCCAAATGCAAACGAAAACGTGGAACCTTCACCGAGTTTACTTTTAATATCTAGGTGACTATCGTGACGTGTAAGCACGTGTTTTGTAATGGCTAAACCTAAGCCTGAGCCACCAGTCGTACGACTACGCGCCTTATCAACACGATAAAACCGTTCGGTTAAACGATTAATGTGTTCACTGGCAATACCATCACCATTATCCGTCACACTAAACGCAGCCAGATTATTTTTAAGCTGCCAATTAACCACTATTTTCCCACTAGGCTTGGTATAGTGAATAGCATTAAAAACTAAGTTTGAGAATGCGCTGCGTAGCTCATCCTCAGCACCTTTAATATCCAGAGTTTCATCCACATTAAATATGAGCTCATGGCCTTTGTCTTGATTAAGTGACTTCGCTTCGGTTTGAATATAGGTAAGTAACTGCGGCACATTCACAGGCTTGTCGTTATCTTGACGACGCGCCCCTTCAATACGCGACAGTGAAAGTAATTGATTGACCAAACTATCCATACGCTTACATTGTTCAAGCATGGTTGTTTGTGCTTTTTCCCACATAGCCGGTGGCGGTAATGTGTCAGCATCAAGCATTTCCAAATAACCAGTCACAACAGTGAGTGGTGTACGCAATTCGTGAGACACATTAGCCACAAAATCTTTACGCATCTGCTCAAGTTGCTTTAAGCGGGTGACATCACGTACCACCATCATCAGCTGTGAACTTGCATAGGGCATAACACGAAACTCTAGCGTTTGATCATAGCTATGGCCACCATCCAGTTCGAGCGGTTCATCAAAACACGCTTTATGCATGTACTTTGCAAATTTAGGATCGCGAATAAGATTATCTAAACGTTGTCCGTGATCGGTTGGCCACTGCAAACCTAATACCTTAAGTGCCAATTGATTACACCAGATAATGCTAAGGTCTTTTTGTAACACCACCACCGCATCTGGAACGGCTTCTGCCCCGTCACGAAAACGACGAATTAAATCAGCCAGCTCATTACGTTTTTTACGATTACGATGTTGTAAATGATAGATCCCTTCAAAGACCTGCTCCCACGCTCCCTCCCCTTCAGGTGGGTTAAAGCTACGCTGATTAAGGAGCCAATCGCTGAGGCGATATAATTGATGATAGTGCCAAATTAGTAGTGCAAAAGAGCCTAAAAATAAAAGCAAAAAAGGCGCACCAACTAGTACGCCAACTAATAACAAGGGTAAGAAATACATAAACAGGCGTTTTGCTAACGCCTGTTTATTGACTACTCGATACATACACTCACTTAACCTTAAGTATGTAAATTAGCTAACTATTGTCGGCTAAGGCACTATAATTTACTAGAAAAACGATAGCCTGCACCGCGAACGGTTTGCACCAAACGGTCATGTCCAAGTGGTGCAATCGCTTTGCGTAAACGACGAATGTGCACATCAACAGTACGGTCTTCTACATATACATTTGTTCCCCATACATGATCAAGTAATTGCTCACGGCTGTAAACACGTTCTGGATGAGTCATAAAAAAGTGAAGTAGTCTAAACTCAGTCGGGCCCATATCTAATTCACTCCCTTGTGATGTAACGCGGTGTGAAATAGGGTCAAGACGTAAACCATGCACTTCAATGGCTTCTTCTAAAGAAGTAGGAGACACTCGGCGAATAACCGCTTTGATACGCGCCATGAGCTCTTTAGGAGAAAATGGTTTAGTTACATAATCGTCAGCACCCACTTCAAGACCACGCACTTTATCTTCTTCTTCTCCGCGTGCTGTCAGCATAATAATAGGGATTTGACGCGTGTATTCGTTTTGCTTGAATTTTTTAGCAATTTGAATACCACTCCCACCTGGTAACATCCAATCTAATAAAACCATATCGGGGTATGGCTCTACCATCGCTTCAATGGCAGAGTCGTAATCTTCTGCTTCAATTGCTTGAAAACCATTTTGCTCTAAAACAAAAACCAGCATCTCTCTGATAGGTGCTTCGTCATCGACGACTAGTACTTTACGTGACATTCCAATTTATCTCTTTCGTTAGCGAACTGGTTTCATTATTATGACTAAGTATGACATTTTTATGAAAGTCTAACGAGTAATTCAAAAAGTACCAAAAAATCAAAGTATAAATCTGTATTTTTTAACTTTAAATGAGCTTTAATAACTAAAAGTCATACCTCAATGTGACAGCTAGATGGTCTTGATCGGCGTTATTATCTAGTGAGAATTGCGTATACCACATGTACATCCTTGCCTGTTTTGACAAACTTCGTTCAATACCAATAGACGTACCGGTGCCTGAATCTTTTAACTTACCAAATTCACCTTCCGCATCTTGATATTGCGCTAGTAACTTATATTTATTTAGCTTATAGGAAGCGCTAAATAGAAAGCCATCTTCACTATCAGAGTCTGATATTTTTTCACTTTGTTGGTACATTCCACCTAACGTGAAATCACCTAACTTACCTTGTGCAGTAATCCGTGTGGTGTCATAACCTGCCACTTTGCTGTCGTGGGCTACACTAACGAAAAAAGGTGTCTTTTTAAATTTACTGTCGCCGTACATGAGTGCTGCAGATACGCCTGTTTCATCTTTTTGCTTTGAGTTATCTTCGGCAATATAGGTGACCACAAATTGCATATTTCCAACAACAGGCGAGTTGTAATGAAGTACATCTCCAAGGCGGTTTTCACCATTAAAAAGGGCTTTTACATCACCATTAAAATCATTCATTAAATCGATTTTTCCCTGTGATACTTTTAGCGCGGTATCGTGACGCCCTGCGACTATTTGTCCATAACGCCCTTGCAAGCCGACATACTGATTACGTGCTGTAATATTTTCTTCTGTTTTGCCATCACTATCTTGATCAGCGGCATTTACAGCAAACTCAAACTTATAGATAGCTTTAAAACCATCACTAATATCACCGCTTCCTTTAATTCCTATGCGAGAGCTGTAACTCTCAACGGAAGTGTCACTCCCCTCCCCTGTGTCACTATTTGCAATACCTAAATGGGCTCGGCCATAAATATCAATCGCCTCGGCTGCACTATCAAAAGAAAATAAGCATATAGCAAAGCTCGACAACATAATGACTGGTTTGTTCATAGGACGATCCTTAATTTAAGCAGTAACTTAAAAATCGAACATAAACTGTTATTGGTCAAGATATAAGCAAGTATTTAATATAAATATTTCAGATCACTGATCTACTAACTGAAACAGATCAGGATCAGGTTTTTACTAAGTTTATCAGTTTCAGATCAATTTTATACTTACATATCAGGCTAACTTATTGATTTAATGTTAAGGCTCTTAGTATTTCGTTTAAAAGCTGAGCAGAGAACAGGCTGAGATCAGTATTGAACTAGTAAAATAATGATCTGTGTAGTTTAAGGTTAGTAAAACGCTGATCCTAACAAGCTTGAGTAAGTAAATCGCTGATCCAACTTGATCAAGACAATAAAAAGCCGGCATAGAAGCCGGCTTTATTCAATTAGTATCAATTACTTAATTTTTGGATCAAGCTCACCTGATAAATACTTAAGATGCATATCATCTAAAGAAATAGCTTTGATCTTACTTGCTTGTCCAGCAGTACCGAATGACTCATAACGCGCTACACAGATCTCTGTCATAGCTTTGGTTGCTTCAGCTAAGTATTTACGTGGATCAAAGTTAGCAGGATTTAAAGCTAAGTGACGACGAATCGCACCTGTTGATGCTAAACGAAGGTCAGTATCAATATTAACTTTACGAACACCGTATTTAATCCCTTCGATGATCTGCTCTACTGGTACGCCATAGGTTTCAGGAATTTCGCCACCGTATTGGTTAATAACTTCTAACCACTCTTGTGGCACTGAAGACGATCCATGCATTACTAAGTGAGTATTTGGGATACGCGCGTGAATTTCTTTAATGCGATCAATCGCTAAAATATCGTCTGTAGGCGGACGAGTAAATTTATACGCACCATGTGATGTACCACATGCAATAGCAAGTGCATCTACATGTGTTTTACGAACGAAGTCAGCCGCTTCTTCAGGATCAGTTAGCATTTGCTCTGTAGAAAGTTTACCTTCTGCACCTACGCCATCTTCTTCACCTGCTTCACCTGTTTCAAGCGAGCCTAAAACACCTAGCTCGCCTTCCACAGACACACCGCAAGCATGTGCCATTTCGACTGTTTGACGTGTTACATCAACGTTGTATTCGTAGCTTGAAGGTGTTTTACCATCAGACATTAATGAGCCATCCATCATCACTGATGAAAAACCTAACTGGATTGAGCGCTGACAAACACCTGGTGAAGTACCGTGATCTTGGTGCATTACAACTGGAATATGAGGCCATTCTTCAACGGCTGCTAAAATCATATGACGAATAAAAGGGGCACCGGCATAAGCACGTGCGCCAGCAGAACCTTGTACAATTACTGGGCTGTTTGTTTTATCAGCCGCTTCCATAATTGCACGCATTTGCTCTTGGTTGTTAACGTTAAACGCAGGAACGCCGTAACCATTTTCAGCTGCATGATCAAGAAGTTGTCGCATACTGATTAAAGCCATTTGGTATTCTCCAAATTGTATCGACAGTAGTTTCCTACTATCTAGTTTGAACGGATATGTTAGTTTTTGATGCATCACTGCATCACGAAAAGCCACAGCATTTACTATCGCTGACCGTTATAGCTGAAAATAAAATGAAGGTGAGAGGTATTTTATTAACAGCTAACCAGCATAACCAGACGACTGATTATGCTGGCTTCGCACTAATTACTTAGCACGTTCTTCAAGCATAGCAACCGCTGGCAGCTTTTTCCCTTCTAAAAACTCAAGGAATGCACCACCACCAGTTGAAATATAAGATACTTTATCGGCAATGCCGTATTTATCAATTGCCGCAAGCGTATCACCGCCACCCGCAATTGAGAACGCATTTGAATTCGCAATCGCATCAGCAATAGCACGAGTGCCGTTACCAAATTGGTCAAATTCAAATACACCAACAGGGCCATTCCACACAACAGTGCCAGCTTTAGCAATAATATCTGCAAGCTGCTTTGCTGTATCAGGACCAATATCAAAAATCATATCTTCGTCTGTTACTTCATTAACATCTTTTAATGTTGCAACCGCTGACTCTGAAAACTCATTACCAACAACAACATCAGTTGGTACCGGAATTTCACCGTTATTTGCTTTTGCCGCTGCACTTAGTTTGTTTGCTTCATCAATTAAATCAGCTTCAAATAAAGATTTACCTACAGGATGTCCTGCTGCTGCGATGAAGGTATTAGCGATACCGCCACCCGTTACAAGCTGGTCAACAACTGTAGATAATGAATCAAGTACAGTTAACTTAGTCGATACTTTAGAACCACCTACAATCGCCACTAAAGGACGTGCTGGGTTATCAAGCGCTTTACCTAGTGCGTCTAGCTCTGCCGCAAGTAGTGGACCTGCACATGCAACATCAGCAAATAAACCCACACCGTGAGTAGATGCTTGCGCACGGTGAGCCGTACCAAATGCATCCATTACGTATACATCACATAATGCAGCGAGCTTTTTAGACAGTACTTCGTCATTTTTCTTTTCGCCCACGTTAAAACGCACGTTTTCGAAAACAACCACTTCATTATCAGCAACGTCTACGCCTTCTAAGTAGTCTTTTTCAAGACGTACAGTTTGCTCAAGGGCATCATTTAAATAATCGACCACTGGGGCAAGTGAAAATGCTTCATCATATTCCCCTTCCGTAGGGCGGCCAAGGTGTGACATCACCATTACTTTAGCGCCTTTTTCTAACGCTAATTTGATAGTAGGTAATGCTGCACGAATACGTGCATCAGAGGTCACTTTACCTTCTTTAACAGGCACATTTAAATCTTCACGAATTAACACGCGTTTGCCGTTTAAATCTAAATCTGCCATTTTAATGACCGACATGGACTTCTCCTTAGTTAACGATACTAATATTATATTTATAAATTATTGACTTATAGCCACCATCGCACGCGCAGTATCGAGCATACGATTTGCAAAACCCCACTCATTATCGCACCACACCAACAACTTTATCAGTCGTTTATGACTAACACGTGTCTGTGTGCCATCTATGATACAAGAATGTGGGTCATGATTAAAATCTACCGACACCAAAGGCTCTTCAGTGTAACTTAAAATACCTTCAAGACGGTCTTTAGCTGCCAGTTTAAGTGCTTGATTAACAGCCGCTAAATCAACATCAGAATTAACGGTAACACTCAAATCCATAGCCGTCACATTGATTGTAGGCACACGCACTGCAATGGCTTCAAAGCGACTATGAAACTTAGGTAGTATTCGCTCAATACCGCGAGCAAGTTTTGTATCTACCGGAATAATAGACTGGCTAGCTGCGCGTGTACGACGTAAATCATGATGATATGCATCAATCACTTGTTGGTCATGCATCGACGCATGAATGGTCGTAATTGCCCCAGATTCAATTGAAAATGCATCATCTAATACTTTGATAACTGGCACAATACAGTTAGTCGTGCATGAGCCATTAGAAACGATAGTATGCTCTGCTTTTAATTCATCGTCATTAATGCCATATACTATGGTGGCATCAACATCGGCATCAGCTGGCTGCGAAAATAATACTTTTTTTGCACCGGCATTTATGTGTAGCTCAGCATGCTCTCGTGAGTGATATACTCCTGTGCATTCAAGCACTACATCAATATCAAGGGTTTGCCAAGGCAACTCAGCGGGGTTTTCTTCAGCAAACAGTGCTATAGAATCATTAGCTACTGTTAGCGTATCTTCACCTAGATTAACAGGAAATGAAAAACGACCATGAGATGTATCGTATTTAAGGAGATGGGCAATGCCCTTTGGGTCGGCTAGTTCATTTATAGCGACAATTTTAATCTGATCTTCAAGCCCTGATTCGTACAAAGCACGGACGATGTTGCGCCCAATCCGACCAAAACCGTTAATTGCAAGTTTGATTGCCATGAAGAAGAAAATCCACTCTAGTTGCTTGCAGATAAAGGCAGCTGCCTTTTAGATGGCGGTATTGTAATCGACCTTTGAAGTTTTTATAAGAGGTCAGCAAAAATAAAAATTGCTTAGCATGTTTTAGATGGCGCAGTTTTGGTAATCGACCTTAGACATTTTTATAAGAGGTCAGCAAAAATAAAAATTGCTTAGCATGTTTTAGATGGCGCAGTTTTGGTAATCGACCTTAGACATTTTTATAAGAGGGCAAGACTAATAAAACTACTTTAACAACCCTAGATGGCTCAATTTTGGTAATCGACCTGAAGAGTTTATAAGAGGGCCAAGTAAAAAGAATTTCTTCGTTAGTAAATTACCACTCACCTTAACTCTAATTAAAAAGTAAGTTAGTTGCCCAACCCTCACTCTAGCGCTAACATTTGTACACACAAAAGTCAGGAGTCTAGCATGGATACCAGAATTCAATTTCGAGTTGATGAAGAAACTAAACGACTTGCTCAGCAAATGGCACAAAGCCAAGGTAAAACACTTAGTGATGCTTGTAGAGAGCTCACAGAGCAATTAGCTGAACAGCAAAGAAAAGCGCTGTCTCACGACGCTTGGTTAACAGAGCAAGTAAATCAAGCTTTCGATAAATATGAGGCTGGTGAAAGTACTTTTATCGACAACAAAACTGCTAAATCCCGCATGGCTGAGCGTAAAGCAAAAATACGCAATAGAGGCAATCTATGATCCTATGGGAAGATGAATCTTTAAATGATCGTGAAAAAATCTTCGACTATCTTTATCACTTTAACCCAAGTGCTGCAGACAAAACCGATGAGCTCATCGAAGCTAAGGTAGAAAATTTATTAGCTCAGCCTTTGATGGGCGTAGAGCGTACAGGCATCAAAGGGCGACTGCTCATTATCCTTGAAATCTCGATGATTATTTCCTATTGGGTCGAGGATGGCATAATACGTGTCATGCGTGTTCTACATAAAAAACAAAAATTCCCTCAAGATTAACCCTTTTCAAGTAACGCCTTCTAATCAAACCAACTCCCCTACTTTCAGTGCTTTGCCACGACTGATTTGATGGCACTGCGCTAAGAATAACTCGGCAGTCGCCATGGCATCAGTAAGGGCATGGTGCGAGCTGTAATGCGGTAAATTGTAACGTTTGCGACATTCGCTAAGTGTTAAATCATCATGGCCAATTTCATGGCCTTGTTTATGGAGGCGCTTTTTTTCAATCGCAAAGGTATCAAGAATCAAACGCGCTTTTGCCTTTAAACCAAACTTACGACACGCTTGCTTTAAGAACCCCCAATCCAGCGCCGCATTATGAAATACTAAAATACAGTCATCAAAGTACTGATGTAAGTTAGTCACAATCACTTCTAGGCTTTCACCTGTATCTATATCTTGCTTAGCAATACCGTGATAAATCGGGCTTTGCTCTAAACTTTGCACGTCTTTATTTATTAAGTGCTGAGCGCCGCTGAGTTTAATACATTGATCTTCTATCATCACCCACGCCACAGAGACGATTTCATGCTTGCGAGGGTCAAGACCGGTTAATTCCATATCGATCACAATGTAGCGTTCTTTATAAGCATTAGACGCCAATAATTGCTTGCGTGCTAAATACCGACTTAACCAGCGTTTTACCATTGTGCTCTCCTATAAACTTCCGCGAGCAAATTTAAAGGCAGCAGCTTGCTGTGCTTGTTTAACCAAGTAAAACGCTTCTTTTAATTGGTGACGCTCTAGGGAGTTTAAGGCATTCGGGTTAATGCAGTTACTCGGTAGGCCTTCTTCATTTATTTGCGTGCCTAGGCGCAGCTGCGTTAAAAAACGCCAGCAATCTTTTAGGTTATACAAGTCATTTTTGTTGAGTAATGCAAACTTCATTAAGGCATCGATTCGCTCTTGCGTATTAGCCCGCTGAATACCTGCTTTGAGAGAATATAAACGCACTATGTCGTTGATGATCACCACACCACGTTTTTTTAAATCAAGGTATTTATGCTGCTTGTCATCTTTTTCTAGCTTAAATTGATTAAACAATCCGATTGGTACAGGTGTATTTTTAATATCACTGGCCATAGCCGCATAGAATAAGTCATTTTTAGAAATACGTTTTAATTGTTCACAGAAGCTTGCATATAAGGTTGTTGAGCCTTCAATAAACCGTAAATCAAAAAATATTTTGCAATTGAGCATGGCCTCTGGCGTGGGTGAGGTAATCCATTTATAGAATTTTTCAGTCCATGCACTTATACCCATTCTGCACTGTGGGTTGCTCGCCATAATATTACCAGGGCAACGTTTAATACCGCACTCAGTCAACTGCTCACATACAAATTCGCCCATACGCCTGAAGTAATCTTGCTGCTGTTCAGTTAAGCCATCAGGCAACAGTAAGCCATTGTCTTGATCTGAATGCAGGGTTTGTTCTTCGCGGGCCTGCGAGCCAAAACAAATAAAGCTAAAGCTGGTTGGCGCAGCACCATTATCTTCTTGAAACAAACGAATTAAGCGCGAGGTCAAGGCATCGGTTAAACCACTTAATAATTTACCAATCAGTGAAATATCATCGATATTATTCGAAAAACCTTTTAATAAGCTCGGAATTTCTTGCGAGTAGCGTTTTAAGTCAACCACACTATGTGCTTTATAAATACGACCAATCAATTGCACAGGGTCACTTTTTTGCTGGCGCAATAAATCAGTGCTGGTTAGCATACCCAATGGTTTATGGTGCTCATCAAGCACAGGTAAATGATGGATATTGTATTTGAGCATCAAGTGTAACGCTGAAAACACCCGATTATTCTCAAAGATAAACTTTGGTTTAGCAGTCATAATACTGCTAACAGACTCTTGTGGGTCAACCTCATCGGCTAATACACGATTGCGCAAATCTCTGTCTGTAACGACCCCCACTAAACGCTCATTTTCTGTGAGCATAATCGACGAGACACCCTGTTTTTTCATTTTCTTAGCGATTTGTCGAATGCTCGCATCAGGCGCTGAGATGACTGCTTTTCGATTCATCAACTCCGCTATTTTCTTTTCAGACCAACTCTCATTTTGACTCTTATAGTGAGATGAAAGCAGGCGATTCTTGTGAGCTCGCACAAAGTATTGCTCAAATACTTTGTATTCACGACGTAAATAGTCAAATGCCGCTTGGCCTAACATGTAAACAATGCCTTCCTTTTGCACAGAAATACTATTTTGAATGGCCTCGCCTGTTAGCAATGAGGGAAAGCCAAAGTAATCGCCAGCTGCCAACTTAGCAATCACATCGCCTTTTGCATCAACCAAATCGTAATCACCAGAGCGAATCAAAAACAACTTTGGATTTTCTGAGCTTAACCACTGATTTTGATTCTCACGGGTAAGGTAAATAATATCGAGATGGTTAACAAAGTACTCGCAGGCAGCCATATCAAGCTGATTAAAGGGGGTTTGCTGCATCACAAATTGGGCGACTTCCTGTTGCTCGGTATTCATGGTCATTCTCGCTATTTGATGGGGCAATATCTACACTACTCCCGTTTTAAATAAATAAAAAGCCCGACTTAAGTCGGGCTTTTAACCTTCAAGAGTGTGTTCTTGTAAATGGCATTTTTAGTGCGCGTGTGCTGCGCTCGAACCTTTCGGGTTACGAATACCTTCAACCATTTCTTGGATTTCAACTGGCGTTTCAGCCGTTAGTTTAAGTACGATACCTGCCACTACAAAGTTAACAATCATACCAACTAGACCAATCCCCTCAGGAGAGATACCAAATAACCAGTGTGCAGGCGCATTTAACTCAGGGCTTACGAACTTGAAGTAGATAATATAAGCCGCAGTGAAAGTAATCCCTGTCACCATACCCGCAATTGCACCTTCTTTGTTCATCTTCTTAGAGAAGATACCCATAATGATAGCTGGGAAGAAACTCGCCGCTGCTAAGCCGAATGCAAAGGCAACAACCGAGGCCACAAACCCTGGCGGGTTAATACCAAAGTAAGCTGAAATCACAATCGCTATCATTGCCGCTAATCGCGCTGCAAGGAGCTCTTGTTTGTCACTAATATCGGGTTTTAAGGTACGTTTTAATAAGTCATGGGATACCGAGGTCGAGATTACCAATAGTAAGCCTGCAGTTGTTGATAGCGCTGCTGCGATACCACCCGCTGCAACTAATGCAATCACCCATGCAGGTAAGTCTGCAATTTCAGGGTTTGCAAGTACCATGATATCGCGGTCAACATTCACTTCATTAGCGCTGTTTGGATCATCAATTTTACCTGCTGAGTAGAACATTTTGCCATCACCATTTTTATCATTAAAGGTAATAAGGCCTGTTCTTTCCCAGTTTTTAACCCATGCTGGCGCTTCAGCATACTCTGTACCGCTTCCATCTTTACCATTAATTGTATCGATCATGTTTACACGGGCAAACGATGCAACAGCAGGAGCAGTTGTATAAACAATAGCAATGAAAACAAGCGTCCATGCCGCTGAGATACGCGTGTCTTTAACACGAGGAACAGTAAAGAAACGAACAATTACGTGAGGTAGACCCGCAGTACCAACCATTAACGCACCTGTGATTGCGAATACATCAATCATGCTCTTCGAGCCTTCGGTATATTGCGCAAAGCCGAGTTCAGTACTGAGCCCATCAAGTTTATCAAGTACAAACTGTCCAGACCCATCGCTAAGCGTTGCACCAAACCCTGTTTGTGGGAAGAAGTGACCCGTCATCATCATTGAAATGAAGATTGCTGGAACAAGGTAAGCAAATACCAGTACACAATACTGCGCTACTTGCGTATATGTAATGCCTTTCATCCCGCCTAATACAGCGTAGAAAAAAACAATCACCATGCCAATGTAAACACCGGTCTCAATATCAACTTCTAAAAAGCGAGAGAAAACCACACCTACACCACGCATTTGACCTGCAATGTATGTGAAGCAAATAAAGATGGCGCATAATATTGCCACAATACGTGCTGCTTGTGAGTAATAACGATCACCAATGAAATCTGGCACTGTAAACTTGCCAAACTTACGAAGGTAAGGCGCAAGACATAAAGCAAGAAGTACATAACCGCCTGTCCAACCCATTAGATATACACCACCATCATAACCCGCAAACGAGATGATACCCGCCATTGAGATAAACGATGCTGCACTCATCCAGTCAGCGGCCGTTGCCATACCATTGGCCAGTGGTGGGACACCGCCACCAGCAACATAGAATTCATTTGTTGACCCTGCACGGGCCCAGATTGCAATGCCGATGTAAAGCGCGAAGCTTAAACCGACAATAATAAACGTGAGTGTTTGAACATCCATTGCTTAGCTCCTATTCGTCTACGCCGTATTTTTTATCTAACGTATTCATTTTGAAAACGTAAACAAAAATCAAAGCAACAAAGGTGTAAATTGCGCCTTGCTGGGAGAACCAGAAGCCGAGTTTAAACCCAAAAAAACGTACTTCGTTCAGCACATCTACCAATAAAATGCCAAAACCAAATGAGACGACAAACCACACTGCTAACAGTTTAAATAGCAGTGAAATATTTTCCGCCCAATAAGCTTTTGCTTGTTCTTCATCTTTAAAAGCCATTTTTATCCCCTTATACATTACCAATGTAATGAGTGGTATTAGTTGTCATAAACTAAGTTAGCAAGGGTTCAGCAATATGGAATTGATACCATAGTCGTAACAACTAGTTTACGTTTACGTAAACTGTAAAATCGCATTTGTAAATAATCAGTAAAAAGCAATATTTAACAAAGAGTTAACCTGTAATTATAAATCTGCGAAATACTGAAAATAGCAAAAACGAATGATCTGCGACATTAGTCTAATAAAAATACAAAAAAACATTAAAGACAATATTTTTCAATAAGTTAAATATAAAACTTTGTATATACAAAAAATCAACACATCGAAATTATTCATAATTCTGATAAGGTAGAGTTATTACAATAATTACTGAATTTAGACATGACAGCTGCGCTTATTTTTGTTGCACTCGCCTACATTGGCGTGTTGTTCTGGCTAGCTAACTGGGGGGATAAAACCACTCCATTAGCAAAACGTATTAGCCACCACCCATTTGTATACTCATTCTCTTTAGGGATTTACTGTACATCTTGGACTTACTACGGCTCAGTGGGCACAGCTGCTACCAGTAGTTGGAACTACCTCCCTATTTTAATCGGTCCTGCGCTGCTGTTTTTCTTCGGTCAGGGCTTTTTACGTAAACTCGTCTTAGTAAGTAAAAAACAAAATATCACCACTATTGCCGACTTTATTTCAGCCCGCTATGGCAAACGTCAAACTACTGCAATTATGGTTACTATCATAGCCTTACTTGCGACTATTCCTTACATCGCTTTACAACTCAAAGCACTTAGTAGCAGCTTTTTATTATTACAAAATGACAGCCGTATTTCGGGTTCTATGCTGGCACTGTCGGCGACCTTAATCATGGCAATGTTTGCTATCTTTTTTGGCACACGAAAAGTGGATGTAACCGAGTATCGCTCAGGGCTGATGCTCGCAGTTGCATTTGAATCTATGGTGAAATTACTGGCTTTAGTTGCCGTTGCGGGGCTTGCTTTATACACATTATTTAATTTAAGTACGGTGCAAGCCGAGCAATTAACAGGCTCTATTTGGCAGCATTGGCATAACTTTGATTTTCTGAGCTTCAATTTTATTGGCCAGTCTTTAATGGCCGCAGCCGCTATAATCTGTTTGCCAAGGCAATTTCATGTAACCGTCGTTGATAACCAAGACAAACGTCACCTTTATACCGCTCGTTGGGCGTTTCCACTTTACTTACTCTTAACGGCGGCAATGATTTTTCCGATTGCGACAGCGGCTATTCATCCAGGCATTGGTAGTGGCTTTTCACCCGATAGCTTTGTGTTAGCACTGCCTTTAATACATGAAAATGCGTTTTTAACCACCTTTGTGTTTATTGGCGGTTTATCTGCTGCAACAGCGATGATAGTGGTCGCTACACTGACCTTAAGTACCATGATCTCAAACGATGTGGTTTTACCTTTAATGTTGCGCCGTAAGTTTAAACGTAACCTCATAACAAGTAGTTATAAATCACAGATTTTACTTGTGAGACGCTTCACTATTGCTGGCATTTTGATCTTATCTTATTTCTACCAGCAATGGTTTGGCCATGGTAAAGCGCTGGCAAGCATGGGGTTGGTTGCCTTTTCACTGGTTTCACAATTACTGCCTGCTATCGTCGGCGGTCTATACTGGCGTAAAGGCCATGCTTATGGTGTTTATGCAGGTTTACTTGCAGGTGTTATTTGCTGGATTCTATTTTTAATGCTGCCTATTTTAGATGCGGGTAACAGCCTAGATGCCGAGTTACAGCAAACACTTATAACCCGAGGTACGCTAATCGCATTATTTGCAAATATCGGCTGCTACATTAGCTTTTCACTGGGTGCCGATGAGCGCTTAATAGATAAGATTCAAGCCGCTGCATTTGTAAACCCGAAAGAGCAAGCGGTATTTGCAAGACGCTTAAATAAGAACGTTAAAGCCACGGTGTACGACTTTAAAGTACTATTACAAACCTTCTTAGGTATTCAGCGCAGTCAACAGGTACTTGCGCACTTTGCATTAAGCAATAAACTTGATGACAATAATGCTCACCCAGAGCCAGAGTTTATTGCCTATTGTGAGCGCGCTTTAACAGGCGTACTAGGCGCATCGTCTGCACAAGCACTTATTCATACTGTCGCCTCAGGGAAGCGCATGGCGTTTGAAGAGGTCGTCAATTTCTTTGACGAAACAACGCAAGCACTGCAATTTAATCAAAACCTGTTGTTCACCTCGCTTGAAAATCTCAGTCATGGCATTTCAGTTGTTGATAAAGAACTCAACTTGGTTGCTTGGAATAAGCGCTACGCAGAAATGTTTCACTACCCCGAAGGCTTTTTGGAAGTAGGCCAAGCGATTGAAGAGGTGATCCGTTATAACGCAGAACGCGGAGAGTGCGGCCCTGGCGAAATAGAACGGCATGTAGAAAAACGTGTACAACACCTTAAAAATGGCAGCCCACACCACTTTATTCGTCATCGTCGTAATGGCCAAGTCTTTGAGATGATAGGTAACCCACTGCCTGATGGCGGGTTTGTGACCAGTTTTTCAGATATAACAGCGCATATTGAAACCCAAAACGCTCTTGAGGAAGTCAATATGGATCTTGAAAACCGTATCGAAGCACGAACGCAAGAAATTCGAACGATTAACAAAGATCTGCAAGCGCAAATTGACAGTCGTGTGCAAACTGAGCAAGCACTCACTTTGGCTAAAAAAGAAGCTGAGCAAGCTAATGATAGTAAAACTCGCTTTTTGGCACTGGCCAGTCACGATATTTTACAACCGCTTAATGCTGCTAGACTTTATTTAGCAGCCATTGATGATAAAACACTCTCGAGTAATAACTTAAATAATTTTGAAAAACTCGGTGCAAGTTTAGATTCAACCGTCCACCTAATGTCTGCATTACTTGAAATAGCTAAGTTAGAACAAGGTGCGATGACGCCAACTCCACGCCATTTTAGTATTGACGATATTCTTGCTCCGCTTAAAAATGAGTACGCAATTATGTCGAGCGAAAAGGGTTTGAAACTCACAGTACGCTCTACAGGGATCATTGTACATAGCGACATAACTTACCTACGCCGTATTATTCAAAATCTTGTTTCCAATGCCGTGAAGTACACCGATAAAGGAAGAGTATTAATTGCGTGCCGTAAACGAAAACATCATCTTCGTATTGAAGTATGGGATACAGGCCCTGGCATATCACAGTTGGAACAAGCAAAAATTTTCAAGGACTTTTATCGTATTGAAGCAGGTGACAATAAAGGGGTCGGTCTTGGCTTAGGCGTGGTAAAAAGAATGGCAGACTTACTGTCTTTACGCTTAGATGTAAGCTCAAACCTAGGCAAAGGAAGCCGCTTTAGTATTGAAGTCCCTTATGGAGAGAAACAATTTATACAACAAAAACAAACGCCGAAAAAAGGCATGGAAAGCCGCTCTGCTATGAATATTGTCGCGGTAGATGATGACCCTGAAAACCTTAATGCGATGGCAAGTCTTCTACAAAAGTGGCAAGCTAATTATCAGTTATTCGATAACGTAAACGCGATAATGGCATATGCTAAAGATCATCGTGCCCCAGATGTAATCCTGATGGATTATCAGCTTGGTCACGACTGTGACGGCATTACGTTAATTAAAACATTACGTGAAATTTGGCAAAGCCCTGTTCCGGCAATCTTAATTACCGCTGTACGTGATGAAGCACTTAAACAACAAGCAAAAGCTGAGAACATCCACTATCTCAGCAAACCGGTAAAACCAGCGAAGTTAAAAGCACTGCTTAATCACAGTGCATAACCTACTCTCTATTTAAGGCAAAGCATGTGGCTTTGCCTTAAATTTTTGAAACAGCCAACTTAGTGCAACCAATGAAATACCTAAGCCAATAAATGACACCGCTCTTAGCAGCCCCGTTAGATTTGCCATGTCAATCAAGAATACCTTCAACACCACTAAAGCCAGTAAACCTAGCCCAAGCTTTTGCAGATCAACTATAGAGCGCAAGTGCCCCGCAATCACCACTAATGCACCTATCAATAACCATATTAACGAATATGTGTATAGTTCGGCATCTGAGGTCGACTGCGCTAAATTAATAAGCTCACCTTGCCAGCTGTGACGTATTTCAGCATTAATATAAAGAGCAAGAAAAGCACCTGCGAGGCAAATTAATGGCTTAACCAATTTAGTATTAATAGGCTTTATTAACTTTGCTACCCATAAGATTATTAATGCAGGCACAAACCAGAGCAGTAATAACCAGTTAATAATTGGCCACTGACCTATGTCTATAGGCTCAAAGAAAGGATTCAACGCAGTGAGTAGTTTTAATGCGAATAAACCAGCCAGTGTTAAAAGTACAATCGCACTAGCCTGATAAAGCCTTACCAAATGTTGAGTAAACCTCGAACGTAATAAATACACACAGCCTAACACGCCCCAGTTACAGGCAAGTAGAATGTGTTCATACACCGATAAATTATCAAAATCAGGATAACGTCCCACCAATTGATAACTTGTTTCAGTCGTTATGAACAAAGCGATACAATGTAAAGTGGCGCCTTCTAACCACACTCGAAGAGGTTGTTGATGCCAAAACCTTGCGGCCCAGTAAAACAAACATGCACTGACAGGGTAAACAATGAGACTCCAGTGAACACCAAACAGGTTTGTGTCATTATAATCCACTAACCAAGGGGCTACGCTCAAGCGCGCGAGTAAACCTGCAACTAACGCTTTTAATGGCCAACTTGGCATTGTGATACTGTGCTTGTTCACATAAAAACTAATCAATAACACTTGCACCGTTAATGCGAGAGTTAAACTACTTCCTTCAAGTAGCATAGTTAGCGCTAAACTAATATTAGCATTAGCACCAAGCCAGTAGCAGAATACCTGTAAAGGATGGTTATTATTTACTGAGAGTTTAAATAGCAGCGCACTGACCGCTAACAACACAACACACCATAACGGATAAGCGCTCATTAAAGCATGGTCAGGGGTAATTAAATATAAACTTGCTACAATTACAAAGGTTGATAGTGAAGCTATTAATGTAAACCCTAAACGTTTTGGATACTTGCTTGAAAAGTACCACCCATAACTTAAAAACAACGCACTGAAAAACAGCCCTGCTCCGTAGTTTTGCCTAAAGACAAAAAGCTGCTCTGAAAAATCAACGGTGTTATTTTGTGCAATCAATAGCATTACAACACATGCCAAAGCGAGTAGTAGCCAGTTATCCCATACACTATTTTTTAAAATCAAAAATAGTAATAAAACAACAAATAACAAAGTGCTAAGCTGCCAGACAAGCAATGCATTGGTAGTGCTCATTAATAAAAGCACAGGGGACATAATTGCCAGCAGTAAGGGAGTATCTGGCAGTTGCCTTAGCATTTTTGTAAAGCGATAAGGGCGGTGCTCTACTTGCCTGAGCTTTAACCCTAAACGCGGTATCGCAATCAATAGTAGAATACTCAAAGCTGCATACAGATTAATAAACCATAAAAATTGGCTTGATGCAGTGACAGCCACTAACCAAAACCAACCTAAGTGGCCAGCCCATAGCAAATACCATAACCAATGGCGTTTCACATAATGAGCCACTAAAGAGGCTGATACAGTAACAAAACCAACATAGGTCAGTAAGGCAATAAAGTCGTTACTTCCTGTACTTATCCATACCGGTACACTATAGGCGCCAATTATGCCAATAACCGCGAGCAGTGGGCCAAACCTTAATGCCATCCAACTGGCAGCCAGAGATACAAAGGTCAAAATACCAAAAGCAGGTAAAGGCTGTAATAATCCGTAATGTGAATAAGCAAGTAAAGTTAAAGCAAAACAGCTTATAAAGCCGCCACTAGCAAGTGCCGCAGGTATATAGTTACTAAACCCTTCAAAAACAATCCCTTTTCGATGCAACACCTCGGCGACTGTAATTAAACTTACACCAAACACGGCCCCTAAAATAACCCGCATAGACTCTGATAATAAACCTGCTTCGAGTGAATAGCGGGCAAGGAAAATCCCACCAAACGCCAGCGCTATAGCTCCTACCCAAGTTAACCAATTGGCTTTAAATTGAGCAATAATTGGCGAAAGATAATCTGCCTTGGGCTGTTTTGAAACGCTGAGTTTAACATTATGAGAATCAACTTTAGGCTGTTCAAGAGTGGTTGAATCGGGCTCTGTGTTAGTGGGTGAAGGCTGTGCATGCTCTCTTAATTGCGATTCAACATGAGCTGATACTTTAGCTTCATCAGCAAGATGCGGCTGATACGACTTTGACGTGATCGTCTTCCTTAACGCTATCACTTCTTTTCTTAAATTTGAAAGCTGAAACAGGGCAACAATACCCGCCACTGATCCAAACAGAATTACTGCAACCAGTAACACTATTAACGCAATACCTTCATCCATACATCATCCTTGTTTCCATAAAGCAAACGCTCTAATTATTTATACAATAAACATTTGCCGTGAGTAAAGCAACGAAGGTACTGCGTCAAACCTGTTAAGATTGTTCGGTGACAGTTCGCTCTAATGTCATTTTAAAGCCTGAATCTGCGGCACCATCATGCTCTATAATCAAAATGTAATTGCCTTCTTTGGTAAAATCCATATCACTTTGTTGGAGTAAAACAATTTGTTGCCCATTATCTTCAAATACAACATAGATGGTGTAAATCTCATTATCTACGACTTGTTCTTCTTGATCATATTGATCAATACCATCAATAACATTACTCGTGTCTTCAACTGTTTCCCCATTGAGCGTGAAATACACGTCAACCTCATCGATATTCTGCCCTGCGTAACTGTCAATCAAATTCACGACTGTCACAGCATGGCTGTAACTACTTGGAGTTAAGTTCTCTTCAAGTGTCATCATACGCGGGCCGTACTCTTTATCTTTATAAAATACGCCCACAGCACTTTGCTCGCGTTCCAGAGTCAGTAAAAAGTTATCAACGATTTTATCTCCGGCCTCATCTAGCATAGCGACACTGTAGCTATTAGGTGACATATTGATGTAGTTTGAATACTGATCACTTACAACAACCTCTGTGTTGTTGGTTGTTGTTCCGCGCGTTATCTTAAATTGTGTTTGTGGGTAGTCATCAATTGTATTTATAAAACGCAGCTGACCTTCGGCGTCTTGGTGATTAAGCTGAGTAACAGAGTTACTTGCTGTTACAACATCAAGGGTTATACCATCCTCTTCAGTCGCATAACTTGGGCGTATCATCGCAACATAGCTGGCTTCATCATTAAAATACACAGAAGGCGAGGCAAAAATGACATCTGTACTGCCACTCAAGGTAACATAAAGTGTGTAGTAGCCCTCCTCTAGGGTCGAAAGTTCCGGTACTGTAAGATATGGCGAGGTACTAATGAGCTCTGCTGTATCGAATAGACCATCGTCCGTTGCAATATAAACATCGTATAAATTATCTTCACCCACAATATTGAAAAAGCCGAGATTAAAGTCGTCTTCATCGGCAGATGTTGGAATACTCAGTTCAGTAAAAGTTGGCTCTGCAAAATCACCATTCATAACAACTAACTGAGTATAGTCATTTTTAATATTAATCGTGTCTTCATTGATTGTGATGTAACTATCATTCGCATCAATATATTCAAAGCTCAACTCATATTCACCAGAGCTATAATTATGACGGGTTGATACATCTCCAAAATTAGTCCCTGATCGCTCGGTATCATCTACAAATAAGCGAGTATAAGGGCTGTTATATGAGCCATTATAAAGTTGTACATAACCACTATCACTGCCACTACTATCGTCACTTGAGCATGCAGTAAGTACACAGATGAGACTAGAGGCCATTATTGTTTTAAGCAAAGTGCTTTTCATGAAGTTTTTCCTTATTATTTTAATGCTCTCTTTGGACTAGAAAAAATCAGGAAAATTTCATATTTTACAAAATATTACCTTGGTTTACAGTTGCTTACCAAACTGTTAAAAAACGTATAGAAAGATGTGCAAAGCTACGTATTTAATAAAAATTATGGACAAAAAATCACACTTATAAAATAACTACTTCACTTTTCCACAAATAACCAATAATCATTACACTTTGTAATACAGCAAAGAGAGTTCGGCTTTTCTTAAATTAATTATTAGATAGTTAAAATTGCGCTATGCAGCACTTAAAAATTAGCAAATAATAAAGGCCACACAAACGGGATTAGAATGAGGACTATGAACACGATTTTAACCACGCAATGCGATGATGATGTTGGCTTAATTGCCAAAATCACAGGCCTTTGTCATGAGCATAATTTAAACATCACACGTAATAATGAGTTTGTTGATAAAGACGCCAAGCGCTTTTTTATGCGTACTGAGTTAAGTGGCACTGTATCAGATAACTTTTTACCTAGCCTTGCAACCTTACTTCCAGATGGTGCTGAGCTTGCACTGCATAGCAGCGAGAAAACCAAAGTTGTACTGCTTGCCACTAAAGAAGCACATTGTTTGGGTGGTGTTTTACTCAAACAATTTGAAAAAGCTTTGAATATTGAAGTATTGGCCGTTATCGCAAACTATCCAGACTTAGCCCCTTTGGCAGCCGGTTTTGATGTACCATTTCATGTTGTTTCTCATGAAGGGTTGAGCCGTGCAGAGCACGATCAGCAAGTGGGTGACCTAATTGCCAGCTACCAACCTGATATTATTGGCCTTGCTAAATATATGCGAATTTTAAGCCCTGAGTTTGTCGCTCGCTATGAAGGGAAAATAATCAATATCCACCACTCATTTTTACCGGCATTTATCGGTGCAAAACCCTATCATCAGGCTTTTGAGCGTGGCGTAAAAATCATTGGTGCAACAGCTCACTTTGTTAATAATGAACTCGATGAAGGGCCAATTATTTTGCAAGATATAACCCATGTTAGTCATGCTGATACCGCAGAAATGATGGCAAAAATGGGGAAAGATGTAGAAAAAACAGTTTTTTGCAAAGCCTTACAGTTAGCCTCTGAGCACAAACTGTTTATTAACGGTAATCGCACCGTGGTATTTGCTTAAGTTATTTTAATGAAGAGGCTAACCGCCTCTTTATTATTTTTATTATCTAATTACGAGTTCGACTCAATAGGATCAAGTTGAAGTTTTGAGGCTATAAGGACCGCTTGAGTACGGTTATATACACCAAGTTTTCTGAAAATAGCGGTGATATGTGCTTTTACCGTGGCCTCAGAAATATGTAATTCATAAGCGATTTGTTTGTTTAATAAGCCTTCGTGTAAGTACTGCAACACTTTATATTGTTGTGGCGTTAACGATGCCACCTGAGCGGCTATTTCTTTGTCTTCGCCATCAACCGCGGCGACTTTATCTTTAAGCTCTGTGGGTAACCATACATCCCCTTCAAGAATATGGTTAATAGCTATGGCAATATCATCTGATGACGATGATTTAGGTATAAACCCCATCGCACCATATCCCATCACTTTAGAAACAATATTAATGTCTTCACTACCTGATACCACAGCTATGGGTAAGCTTGGATAGTCTTCGCGAATACGAATAAGGCCGTATAAATCGCCATTACCTGGCATGTGAAGGTCTAGCAGTAGAATATCAAGATCTTCTTGTTCGCTAAGCACTTGCAATGTGGTATCAAAGTTTTCCGATTCAAACACTTCTAAATCAGCGAACTTAGCACTCAATGCCCCTTTCAGCGCTTCACGAAATAACGGATGATCGTCCGCTATTAAAAACTGACTCATGGTTCACTCCTAATAAATTCGGCTGACACCTATTTCTAAGTGACAGCCGATATACTACGTTTAGAATCAACTTCTAATCAAGTTTTTAACGCATTTTTAACGATTTAATCTGTTCTCGATTAACTCATCAACCACACTCGGATCGGCCAGTGTCGAAGTATCACCTAACTGTTGATGCTCATTTGCCGCGATTTTACGTAGAATTCGACGCATGATTTTACCAGAACGTGTTTTCGGTAGGCCTGGCGACCATTGAATCATATCTGGTGATGCAATTGGGCTTAGTTCTTTACGAACCCAGTTACGCACCTCTGCTGTTAACTCATCACTGACAGTCACGCCTTCATTTGGTGTAATATACACGTAAATGCCCTGACCTTTGATGTCATGTGGATAGCCAACAACAGCCGCTTCGGCAACTGCTTCGTGAGCAACTAATGCACTTTCGATTTCAGCTGTACCTAGACGGTGGCCTGATACGTTAAGCACGTCATCAACACGACCAGTGATCCAGTAGTAACCATCTTCGTCTCGACGACAACCATCACCTGTAAAATACACACCTGGGTATGCTGAGAAATAAGTTTGCTCAAAACGTTCATGATCGCCATAAACTGTTCGCGCTTGTGAAGGCCAGCTATCTAAAATAACAAGGTTACCGTCAACCGCGCCTTCTAGTGTATTACCCTCAGCATCAAATAGTGCTGGTGCAATCCCAAAGAATGGACGAGTTGCCGAACCTGGCTTCATATCTGTTGCACCCGGTAATGGCGTGATCATAATGCCGCCAGTTTCGGTCTGCCACCACGTATCTACGATTGGGCAATTTTCATTACCAATATGCTCGTAGTACCACGCCCACGCTTCAGGGTTAATTGGCTCACCAACAGATCCCATAATACGTAAACTGGTACGTTTTGATGTGGCCGTTGGCTCGTCGCCTTTCGCCATCAGAGCACGAATAGCCGTTGGTGCAGTGTATAGAATAGTAACATTGTGTTTATCAATTACTTCACCCATACGGCCCGCTGTTGGGTAAGTCGGAACACCTTCAAAAACAACCTGTGTGCAACCGTTAACTAATGGGCCATATGCAATGTAGCTATGACCTGTGATCCAGCCCACATCGGCACTACACCAAAAGATATCATCTTCTTTTAAGTCAAATACGTACTCGTGGGTCATTGATGCATACACAAGGTAACCGCCTGTGGTATGAACAACCCCTTTAGGTTGACCCGTTGAACCTGAAGTGTAAAGAATGAAAAGTGGATCTTCTGCATTCATTGGCTCAGGTTCACACTCTGCTGGTAAATCCGCTACTAGGTCATGCCACCAAACATCATGGCTATTCCACTCAACGTCGCCACCTGTTAATTGATGCACGATGACATGCTCAACACTGGTTACCGAGTCTTGCGATACAGCTTCATCAACGTTTGCTTTAAGTGGTACACAATTACCTGCACGACGACCTTCATCAGATGTAATTACAACCTTAGCGCCTGAGTCGTTAATTCGATCAGCTATTGCTGACGGAGAGAAACCACCAAATACAACAGAGTGAATGGCACCAATACGCGCACATGCTTGCATTGCATAAATAGCTTGTGGAGTCATTGGCATATAAATCGCGACGCGATCACCTTTAGAAACACCTAACTTTTTAAGGCCATTGGCGAGTTTTGCTACTTCATCATGCAGCTTTTGATAGCTAATGTTTTCGCTTTGTTCAGGGTTATCACCTTCCCAAATTAGGGCTGTTTTGTTTGCATTTTTAGCAAGGTGACGGTCGATACAGTTATAAGAGGCGTTCAATTGTCCGTCTTCATACCAACGAATATTAATGTGACCTTTATCAAATGACGTGTTCTTCACTTTATTATAAGGGGTCGACCAATCAAGACGTTTACCGTGCTCTCGCCAGAATCCTTCTGGGTCATCAATAGATTGCTTATACAGTGTGTTATATTTATCGTTATCAACGAGTGCTGCATTCTTGATATGCGCTGGAACTGGATAGATACTTTGTGACATTGTTGTCGTCTCCATGTTAATTACTTGCCAAAGGCTTACTTCAAGGATCACTCAGCAAAGCGACTTAAAATATTAGACCTTAGTTGTATATCTCACCAATAAACAAAAAACTTCGTAATCACCTTCTATAATCAAGTCCAATGTACTAATACATCTGACTAACTACCTTAATTTAAACAAACTTTGTTGCTCACTTAGTATTAGTACCACCTTAGTCTAATAGACCAATAGATAATTGAGAGAAATCACTTCTTAAACAACAGTGATACAACAACATACAAGTAGCTTTGACAGGAATACACATTATGACAACAAGAAAAGTAACAGCCCTGAAGACATTAACTGCATCAGCAGTACTTTGTGCGCTGACAGGCACAGCACACGCAGCCACCATAGGTAATACTGATATCACCTATGGCGGTTATGTAAAACTCGATGCAATGTGGAGTGATTACTCATCAGGTATCCCTGACGGTTCAAGCGTTGGTCGCGATTTTTACGTGCCAAGTACGACTCCTGTTGGACCTGATGCAGACAATGATGCTGTCTTTGATATGCATGCTCGCCAATCTCGCTTCAACTTTGGTACCGCAACCAAATTAGATAACGGAAAAACGATAAATACAAAAATTGAGATCGACTTTTTAGCATCTGCACCAGGTGGTAATGAGCGCGTTACTAATTCCTATGCACCACGTATTCGACAAGCCTATGTCACGTATGACGGTTGGTTATTCGGTCAAGCATGGTCGAACTTCCAAAACGTAGGAGCTCTTCCAGAAACCCTTGATTTTGTTGGCCCAGCAGAAGGTACTGTGTTTGCTCGCCAAGCTCAGGCAAGATACACAACGGGTAGTTGGTCTTTTTCAATCGAAAACCCTGAAAGTACCATTACCACTCAAGGTGGTGCTCGCGTAGCAACCGATGATGCCGCAATGCCTGATTTTACAGCCCGTTATACTCACAAAGCGGACTGGGGTGAGTTAGTTGTGACAGGTCTTGCACGCCAATTAACCTATAAAAAGAATGGTATTGATGCCGATGAGTCTTCATTTGGTATTAGCGCGTCTGGTAAAGTAAACTTTGGTCAAAACAACCTTAAATTTATGCTTACACAGGGCTCAGGCTTAGGTCGCTACGTGGGTTTAAATGTTGCTCATGGTGCCGTGCTTGATGGTGATGATCTTGATGCCATTGATTCAACATCAGGCTTTATTGCCTATCAGCAACATTGGAATAGCCAATGGCGTTCAACATTCCTTTATTCATTCTTCTCTGCTGACAATAATAGTGACTTATTTGCAATCTCTGGCGACCCTACAGAAACGAGTCAAAGCTATAGTGCAAATATCTTATACTCACCTGTTAAAAAGCTTACGTTTGGTGTTGAATATAAACATGCTGAGCGTGAACTAGAAAGTGGCACAGATGGCGATATGGATCGTTTGCAGTTCTCTGCAAAATACGTTTTTTAATCCCTAATCAGTTTTACTTCCTGAAGCGGCCTCGGCCGCTTTTTTTGTTTATTTTAAGCCAACACCGACAAACCTAATTGCAAACCATTTTCATTTAGATTAGATTACGCATTAATTTACAATCTGAATTGAACTATTTGGGAATTTGCATGTCATCAACTAAATTTTTGCGCCTTTCACAATTGAGCTTAGTGACTTCAGCACTATTAAGTGGTCACGCTTTCGCTGCACAAGAAAAAGAACAACCTATTGAAAAAATAGCTGTTTATGGTCAGCACCATAAAAACTACATCACTGAAGAAGCGCAATCTGCAACAAAACTTGGGCTAACAATAAAAGAAACTCCCCAGTCTATCTCTGTTGTATCTCGTGCATTAATGAATGACTTTTCACTTGATGATCTGAACTCAGTTCTTGAAAGTACACCAGGTGTCACTGTTGAGCAAATTGAAACTGATCGTACCTACTTTAAAGCACGTGGTTTTGAGATAACAAACTTTCAGGTTAACGGCATGGGTATGCCACAAGACAACGGCTCTATCCAGGGAACTTTAGATACTTCAATTTTCGATAGCGTTGAAATTGTCCGTGGCGCCAATGGTTTAATGACAGGTGCTGGTAACCCGTCTGCAACTGTTAATATGGTTTTAAAACGCCCAACCTATCAAACACAAGTCAATGCATCTGTATCGTACGGCTCTTGGGATAGCAAACGCTTAGAGCTTGATGCATCAACTGCACTAAATGAAAATCACGCTGTGCGTGCTGTATTTACCAAACATAAAGCAGAGTCTTATCTTGACCGCTATGAGCAAGATAAAACAATTTACTATCTTGCTTACGAAGGCCAGTTAACGGATAGCACGGTAGTAACGGCTAACTACGTTAACCAGAAAAAAGATGCAGATAGCCCATTATGGGGGGCACTCCCTCTTTATTATAGCGATGGCTCGGCAACTAACTTTGATGAATCAACCAGTACAGCATCTGACTGGTCTTACTGGAACAACACAACAGAGCAGTTGTTCTTATCAATTGAACAAGCAATTACGAATACTTGGTTCTTAAAAGCAAGCTATGCCCACTTAGAAAATGAGCAAGATTCAGAGCTTTTTTATGTCTATAAAACACCTGATAGAGAAACAGGTTTAGGCTTAATTGGTTACGCAAGCGAGTATGACCATAAAGATAAGCACGATATTTTAGATATCTATGCAACAGGTAAGTTTAATTTATTTGGCATGGAGCACGACCTATCGTTTGGTGTAAATCAAGCGGATATGGATAACGATGATATGTCTCTTTATGATAATGAAAATGGCTTCCCTCGCATGCCTGAACTAGGTGGTTGGGATGGCACAGCACCCACACCGACATTTGATGATGGTTTAACAGGTGCTGATATTACAAGCCGTCAGCGTTCTGCTTATATTTCTACACGAATTCGTGCCACAGACTCACTGAGTTTCTTAGCGGGTGTTAGCCATGTAGACTGGGAAACTGAGGGCGAGTCATATGGAAAAGCGAAAGATAAAGACAGTGATCAAACTGTACCTTATTACGGTGTAGTGTATGACATTAACGAACGTTTCTCTACATATGCAAGCTACACAGAAACTTTTGTACCACAAACAGAGCGTGATATTAACGGAGATTACCTAGATCCAATCACAGGTAAAAGCAGCGAAATCGGCTTGAAAGCACAATTACTTGATGACAACTTATTCGTCACCTTTGCGTATTTCGATGCTAAGCAAGAAGGCCTAGCTATCGCTGTTCCTGGTTCTCAACCAGATGACACACGCTACTATGGTGCAGATGGCATCAATAGTGACGGTTTTGAAATAGAAATGAGTGGCCGACTCAACGACACGCTTAGTGCTAGCTTTAGCTATAGTAACTTAAATATCGATGGTGATGAATTAGTAAAAGATTACACACCAGAGAATCAAGTTAAACTTGCTTTAACCCAGAAAGTACCTCAAATAGATGGCCTAACCTTTGGTTTAAATTACCAATGGCAGGATGACACGCAACGTGTGCAACCGACACAACCTTCAGGTGTGGTACCGGTTACAAAACAAGATGCCTATGGCTTACTAAACCTGATGGCAACCTATGACATTAATGATAATGTGAGTGTTAACTTTAATATCAACAACGTAACCAATGAAAAATACCTTCACAGCTTGTTCTGGGAGCAAGGTTACTACGGTGCACCACGCGGTTATGCTATGTCATTAAACTGGCAGCTATAATCTAACTTTAGCGTTTTTAACAATCCTATTAAACGCGCTATAAAATCGCAGCTACGCTCCCGTAGCTGCGGGTTTACCCCGCGAGCATTCAAATAAGCACATAACCCGAAACGCGATATAAAATCGCAACTACGCCACCTTGTAGCAGAGGGTAACCCCGCGACCAATCAAATAAACAACACGCGACCACAGACTATTTCAACCATAAAAAAACCGCTACACAGGGTAGCGGCTTTCTTTTGTTAAGTGCGGGTCAAATCACGCTTAACGATACTCTTTAAAGCGATTTATAGCTCATCTTCTGCGATTAAGCCTGCATCTTCACCATCTTCTGGTTGTACAGTGGCTTGCAGTAATAGCATCTCGCGTAGTTTGCCTTCGATTTCATCTGCGATCTCAGGGTTATCTTTTAAGAACTTAATTGAGTTAGCTTTACCTTGGCCGACTTTATTACCATTATAGCTGTACCAAGCACCTGACTTTTCAACAAGTTTATGCTTAACACCTAAATCAATTAGCTCGCCATGTTTAGAGATACCTTCACCGTACATAATGATGAACTCAGCCTGTTTAAATGGCGGCGCAACTTTATTCTTAACGATTTTCACGCGGGTTTCATTACCAACGACTTCGTCACCTTCTTTCACTGAACCGATGCGACGAATATCTAAACGTACTGAAGCGTAAAACTTAAGTGCATTACCACCCGTAGTTGTTTCTGGGTTACCAAACATAACACCAATTTTCATACGGATTTGGTTGATGAAAATACACAGTGTATTTGAGCGTTTAATATTACCCGTTAACTTACGAAGTGCTTGCGACATTAAGCGAGCTTGTAAGCCCATGTGTGAATCACCCATGTCGCCTTCAATTTCAGCTTTTGGTGTCAGTGCAGCAACCGAGTCAACAATCACTACATCTACAGCACTTGAACGTACTAACATGTCACAAATTTCTAATGCTTGTTCACCCGTATCTGGTTGAGAAACAAGTAACTCATCAATGTTTACACCTAGTTTTTGTGCGTATACAGGATCAAGTGCATGCTCAGCATCAACGAACGCACATGTTTTACCTTGCTTTTGAGCTTGAGCGATAACTTGTAAAGTAAGCGTTGTTTTACCTGATGATTCAGGACCATATACTTCAACGATACGGCCTGTCGGTAAACCACCTATACCTAACGCGATATCAATACCAAGTGAACCTGTCGAGATAGCTTCAATATCAAGGGCTTTATTATCACCCAATTTCATAATTGAACCTTTACCAAATTGACGTTCAATTTGTGATAAAGCAGCGTCCAACGCTTTTTGTTTGTTATCGTTCATTCTGTTCTCCAAATCCGGCTAATGCAGACAGTATACTGTATGAAATCACAGTATCAAGCTAATTTTCTGATTTTATCAATTCAATTACTTTTTCTATAGAATAAACAATAGCTTGCTCTCTAACATTTGCTCTATTCCCAGAAAAAACCTGCTTGCTCGAATAGTTTTTCCCTGCAAAATGAATACAAAACCACACTAACCCCACGGGCTTATCCAGTGTTGCACCTCCAGGGCCTGCAATGCCAGAAACCGCAACCGCAATATCAGCTTTTGCTGCTTTTGCAGCTCCCGGTGCCATTTCAAGGACCGTTTGTTCACTTACGGCACCGTAGGTGTTTAATGTTTGCTCGTTAACACCAAGTAGTTCATGCTTTGCCTGATTGCTGTAGGTAACAAAAGCACGGTCAATATAATTAGAACTTCCAGGCGTATCTGTAAGCGCATAACTCACCCCCCCACCCGTACATGATTCAGCGGTAGTGATCCATAAGCGTTTATCCGTTAAAATAGCTCCTAATTTCGCAGCAAGTGTTTTAATCTCTTGATGTAATTCCATATTCAGCCTTTGGGTAAGTACATGTCGTTTGATCTTTATGCACCGCACACTATAAAACAACAAACCCCTATGATGCAGCAGTATCTTAAAATAAAAGCAGAGCATCGAGATATTTTGTTGTTTTATCGAATGGGTGACTTTTATGAACTGTTTTTTGATGATGCCAAACGTGCCGCACAATTACTTGATATTTCTCAAACTCACCGCGGCAAAGCCGGTGGTGATCCAATCCCAATGGCCGGTGTCCCTTATCACGCTGTAGAAAACTACCTAGCCCGCTTAGTGCAAATGGGCGAATCCGTTGCTATTTGTGAACAAATAGGCGACCCTGCGACAAGTAAAGGCCCTGTAGAGCGCAAAGTTGTGCGCATTGTTACGCCTGGCACGATTTCTGATGAAGCCTTACTGCAAGAACGTCAAGACAACTTATTAACGAGTGTGTGGCAAAGCAACAAGGGTATTTACGGAATAGCTTACCTTGATATCAATTCAGGGCGCTTTAATATTCTTGAAGTCAATACTGATGAAGCATTTAGCTCAACATTACAACGTTTAGCGCCTGCTGAGCTGCTTTATAGTGAAACGTTTGCAAATGTGCACCTAATTGAGCATATAAAAGGCGCGCGTCGACGCCCTGAGTGGGAATTTGATTTAGATACTGCCCAGCACTTACTGTGCGACCAATTTGGTACTAAGGATTTAGTGGGGTTTGGAGTCGATAAAGCTCATAACGCACTCATTGCTGCAGGGTGTTTAATGCAATATGTTAAGGATACTCAGCGCATTGCCCTGCCACATATTCGTGCCATCACTCTTGAACAAAATGAACATGCAGTGATCCTCGACGCTGCAACTCGTAAAAATTTAGAGCTCACGGTGAATCTTTCTGGCGGCTACGAAAACACCCTCGCGCAAGTGCTTGATAGAACAGCAACAGCCATGGGTTCTCGCTTACTAAAACGCCGTATTCACACTCCAGTGCGCAGCAAAACTGAGCTTAACTCTCGTCTCAATGCGATAAGTGCGATTATTGATGCACAACTATGCGGTGAGCTACAAGAGTCATTAAAGCAAATTGGTGATATTGAACGTGTTATTGCTCGCTTAGCACTTTGCACCGCAAGACCCCGTGATTTAACGCGCTTGCGCAGCGCTTTGCAAGCTTTGGCACCACTGCACGAACTACTAATGGATGCCAACAATCCACGTATTAGTCAGATCATCGCAAACTCGCAACAATTGCCTGAACTACAGGATTTACTAGAACGTGCTGTTATAGAAACTCCGCCTGTACTTATTCGTGATGGTGGCGTTATTGCCCCAGGTTATAATAGTGAACTTGATGAATGGCGTGCACTGAGCCAAGGTGCGACTGATATTCTTGAAAAACTTGAAGAGCGTGAACGTGAACGCACAGGTATTAGTACGCTTAAAATTGGCTATAACAAAGTACATGGTTTTTTTATTGAAGTTAGCCGTGCCAATTCACATTTAGTGCCTGCGGATTATATTCGTCGCCAAACGCTTAAAAACAATGAACGTTACATCATTCCAGAGCTAAAGGAGCACGAAGATAAAGTACTGGGTAGCCAATCAAAAGCATTAGCCCTTGAAAAGCAACTTTACGAGCAGTTATTTGAATTTATTGCCCCGCATATCGAGCAGCTACAAACCATGGCTGCTGTGTTAGCTGATTTAGATGTATTAAATAACTTAGCAGAACGTGCACAAGCACTTAATTACGCTAAACCAACACTTTGCGATAACGACAATATTAGCATTAAGCAAGGCCGCCACCCTGTTGTTGAGCAGGTCATGAAAGACCCGTTTATTGCCAACCCAGTAGAGCTCAATAATGACCGTAAAATGCTAATCATTACTGGTCCAAATATGGGTGGTAAATCAACTTACATGCGCCAAACCGCGCTTATCGTACTAATGGCACATATAGGCTCTTACGTACCGGCAGATAGCGCCGAAATCGGTAACATTGACCGTATATTCACACGTATTGGCGCAAGTGATGATCTGGCATCTGGGCGCTCGACCTTTATGGTTGAGATGACAGAAACAGCCACAATTTTGAATAATGCTACCGCACAATCGTTGGTGCTGATGGATGAAATTGGTCGTGGTACGTCAACCTATGATGGCTTGTCACTCGCTTATGCTACTGCAGACTATTTAGCCTCAAAGATTGCAGCTAAAACCCTATTTGCAACTCATTACTTTGAATTAACAGAACTTGCTGAACAGCAACAAGGACTGGTTAATGTGCATTTAGATGCCATTGAGCACAACGACACCATTGCCTTTATGCACACAGTACTTGAAGGGGCTGCAAGTAAGAGCTTTGGCTTGCAAGTTGCTGCACTTGCCGGTGTGCCAAAAGCGGTGATTCAACAAGCAAAACAAAAGCTAAAAATGCTCGAAAATCATCAGCCGGTCACAGCTCCTGTGCAGCAACAGCAAGCACTGGCTTTTGATAATGAGCCATCAGAGCTTGAATTAACTTTACAGCAGCTTGATCCTGACAGCCTCACACCAAGGCAAGCACATCAGCTGTTATATCAGTTAAAAGATTTACTTTAATTACACAATAAAAAAGCTGACGTTACGTCAGCTTTTTTGTGTGTTCTGAACCCGTAGGTTCTATACCCTTTATCAGGTATGCATTGTTGTCAAATTAAGTGAATTGGTCGAACAGGCTATCAGTGCTTAAACCTTCGTGTTGCAAAATATCTTTTAAGCGACGTAATGCTTCCACTTGAATTTGTCTTACACGCTCACGTGTTAAGCCAATTTCACGACCAACATCTTCAAGCGTTGATGGTTCGTAGCCAAGCAAACCAAAGCGGCGTGCTAATACTTCGCGTTGTTTTGGGTTTAATTCACCAAGCCAATCAACTATATGCTTGTTGATATCATTATTTTGTACTTCGCCCTCAGGGCCAGAGCCTTTTTCGTCAGCAATAATATCGAGTAAGGCTTTATCGTTCTCACCACCAATTGGTGTATCAACTGAGGTGATTTTTTCGTTTAGACGCAGCATTTTTGTTACGTCTTCAACAGGTTTATCTAAACACTCTGCAATTTCTTCTGCTGTTGGTTCATGGTCTAGCTTTTGCGTTAATTCTCGTGCGGTTCTTAAATAAACGTTCAGCTCTTTAACAACATGAATTGGTAAGCGAATAGTACGGGTTTGATTCATGATGGCACGTTCAATAGTTTGACGAATCCACCAGGTTGCGTAAGTTGAAAAACGGAAACCACGTTCTGGGTCAAATTTTTCAACGGCTCGGATAAGACCAAGATTACCTTCTTCTATTAGATCAAGTAATGCAAGGCCACGATTGTTATAGCGACGAGCAATTTTCACCACTAAGCGTAAGTTACTTTCGATCATTCGTTTACGAGAAGCTTCGCAGCCTTTCAACGCCTTACGAGCAAAGTATACTTCTTCTTCTGCACTGAGCAGAGGAGAGAAACCAATTTCACCGAGATATAGTTGCGTTGCATCTAAATTCTTGGCGACTTCATCCTTTGCAAAAATATCTTCTTCGTTATCCACTTCCTCTAGTAAATCAGAAGATTCTTCTTCGACTACTGTATCGTCAAATTTATCGTCAATCGTTTCTGTTGTTTTCTCAAGTTTTGCTGTGTGACCCATAAGCGTCCTCCCGAGCAAATATGTGATTGAGCTAAATCACTTTATCAATACCCGTGGCTAAGGTAGATATTTAGCAGGGTTGACTGCTTTTCCTCGATAACGAATTTCAAATCTCAAAGCCGTTACTGAAGAGTCGGAACTGCCAATTTCTGCTATTTTCTGACCCGCCTTTACTTCCTGTTTTTCCTTTACGAGCAACTTGGAGTTGTGTGCGTAAGCACTTAGGTAATCATCATTATGTTTCAAAATAATTAAATTACCGTATCCCCTTAATGCGTTGCCAGCATAAACCACCGTTCCGTGTGCAGCAGCTAAAACAGATGCCCCTTTTTTATTAGCGATTTGTAAACCTTTATAACCATTTTCTTTAGTAGAAAAACGGCGAGTGACCTTACCTTGAGCGGGCCAACTCCATATTACTTTCGTACTAGATTTACTACTTCTTACACTAACTTTTTTGTTGGCTTGTTTTTGAACATACTCTCGTTGTTTTGGCTGATCAAGCTCTTTTTTTAATTTTTTGTTATTTTTTTGTTTCGAAACAGTAGACTTTTTACTCCATTTCGTATATTTTTTCGTCTTTTTTGGTTTTTCCGCTGCTTTTTTGAGCAAAATGCGTTGTCCAGGGTAAATTGTATAAGGTGCTGGAATGCGGTTTATTTTTGCCAAAGAACGGAAATCTTTCTGAGCGCTAAACGCAATTGAGTACAACGTATCGCCTTTTTGTACTCGATAACTTGAACCCGTGATAATCACTTTACGGGTAGTGGGATTAATTTGATTATCTAAACTACTGACCGGCGCCGGCGCATTGCGAGAGGAGCAACCAAAGAGCAAAATACTAAGAAACAAAGCAACATAGACTGTTAAATGCTTTCTCACCGTAAAATGCTCCTTGAAATGCTAATTAAAGGTTTTAAGTGCTATCGTAATAAAAAGTATGCAACCACAACTAAAATAACTAAACCCCAGCCAAGTGCTTCAACATATTGACGTAATTTTTGCTCCATTTTAACCCCACCCCACTTCATTAAAGCGGAAACCAAGAAGAATCGTGCACCACGACCAATGGCTGAGGCAATTAAAAAGGGCAAAAAGGCCATCTGCATTAAACCAGCTCCTATCGTAAATACCTTATAGGGGATAGGCGAAAATCCAGCGATAAATACAACCCAAACTCCATAGGTTTCAAACCAACTAAGTGCTAAGTCAAACTTTGCTTGCCAACCCATTTGAGCAATAAAAGGCTCTACAACAGGCTCAAATAGCCAATAACCTAAAAGATAACCTAAAACACCACCAATGACAGATGCAATGGTAGTAAAGCTTGCAAAACGCCATGCTTTGCTTGGTTGTGCAAGCGACATTGGCGCCAGCATGACATCGGGCGGCACCGGAAAGAAAACAGATTCGGCAAAGCTCATCCCTGCTAAATAGCGCTCTGCGTGGCGGTGCTTCGCCCACACAAGTGCCATATCATATAACTTAGTAAATAACTTCAAAGTATGACGTCCTATTCAATGTCACCAGGTACCAAAGGTACAAATCGTACTGGTGCAACTACATGTTCACTAAATGTATCGCCGTTTCTGACAACCATCATTAATTGTTGGTCTTGCTCGCCCACAGGGGCAATCATGACTCCGCCATCAGCTAACTGTGCTAATAACCCTTTTGGCATTGTTGCAGCCGCAGCTGTCACAATGATGCCTGAAAATGGTGCTTGAGACTGCCAACCTTGCCAGCCGTCACCATGTTTCATTGTTACATTATATAAATCGAGTTTGTGTAAACGCCGTTTTGCTTGCCATTGCAGTGCTTTAATTCGCTCAACAGAACAAACTTTGCTAAATGTTTTGGCAAGTATCGCTGTTTGATAACCAGAGCCTGTGCCTATTTCAAGCACTTTGTCTTTAACACCAGCCAAACGTAAAAGCTCGGTCATCCGTGCAACAATATACGGTTGTGAGATAGTCTGCCCTTGGCCAATGGGTAATGCGGTATTCTGATACGCTTTGTGCTGCAATACATCATCAACAAATAAGTGTCTGGGTGTTGTTGCTATTGCTTCAAGTACGATAGAGTCCTCTACCCCTTCTCGCTTTAATAATTCAGCCAACGCTAACGCACTGCGATTATAATTAGTCAGCACCATTAATCTCCATATTTGCCAACCAGCTATCAACCGCTTGCAAGCTTTCTTTCGCTGTCATATCAACGCTTAATGGTGTCACCGATGCATAACCATTGTTGATGGCATAAAAGTCAGTGCCTTCACCTGCATCGCTTTCAGCGCCTAACGTGCCATACCAATATATATCACGGCCCCAAGGGTCTTGCTGCTTAGTCATGGTTTCAGCTTTATGGCGAGAACCCAAACGCGTCACCTTCACACCTTTTAATTCTGTTAGAGGAATATCAGGAACGTTTAGATTAATTATTTGATCTTTTGGTAGTGGATGAGAAGCCAGCTCTTTAATAATACTCACGGCAACGGCCGCTGCAGTTTCAAAATGGTTGCCTTCTTTAGAACATAACGAAACAGCAATGGCTGGTAACCCTAAATGACGTCCTTCAGTTGCTGCTGCTACCGTACCAGAATACAGCGTATCATCACCTAAATTAGCACCATGATTAATACCAGCTACAACTAAGTCAGGCAGCTCGTCAGTGAGCTCGTTTACACCTAAATGAACACAGTCTGTCGGTGTGCCATTAATCGAAATAAACCCATTGTCTAATGTAGTCGCTCGTAATGGGTTCATTAAAGTGAGTGAATTACTTGCGCCACTGCAATTGCGATCAGGCGCAACTAAGGTTACCTCTGCGATTTGAATCAAAGCTTGGTGCAAAACTGCAATCCCTTTAGCATTGACCCCATCATCATTACTTAATAAGATTTTCATTTACGCATCCTTTTGTTTTTGTTCTCTCGGGCTTGCATCTTGATAGTCCACCAGCTCCCGTAACAGAGCGGTTGCAAAACAGCCTTTAGGTAAACCAAAGCTGAGCTTCAATGTGCTCTCATCTATGGTTTCTACTGCTAATGAATCGGGTATTAAGCGTAACATTCTACGCTCATTCTTTAGACCTAATTCAGCAAGCCCATCAATCCACGACTGATAAGGTGTAAGCCATTTTTTTTCAGTCTCGGTCAGGCCTTTTTCACCTTTACCTACCATAGGCGCCGACATGACAATATCACCAGACGCTAAGCGTGCAATATTGTCATCGCTTATGTTGTCTTCAAAAAAGGCATTACTGCCGCTAAGCATAAACACTTCGCGATGCATTGTTTTAGCAAGGCCATGCTCAGCAACACGCATACTCACTATTTCGTTAAACACATAAGAACGCGCAGCTGAAATCACTAAGCCACGCAGTTTTTTATCGCGAATGCGCTCTCCCGCAAACATTCGTTTAGCCATCTCAAGGTTATGACCGCCATGACCAAAGCGCTGCTCACCAAAATAATTAGGTACGCCTGCGCGCACAGCATTGATACGACACAAAATATCTAGCGGCTCAGTCACATTACGTAACGTAATAGTAAAGCGATTGCCTTTATGACAGCCGGTTCTGAGCTTACGGTTATGGCGCTGTTGCGATATTACAAAAAACTGCTCGTTATTCAGTTCACTAAATTCTATGTGCTTTTTAATTGGTACTGGCACGCTAAACCACTGGGTACAAACACCATGGCGATCTTTTAGACCCGCATAGCTTACATCGCGCGGTGATACACCTGCTTTTTCGGCAATGCGTTTAGCAATAAACTGAGTATTTTCGCCTTTTTTTACAACCTGTAAGCAAACATGTTCACCAGAACCTGTAAACTCAATACCCAAGTCTTCATCAACCATAAAATCTTCAGCAAACGTTTTAAAGTCAGCCTTAGAAAGAGGTTTACCATAAAGGTAATTTAACTCGCTCATGAATTGTGTTTACTCATAATAACGACTGCGTGGCTTGAGATGCCCTCTTTGCGTCCTTCAAAGCCTAACTTTTCGGTGGTTGTTGCTTTCACATTAACCTGTGAAATATCAGCCTCTAAATCTGCGGCTAAGTTTTCACGCATTGCTTGTATATGTGGCAGTATTTTTGGCGCTTGTGCAACAATCGTAACATCGGCATTGCCAAGTACGTACCCTTGCTGTTTAGCAAGCCCAACCACATGGCGTAATAAAATACGACTGTCGATGTTTTCGTATTCACTGGCTGTATCAGGAAAGTGCTTACCAATGTCACCCATAGCCAAAGAACCTAATATCGCATCACACAATGCATGAATAGCCACATCACCGTCTGAATGTGCTAAGAACCCTTGTGGGTAATCAATTTTTTCACCACAAATAACCAGCGGGCCTTCGCCGCCAAATTTATGAACATCAAAGCCATGGCCAATTCGAATCATGGGGTACTCTCATTTTGTTGTTTATTTAGTAGGAACTCAGCTAAATCTAAGTCTTCTGGCGTGGTGATCTTAATATTGTCGCTACGACCTGGCACCAATTTAACAGGCTGCTTAGCCCACTCCATTGCAGATGCTTCATCCGTGATGGTTACACCATTTTTAAGCGCATTTGTAAGGGCATCTGTCAGCGCTTGATAAGGGAAGAACTGGGGGGTAAGTGCCTGCCATAAATCATCACGCGGCACTGTTTGCTTACAATGCGTCTCACCACGCTTTATGGTGTCCTTTACTTTAGAGGCTAAAATACCGCCTTCATTCGTAGCAACACAGTCTGCAATTAAGCGCTCGATATCAGTCAAACATACCAGCGGCCTTGCAGCATCATGCACCAAAACCCAATCAGGAGGATTATCAGCAAGTGATAATAAGGCATTCAACACTGAGTCAGCACGCTCTTTCCCTCCCGTTACTCGCTCTATACGATTATCAATGTGCGGTAAATCAGCAAAATAGCCGTCACCATCGCTGATTGCGACTTTAATGGTGCGAAGGAGGTTAAGTTCAGCAAGCTTGCTAAGGGTATGTTCTAAAATCGTTTTGCCAGCAAGTTCAATATATTGCTTAGGCGTGGAGTGTTGCATGCGGCTACCAACCCCTGCGGCAGGGACGATAGCGGTAATTATTTGCTTATCTTTCATTATTTTGTTGTCTAGGTAACACTCGAATAAATGTTTCACCTGGTTTAATCATTCCTAACTCATTCCTTGCACGTTCTTCAATTCCCTCTTGGCCGAGCTTTAAATCTTTTATATCAGCTTTAAGTACTTTATTTCGCTTCAAAAGCTTGGCATTGGTATCTTGATGAGACGTAACCGCTTGCTTAAGGCGAGTGTAATCCTGTACCCCGTTATGACCAAACCATAAACGGTACTGAATAAATAGCGCCAAACATAACAAGGCGAATTGAAAAACCCGCATTGAACACTCCTTCGCGGTTAAATTAAGTCTTTGGGCGCTTTAGGTTGCGCCAATTTATATTGCTTGCTAATAGCATTTCTCTTAAAGATAAACGCTTAGGTGTTACTCGTTTATTAAACTGCCATTGGTGACCACAGCACGCCGCTATCATTATCGTTTTTGAAGGCTTTAATAATTGAGCGTGCGTGTCTTCCAATGACTCACCCGAATGATTAAACCAGCCAAGCTCATTGCAATGTACCTTATTGTCGCTTACTTGATCTAAGCTGTCTATGCGAACTGTGGTACATTGACCGTCATTAATTAACACGGGAACAATTAACCCGCGCTTAGCGTATTGACTAAAAAAACGCGCTGACTCATTTTTACTATGCACAGGAGGCTGCGTTTTTTGCTTCTCGAGCCAACTACCATTTTGTGAATCAAGTTGTAGAGGCGCATCCCCACTCACAATTCGTATAGCAAGCCGTTCAATATAAAAAGGTAAACTGGCTAATAGTCGTCTTAATCTTGCCGCATCTGGCTCTTCAACTAAACGTGGAATTTCACGCGCATAAAAAGCATTACACAACTGAGCATACAAAGCCCGCTCGGCATCAGTTTGCCAAATTTCGGCTTGTTGTAACGATTTGCTCTGAGAGTTTGAAGTTGACAATGCGCGCTCTTATAAAACAATTGCTTGACTGTTTTATAGCATAGAGCGTTAATTGAGCGCTACTTTACTGCGCCTTTTTTACCCAGTTTGGCATTACCTGACTCTAAAAACTGCACAACAGCATCGCGTTTTTTGCCCATTAACAAACTGCCATCAGCTAAAAACATAAAGTTTTGCCAACAACGTTTAAAGACAGCAAAACTAGTTTCGATGATATTGTCGCGTGCCATACAAAAATACACTGTCGTGTTTGCTTCCCAATCAAGGTGCGCCAAAATAGCCTCGGGGAGTTGCTCTTCGCCGGCTTCCCATGCGTTTTCCCAATTAAGTGTCTCGATAAAGCTCTCTTCTTTGCCACACCAATCTGTTTTATCAAAAAAATCTGGGTGGTCATGCTCGCGGCTGACCATGGTAGTCCAAAGCACAGCTGCACGTTCACTTGTCATTGGCTTAATTTGCAGTGCATCATCTGCGCTGATAGGCATGTCTTTATGGCGAAAAACCCATGCTTTCTTGTATTCATCTAACGAAATATAATTCATAGTGTTGGCGATTTATTTAGCATTAAAAAGTGCAAAACGTAATTATACAAGAGATCAAAACATGACTACAGCAATAAAACCTCATCCTCTCAAATCAGGTATATATCAACACTACAAAGGCCCAAAATACAAAGTTGAGTATGTTGCCACCCACAGTGAAACCGAAGAGCAACTTGTTATTTACCAAGCACTGTATGGTGAGTTTGGTATGTGGGCACGCCCACTTAGCATGTTTTTAGAAACCGTTGAAATCGATGGCAAAACAGTGCCGCGCTTTGCATACCTTTCAGACACAGAATAACTATGGCATCATAACGTTATTAATCACTGCTCAGACCAGATAAGGTGACATCGTGCTTTTTAATTCAACCGATAACTACATTGCAAGTTCTGCATTAAAACAAGCCGTTAACGCGGCCATATTGCTCGAAAAACCGCTGTTGATAAAAGGCGAGCCAGGCACGGGGAAAACCATGCTGGCCGAGGAGCTTGCAAAAAGCTTAGACACCACCCTCATTCAATGGCACATCAAATCAACCACCAAAGCGCAGCAAGGCCTTTATGAGTATGATGCGGTATCACGTCTACGCGACAGTCAGTTAGGCGATGAACGAGTTCACGATATCGGCAATTACATTGTTAAAGGGAAACTATGGCAAGCCTTTACCTATGGAGAGCAACATAATAAACGCCCAGTGCTGTTGATTGATGAAATAGACAAAGCCGATATTGAATTTCCCAACGACTTGTTATTAGAGCTCGATAAAATGGAGTTTCATGTTTATGAAACCGGCGAGCGCGTTATTGCTAAGCAACGACCGATTGTGATCATCACGTCGAATAACGAAAAAGAGCTCCCAGATGCTTTTTTACGTCGTTGTTTTTTCCATTACATTGATTTTCCAAGTAGTGAAGAAATGGCGCAAATTATCGATGTGCATCACCCGCATGTTAAACAAGATTTAGTACGCCAAGCACTTGAGGTGTTCTTTAATCTACGTGAAGTTAATGGCATTAAGAAAAAACCATCAACCAGCGAATTGCTCGACTGGTTAAAGCTACTGATGGCTGAAGATATCGACGCTAAAACACTGCATGATAAAAGCCAAAAAGGCGGCTTAATGCCCATGTTTGGCGCGCTATTAAAGAACGAGCAAGACATTAGCTTAATCGAAAAACTTGCGTTTATGAGCCGCCGTTAAGATGTTAATTGCGTTTTTCTTTAAGCTACGCGAGTACCGCTTACCGGTTAGTTTGCGAGAGCTACTTGATTTAATCAATGCGCTCAAGCAAGGAGTTATTTTTGCCGATGTAGACGCGTTTTATTACTTAGCGCGTACCATCATGGTGAAAGATGAAACCCATTTTGACCGCTTTGATAAAGCCTTTGCTGATTACTTTAGCGGAGTCGCCGACCTTGATCTGCTCGAAAGCTTAAAACAGCAACATGCATTGCCTGATGATTGGCTACGCAAAGAGTTTGAAAAGCACTTAAGCGACGAAGAAAAAGCGCAATTACATGCCATGGGTGGCCTTGATAAACTTATGGAAACCCTCAAGCAACGCCTTGAAGAACAGCAAAAACGTCATGCAGGCGGCAATAAGTGGGTGGGTACCGGTGGCACTTCGCCTTTTGGCGCCTATGGTTATAACCCTGAAGGTGTGCGCATTGGTCAAGACGGTAACCGACATCGCCGTGCTGTAAAAGTATGGGATAAACGCAGCTACCGAAACCTTGATAGTGACCGTGAAATCGGCTCGCGCACCATTAAACTCGCCCTTAAAAAACTGCGTAAATTTGCCCGTACTGGCGCCAGCGATACCCTCGATTTAACCGAAACCATCCGCGCAACCGCAAAGCAAGGCGGCATGCTCGATGTAAAAATGGCACCAGAGCGCCACAATGCGGTAAAAGTGTTGATGCTGTTTGATATCGGTGGCTCAATGGATGATTACATTCATACTTGCGAAGAGTTATTTAGCGCCGCCCACAGCGAGTTTAAACACCTTGAATTTTACTATTTTCACAACTGTTTGTATGAGCATGTTTGGCAAGACAACGAACGTCGTCACTCAAACGTAATTGATACCATGACCCTGATTAACAAGTTCACCAGCGATTACAAGGTGATCTTTGTTAGCGATGCCACTATGGGTCCCTATGAAATCGCCTACCCTGGGGGCAGTGTCGAGCATTGGAATGAAGAGCCAGGCAGTGCTTGGCTAAACCGTATCACCAACCATTTTGATAAAGTCGCTTGGCTAAATCCACAACCCGTTGAACACTGGCGTTATTATCAATCAATTGATTTTATAAAGCAGTTAATGGACAACCGCATGTACCCACTCACGCTAGATGGTATTAGTAATGCAATTAGGGAATTGAGTTAAGGCTGTGAATTTTTGTTTAGCGTTCAACGCTAACCTTACGATAGGCCTTATATCTTATACTCTTGATAATTAAACTTAACTTGAATTCTTAAGAAAAAACTAACTGGTGGTTTAATGTTAATTAAAATGTTTCACAAAAATACTCATCCTCAATAAATGTATCATCCATATCTCCATCACCGTCTAAATCATATTCGTATAAGACTAAGCCACATGTTTCACCAAAATCGTTTTCATATTCCCCCCAATAAAAATAATCAGCATTTAGATCTCTCTCATAAGCATTCATCCAGTCATCAACCTCTTCATACCAATCCGCTAAGTCATCTTCTACTGAGTCGTCATCTTCGTCATCACTATTAAAAAGCCTGCTGTTATATTGGATGTAGGAGATTTGGTTATGCCTTTTTTCATTTTGTGAAAAAGCGGAGTGGTTATTAACCAGTTGTTTTTCAACAAGGTGCATGATGTTATCGAGGTTATTAATTTTAGGATCTAATAACTCAGGAGTAATCAATGCTACTTTAACTATTGTTTTATTTACGTAGTTTTGTATTAGCTTTTTAGGGTCCGAACTGGTTCCTAAAAAAGACTTTTCATGGATTGCTACTTTTGCTAGGTGATAATTAGTACCATCAAAGTACACATATGAATCTTTTTCACGGCTTAAACGCAACTTTATTTTTAAAGAAATCACAGCCGCCTTTTGCTCATCAGTTTTAGCGCGTGATAAAACATAAAAGTACCTATCACTATCTGCTAACCCTGATTCCGATATATTATCAATTTGGGATATCGCTTCTACAGCAGGGCTAACTCGCCAATAACTATTACCCAGTAAATGCACCCCTTTTCCCGTTCCTTCTTTAATTACAATTCCACTTTGTGAATTGACAGTATTCATCGTTTTTACTTTTACGTTCGGATCATATTGCATTGGCTCGTTAAACAATTGTGCCATCCACTTAGGTGCATGGTAAGTTGAAGAGGTTCGCTCAAGCTTCTCGCTTGCTGAAGATACAAAAGATATTGATAGACATAGAATAAATAAAATTTTTGAAGAAATAGACATAACAATTTTCTCTTTGACAAGATTGAGTAGAACCCAGACATTAGCTTCATTTACTTTAAATAAAAACGATCTGAATATCTTTTTTATATCTTTTTTATATCTATTTTATGTACTTTTGTACCTTTTTAACTGGCCTTAACACAAAGCTTCCAAACAACTTATTAGAACTGGATAATTAATTTGCAACGGCCATCATGACTTTATAAAACAGTTTATACACAACGCCATATATGCACCCTAGCTAAGATCAGTACTGCGGTAAGGGAGTTGAATTAAAATTGTAGGCGCGATTTTATATCGCGCAAACTTTACTAATAACTTAAGGCTTACGACAGTTTCACCGTTGGGTTTCGCTTCGCTCAAACCAACCTACATTACCTTCCAAACCAAAAACACTAGCGCAAAGCCCACTAAATAAGCTAAACCTAACCAGCTCAATATGCGAAGTAAGGTTGAGTGATGAATGCTGGCTTCTGAGCGAACTAAACTAAAGTTCAGCCACGCAAAGACAGGGGTCGTGACAAAAGCGAGGGTCATTGCAAAGGTAAGCATTGGCCCAAGAGCTGATTTAAAAAATAAAATCACTGCCATGCCAGCAAATGCTTGTAATAATAGCCACATATTCAAGCTATGTTTTGACTGTTTAACGGGTAGCAATTTATGCGACTCATTTAATGTTCTGGCGTAGCCGTCAAGTACGGTCAGCGTGGTACCAAACATACATAAAAAAGCGATACCTGAAACCAGCGGCCTAGCCCACTCCCCCATGGTGAGTGCATACATATCAATCAACTGTTTGGCAAACGCCACGCCACCTAATTGAACTGCCTGCACGTGACCATATTGCACCAACACACCTAATGAAAAAAATACTAACGCAAGTGCTGCGGTAAGCCAGTAACCCAAATTAAAATCAAACAAGCCTTGTTGTTTAGTCACCGCTTGATGATGTTGCTTCTCTTTTAGCCATAACGAGCTAATCGCTGAAATTTCGATGGGTGCTGGCATCCAGCCCATAAGTGCCACCATAAAGCCAAGCATGGCAAGTTCATAAGGCGATGGGCCCACATAGTCAGCAGGCGCCACTGCTGCATGGTTTATAGCACCATTGTTAATAGCTACAATCAACGCAGCCACGGTTGTTACAGTAAGCAGCCCCATAATAAGCTTTGAAACATTATCGAGCGCCTTAAAGTGCCCCAATAACAAAATAAGCAAACACACAACCAAAATTAGCCAGCACAGCAGTGTAACTGAAATACTTATAGGTAACGCGTAGTGCAATAAGCTGGCCGTTAATAGTAATACCCCTGCGGTATTCACCACAGCCGCAACAATATTCAGCGCAATAAAACTATAAAAGTAACCTGGTCCTTTTTGCTTATAACCCTCAACTAAACTTTGTTTAGTGGCTAAGGTGTACTCCATACCAAATCGAAAAAATGGGTACTTTAATACATTTACTACAATGATTAGCCAAAATAGCTGCCAACCGAATAATGATCCCGCTTGTGTTGACGCCACTAAATGCGAGCCACCAATGGCGGCTGTAGCCATTAAAATACCCGGCCCTAAAGCATTTAATTTAGATTGCCAATTTGATACTGCTGATTGCATACGCTTTATGTGTTTTATTCTTAGTTACAAGCAACTTACAGTGTTTTAGATGAGATTGGAAGTTGGATAAGGTAGAAAGTAAAAACCAAAAAAGCCAATCGCTGTGAAGCGGTTGGCTTTTCAATTTTAGTATAGGCTAGCCACTTCAGGCTAGCACATTGTAATTAGCTCAGATCCATTTCTTGAATGATTTCGTGGGCGATTTCCGGCGTGGTACTGACCGGTTTTTCATGTAATTTGGCTTTCATTTGCCCTTTTCGATGTTTAAGTGATGCATCGAGTTTTTTAGCCGCGCTTGCGATAGCCGGATACATCACGTCATCTTCTCCTTTAACCGATAAACGCGTACCTTCATAAGTGGTACTGATCTCAGCTTGATACTTGTGATGTTCTTTTGAAAGAATAATATCGAGTGATATTAATGATGGAAAATGGCTAGCAATTTTCGAGAATTTCTCGTTGATGTGAGCTCTAACAGCCTCAGTAACGTCAACATGATGACCAGAAATATTAATCTTCATAGGGTATCCTTTTTTCTTGTTACCTCACAGTTAGTATTGGGGGCGAATTGAATTAACACAAGCGAAAATTACAGATAATTAGTAATTGATTGTAACCACAGATGATTTAGATCATGCGTTGCAGATAAAATATGCAAAAGCCCGCATCGCACGGGCTTTTCACAGAGGTTAACAACTGCTTATTAAGTGTACGAACAACAGTAATCAGCAAACTCACTCACTTTTACTAAAAAGGTGACATTCGCATCAACCGTAAATGACTCCCCTGCTTGCATTGTTTGCCATTCGCTCTCTTCAGGTAATAGCACTTGCCAACTGCCGCCGTTAAGTTCCATTAACTCTTTTTTACTCGTAGCAAACTCAAACTCACCCGGTTGCATAAAGCCTAACGTTTTCGTGCTGCCATCAGCAAATACCACTGTACGGCTAGACACTTTACCATCAAAATAAACATTGGCTTTTTTCAGCACACTTACATTATCAAATTGAGACATCCTCACTCCTGTTGTGTTTTGTTATTGAGCTACAGACAGTGCCAGTTGTCGGTTTAGCATTCAAGGGGAGCTGAGTGAGAAATAATCAAGTCCGGTTAGCCGTAGTTAGCCATAAGCCGATCTTGCAAGCATGATGGGTCGTGCTTAGCGCGTCAATTGTACGGGAGATTTAAAATGTCGTTTGTGAGTCATAGCGCTCAAAGCAGCGGTGCGTAACATCCGACGGTCCCCTAATTATTAAGTTATTTCATATCGTTGCTTTAATAGCGGCCTTCTGGATAAAAATCGTTCTATCTCAAACCCAGACCAAGTTTCAATATTTATTCCGCGTCTATCAGAGGCTCCATCAAGACGATCAAAAAGTGTAGAGTCAATGTAGCAATTACAAATCAAACCATCCGCTCTATACTGATCTATAACGTCAGATACCGAGCCTACATTTGAAGTATTAATTGATTTTTCTCGCCCAGATAATTTGCATTGGAATATTGATCTTCCCCCAATTTTGTAGACTTCTAGCTTCCAGTTAAATACTGTTTTTCATACTCTTCGGGAGACACATGGCCAAGGTGGCTATGTAATCGTTTACGATTGTAGAACATTTCAATGTAATCAAACAAATCTGCTCTAGCATCATTACGAGTCTCGTACACTTTTCGCTTCACGCGTTCTGTTTTTAGTGAGTGAAAAAAGCTTTCTGCTACCGCATTATCTAAGCAATGTCCTCGGCGACTCATACTCGGTACTAAGTTGTTTGCGGTTAAGAATTCACGGTAATCACAGCTCGCGTATTGGCTGCCTTGGTCGCTGTGAACTATTACTTCATGTTTTGGATTTCTGCGCCAAACAGCCATTAATAGTGCTTTGATCACGATATCTTTACTCATGTTCGGTTGCATCGACCAACCAATGATTTTTCGCGAGAATAAATCAAGTACGACGGCAAGGTACAGCCAGCCTTCATAGGTTTTGATATAGGTAATGTCTGCTACCCAAGCCGTATCTGGTTCACTAACAACAAACTGTTGTTGAAGGTGATTATCCGCAATTAATGCGGGCACGGTTGACTTAAAGTACCGCCTTTTATAACCGATATTAGCTTTTAGCTTGGCTTGCTTCATTAGACGGGCAACACGATTCTCTCCACATGTTTCACCTTGCCTGCGTAGCTCATGAGTAATGCGTGGACTGCCATAAACACCACCACTCTCAACATAGCCAGCCTTGATACGCTCAAGCAGCCTCCGGTTATCTTGCTCACGTTTAGATAGTGGTTGTTTGAGCCAAGCATAGAAGCCACTACGGTGAACATTTAATGCCTGACACATTGCTTTGACGCGGTAAACTTCGAGTCGTGATTTTATGAACGCGTATCTTTCCTTGACTCGCTTGCAAAGAACGCGGCGGCTTCCTTTAATATATTCCGCTCTTCAGTCACGCGTTTTAACTCAGCTCTTAGCTTGCGGATCTCTTCCTGCTCTGCTGACTTCTTGGCTGGTACTTTAGTTTTCTTGACCCAGTAATACAGGGACTTATCGGAAATGCCCAAACGTTTGGCAACATCAGGTACTGAATAGCCTTTATCAACCACTTGGCGAACAGCTTCATCTTTAAATTCTTGGGGATATTTATTATTACTCATAACATCTCTCATCATACTTCATTTTCTAAATAAAAGATGTCTACAGTGTTAGGGGAAGATCA